>NZ_MEFG01000001.1 GCF_001724715.1 Sphingomonas sp. SCN 67-18
GGGCGGGGCCGGAAGCGGCCATCCTCACCGCGCGCCGCCTGCCGGACGGGTCACGGCTGGTGGTTGGTCATGTGCTGGCCGGCGATGCGCGGCTGACCCGCGCCTTCGAGGCGGCGCTGGCCGGCACCATCGCCATCGCGCTCATCCTCTCCGTGGCGAGCGCGCTCGTCATCGGCCGGCTGATCGGCGGCCGGACACGGCGGATCGCGCGCACGGCACGGGCGATCGGCGCCGGTGATCTCGCCGCGCGGGTGGACCGGGACGGCTCGGGCGACGGCTTCGACGCGCTGGGGCAGGAACTGAACGCGATGGCGGAACGCACCGAACTGCTGGTCGGTGAGTTGCGGATCATGTCGGACAGCCTGGCGCACGACCTGCGATCCCCCATCACCCGGCTTCACGCGGTGATCGGCCGGGCGCTGGCCGATACCGGGGATGCCCGCGCCCGCGCCGCGCTGGCGGAGGTGGAGGGAGAGGCGGACAGCCTGCTCGCCATGCTCTCCACCGCGCTTGAGATCAGCCGGGCGGAGGCGCGGGTCGGCGCGGATCGGATGGCCCCGCTCGCCCTTGCCCCCTTCATCGCCGATTTCGCGGAGATGTACGGCCCGCTGGCGGAAGATCGCGGCATCGCGCTCAGCGTCGATGCGCTTCCGGTCACCGTTTCGGCGCATCGCGAGCTGTTGGCCCGCGCCGTCGCCAACCTGATCGACAATGCGATCAAATATGGCGACCGCGCCATCGCCCTGTCCGTGGCGCGGGAGGGGGATCGCGCGCTGCTCCGCGTCGCGGATGACGGGCCGGGCATCCCGCCGGAAGAACGGGCCGCGGCGCTCAGGCGCTTCGGGCGGCTGGATGCGGCGCGCGGCACGCCGGGCGCCGGGCTGGGGCTGACGCTGGTCGCCGCCGTCGCGCATCTCCACGGCGGCACGCTTGAGCTAGGCGACAACCGCCCCGGCCTGGTCGCGACGATCGGCCTGCCCCTCGACTGAGCCTTCCACGCGCCCGCTGCGCTCCAGCTTGCCCCAGCCCACCCATAGCCCGCCGATCGCGGCGGCGACGGCGCGCAGCACCACGCCGTACATCAGCTGGCGATAGACGATCCGCTGCGCGACCAGCAGCAGCGCCGGGAAATGCCGTTCGCGCGGCTCCAGCCGATAGGCGATCCAGCCGCAGGCAACATCCACGGCGGTGAACACCAGCCAGTAAAGCGCCATGCGCAGCACGTCGCTCTCGGTCTGCGCCCAGCCATGCTGGTGGACGGCAACGGCGGTGCCGGCAATCGCCAGCACCAGCGCGAGATCGATGACCGGAGAGATGACCGCGAACAGGATCTGGAACAGCCACGCCTGCGGCAGGCCGACCAGCGCCAGCCCGGCGGGCGTGCGCGTGCGCAGGATGGCGCGGTGCTTCCACAGGCATTGCAGCGTGCCGAACGCCCAGCGGTAGCGTTGCCGGCCCAGCGCGCGCAGCGTTTCCGGCGCTTCCGTCCACGCCACGGCGTCGGCGTCATAGGCCACGCGCCAGCCCGCCCGCTGGATGGCGATGGTCAGGTCCTGATCCTCGGCCAGCGTGTCCTCGGGATAGCCGCCGACATCGTCCAGCGCCGCGCGCCGCCATGCCCCCACCGCGCCGGGGACGACGGTGATCGCGTCGAACGCCGCCAGCGCGCGGCGCTCGACATTCTGGGCGGTGACATATTCCACCGCCTGCCAGCGGGTGACCAGATTCACCCGGTTGCCCACTTTCGCGTTGCCGGCGACCGCACCGATATCGGGGTCGGCGAACCAGCGGGCCAGCCGGGAGATCGTCTGCGGCTCGAACTGGGTGTCGGCATCCAGCGCGACAATGATCGCGCCATTGGCAACGGCCAGCGCCCGGTTGAGCGCCGCCGCCTTGCCGCCATTGGCCAGCGTCAACAGCCGCACGCGCGGATCACCGCCGAACCGGCTTGCGACGATGGCGCTGGTCCGGTCGTGCGATCCGTCGTCGGCGACGATCAGCTCGATGGCGGGCCAGGCGCTGGCGAGCACGCGGCGCACCGCGCTTTCGATGACGCGCGCCTCGTTGAACGCGGGGATGATGACGGAGACGAGCGGCTGGTCTATCGGAACCGGCGGCATCGGCGCGCGCCTGCTTTCGCGCACCGCCAGCGCCGCCATCAACACCGCGCGGCCCATACCGAGCGCGATGGCCGCGAAGAACAGCCATTTCAGCGCATAGCCGAGCGCGGCGAACAGGCGGAACATCGCCACGTCGAGCCGCACCGCCGCCAGGTCGCCGCCACCGATGCGCGGCATCACCGCCGCCGGGGTCAATCCGGCAAGGGTGGAGACCGGCACGAAGCGATAACCGCGCGCCTGCAGGCTGCGGATGATGGTGGGCAGCGCGGCGACGGTCTGGGCGCGGTCGCCGCCGCCATCGTGGAGCAGCACGACATTGGCGGAGCGTTCCGGCCCCGCATCCGCGATCTGATCCAGCGTCGCGCGGACGATGGCGTCCACGCCCGGCCGCTTCCAGTCGCCGGGGTCGACGTGCAGGCCGACCACGGTATAGCCCTGCTGCTGGGCGATCAGCGCGGGGTCCAGCTCGTCCGCCGTGGTCGGCTCCGCATCGCCGAAATAGGGCGCGCGAAACAGCCGGGTGGCGTGGCCGGTATAGGCTTCGATCATTCGCTGCGTGGCGTTCAGCTCGATCCGCACATCGGCGGCGGAGGCTTCCGCCATATTGGGGTGGGTGGTGCTGTGATTGCCGATCTCGCTGCCGTCATCGACGATGCGGCGCAGCAGGCCGGGGTGCTGCAGCGCGTTCTCCCCGATGACGAAGAAGGTGGCGGGCACATGCGCGCTCTCCAATATGTTCAGTATGCGCGGCGTCCATGTCGCGTCCGGCCCGTCGTCGAATGTGAGCGCGACCAGCTTCGGCCGGTCCCCGGTCCGCCGCACCACATAAGGGGTGGGCAGGCGCAGATAATGTTCGTCGCGGATCATCCCCGTCCGGTCGTAGCGCAGCTGCCGCGCGCCGTTCTGCGGCGTGGCGGTGATCCGCAATATCTCGCCCGATCCCTCGACATCGACATTGGCGACCGGGCGGATGGCGGTGAGGGCCGGGCGCAGGCCGGACCGATAACCGGCCAGCACCGGCCAGATGCCGGGGTCCTCGCTGCCCAGCCGCCACAGCGCCACGCCCGGCACGCCCAGCGCCTGCACCGCGCGAAGCTGATTCCAGGCGGACGCCGCGTCGAGCATCCACACGCTGTGCACCTCGTCCCCCTGCCGGTAGGCGAAGCCGGCATTGCCGCTGGCCGCGTCGAACGCTACGGGCGCGCCGCTGTCATGCGCGGCGAGCCATGCTTCCTCCACGGACAGCGCATCGGCATCATGGCCGTGCCAGTCATAGGCATAGTTGGCGATGGCGACGATCAGCCTGTCGCGCCCGATGCGGGCTATGCCCTCGCGTAGCCGGTCTATGAACCAGGGCTGGGACGCGATCGGCCCGGCGCCGCCGCCTTGCCAATGCTCGTCATAATCCATCAGGAAGATGCGGTCGGCCACGCGGGCGAAGGCGGCAAGCGGCCAGTCCGCATCGCCGACCGGAACCGTGACCGTGACGATCAGCCCGCGCGCCGCCAGCGCTCGATGCGCTTCGCCGAGCAGCAGCAGATAGTCGCTGATCGCGGATCGCGGCAGCGCCTCGAAATCGAAGACGATGCCGGCCGCATGTTCATGGTCCAGCGGCGCGCCCAGTTGCGCGATCAGCCGCGCCCGCGCCGCCGGGTCGTGGAGCATCGCGGCGGTATCGGCGCTGTCCCACACGCCGTTGGCGGCGTTCTGGAGCACGGGCAGCACCTTCGGCCGGCGCGCGGCTGCGGCGATGATATGGTCGAAACCGGGGTCGTCGACGATGTGGAGGGCATGGGCCGGGCCGGTCATGCCGATCAGCGACGGCGCGACCCAGTCGAGCACGCCGGCGTGCGCGGCCAGCGAGGTCCGGCTGGCGTCGTCCCACGGCACATAGAAGCCCACGGTGAGCGGCCGCGCGCCCGCCGGGTGGGCGGGGCCGCGCGGCAGCCATTTGCCGAGCGCGCGGATGCCGTGGGCGATATGGTGGCGAACCCCGGCGATCTGCCCGCGCAGCGGCAGCGGGGCAGGGCGCTCGAAACGGAGCGCGAGCGGGCTTCCCGCCGGCACGTTGACGATGGTGGTGGCGAACAGCGCCGCGGCAGCCGCGATGGCGGCGAGCAGCATGACCAGCAGGCGCAGGCTCCAGCGGCTCCGGCCGCCGCTCGGATCGTAGAACACCGGCCGGTGCATGGCGGGCCTTGCTGGTCTGGAAAGGGGAAAGGGCGGCCACCCGCCAGGAGGGCGCAAGCGGGTGGCCGGCAGTCAGGAGACGAGTCAAGCGAAAGGCGGGGAGCTCAGCCCGGCTTGTGCGTCGTCGTCCTGGTCACCTTGTGGGTCTTGTGCGCCTTCACCGCGACCTTGGCGTGCTGGCGCGCGGGCGCGGCGGCCGTGGTCGTGGTCTTCGCGCTCGTCGTGCTGGTGGTGGTTGTCGTGCTGGCGGTGGCCGCGCCGGCGAGGCCGGCCGCGCCCAGGGCAAGGGCTGCTGCGATCAGGATCTGGGGACGGAACATCTGTCTACTCCCATGGCTGCCCGAACCATTCGGGCATGACACAGGAATAGCCGGTCCCGGCTCTCGGCAGGCTGGAGCGCAGATTAAGCTTTTGTCATCTGGACGTGGACGGCGCCCGTCATCGGGTCGTTAAACGGACGCCGTCCTTCACCGGCCAGGCGGTGATAGCGGTCAGCCCGCCAGGACGGCGCATCGCGCCGCCGACAGGGCCGAAACCGACGATCGGCATGGCAGGAAAAATGGGGAATATCGCACGATTCCGGTAGGTTCGGCCCGATGCGGGGCACGGCTCGTCAAATCGAATGACACGGCAATATCAGGCGAACATCCTCTAATACAGGAGGTTATGCCTATGCCGTCTGCGAAAGTCCTCATCCTCCCCAGTGCCGTATATACATTGGGATAATCGCCCTTCATGGGCAGTTCCCAATGATAAAGGCGTCGGAAATTATCCTGACGGGTCAATCGGCATTGAATTATTTTCAATTGTGCCGTTCCGGGGCGGAGTGGACTGTGCCGAAACGCTTGTTTGTCATGATGAATAGGGCATAGCTGTGCCGATGAGGGGCCAGGATTCGGATGTTAATGCGCGCGCGCTGCTATGTGCATGGCGCAGCGGCGACGTGGCGGCGCGGGACCGGCTGTTCGACCTGCTCTATGGCGATCTCCGCCAGGCCGCCGCCGCCATGCTGCGGGGCGAGCAGGGCATTTCCCTGTCCATCGGCGATCTCGTCAATGAAGGCGTGGTCAAGCTGGTCGGCCTCGAACGCATCGACTGGCAGGACCGCGCCCACTTCCTCGCCCTCGCGTCGCGGATGATGCGGCGGGTGGTGATCGAGCATATCCGCGCCAAGCGCCGCAACAAGCGGGATCACCAGCGCGTCGAATTGCAGACCAACATCCCCGAGGCGCGCAACGTCGATGTCGAGGATCTCAACCACGCGCTGGACCGCCTCGCCAGCATCGATGCCGAACGCGCCGAAATCGTCGAGATGCGCTATTTCGGCGGCATGGAGATCAGCGACATCGCGGTGGTGCTGGACCTGTCCGAATCCACCGTGAAGCGGCGGTGGAACACGGCGCGGCTCTGGCTGCGCGAGGCCATGGACGAGCAGGCGGCATGACCGGCGGCGGGTCGATCGAGTGGCAGGTGCTCCGGCTGCTGGACGACGCGCTGGAACGCTCCCCGGACGAACGCGAAGCGTGGATCGTCTCCCATGCGCCCGACGAGACGGTGCGTGACCGGGCGCTGTCGCTGCTGCGCGCGGGCGCGGGCGAAACCGGGTTCAGGACCGGGCTGGGCGCGCGCCATGTCGATGACGGGCCGGTGCCGGAACGGATCGGCGCCTATCGCATCACCGGCGTCATCGGCCAGGGCGGCATGGGCACCGTCTATCACGGGGAAAGGGACAGCGGCGATTTCGACCTGAGCGTCGCGATCAAGCTGATCCGCCCGGGCGTGCTGACGGATGCGCTGGTCGATCGCTTCCGCCGCGAACGGCAGACGCTGGCCAGCCTGTCGCACCCCTTCATCGCCCGCCTGTTCGACGGCGGCGATACGGTGGAGGGACAGCCCTATATCGTCATGGAGCTGGTGGATGGCGTACCGCTGGACCGGTGGATCCGGGATCATGGACCGGACATCGCGACCCGGCTCAAACTGTTCATAGACATTTGCTCCGCCGTCGCCTTCGCCCACCAGAATCTGGTGGTCCACCGGGATATCACGCCGTCAAACGTGCTGGTGACGGCACAGGGTGTGGCCAAGCTCATCGATTTCGGCATCGCCCGCCCGCAGGAGCCGCATGACGGCCTGCCCGTCACTTCGCCCGGGTCGCTGGCGGACCTGAGCCTTACCCCTGGTTTCGCCGCGCCGGAGCGCATGGCCGGCGCGGCGGCGACCACGCTCTCCGATATCTATTCGCTCGGCAGGCTGCTTCAGCTGATGACGGCGGACGGCGCCGCGCCGGATGCGGACCGCGATGCGATCATTGCGCAGGCGACGGCGGCCGACCCGACTGAGCGATACCAGACCGCCGCCGCACTTGCGGAGGATGTCGCGCGCCTCTCCACCGGCCATCCCGTCACCGCGCGGCGCGGCGGGCGGCGCTATCTCGCCGGCAAGTTCGTGCGGCGGCACCGCGCCGGGGTCATCGCGGGCGTGGCGGCGCTGGTGCTGCTGCTGGCGGCGCTGGCGGCGATCAGCTGGTCCTACGTCCGGGCGGAGCAGGCGCGCGCGGCGGAGGTGAAGCGGTTCAATGAGGTGCGTCAGCTCGCCAATTATCTGCTGTTCGACCTGAACGACCGACTGGAGCGCGTGCCCGGCAACACGGCGGCGCGAGCCAGCCTGGCGCAGCAGGCGCAGACCTATCTGGACGGGCTGGCGCTGGCCCGCGGCGATGACGATGCGCTGCGGATGGAAACCGCGCTGGGCCTGATCCGCCTCGCTGAAATCCAGGGCACCCCGGCGGAGCGCAATCTGGGCCTGTTCGACGAGGCCCGGCGTAATCTGGTGCGGGCCGAGGCGAGCCTGATCGCCCTGCGCGGCACGCGCGGCGCCACGCCGGAAATCGCCGCCGCCCTCGCCACCGCACGGGGCCACCGCTCGATGATCGCGCTTCAGGCCGACAAGGATGTCGCGGCCGCCGAACTGCTGGCGCGCTCCGCCCTCGGCACGCTCGCCGCGGTCCCGGAAGCGCGGCGCGATACCGGCTGGCATCAGGCCCGCAGGGTCATCCGCCACGCCCAGCTGGATTTCTACGATCTGCGCTTCGACGCGGACCGGCTGGAGGCGTTGACCCGGCGGCTGGAGGCGGATATCGCCGAATGGCCGGAACCGATGCGCGGCTCTCCCGATGCGGCGGTGGAGCGGGCCTTCGCCACCTATTATCGCGGGCTGGTGTCCGACATCCGGGAAAGCGGCGACTATGGGCAGGCCAGCTTCGAAAGCGCCTTTGCCCAGCTTGCCGCGCTGGAAGCGGCGGACATCAACAATCCTGACCTGCTCTACATGATGGGGTGGAGCGCCAATCTGGCGTTCGGCGCGGCGTCGCGCAACGGCGACAACGCGGCCGCCGCGCGGATGATCGAGGCGGCGCAACGCACCATGGCGCGGCTGCGGGTGATCGATGACCGCGACGATTCGGTCTATGTGCTGGTCCGCAACACCGATGACAGCTGGTCCCAGCATCTAGCGAATATCGGCCGCTACCCGGAGGCCATCGCCATCCAGCAGGCGCTCATCGCGCAGGAAAAGGCCCGCACCGCGCGTGAAGGGCAGGGGCTTGGCGTCGGCCTGGCCTTTAACGAGATGATGCTGGGCGCCACCGCCCGCAAGGCCGGCGACCGCGCGATGGCGTGCGATAACTGGCGGCTGGCGGAGGCGCGCTTCGCCCAGGTGGCGGGGTCCGGCAAGCTGCTCGAATTCTATGCCGCCTATCTGCCCGGCCTGCGCCGCAATCTGGCGCGGTGCGACGCGGGCGAGCCGCTCTCCACCTTCACCGATCTGCGCTGACCGCCAGCCGGGCGCGCGCCGGGCATGAGACAGGCTGTCACCAACGGCGTCCAACCCCTGCATTTCACTTGAATGCTTTTGCGGTCTGATATAATATATTTTCAATACCTGTTTAACCGCATCTGACAGGGGGATCATCGTGGGAAGCTACAAGATTCTGTGGTGGACGCTGATCGGCGTTCTGGCGGTCACATTCAGCATATTGGGCGTGTCCGGCGTTGAGGTGTACCGCAAGGCGCCGCCCATTCCCGCCATGGTCGTCACCGCATCCGGCGAGACGCTGATGACGCGCGCGGACATTCTCGACGGGCAGGCCGCGTGGCAGAGCACCGGCGGGATGCAGCTCGGGTCGATCTGGGGCCACGGCGCCTATCAGGCGCCGGACTGGTCGGCGGACTGGCTGCACCGCGAACTGGTGGCCTGGCTGGACCTTGCGGCGCACGAGACGCACGGTGCCGCCTTCGACACGCTGGACGGCGCGCAGAAATCGGCGCTCACCTACCGGCTCAAGGAAGAATATCGCCGCAACGGGCTGGATCCCGCCACTGGCGTGGTGACGGTGTCGGATCGCCGCGCCCGCGCGATCGCGCAAACCGCCGATCATTATGAAAGGCTCTACGGGGCCGATCCCGCGCTCCGCGCGATGCGCGACAATTACGCCATGAAGGAAGGGACGCTGCCTGATCCTCAGGCGCGCGCAAGGCTGGCGGATTTCTTCTTCTGGACGGCATGGGCCGCATCGACGGAACGGCCCGGCACTGTCGCCACCTATACCAACAACTGGCCGCCCGAGCCGCTGATCGGCAATCACCCGACGGCGGAGAACATCCTCTGGTCGCTGGCCTGCGTCGTCATCCTCATCGCGGGCGTCGGCGCGCTGATCTGGGGCTGGTCGTTCCTGCGCCGCCATGACGATGCGCCGCCCGTCGCGGCGGACCGGGATCCGCTCACCCTCGCGGCGCTCACGCCATCGCAAAGGGCGCTCGGCAAATATCTCTTCGTCGTGCTGGCGCTGTTCGTCTTTCAGGTGTTCATCGGCGGCTTCACCGCCCATTACACCATAGAAGGACAGAGCTTTTACGGCATCGACGTGTCGCAATGGTTCCCCTACGCGCTCACCCGGACCTGGCATGTGCAAAGCGCGGTGCTGTGGATCGCCACCGCCTTCCTCGCCGCCGGCCTGTTCCTCGCCCCGGTCATCCATGGCGGTGATCCCAAATATCAGAAACTGGGCGTGGACATATTGTTCTGGGCGTTGATCCTGGTCGTCGCCGGTTCGTTCATCGGCAATTATCTGGCCCTGTCCCACGCCTTGCCGGCAAAACTCAGCTTCTGGTTCGGCCATCAGGGCTATGAATATCTCGATCTCGGCCGGGTCTGGCAGATCGCGCTGTTCGGCGGCCTGCTGTTCTGGCTGGCGCTGATGCTGCGCGGCATGCTGCCCGCGCTGCGCGGCAAGCAGGGGGACAAGAGCCTGCTGGCGCTGCTCACCGTCTCCACCATCGCCATCGGCCTGTTCTACGGCTCCGGGCTTTTCTATGGCGAACGCACCCACATCACGATCATGGAATATTGGCGCTGGTGGGTCGTCCATCTCTGGGTGGAAGGCATTTTCGAAGTGTTCGCCACGGCGGCGCTGGCGTTCATCTTCGCGTCCATGGGGCTGGTGTCGCGGCGCATCGCGACGGCGGCCAGCCTTGCCTCGGCGTCCCTGTTCATGGTCGGCGGCGTGCCGGGCACGTTCCACCACCTCTATTTTTCCGGCACCACCACGCCGGTGATGGCGGTGGGCGCGGCGTTCAGCGCGCTTGAGGTCGTTCCGCTGATCGTGCTCGGCTATGAAGCGTGGGAGCATTGGAGCCTCAGGGATCGGGCGCCATGGATGCGCGCCGTGCGCTGGCCGCTGATGTGCTTCGTCGCCGTCGCTTTCTGGAACATGCTGGGCGCCGGCGTCTTCGGTTTCATGATCAACACGCCCGTCGCGCTGTTCTACCTGCAGGGGTTGAACACCACGGCGGTGCACGCCCATGCCGCGCTGTTCGGCGTCTATGGCTTCCTCGCGCTCGGCTTCACCCTGCTGGTGCTGCGCTACATCCGGCCGGAAATCGTCTTCAACGAAAGGCTGATGAAAACCGGATTCTGGGGGCTGAACGCGGGGCTGGTGCTGATGATCTTCACCAGCCTGCTGCCCGTGGGCCTGTTCCAGTTCGAAGCGAGCGTCACCACCGGCATGTGGTATGCGCGCAGCGACGCATTCCTCCAGCAGGGCTTTCTGGAGACGCTGCGCTGGGTCCGCACCTTCGGCGATGTCGTCTTCATCGTCGGCGCGGTGGCCGTCGCCTGGCAGGTCGTCATCCTCGGCCTGTGGCGCAAGGGCGCACGGGCATGAGCGCCGGCATCGCCGGGCAGGCGCGCGACGCCGCCCCGCCCATCTGGCTGCAGGGCAGTTTCCGCCTGCTGTTCGCGGGCGGGGCGCTGTGGGCGCTGGCCGTCGTCCTGCTGTGGATATGCGCCCTCTCCGGCGCGCTGACGCTCCCCACCGCCATGGATCCGCTCGCCTGGCACCAGCATGAAATGCTGTTCGGCTATCTCGGCGCGGTGATCGCGGGTTTCCTCAGCGCCGCCATCCCCAACTGGACGGGGCGGCCGGTGGTGACGGGCTGGCCGGTTGCCGGCGCGGTCGGCCTGTGGCTCGCTGCGCGGCTGGCGATCCTCTTTTCCGGCACGGTGCCGCCGCTGCTGGGCGCGGCGCTGGACGTCGGCTTCCTGCTGCTGGCGCTGGCCTATGCCGCGCGAGAGATTTTCGCCTCCGGCAACCGCAACAGGCCGATCCTGATCGTGCTGCTGCTGTTCGCCGCGGCATGCGGGCTGGATCATGCCGCCGCAATGGGCGCGGTTGCCGATCCCGCGCTGGGCATGCGCGCCGGCTTTGCGCTGGTTCTGATGCTGATCGCGATCATCGGCGGGCGTATCATCCCCGCCTTCACCCGCAACTGGCTGATGCGGCAGGGGCGGCAGCACGGTCTGCCGGTGATGGCCAACCGCTACGATCTGGCGGTGATCGCGGCGACCGCCCTGGCGCTGTTCTTCTGGGTCGCTGCGCCGGACGGCATCGGCACCGGCGCGCTGCTGATCGCCGCAGGCGCGCTCCACGCCGCACGGCTGGCGCGCTGGGCGGGGCTGCGCGCGGTCCGCGATCCACTGGTCTTCGTCCTGCACGCATCCTATGCGTGGCTGCCCGTCGGCCTGGTGCTGCTCGGCGCATCCCGGTTCTGGCCCGCCATTCCGCAATCCAGCGCCATGCACGCGCTGGCGGCCGGGGCGATGGCGTCGATGACGCTGGCGGTGATGACGCGCGCCACACGCGGCCACACCGGCCGCCCGCTGGAGGCGGACCGCGCCACCGTCCTCATCTATCTGCTCGTCCATGCGGGCGCGCTGCTGCGGGTCGCGGCGCCGTTGCTGCCCTTCGATTATATGGCCGCCATCCACCTTGCCGGCGCGCTGTGGGGCGGCGCTTTCCTGCTGTTCCTGCTCGTCTATGGCCCGATGGCGCTCCGCCGCCCCACAGCCCGCCGGGCCTGAAAGGCGGCAGCTATCCCTTGATGGATGGGCGCGGGGCCACCAATATGGGGGCAGCCCGGCCGCGATGGGGCGGGCGTGATCCGGTCTTCAGCTTTTTTCGAGGGGAATTGCGCCATGATCGATCGACTGGCCGTCCGCGCCGCCGCCATGCTCGCCATCGGCCTCTCCGCGCCCGCAATGGCGGCGGAAGACCCTTATCTGGGCGTCTGGAGCAACCCCAAGGGCACCGTCCACGTCCGCTCCCACCATTGCGGGGCCAGCATGTGCGGCACCGTGGTCTGGGCCAGCGACAAGGCCAAGAGCGATGCCGCGCGCGGCGACACAAAGGAACTGGTCGGGCTGCAACTGTTCCGCGATTTCCGCAAGGACAAGGCCGGCAACTGGCGCGGCAAGGTGTTCGTGCCCGATATCAACAAGACCTTTTCCGGGTCGATCAAGGTGGTCAACGTCAACACGCTCACCGGCAGCGGCTGCCTCGTCGGCCGGGTCGGCTGCAAATCGCAGACTTGGACCCGCCTTCCGTGAAGCGCCCTTCAGTGTCGGCCCCGGCGGCGGCCCCGCCGGTCGTGTCGCGCCGCGCGCTGGTGGCGGCCGCGCCGTTCCTCGCGCTGCTCGGCCTCGCGCCCGCATTCGCCCAATCGCTCGCCCAGGGCAGCATTTCGGACAGCGTCCAGCAATTGAAGCCCGGCGAATATCTCTGGGCGCCGGACGTCGCGCCCGAAGGGCCGGTGCTGGTTATCGTCAGCATCGAGACGCAGCGCGCCTATGTCTATCGCAACGGCGTGCTGATCGGCATCTCCACCGCGTCGACGGGCAAGGCGGGGCATGAAACGCCGACCGGCGTGTTCACCATCCTGCAAAAGAAGGTCGATCATAAATCGAACCTCTACAACAACGCGCCCATGCCCTTCATGCAGCGGCTCACCTGGGACGGCATCGCCATGCACGCGGGCAACCTGCCGGGCTATCCGGCGTCCCACGGCTGCATCCGCCTGCCGCGCAAATTCGCCGAACTGCTCTACGGCGTCACTCGCCTCGGGCTGACCGTGGTGGTGACGGACCGGGCGGACGTGCCCCGCATCGCGCCGGAGCCGGCCGTGCTGCAACAACAACCGGCGCTCACGCCCGATCTTGCCGGGCGCACCACGTGGCGGCCGGACCGCGCGCCGAGCGGCCCGCTCTCCATCGTCATCAGCACGCAGGACCGGCGGATGATCGTGCTGCGCAACGGCGTGACCATCGGCTCGGCGCCCATCGCCATCTCCGGCGAGGTGACGGGGCCAAGCGCCTACACGCTGCGCGCGGTCGATGCGGCCGGCTTCCACTGGATGCGCCTGCGCCTGCCCGGCCAGCCCGATGCGGCGGGCGCGGAGATAGACCCGCGTGAGCGCGCCCGCCTGCGCCTGCCGGAGGATTTCCGCCAGGCGCTAGCGGCCAGCCTTGCCCCCGGCGCCACCGTGGTCGTCACCACGGACAGCTTGCAAAGCGGCGCAACGGGGAAGAAGCTGACCGTGATCGCCGGGGAGGACGCGCCCAAATGACCGCCAGCCTGTCGCGAAGGCAGATATTGCAGGGCGCTGCGGGCGTCGCGCTGGGCGGCGCCGCCTCGCAGCTGATCGCCGCGCTGCCGGGCGCACCCCCGTCGCCGTCCGCAGCGCTGCTCGCCCGCGCGGAGGCTGCGCTGGACCGGCACGGCGCGCGCCTCGCCGTCAGGGATCGTTTCGCGCTGGCCGATTTTTCCGCCCCGTCGCGCGTGCCGCGCTTTCACCTCGTCGACCGGATCGGCGGGCGGACGGTGCCGCTGCTCGTCGCCCACGGCCGCGGATCGGACCCCGCGCATAGCGGCTGGGTTGAACGATTCTCCAACGAACCCGGGTCGCTGGCCTCATCCGAAGGAGCGTATCTGGCCGGCGATCCCTATACCGGCCGCCACGGCCGCTCGCGCCGGCTCATCGGGCTGGACGCCAGCAACAGCAATGCGGAAACCCGCGCCATCGTCATCCACGCGGCCTGGTATGTCGGGCCGGACATGGTCCGCACCCACGGCAAGCTCGGACGAAGCGAAGGCTGCTTCGCCTTCGCCAAATCCGACCTCGACCGGGTGATGGAAACGCTGACGCCGGGAACGCTGCTGTTCGTCGGCAAGGCCTGACGCACGATCCAGCATGTGGAATGGCTCGCCGGGGTCGACGAAAATGCGAATTACGAATTCGCCGTAGCACTACGATTGGATACGCCACAGCCGCAGAAAATGCGAAAACGTGACCGGGACCGCGCAGAAGCACTACGCCTTGCGAGTGGGCCGCCGCCCTCGCTTCGGGATCGCGCTGTTGCGCTGGCGTGCGAGTGTGGCGAGGTCCGAACGCGCGATCTCACGGAGATCGGCATTCCGCGCTGCTATTTGTCGAAGATGTGCGCCGAGGGGCTGCTCGTGAAGGTCGGCTATGGCCGATATCGTGCCCCGCTTGTGAACGCGGCTTGATCTTAAGCGGCACCATGCTCGCCATAAGCCTGGGACGCTTCGATGACCTCGCTGATCCGTCCTTCCCGCAGGGCATCGACTGGACGTTTGCCGCCAAGGCGTGCGTCGCTGGTCAACATGAAGTTGACCCGCATCCAGGCCTCCTCGATCGCGAATGCCTCGACTACAGCGCCTATGCCGGGAAGCAGTCCGTCGCCGGCGATCTGGAAGGCGGGATAGACGCGCTCACCATCGATATCGAGCCACAGCAGAGGCTCCTCATCGAGTTCCGCGACCTTGAGCCTAGCGCGACATGCGAATTCGTCCGGCGACAAGACCCCGCCTTCCACGCGAAGCATATCGCGTTTCATGGCCGAACCGCGCGCGAAGGCCTGCGCCAGTAGAGCGGTGTCGGCGATCACTTGCGCTTCCATCGCCAATCCTCCGGGCTTTGGTGGCTATCCAGGATCTGGACACAGGGTACGAAAGAAGCGACACGGAATCCAGATAGTCGCCCGTGGGCGCACCGCTTTCGACGGTGCACCCACGAGCTTCCTCACGCGATTTATGCTTTCCGATCAACTGACCGATACTACGCGGCCGCCGGTCGGATGGTTCCGCAGTTCGGATCGGACGTTGAACAAACTATGCCTAGGTCTGCCCATTGCTGCAGGTCGGCAAGCGCATAGACGACCCGGCCTCCGAGCTTGCGGTAGGTCGGGCCGGTGCCATAGGTGCGATGCTTCTCCAGCGTTCGTGGCGACAGCCCGAGAAAGCGGGCTGCCTCGTCCGTGCGAAGATAGCGTGGCGGTATCTGAGATGTTTGCATTGGATATCTCCTTCATGAGCGCGCGTCGCGAGTGACGCGCGGCAGGAGACGTCGAGGGATCATTGCGATGTCGGAAAAGGATCAGTCGGACAGCGCGGCTTGTACCGCCTATCGACAGTCATTGAAATGGACCGCTCAATAGTCTAAATATGGTACGAGATCGTGGAGAGTGGCGCCAATGCAGATATCCGTGACTGAAGCGAAAGGGCAACTCACCGACTTGGTGCGGCGGGCAGAAGCAGGAGACGACATCATCCTGACCCGTCACGGCCATGCCGCCGTGCGGCTGGTGCCGGTCAAACCGGTCGCCGACGCGAAATCCCGCAAGGCGTTGCTCGACACGGTTCGCGCTTCTGCCGCCACGAAAGCGACAACGGGTCCGGATGCCGCACGCAGCCAGGACTTCCTCTACGGTGAGGATGGCCTTCCCGGATGATTGCGGTCGACACGTCCGCGTTGATGGCGATCGTGCTGAATGAACCCAAGGCGGACGCCTGCGCTGCCGCGCTCGAGGCCGAGGACCGTCTGCTTATCTCGGCCGGCACGGTCGCCGAGACGCTGATCGTCGCTGGAAGTCGCAATATTGGTGAGGAAGTGGCGCAACTGATTGACGGGCTCGGGTTCGAGATCGTCAGCGTGACGCCGGCTTCGGCAAGGCGCATCGCCGAGGCCTACGGCATATGGGGAAAGGGCGTTCACCCGGCGGCACTGAATTTTGGGGACTGCTTTTCCTATGAGGTGGCGAAGGAGCATGGTTGTCCTCTGCTTTATGTGGGGGAGGATTTCTCCCAGACCGATGTCGAGAGCGCTTTAGGCTGAGCAGTCGTTACCGATTTCGCTCTGATGTAAGACGTTTGGACCGCCGGACGGACATCCCAAAAGAAGCCGCTCGTTCATCTGACCCAATATGGCGCGACCTGGGACGAAGCCGCCGTTCCCTCGCGTCTCAGCGAACGGCAGGACCGGCCAACAGCGGTCGCTCGGCCTCTCCAGAACGCCACCGCAGGATGACAGGGATTGGGGGCCGACAGTGGCTTGTGCCAACAACAGGGGACGGGCAACACGCAATCATTCCAGGGGAGGAATTTAACATTGTGAGCGAACCGCCGATCAAAGCCAATGCTGACGCAGTCCCGGACCCGAAGAAATTCGGTGCGATCACGCTCGATACGAGCGTGATCGAAGCCCTCGGGACAAAGTTGGAATCCGGCCTTCTGGAGCAATTGTCTCAATTCGTCGGCAGTCCGATCAAGGTGCTGCTGTCCGAGATCGTCATCCGGGAGTTGCATACCCATTTGACCGCAGCGGGTCAGGCTGCAGCCAACAGCCTTAGCGGCGGTCTACGCGGACTCGAAAATGGTAAGTTTCTTACTGCCAGCCAGGCGGAGGCAGTCGATGGCGTGGTCGATGCGCTGGATGATATTCCGAAGCTGGTGGATGCACGTCTCGATCGATTCCAGCAGATGATTGCAGCAGAAATCCTGCCGGGATCGCTCGCCGATTCCGGACGGCTGTCGGCCCTCTATTTCGCAGGCGACGCGCCGTTCGGAACCAATGCCAACAAGAAGCATGAATTTCCGGATGCAATCGCTCTCTTGTCGATCGAACAATGGGCCAAGGACCATGGCAAGCCTGTCCTCGTGGTGGCAAAGGACAATGACTGGGCGGCCTTTGGGGCGGCGAGCTCCGATCATGTGACGGTGATCGATGATCTCGGCGCCGCCCTTGAACTGCTGCAAGAGCATGCAGATGAGGTGCGCGCCCGGGTCGTGGCGCTCCTCACGACAAGAGAAGATGTCGTTCAGCAGATCATCTCTGCTGCCATCGACGGAATGGCCTCGTGGCCGGTCGAGGCGAATTATGACTCGATGGGCTATGCCGAGATTGGCGATGCCGAATTTCTTCCGACGGCGGCGGAAATCGTCAAAACCGGCGATGCCATCGACTTTGCCATCGTCTCAGCCAAAGAGGATGAGATCGTGGTCAGCATCCCGGTTCGCGTGACCGGCACGGCGTATGGCGACTTCAGTATTTCCGTCTGGGACTCAATCGACAAGGAATATGTCGGTCTTGGTGGAGCACGTTCGGAGGTCAATTTCGAGGAGGAAGCCGCCGTGCTGGCGACATTCTCGGTGATGGAGCTTCTCGACGATGTCGAGCTGCTGGAGGCTGAGTTCATCGACGCGGACGGATCGGTCGACTTCGGGATGGTCGAGCCGGACTATGGCGAGGAAGAGCCGGAATGAGCACGTTCCGAACCGCCCTGCCGCGGAGCACGCGTTTGGGCGCACTCATTTGCGCCTTTCCGTTCTGCAAATTTTCTGCCTGAAGAAGGCCGTGGGTCTAGTTCGTTGCTGAGGTCAGCTGACCGATAATCGCGAGCGAGGGCGCTACTTTCGTGTACTTGCGGCCGACGACGAGATCGCTGCTTTCCAGTTCGGGCGCGATCTTCGACGTAGTAAAGATAATCTGGTGAAGATGCTCGGTCTCCGCCGATCTAGACACTAGCAATCGCTGGAAATTCCATGATCGTTCTTCAACCATTCCCTTATCTTCGATGTTGTCGAACAGCATCCATCGTGGCAGGCAGAAGCGCGCATCTGCGATCGACGAGAAGAGGGTTGCGGCGGCGAAGCTGTTTTTCAACACGACCATGCCGCTAGCGCTACCCGATCGGTTCTTATCTTTGTTGATCGCGATCCAGTCCTCGGCAAAACTGAAATCGACGTGCTCCACTTGGCCGAAATCGGAATGCTCCTCAAGGTCTTGGTCGAGGAGTATCTTGGCCTCATTGGAGATCAGCGTATAGGCCGAGCGCTTTCGTTGATCCTGTGACCGACTTATCGCCTCAACCTCATTGCGCAGGCGGGTGACGTCGTTATTAAGGTCTTCCTTCTGCTGTGAGAGGACCTTTATTTTGCGACCAAGCTCAAGTCGCTTCTGAAGCACTTCGAGCTGGCTATCGATAAAGCCGACCTTCCGACTGAGTTCAGCAACGCTGGCCTCGCGCTTGGTGGCCGGTCCCGTCCGCGACACCTCGATCGTGGTTGAAGCGCGGCGCAATTCCAGCTTCGCGACGCGCAGATTGGCCGTCATGGCTGCGAGTTCGGTTCGACGTTCTTCCTGAAGAGCGGCGGACTCACGAAGCTGCATCTGCAGATCCAGACGGACAGCCAACGTGCGGGAGTCGTCCGCGCCTTGAACGTGCGGTTCATCGCACAGCTGACAGTGGTCAGCAGCCTTTTCCCTTACAACGGCGAAGCAGGAGGGGCAGAACTCAAAGTCGAGGCGTCCCAGCGCCACGAAGGTCAGCGATGCGTCGTCGAAATCACGTAGTGACTCGTGAAGGTGTTCAAGAAATGCGTCAGCATCCTCGATCTCATAGCCCAACGTCTCGATCGCGTCGGTCAGATTGACAACCCGACGCCGGCTCGTCCTGAACGCTTTCAGCGCTTCCGCACGCGCGGCCTTCAACGCCTGCGTCGCTTCGCCGTCATCATCCTCGTCGCTCAAGGCATCGATGGCCGCAAGCAGCCGGGTGCGGTCCTGGTCTGCGTCGACGATGCCTTTCTCGATATGTTCGACCAAGATCTGTTCGCCGTACCCCGACGCAACTGCCATCAGGTTTGTCAGGGCGGTGGAGACGTCCTTGTACTTCTTTTCGGTCTCCCGAAGCAGGATCTGCCGGTCGTACAGCTCATAGCCGCCAATACCCGCGAGCAATTCGCCGATCGCCTGCCGGGTCTGCCATGTGTCCCACCGATCGACCCGGAAGATGCGTTGGATCGGCGTTAGCTGATCCACGTAAAGCAACCGCAGGATCTGGTGCATCGTCAGGTTGCTGGCACCGTCACTGATCGCTTCCGGCAATCCGATCGCGCGAAAGAGGATCTGGCTGAAGCTGTAGCCGCGCTCCGGCCGGCTGTATGGATAGCATTGCCAAAGGTCGGAACCGGCGTTCAGCGCCTGATCCATCGGACCAAAGAAGATATCCATCGGTCGACCGCCATCGGTCGAGACGTAGCGGCGAGTGGTCAGGACGCCCTCCGGCGTCGCGATCTGCAGCATGACCGCCTCGGCGCGTGACGCGTAAGGCTTCCAATCACGAAGATCGCCGCCGAGACCGAAGAAAATGAAGTCAGCGAGTGTCGACTTCCCTGACCCGTTCGAGCCGTGGATGATGTTGACGCCGTGATGGAATCGCTCGTCGTAAAGGACGTTACTCGCCCGATAGACGAGCATGCGATCAACGATAAGCTGACTTCTCATGCGGCCGCCCCCCGGCTCGGCACGCCCGCTCGTTTGAAGATGTTATCGGAACCGTTGGCGGGAAGGTTGGCGACGTCGGTGATCAAGAAGGTCATCAACGCAGCTTGCGCAGCGTTCTCTGCGCTCGCCCGATCATGGAGTAAGGCAGGCATATTGCGCTGATCCAAGGAGATATATCGATCACGAAGGGCATCCCGCTTGAGGAGGCTTCGGCCAGCCAACTGCTTCAGCGCCGCGGACTGGTAAAGCTGCAAATCCTGCCAGATCGACGCGGTTCCGGGGAGGCTGACGAACAGGTCCTTGACGGGCGGCAGCCGCAGCGCCCGCAGGTTCTCGCGTACGGTCGCTGGAAGTTTCGTCCGCAACGCCAGCGATGGATACATGAGGAGCATGTCGAGCACACGCAGCTGATCGACGGGGATGCCATCCCCCTTCCACGTGAGCAGGCGGATCATGCGAAAAGCGCAGTGATACGGATCCCGCGCCGCATACCAGATGCGAAGATCTGTCATGCATCCCAGCTCACGTGGCAATTGCCCGCCAGATAGTAGAGCGCGTTGTCGACGAGCGCCGACGTTATCTCGCTACCGGGGGTCGAAAACTGCTGGACGCATGGATCGAGGACGTCCGATTGAATGGCTTGGTCGACCTGCGCCAGCGTTGCACCTTCGCTGATGGGCCGTCGGACGTGGCGGGCGAACCGGCTTTCCACGTCTCCCAGCAACTGCGTGTAGCGTGTGACGGCAGAAGGTTGCGCGATGTGGCGGCGCAGAGCCATGGCGAACCGCTCCTTTCGGCGCGTAGCATCCTTGATCTGGTAAGTGCGACCCGCCTCACGCAACTTTTGATCGAGAGGTCGGCGATCATCAGCCGCAACCGTAGTGAAATAGGCGAAATCTTCCAGAATATCGGAGGTTACGCCCTGAGGTGCCATGGCGTCAGTTGCCGGCACGAGGGCGCTCTCGGCGTTGACCGCTGGCACGCTCCGTATCGTTGTCGTCACCGCGACAGGCAGCAGATCCTTGCCAGCCGCAATCGATGCCATGCTCGTCGCGGGGGCGGCGACGACCAGGCTGCGCCCCGAGGTCGGCAGCGACCGCAGAAGTTCGCAAACCGACAGATAGACGGGCGATTGGGCGGATTCAGGTTTGCAGATGTCGATGTGGTTGGCCTGGACCGCGATCGGTTCAGCGCCATAAACATTCGGGTTCGCGGTGACCCGGTCCACGATATGCACGCCGTACGTCTTTTCGGTTTCGTAGAACGGTCGAACGGTAACTTTTTCGCGTACTGCAAAATTTGAGAAGAAGTTGCTGAGATCGAGGAGGTCAGCGGCGCTGTATGCGAGCTGCTGGGAGGCTTTGCTTTTGAATGGTTTGAGCACGACGTCAAAGGCGGTCGCCAGTTGCGCGCCTTGATGCGGCGTACCGAGAAAGGCGACCGCGCGAACTTTCTGGGCGAGGTTCTGGAACCGAGTGTCGGCAGAATCGGCGCAGCGGCGCAGCATCTGTTTAACGATCAGCCCACCCAAGCTATGCGTGATCAGGATGATGTTCTCGGCCTGGCGCGGCCGGCTGATCAATCCGTCTGCGAGTGTCGTTGCGAGATCCTGAATCGAAGCGCCGCTGCCGAGTAATATTCCCGCGAAAGCACTGGAGTCATATCCGGCAAGATAGACGTTGATGTTGTCAAATTCGTCTGCGAGCCATTGCGGCCAAAAGGCGCAATCCTTTGCGGACCAAGTGGTATGACGATCGCCAGACAAACCGTGGACGAACACGACATCGAAAGTGGGCGCTGAAACGCCATGTTGCGATCCGGTTGCGAATACCGGTGTAGGCCCTTCACTTGCCACTATTATTCTGCGCCCCCTTGACCCACGTGTTTCGCTGCTGAGGTGTCGTGCGTCAAGATGCGCCTGTGGGGGAGCACGAATGTCCGGTTCCAGCAAAAGCCGGCGTCCCCAACGTCTCATCGGAACGGCGTATGTTGGTCGAAGCCGGCCATTGCTCTTGCCGCATCCGAACGTCCGCTTCACTCTGAGCGCCGCCCATGAGCGAACTGTCCAGATCGTCCGACAATCTAGACACCCCGAATAAGGCGCATCGCCTTCAATGGAGCGAGGCTTAGATTCGATAGCTGATTTGAGCGCCAAAGCCGCCGTTCATAGGTTTTTGTACGCTATCGCCGCCGAACCTACGATCGAGCCACCAAGAGTCTTTTTTCGGCACCGGTGCTACGCTAAATCACTCCGGAAGGTGCATTAATTGGTGACACCGATGCCGCCGCCGGCGGTCAGTGAATGGAGAACGGGTATCGAATCCAGTCATGATAAACGATGGTGCGGAAGTCGAATGCGCTAAACTACGCTTTGATCCGATCCGCTACTCCAACGGAGAGCAGAGAAGCGTTTCAAAT
>NZ_MEFG01000002.1 GCF_001724715.1 Sphingomonas sp. SCN 67-18
GGCTGTACCGCATGGGACTGGACGGCGCGGCTGCACCCGTCGCCATCGACACCGGCGGGACGCCCGCGTTCCAGCCGAGCTGGAGCCCGGACGGCCGCTGGATCAGCTATGTCAGCTGGACGGAACGGGATGCCGGGGCGGTCTGGCTGGCGCCTGCCGATGGATCGGCGCCGCCCCGCCGGATCAGCGCGCTGCCGGCCTTCTACACCTATCCGGCGTTCACGCCGGACGGGCAGGGCATCGTCACCGTCCGGTCCAGCCAGGCGGCGCGGCTCAACCTCAGCCTGGAATATGGCAAGCTGCGCGAGGCGGAACTGGTGCTTCTGCCGGTGGCGGGCGGCCCGGCGCGGCGGCTGGCCGAAGGGAGCGACGGGCTGAACGCCGTCGACATGGCCAGCGGGGCGCGGCGCGTGGTGGCGCTGGTGGAGGGGCCGGGCTGGTATTTTCAGGACGGGGCCGTGCCGGTCGACGATGTCCGCATCAGCCCGGACGGCCAATGGCTGCTGGCTCAGGTCGCCGAGCAGCTGCATCTGGTCGCGATGCCGCCGGCCGACAATGTGGCTGTCGACCTTTCCGACCCGCATCTGCCGCATCGCCGCCTGACCGACGTCGGCGCGGATTTCTTCGAATGGGGCGATGGCGGGCGGCGGATCGACTGGTCGGTCGGCTCCACCTTCCTGCAGCGCCGGATGAGCGACGTGACGCTCAACCCCGCCGAGCGCCCGGGCTGGACGGCGGATAACGGCGCGACCGTGCGCCACGCGGTCACCGTCACGCTGCCCCGCGCCATCCCGGTGGGGGCGATATTGCTGCGCGGCGGCCGCGCCCTCACCATGGCGGACGGTGACCGGATCATCGCCGATGCGGACATATTGGTGCGCGACGGGCGCATCGCCGCCATCGGCGCGCGCGGCAGCTTCCCGGTGCCGGCGGGGACCGAGATCCGCGAGATCGGCGGCAAGACGGTGCTGCCCGGCTTCATCGACACGCACGACCATATCGGTTCCGTCCGGCGGGAGGTGCTGGGCCTGGAGGAATGGGGGCTGCGCGCGCGGCTGGCCTATGGCGTCACCACCAGCTTCGACCCCTCGACGCTCAGCATCGACATGCTGGCCTATCAGGACATGCTGGATGCCGGGCTGATGATCGGCCCGCGCCTGCGATCGACCGGGCCGGCGCTGTTTTCGATGAACCGGTTCGCCTCGCCCGGCGATGTCCGCGCCGTGCTAAGCCGCTATCGGGATGATTACCGGCTGGGCAACATCAAGGAATATCGGGCGGGGAGCCGCCGTTCGCGCCAGTGGATCGTCGATGCGGCGCGCGACATGGGCCTGCACCAGACCACCGAGGGCGCCCTGTCGATGAAGCTGGACCTGAGCCAGATCATCGACGGCTATGCCGGCAACGAACATGCGCTGGTCGCCGCACCGCTGCAGAAAGACGTGCTGACCTTGATGGTGGAAACGCGCGCCAGCTATACCGCGACGCTGCAGATCACCAATGGCGGCCCGCCTGCGCAGGACCAGTTCATCGCCGCCGGGGACCCGCATGACGACGCCCGGCTTCGGCGCTTCTGGCCGCATGTGGCGATCGACAAGGCGTTTCTGCACCGCCCCTGGCGGCGGCCGGCGGAATATCGGTTTCCCGCCATCGCCGCCGATGCCGCCGCCTTGCAGCGGGCGGGCGGGCTGGTCGGCATGGGATCGCACGGCGAAATGCCGGGCATCGGCTTCCATTGGGAGATGGAGGCGCACGGCATGGGCGGCATGACGCCGATGGAGGTGCTTCACGCCGCGACCATCGGATCGGCCGAGACCATCGGCCGCCGTGCGACGCTGGGCAGCCTGGAGGTCGGCAAGTTCGCCGACATGGTGATATTGGACGGCGATCCGCTGGCCGACCTGCGCAACGCGCGGGCCGTCGCTCAGGTGATGCTCGCCGGGCGGCTTTACGATGCGGCGACGCTGGACCAGCTCTGGCCGGTGCGCCAGCCCCTGCCGCCCGCCTGGTTCAGCGGCGACGAGGCGCGCCGCTGGCTGCCGGATCAGGACGCCAGATAGGCGCTCGGGGGCACGCCCCACACGCGGTGGAACATGGCGGTGAAGGAACTGGGGCTTTCATAGCCGACATCATAGGCGACGCTGGTCACCGATTTGCCGGAACTGAGCAGCGACAAAGCCGCCATCAGCCGCACCTGCTGCCGCCAGGTGGCGAGGCCCATGCCGATTTCCTGCTTGAAGGCGCGGGTGAAGGTGCGGCGGCCCATGCCGGCGATCTTGGCCCATTCGTCCAGATCGCGCTGGTCCGACGGGTCTGAAAGGATGATGTCGCACACCCGTCGCAGTCGCCGGTCGCGCGGCATTGGCGCCTGCAGCGCCATGGCGGGCATGCGCGGCATCTCGTCCAGCAGCAGACGGACGATCCGCCCCTCGCGCCCGTCCACGTCATAGGCGTAATCGAAGGTCAGCAGTTCGTGGATCAATGCGCGGACCAGTTCGGACAGTTCGAACACCCGGCATTCCTGCGGCTGGCCGGGCAGATCGGGGTCTATATAAAGGGAATTATAGGTTACCGGGCCGATGCAGGTGGCCTGGTGCATCATGCCGGCGGGCAGCCAGATCGCCCGGTTGGGCGGCAGCACGAAGCTGGTTTCCTCGGTGACGACCGAGAGCACGCCCGAGACGGTGTAGCAAAGCTGGGCGCGCGGGTGGCAGTGGAACACGTCCACGAAACCCGCCGGGCAATGGTCCTCCAGCGCCACGACCGGACGGACCAGGGGAAGATCAGCGCTCCGTTTCATCGCCCGCTCCCAGTTCAGCCTGATTTTTTGCGATGCTATGCCGCTTTGCGCGACCCGTCCACATGGTTTGGGCGCAGATTTGTAGCAATCGGGCCAAGTTGACGCCGGAAACGGGGCATGGATTTGGCCCGTTCGGATCGGGCTTTGGTCCTCGCCAGACGGCGCGGGGCGGGGCCTTGCTGCTATCCCGTGGGAGAGGCGCGCTATTTTTGGCGAGGCCCGACCGGAAGGAATGGCGGACATGTCGCGAGATGCGTGGGACCCGGAAGTCCGCGAATTCGTCGAGACCATGGGCAAGGCGTGGAAAAGCTATCCCGATTTCATGACGCTCAGCCCGGCTGAGGCGCGCGCGGTTGCGGAAAAGGTGCGCGCGCCCTGGCGGCAGGGTGGGCCGGCGATGGCCCGGACGATGGAGCGGACCATCCCGACATCCGCCGGTCCGTTGCGCGTGCGCATCCACCACCCGCACCAGCGGGCCGATGCCCCTGCGCTCATCTATCTGCACGGCGGCGGCTTCACGCTGTTCAGCATCGACACCCATGACCGGCTGATGCGCGAATATGCCGCCGCCGGGGATTTCGCGGTGATCGGCGTCGATTATCCGTTGGCCCCGGAGGTGCGCTATCCCGTCGCGCTGGACAGGATCGTCGCGCTGTTCGACTGGATCGGCGCGCATGGCGGCGAGATCGGCGTCGATGCAGCGCGCATCGCCATTGGCGGGGATTCGGCCGGTGGCAACCTATCGGTCGCGGCGAGCCTGCGCCTGCGCGACGCGGGGCGGGGAGGCCGGGTCCGGGCGATGTTGCTCAACTATGGCGGGTTCGCGGCGCACATCTCCGATGCCGCGGAAACGGCCTTTGGCGGCCCGACAGCGGTGCTGAACCGGGACGAGGCGGCCTATTACTGGTCCAACTATCTGGGCGATGCCGCGGGCGGCGGGGACCCCTATGCGGAACCGTTGCTTGCCGACCTGACCGGCCTGCCGCCCGCATTGTTGGTGGTCGCCGAACAGGACATCATCGCCGAGCAGAGCAGTGCCATGGCTGCGCGCATGGCGGAGGCGGGCGTGGCGGCGCGCCTGAAAGTCTATCGCGGCGCAACCCACAGTTTTCTGGAAGCGATGTCGATCTCATCGCTGGCGCGCGAGGCGATCGCGGACGGCGCAGCCTGGGTGCGCGACCAGCTGTGCTGACGGACGCGGGCAGGAAAAAGGGGCGACGGATATGATCCGCCGCCCCCTTTTTTTCTGAGGCTTTGCCGATCAGAAGCGGCGCGTGACGCTGCCCAGGATCAGCCGTCCCGCGCCATAGCCGCAGCCCGACGCGCTGGCGCAGCGGGCGACGTACAGCTTGTCGAAGACGTTCGATCCGTTGATCGCGAAGCGCCAGCCGGGGATGTCGTAATGGACGGTGGCGTCGAACAGGGTGACGCCCGGCGCATCATAGACGGTCGCGTTGAACGGCCCCGGCAGGCTGCCGGCGCTGCTGCTGGTGTAGCGCCCGCCGGCACCGAAGCCCAGACCGCCCAGCGACCCGCGCTTCAGCGTATAATCGACGAACATCGACAGCTTGTGCTTCGGCGTGGTGGGGAGGGGCGCGCCGACCTCGACGGCAATCGCGCTCTTTATCACCTCGCTGTGATTGTAGCTGTACGAGGCGTTGATGCTGAGCTGGTCGTGGAAGCGGCCGACCAGTTCCAGCTCGCCGCCATAGACCTCCACCTCGCCGCTCTGCGTGCCGCTAACCGGCGTCACCGAGGGCGCGGTGCTGACGACATTCTTCTGGTTGATCTTGAAGATGGAGGCGGTGGCGAACAGCTTCACATCGTCGGGCAGGCCGCGCGCGTCATATTTGATTCCGCCCTCGATCTGCCGCCCGGTGCTCGGCTTGAATTCCTTGCCGGTGTTCGCATCCGTGCCCAGCACCGGCTCGAACGAGGTCGCGTAGCTGACATAGGGTGAGAAGCCGCTGGCGGTGACATAGTTGGCGCCGACCCGATAGGTGAACTTGCTCTGCTTCGTCGTCGTGTCGCTATTATAGTTGCGGACGCGGACCCAGTCATAGCGGCCGCCCAGCGTGATGAAGAGATCGCCGAAATTCACCTGGTCCTGCGCATAGGCGCCGGTCTGCTTCAGCCGTTGGTTGTTGAACGGGGCGACCGGGAAACCGAAGGACACGCCCAGCGGGGGCGTATCCTGCGGTGCGCCATAGACCGGATTGTAAAGGTCGATCTCGGTTGCGCCGCCGAAGCCGAACAGCGCGTAGTTGAACACGTTGCGCATGTCGACGCCCAGCAGCACCTTGTGGCGCACAGTGCCGGTTTCGAACTTGCCGCTGAGGCGATTGTCCATCGCAAAGCTGCGGACCTTTTCGAAATAGGTGAAGTTGTAGCGGCCCACGGTGCGGAAATAGCTGGGGTCTTCCGGGTCCGTGGTATTGACCAGCCCCGCGCCGCCATAGACGGCGTCTTCCGGCCCGCCCTCATTATAGCGGTTCCATTTCACGTTGGACTTGAAGGTGAGCGCCGGGCTGAATTCGTGCGAGAATTCATAGCCGGCGGCCATCTGGTGGCGGCGGATGATGTTGAGCGACGGCTCGCCCAGATTGGTGCCGCGCGGGATCCGCCCATTGGGGTTGGGTAACAGCGTGCCGTACACGGGCAGGAAGGAGAATGTGTCGCCCTGCACCTTGTCCCGCTGGAAATAGAACAGGCCGGTCAGCGAGGTGCCGGAACCGATATTCCACGTGGCGGTGGGCGCCAGGAACACGCGGTGCGAGCGTACATCGTCGATCTTGCCGTCGCGGTCGCGGTAGAGGAAGGTCATGCGTGCGTTGAGGCTGCCGTTGACCGGCCCGGTGACGGTGGCGGCGATTTCCTTATAATCGTCCGGCCGATATTCCTCATAGCCATATTGGGCGGTGACTTCCCCGCCGAACGTGCTCGACGCGCGGCGGCTGGTGAGGTTGTAGAGGCCGCCGGGAGGGGCGTTGCCGTACAGGACGGAGGACGGCCCCTTCAATATGTCGACCGCGTCGAACGCGTAGAGATCGACGCCGACCGAATAGATGGTCGTGCTGATCGGCGCGGCGAGCCCGTCAATATATTGCTTGGGCGTGAAGCCGCGCACGGTGATGAAGTCGTAGCGCTGGTCCGGCCCGTAATTCTCGCCGAACACGCCGGCGGTGTAGCGCACCGCCTGCTGGACATCGACGAAATGGAGCAGGTCGATCTGGTCGCGGGTAATGACGGAGACGGATTGCGGCGTCTCGATCAACGGAATGTCGGTCTTGTTGGCCGAAATCGCGCCGGTGGGCACGAAATGCGGCGCGGTGACGATGATCTCGTCCAGCCCGCCGTCACTGGACCGGATGGTTTCGCTGCGGGCGGCATCGCTGTCCTGCGCGCTGGCCAGGCCCGGCTGTACGATCAGCCCGAGGCCGCAGGCGGCCAGCAATGCGTGGCGCGGCGCGCGCCGGCTCGTCCTTCCCCTGTTGAACGTCGTCATGTCCACACCCCTCTTCTTATCCTGACGTTGGGCCGGAACACCGGCTCTCATTCTAGCAGACCGATATTACGCCGCCCCCGCACGGCCCGTTCTTGGAAACGGGTCGAACTTCGTCGCGGGCGGGCCATCACAGGCGATCGGGCCAGTATGAGATCCTATTGCGACGCAATATCAAATATTGCAAGCGATCTCATCGCGCTTCGCCGGGTGGATCGGGGGGATGTGGAAGGGCGGTGGCTCAGCCCCGCCGCTTCCGGCGCGCGAACCAGAGCAGCACGCCCAATATGATCATCGTCGCCAGCCAGAGGCCTGTGATCATGACGAAGATGCGCCCCGGCGTTCCGCCGATCTCCCCGGTATGGAAGGGAAAGAGCAGGTCGGCGAACATCCGCCCCGGCGCGGCGGCCCTGGCGTCGAAATCGGCCAGCACGCGCCCGTCATTGGCGCTGACGAACAGCGTCGTCGTTCCGAAGGCGCGGCGTACGTCATGCTGCTGGAGCAGGCGGAAGCGCCATGTCGCGTCCTCATCGGTGGGCAGGGAAATGCCGGAGAGGGTGGAGCCGGGGTAGCGGGCCAGCGCGATGCGGGCGGCGCTGGCGAAGCCGAGCGGCGCGGCGGCCACCGGCTTTTGGGCAGCAGCCTCGACCGGCGTGGCGGCGACCAGCCGTTCGATGCCGGATTCGAACACCAGCATGATCCCGGCGCTGACCAGCAGCAGCGCGGGAATGCCCATCCACAGCCCCAGTGCGCGGTGCCAGCCATATAGCCGCGCGCTGCGTGGCCCGGCGGCGGGCGGGCGCAGCGCCTGGCGCCACGCGCGGCGGCGGGGCCAGGCGATGATGAGGCCCATGAGGATATTGGAAAAGAGGAAGACACCGCTGATCCCGACGATCCAGCTGCCGGTATCGCCGGAAAGCAGGGTCTGGTGGAGCACCACCAGCGTGTCGAATATGCCGCCGTCGGCAATCCGATCTTCATCCATATGGGTGCGCAGCACCGTGCCCGCGCCGTCGATCCTGACCGTCTTCGACGCGCCGGTGGCGCTGTTGTCCATATAGAGGTCGTAGCGGTCGGGCGCCCCGGCGGAGACCCAGATGGAGCCGGTCGTCCACTCCGGCTCGCTGGCTTTCAGCGCGGCGATGCGCGCCTCGATGGCGTCGAGGTCGGTCGGGCGGTGCGGCGCCGATATGGTCGCGTCGTTCAGTTCCCAGTGGAAGACGAGGATGACGCCCGTCGCCGCCTGGATCAGCCAGAAGGTGGCCAGCACGAGGCTGATCCAGCGATGGGCCGAGAGCAGGGTCTTGCGAATGGGCATGGCGTGCAGGCTCCGGGCGGCTAGAGATTGAGCAGGGCGGGGTCGCCGCCCTGGGCGGTGATGTTGACGGATATGGACTGTTCAGTGGCGTAGCGCAGCAGCGCGTGCGGGCCTCCGGCCTTGGGGCCGGTGCCGGACAGGCCTTCGCCGCCAAAGGGCTGCACGCCCACCACCGCGCCGATGATCGACCGATTGACATAGACATTGACCGCCGGGACGAGCGCGCGCACTTCCTCCGCG
>NZ_MEFG01000003.1 GCF_001724715.1 Sphingomonas sp. SCN 67-18
AAGGCTTCAGGCTATGGCCGCTTCGGCGGAAAAGCCGCCATCGACGCATTCACCGAACTCAGATGGATCACCATCGAAACACAAACAGGACACTTCCCGTTCTGATCACCCATGCACGGCCATGGCCGCGTCAAGACCATGGCTACGGAGACAATAGAGTAATGACCGATCGTTCCGAATCCGACACAGTGGCCTTTGAAGTCCGCAACGGCATCGCATGGGTGAAGTTCAACCGCCCCGAAAAGCGGAACAGCATGTCTCCGAAGCTGAACCGGCGCATGATGGAGGTGCTCGACGCGCTTGAATATCGCGACGATGTGGGCGTGCTGGTGCTGACCGGGGAAGGCACGTCGTGGACCGCGGGCATGGACCTGAAGGAATATTTCCGCGAGACGGAGGCGCAAGGCCTTGGCGGCACGCGCAAGGCGCAGCGGGAAAGCTATGGCTGGTGGCGGCGGCTGCGCTGGTACCAGAAGCCGACCATCGCCATGGTCAACGGCTGGTGCTTCGGCGGCGGCTACGGCCCGCTCTTCGGCTGCGACCTGGCCTTTGCGGCGGACGAGGCGACCTTCGGCCTGTCCGAGATCAACTGGGGCATCCTGCCGGGCGGCGGCGCGTCGAAAGTGGCGACGGAATTGATGCCGTTCCGCAAGGCCATGTACCATGCGCTGATGGGCGAGAATATCGACGGCAGGACCGCAGCCGAATGGGGTCTGGTCAATGAATCGCATCCCGCCGCGGCGCTGGAGGCGCGCGTGACCGAGGTGGCGACGATCCTGCTCGCCAAGAACCCGATTGCGCTGAAGGCGACCAAGGACGCCATCCGCCGGGTGCGCGAGATGACTTACGACAATGCCGAGGATTATCTGATCCGCGCGCAGGAAGCCGCCAACAGCTTCGATAATGAGGGCCGCAAGGAAGGCATCCGCCAGTTCATCGACGACAAGAGCTACAAGCCCGGCCTTGGCGCGTACGACCGGTCGAAACAGACCGTCTGACCGCGAACGCCGCCATGTCCGCCGCCTCGTCCCTCCTCGCCGCCGCCATTTCCCGCACGTCGCTTGATCGCCTGCTTCGCCCGCGCTCCGTCGCCATCGTCGGCGCGTCGGAGCGGCCGGGGGCGCTTGGCGCGTCGGTGCTGTCCAACCTGGATCGCAACGGCTTTGCCGGGGCGGTGCACCTGATCAACGCAAAACGCGCGGACATAGGCGGACGGGCGTGCCTGGCGACCATCGACGCACTGCCGGGCGGCGTCGACGTTGCGGTGCTCGCCATCCCGCGCGCGGCGGTGGTGGACAGCGTCCGCGCGCTGGCGGCACGGGGCGTCGGCGCGGCGGTGATCTTTTCCGCAGGCTTTGCCGAAGGCGGCGAGGCGGGCCTTGCCGAACAGCGCGAGATCGCGGCCATCGCCGCCGATGCCGGCATGGTGATCGAAGGGCCGAACTGCCTTGGGCTGGTCAATTATGTCGACCGCATCCCGCTCACCTTCGTCGAAACGGACGCGACGCCGCTGGGCGACCGGCCGGGCATCGGCATCGTATCCCAGTCCGGCGCGATGGCGGCGGTGCTGGGCGTCACCCTGTCCAGCCGCGCGCTCGGCCTGTCCTTCTCCGTCTCGACCGGCAACGAAGCGGCTAGCGGCGTCGAGGATTATGTCGATTATCTGGTGGACGATCCGTCGACGCGCGTGATCGCGATGATCGTCGAGCAGTTCCGCAAGCCGCAACGCTTCCTGGCGGCGGCGCGGCGCGCCCGCGCGGCGGGCAAGACCATCGTCCTGCTCCACCCCGGCAAGTCCGCCGCCGCGCGCGAGAGTGCCGCCACCCATACCGGCGCGATGGCGGGCGACTATGCGCTGATGCGGGTGATGGTGGAACAGGCCGGCGTCGTCTTCGCCGAAACGCTGGAGGAGCTGGGCGACATCGCTGAAATCTCGGTGCGCTGCCCGGCCTTGCCGTCGGGCGGCACTGCGGTGCTGGGCGAATCCGGGGCGTTCAAGGCGCTGTCGCTCGACCTGTGCGAGGAACTTGAACTGGCCCTGCCGGTGATCGACGACGCCAATGCCCCTGCGCTGCGCGCCGCCTTGCCGGAATTCGTCGGCGTCAGCAATCCGCTGGACCTGACCGCGCAGGGGCTGGTGGACCCGGATCTCTACGCCCGCACGCTCGGCGCGCTGTTCGATGACGACCGCTTCGGCACCATCCTGCTCGGCATCATCCAGACCGATCCGGTGACCAGCGGCATCAAGATCCCGCCCATCCTCTCCGCCATGCGCGCGCAGACCAGCGGCAAGCCGGTGATCTTCGCCGGGCTGGACGAAGGCGCGCCGATCCCTGGCGAATCCGTCGCTTCGCTCCGCGCGCTGGGCATCCCCTATTTCCCGTCGACCGAGCGCGCATTGCGGGCGGTGAAGCGGCTGAACGCGCTCGCCGCGCGCGGCGCCGCCGCGCTGGCCGGTGCGGATGCCGGTCCGGTCGCCCTGTCCGCGGCGGGCGGGGTGGTTCCCGAATATCAGGCCAAGGCGCTGCTCGCCCCCGCGGGCATCGCCTTTCCGTCCGGCGGCTTCGCGGCGACGGCGGCGGAGGCGCGGGCGATTGCGGACCGGCTGGGCTATCCGGTCGCGCTCAAGGCGCAGTCGGCCGATCTCAGCCACAAGACGGACGCCGGCGGGGTCAGGCTCGGCCTGGCCGATGCCGATGCGGTGGGCGAGGGCTGGGCGGGCATCGCGGCGGATGTCGCCGCCTATGCGCCGGGCCTGTCGCTGGACGGGATGCTCGTCGAGGCGATGGGCGCGCGCGGCGTGGAGCTGATCGTCGGCGCGCGCAACGACCCGGAATGGGGAGCGGTGATCCTGGTCGGCTTCGGCGGCGTGCAGGCGGAGATTTTGAAGGACGTGCGCCTCATCCCCGCCGGCGCTTCGCGCGCGGGCATATTGGCGGCGCTTGACAGGTTGAAAAGCGCGGCGCTGTTTCATGGCTTCAGGGGGTCTCCGCCGCTGGACGTCGCAGCCGTCGCCGTGCTGGTCGAGCGGCTGGGCGGGGTGATGCTGGCCAACCCCCGCATCAGGGAGGTCGATCTGAACCCGGTGGTCCTCTATCCCGTCGGCAAGGGCGTCGTGGCGCTGGATGCGCTGATGCTGGTCGACCCGGCATGAACGCGGCCGCGCGCCGTGCGGTCTTTGCGGCGCGCCGGGCCATCGACGTGCACGTCCATGCCGAAGTGTCGTGCCACCATGCCGAAGACCCTATCTTCGCCGAATTCGCAGACGCCGCGACCCGTTATTTCAAGGCCGACCGCAACCGGCCGACCATCGCCGAGACGGTGGCGCATTACCGCGCGCAGGACATCGGCTTCGTCATGTTCACGGTGGATATGGAGGCGGGCACCGGCATCCGCCGCATCGCCAATGAGGAGATCGCCGAGGCGGCGGCCGAGAATAGCGACATCATGATCGCCTTCGCCTCGATCGATCCGCACAAGGGCAAGCGCGGCGCGCTGGAGGCGCGGCGGCTGATCGAGGATCATGGCGTGCGCGGGTTCAAATTCCACCCGCCGCTGCAGAATTTCGATCCCGGCGATCCGATCGCCTGGCCGCTCTATGAAGTGATCGCCCATTACCGGCTGCCCGCCATTTTCCACACCGGCCATTCCGGCATGGGCACCGGCATGCGGGGCGGCGGCGGCGTTCGCCTGAAATATGGCCAGCCCATGCTGGTCGACGACGTGGCGGTCGCCTTTCCGGACATGCCGATCATCCTGGCGCATCCCGGCTGGCCGTGGACGGATGAATCGCTCTCCATGGCGCTGCACAAGCCCAATGTGTTCATCGACCTGTCCGGCTGGAGCCCCCGGCATTTCCCGCCGCAGATCATGCGCTACGCCAACGGCCAGCTGGGCCATAAATTCCTGTTCGGGTCGGATTTTCCGTTGATCCCGCCCGAACGCTGGATCGCCGCCTTCGGTGAGGCCGGCTTCAAGCCCGAGGTGCATGAGCCGATCCTCCGCGCGAACGCGCTCAACCTGTTGTTCCCGGAAGAATAGAGGCGGCCGCCGCGCCGCGCAGGAGAATGTCGATGCCGCAGGACCCCCGCCAGATTCTCGACCAGTCGCCGATGCGGCGGCTGCAGGTCGTCGCCGTCATCCTGTGCGTGCTGCTGAACGCGCTCGACGGGTTCGATGTGTTGGCGATCAGCTTCGCCTCGCCCGGCATCGCGGCGGAATGGCGCATCGACCGGGCGGCGCTGGGGCTGGTGCTGTCGATGGAACTGCTCGGCATGGCGGTGGGATCTGTGACGATCGGCAATCTGGCGGATCGTTACGGCCGGCGGCCCACCATCCTCGCCTGCCTGGTCATCATGGCGTCCGGCATGGCGCTGGCGCCCTCGGCGGGCGACATCGTGATGCTTTCCGTCATCCGGCTGGGCACCGGGCTTGGCATCGGCGGGATGCTGGCCTGCACCAACGCGATGGTCGCGGAGTTCGCCAACGCCCGCAACCGCGCGCTCGCCGTGGCGCTGATGGCGGCCGGCTATCCGCTCGGCGCGGTCGTCGGCGGGTCCATCGCCTCGCAACTGCTCGCCTCCGGCGGCTGGCGGGACGTGTTCACATTCGGCGCCATCGTCACCGCGGTGTTCCTGCCGCTGGTCTGGTTCTGGCTGCCGGAATCGATCGGCTATCTTACGCAAAAGGGCGGGGCGGACTCGCTCGGCCGGGTCAACGCCACGCTGCGGCGGATGGGCCATCCCACGGTGGAGGCGCTGCCCCCCGCCGGGGAGAAGGCGCCCAAGCCGTCGATCGCGGAGCTGTTCTCGCCCGCGCTGGCGCGCACCACCATCCTGCTCACCATCGCCTATTTCGCCCACATCATGACCTTCTATTTCATCCTGAAATGGATCCCCAAGATCGTCGTCGACATGGGCTATGCGGCGTCGTCGGCCGGCGGCGTGCTGGTCTGGGCCAATGTCGGCGGGCTGCTGGGCGCGCTGCTGCTCAGCCTGCTCACCTGGCGGGTCAATGTGCGCAGCCTGGTGGTCGGCGCGCTGTTCCTCTCCACGGCCATGGTCACCCTGTTCGGCCAGGGCCAGAGCGACCTGGCGCAGCTTTCGCTGATCGCCGCGGTCGCCGGTTTCTGCACCAATGCCGGGGTGGTCGGCATCTACGCCATCATCGCGGCGTCATTCCCCACCGTGGTCCGCGCCGGCGGCACCGGCTTCGTCATCGGCGTGGGCCGGGGCGGGGCCGCGCTCGGCCCCATCGTTGCCGGGCTGATGTTCGCCAGCGGGCTGGGGCTGAGCGTCGTCGCCTTCTGCATGGCGCTGGGTTCGGTCGTCGGGGCGGTGGCGCTCATCCTGATGCGCCGCCCGGCGGCCGCGGAGTCGCATTGAATGCTTGAGGCGCCGTCCGCGAACTTCTAGCGTGATCCTCCAGGGGAGGATGTTTTGGCCACCAAGCACGTACAGGACGATGTTCAGCTGAATGTTCTGGATGGCCTTGTCGGCTATCATTTGCGCCGGGCCTCGACGGTGTTCCTCCACCATTTCAGCCAGACCGTGGGCGAGCTTGGCCTGCGCCAGGTGCTGTTCGGCATCCTGTCGCTGATCCACGACAATCCGGGGATCAAGCAGAGCGCCATCGGCCGGGTGCTGGGCATCCAGCGCGCCAATATGGTGAGCCTGGTGGGGGAGCTGACCGAGGGCGGGCTGATCGCGCGCGCGGTGTCGGCGGAGGATCGCCGCGCCTTCGCCCTGTCGCTGACGGACAAGGGCCGGGCGCTGGTGGAGGCGGGGCTGGCGCGCATCCGCGAGCATGAGGATGCGCTGCTGCACAATTTCAGCGACCGGGAGCGCGCCTCGCTGATCCGGCTGCTGACCAAGATAGACGCGGACTGATCCCGGGCCGGCGGCCCGGGACCGTCCGGACCGGCCTATTCGAAGACCGCGTAACCGTCATTGGCGTAACGCATGATCACCAGCGTCGCGGATTCCGCCACCTTCGCATCGGGGATCAGCGCCTCGCGGGCCAGATCGGTGCCGGCCATATACTGGCCGCACACGAAAATCTGCACGCCCGCGCGCTTCAGCTCCGCGATGATCGCATGGTTGGGGTTGGCCATGTTATATTTGGCGCGGTAACGCTCGTCGGTCAGCAGCGCGTCCACCGACGGGCCGTGGAACACCATGACGAAGCGGATGTTGCCGGCCGGGACATTGGCCTGGCTGAGCGCGTTGATCAGCGATCCGACGCGCACGAAGCTGTCATGCGGCTTGGCCGGGTCTTTGGGCGCGCCGGTGGCGTCGAACAGCGCCTTATAGGCATGGGCGGGGTCGCGCGGCACGGCGGCGTCGGGAATGTTCACATAACCGCGCGCCTGCGTCACCGGCGTCGCCGCCGACCGGGCGGGCCAGTTGGCGGCGTCGGCCGCCGTCATCGGCAGCAGCGCGGCGAGCGCCGCCATCGTGGCAAAGCTGTTCAGCATCCGTTTCATTGCGTCGATCTTCCCTCTTGCGTGTTGAGCCCATGTCTTGATGTTCATTCGCACCAGCCCCGGCCGCGGTTACATCACCACCGCAAAAGGCGCGGGCCGAGCAGCGCGCCCAGCCCGGCCGCCAGCACCACCCCGGCGCTGTACCAGCT
>NZ_MEFG01000004.1 GCF_001724715.1 Sphingomonas sp. SCN 67-18
CCCTCGCTCTCGAACAGGACGTCCATAACGACGTCCTTATGGACGTCACTTACCCACTCACATCAATCCTCGGCAGGCGGCCTCAATCGGTCGGTTACGACATTGCCGACCACCGCCGTCGACACCTTCCCTTCGACGATGACGGGTTCGTACAGGAGCTGCTGCTTGCTCTGGAGGGCGAACTCGGCCAGCGCGGTCTTCATCGGCTGGGCGGGCACGTTCAGGCGCACCGTGGGCGACGCGGCGCGGACTCCCGGCTGGCCCTGAACGAAGGCGTATGCCGGCGACGACAAAGCCGACATTGCCATGAGCGGCGCCAAACGGGCCATGATCCTGCTGCGCATCGAATTCCCCTCCTGTCGTGTCGCCCGCGCGGCGACCTCAGCCGGAAAGACGCAACCCTGAAGAAAACCCGAATCGAAAATTTAAAATCACTGGCGGCGAGCGAGAACGATCCTTGAATCCGTCCGTTCGACGACTTTCACCGGAAAGGACATGGACAGCGCCTCAACGAAGGTTTCCAACTCTCCTGTTCGAAAGGCGCCACTGATCTTGCGCGTCTTCAGGTCGTCCCCATTCAATATGATGTCCTGTTCGGAATATCGATTCATCTCGCGAACGGCATCGGCCAGCGCATCATTGTCGAAGATGATGAGTCCTTCCGTCCAACTGGTGAGCCGGATGAGATTGGGGTCATGCGTCACCATCACTCCCGCCGCTGACGCCACGAGCACGTCATTGGGCCTTAGCTTCGCTATCCGTTCGGCCCTGTCGGCCGGTCTGGCCACGGTCACCTGACCTTCGATCAGAGCGACCTTGATCGATCCGGTGTCGAGACGAACGTCGAACGTCGTCCCCTGCGCCGTGACGAGCCGGTCGCCAGCCACGACCTTGAACGGTCTTGTCTGCCCCTTTGCGACATCGAAAAGCGCCTCTCCCCGATCGAGGATCACGGTGCGCGTGCGGTCGTCATAGGCTGTACGCAGCCGACTCCCGGTGTTCAGGGTGACATGCGATCCGTCACTGAGCGAAACTTCAAGGCGCTGGCCAGCCCCCGTCTCATACACCCGGGACTGGGCCTGGGCTCCCGCACCCCACGGCAGCCATGGCAATGCCCCATCCCGCATGGCGAACAGCCCGATGCCCACGCAGAACAACATCGCCACGGCAGCGGAAAAAGCAGGCCAGCGGCTCCGCTCCCTGGGTTCGGCGACGACCAGTCGCGCGAGGGTTTCGTGGCGCAACGCGAGCATCTCAACAGAATCCGCGCTTGCCCGTACCATTTCGTGCGCTCGCTCGATCTCGGCAAAAGCTTCTGCATGGTGCGGATCGGCATCACGCCATCGGCGGAAAGCCGCCACATCACCTGCAGCCGGGTTATCCGACATCCGCTGAAACCAAAGCGCAGCCTGTTCGAGGATCGGGTCAGGCGAATGCAAGGCACTGCTGTCATTCATCGCGATACTCCCGCAGCGCGGCGGCGACATGAGCGAGCGCCTTGGCATAATGCATTTCGACGGATCGGGTCGACAATCTCATCGATTCGGCGACGATCGACGTCTTCTGTTCCTCGAATACCCGCAAGATAAACACGTCCCTTGTCCGCTCCGGCAATGCTCTGAGCGCTTCCTGCAGGACCGCCAGCGCCTCGCGCCCCACATAGATGCGCTCCGGGGAAAAATCCGTCCCGTCATGCTTGCCGAGGTCGAAGGCGACATGGGCGTCGCGATGCCGGGCCTGATCACGACGCGCCTGATCGCGCAGAGCATTTGCGGCCGTGGTGAACAGATAATTTTCGGGTTTGTCGATCGACGACAGGTTTCCCGTCCTGGACAGCCGAAGCAGCACCTCCTGAACCAGATCCGGCACGTCGCTGCGGTTTCGCACCCGCCGGAGGAAGTAACGCTTGAGCGGCTCAGCATAGTGGCGGGCGAGTTCTTCCAGGCGCGCGCCCGAGCCGTCCTTCGCCCGATCGATCGAACGCCGCGACGAGGTCATATCAGCCTCTGTTCCTGCGCGGTCGCCTGCCCGACATGCCGCTTCCGTCTCCCCTCCAGACCATATGCCGCATGCATAGACGCACGGCGGAACGGAATCCGCAAATCATCCGTCGGCTTTCCATGGCACGCTCATGCGCCATAGCCTCGCCGCATCGTTGCAGCGGGCCAGCATAAGACAGGCGTGGGATTTCCAGCCGCCCCCCTGCCCTTCGCGATGACCCGCGCGCAGCCGGGCCGCGCTCGTCGCGCTCGCCATCAAACAGTCCGATGCGGCAGACATCTCACAGGCCGAACGGCATAGACGCCGGCCATTTCGCTATAGCCCGCCCGCCCTTGATAAGGCAGGAACGCCACTGGGTTTGGCGATCCGGCCGTCCCTGCTCTGCATATCGAGGAACTGGGCATCACGTGACCGACCTGAAACTCTATCTTTCTGCGGACCAGCTGCTCGAGGATTCATTCCGCCTCGCCAATCTGATCTTCGATTCCGGCTTTCGTCCCTCGCATATCGTCGGGTTGTGGCGCGGGGGGGCGCCGGTGGGCATCGCGATCCAGGAACTGTTCGAATATCGCGGCATCGAAACCGACCATATCTCGATCCGGACATCGTCCTATTCAGGCATCGACCAGACGGAGCCGGAAGTCCGCGTTTACGGCCTCAGCTACCTCATCGACACGCTCAACCCCGACGATGCGCTGCTCGTGGTGGACGATGTGTTCGATTCAGGCCGATCGATCCGCGCATTCCTGCATGAGCTGCGGGCGCGGTGCAGGAACAACATGCCAGCCACGGTGAAGGTGGCGACAGTCTATTACAAGCCGGCGCGCAACGTCACCGACCTGAAGCCGGACTATTATGTCCACGAAACCGGCCAGTGGCTGATATTCCCGCACGAGATAAACGGGCTTAGCGAAGCCGAAATCCGCACGCACAAGCGCGGGGCGGCGCTGATCCTTCGCGATGCGCCCGAAGGTGCGCCGGACGCCCGGTTCAAGCTGGGCTGAGGCGGGCTGCGGCCGCGTCGAAGGCCAGTTGGAACGCCTTGCCCCAGCCGAGCTTCTGCTCGGCGGTCGCCCAGCTTGCCTTGATGCCGTTCTGCATCATCGCGCGTAGATCCGCGATGTCGAAACCGAGGTGGGAATACATTAATTCCCACGCCCCGGCCGGCGTGACGTGGTGGAGCGTCGGATCGTCCGTATTGGGGTGGAGGCTGAGGCCCAGCTGCGCCATCCGCCTTATCGGATGATCGAGCGCCCAGCGTTCCGGCGGCAATGTGCGCAGGTAAAAGCTGTTGGTGGGCACGACGGTGAAGACAAGCGCGCGCGCCGCATATTCGCGCGCCAATGCGGGATTGTCGACGATGGTATAGCCATGATCGACCCGATCGACGCCCAGCCGCTCAACCGCGGTTTCCACATTGGTCCACGGCATGCCGAACTCACCGGCATGGGCGGTGGCCCGCAGCCCGTGGCGCCGCGCCAGCGCATAGGCTTCGATGAATCCTTCCGGCGGATGGTCGTTCTCGCGATAGTCGATGCCGATGCCGGGCACGGCCGGATGGCGGTGGGCGAGCATCGCCTCGACCATCGCGATCGCGGCCTCACCCCCCGCCTCGCGGTCTATGCTGGGGATCAGCAGCGCGGAGATGCCGTGATCGCGCCGCGCGCGGTCGATGCCCGCAACGATTGCATCCTGGATCGCGGCATAGGGCAGGCCGCCGTCGCGCACCGTCGCAGTCGGATTCCAGAAAAATTCGGCGTGCCGCACATTTTCCGCGGCGGCATCCTCCAGATATTCATAGGCGATCCGCTCGAACACCTCCGGCTCCAGCAGCATGTGCCGCTCCAGCGTGCGCAGGACGTGGAGGACCCCGACCGGCTTCGCGCCGCGCGTGTAGAACCCGTTTATCTGTTCGCGCGTGATCGGCGCGCGGGCGCGCTCCGCCAGCGCGGCAAACGTCTCCTGCCGGATGGCGCCGAGCAGATGGCAGTGCAGCTCCACCTTCGGCATGGCGTGGAAGAACGCCCGGTGCGCGGCGCTCACCGGACGCGCGAGCGGACTGGCGGGAACATTGCCGAGCCGGGGGACGGGAACGCCCGGCATCAGTGGACGGCCGAGGCCATGTAGAAATAATAGCCCAGCGGCACGGCAAGCACGAGCAGGCCGATGGGGAGCTGACGGATCCTGCCGGCGAGAACCTGCACGATCACATAGGTGAGCAGCCCGCCCGCGATACCCGTGCCGAAGCTGTTCGAGATCAGCGTCAGCAGCACCATCGCCATGGGCGGGAACATGTCGATCGCGTCGCCATCGTGCATCTGCCGCAGCGAGCCGAACATCGATATGCCGATCAGGATCAGCGCCGGCGCGGTCGCCTGCGGCGGGATCGCCATCGCCAAGGGCAGCAGGGCCAGCGTGGCGAGGAAGCAGAGCGCCGCGAATATCGGGGTCAGCCCGGTCCTGCCGCCCGCCTCCACGCCGGCGGCGGATTCCACCAGCGCGGTGGCGGCCGGAATGCCGATCAGCGGCCCGAAGGTCGCCGCGAGAGAATCGACCAGAAAGGGCCGCTCGATACCGGGAAGATTGCCTTCCGCGTCGGTCAGCCCGGCCTTGGCGCCCACGGCGAGCGTGGTGCCAAGGGTGGAAAAAAACTCGGCGGCGAAAAAGGCGAACATGTAGGGCAAGGCGGCGAGCGACAGCACGGCCATCGGGTCCAGCTCCATCGCCACCGGAGCCATGCTGTGCGGCAGCGACACCGCGCCGGTCAATTGGGTCAGCCCATAGGGCACGCCCCCTATGGCCGCCGCGGCAATGCCGAACAGGATGGCCCCGGGCACGCGCCGCGCCTGCAGCGCAACGGTCACGCCAAGCCCGATCAGCGCGACGATGGGTCCGGGCTGAGACCAGTCGCCAAGCGCCAGGGAGCTGGACTTCACATTGACCGCCACCATGCCGGCATCGCGGCAGCCGAGCATGGCGATGAACACGCCGATCGACGCGCCCAGCCCCAGCTTGATCTGCGGCGGGATCATCTTCACCACCAGTTCCCGCGCGCCGGTGAGCGTCAGGACCAGAAACGCAATGCCCGAGGCGCTGGCTATGCCCAACCCCACCTGCCAGGGCACGCCATCGACCTGCGCCAGCGTCACGCCGACGATCGCGGATCCGCCGATGCCGGGGCCGACGATGAACGGCAGGTTGGCATACCACCCCATCGTCACGCTGCCGATGGCGAGCACCAGGATCGCGGCCGTGGTGACCGCGCCGCGATCCATCCCGCCGCTCGCCAGCAGGGCGGGGATGACGACGATCAGATAGGCGGCCGCCAGAAATGTGGTCAGTCCGGCCATCGCCTCGCGCGGCACTGTGGTGCCCCGCGCCGTGAGCGCGAAACGCCGCTCGACCAGATCGGCAAGCGCGCTCATCGCCGGCCCCGCCGCGCGATAAGCGTTGCAGGCGCGGGAAGGGTTATCGAAGCAGATGCCGACCGGCGAACCATGGCCACCCCCAACAGGCTTCGGCTCCATTTCGCGCTTTGGCGCCACGAGCCGCATCCGTCCCCGGCCTGTGCAAGCACCCCGGGACCATCCGAACGCTAGACAAGAGTTTTAGTAAGAGGAATGACATTCATTCTATCCGGCTATAGGATTTACTTATGAAATCCATGTTGTGAGCCTGTCTTGACCGCACCCCGATCCAGCCCCGACCATCGCCTGAAGGGCCTGTCGCTGCGGCAGTTGCGCTGCTTCGTCGCGGTTGCGCGGCTCGGCAGTTTCAGCGCCGCCGCCCGGCACCTCGCCGTATCGCAGCCGGCGCTCAGCGCGACGATCCGCCAGATCGAGCAGCAATTCGGCTTCGATCTGTTCCATCGTACCACGCACATGGTGGCGCTCAGCGATCAGGGCCGGTCGATACTGCCCCTTGCCGAACGACTTCTGATCGCCGCCGACCATGCGTTTGACGATATGCGTGCGGCGGTGACGCACCAGCGCCTCGCCATCCGCATCGGCGCGATCCCTTCGGCCCTGCCGATGGTTGCCCGCGCCATCGCACCGCTCGCGAAGTCCGATCCCGACATCGACCTGCATGTGGCCGATGGCCGCAATGACGAACTCATCGCCGGACTGGGCGTTGGGCGCTTCGACCTGATCGTCGGCATCGGCCCCGCACCCACCGATGCCTTCGCCGCGCGCACGATCATGGAAGACGACATGGTGCTGCTCGCGCCCGACGATCACCCGCTCGCCCGGACGGGCCGGCAGCCATGGCGGGCGCTGGCCGGCCATGCGCTGGCGCACTTCAACGGCGGCAGCATCGGCACGCTGGCGGAAGCAGCCCTGACCGCGCATGGATTGAAGGCAAGCAAGCGCTTCCGGCTCGATCATGCGGCGTCATTATATGCGGTGGTGGAAAGCGGGATGGCGCTTGGCATCATGTCCCGGCTCTACGCCTCCGCCCCGCACCCACATTCCCGGATACGGCTGGTGGCGCTGATCGAACCGACTGTCACCCGGCCGATCGCCGTCCTGCACAGGCGGCATCTAAGCACGGAGCATCCCCGCGCGCTGCATGTCGTGGAAACACTGCTTCAGGCCGGCCGCCGGACAGGCTAAACCGCCGAAGGCCGGGCGCGGGGCGGACCGGCACGGGTGCCGATGCGGCCCCCATGCCCGCCCGTCGACCCGGCGACGCCCGGAACACCGGCCTCAGCACGCCTCGGAAGAGGAGGACGCGCGCATCCACGGGGCGCCATAATGGATGGCGACGGCAACCTCCCCGTTTTCGAGCAGAAGCCTCAGGACACGACGCAGCGCAAAGGACACGCGAAAATCGCGGGACATATGACATCTCCGATATGAAAACCGGCGGACATTTCCTGCCGGGCAGCCATGATATAGGGCCGGGCGCACGAATAGTGGCGCCGATTTTGCCTGGCTCGACGCATAATTTATGCGTTATATTACCGATCATGCGCAAAATGATCGAACTCGACAGTTTCGACCGGCGGCTGATCGCAGAAGTCCGCCGCGACAACCAGCAACCCGCGCGGGAGTTGGCCGGGAAGGTCGGCCTGTCCGTTTCCGCCGTGCAAAGGCGGCTGCGGCGGCTGCGGGACGAAAAGATCATCGTCGCGGATATCGCGATCCTCGATCCCGCCCTCACCGGATCGGCGCTGACCATGCATGTGCTGGTCAGGATGAAACATGCCGGCCACCACGCCATGGACGCCTTCGCCCGCGAGATTGTCCATCAGCGCGAAGTGACCGGCGCCTGGGACGTGACGGGCGACGAGGATTATGTGCTGAAGGTACAGGTCGCCTCCATGGCCGAATACGACGCCTTCACGCGGCGCGTGCTCGCCGAGGAAAAGGGCGTGATATCGTTCAAGACGCTGATCACCGTCCGCACCATCGTCGCCGACGACCCATCCCGGCAACCGCTGCTGGACGCTGCGGATATATAGGCAGGCTGCAGCGCCTCGCTCCCTGCCGGCGACGAGGCGCAACCGCGCGATCATGCGGCACAAAAGACGCGCGCCGGATGGTTTTTGCCGCCGAACGCACCATTAGTTGTGTCAGATACGAAGTCAGTTTGTGAATGGCGGCATTTCTTGAATGCGGCGGAAAAGGAAGCATCGTCCCGGACCCGAATAGAGGTCGAACGTTTGTCGGAGGCGGGAGATGAGTTCTTCGAAATGCTGGATCTCCAGCCCATTCGAGCCGAACCACCCCGTAAGCGAGAGGGGAAAGATCATGAACAAACTGAATGACTTCAAGACAATCAGGCGCGACCTGCGGCTGGCGACCGCACTGGGCCTCACCGCCGCTTCGCTGCTGGCGGCATCGCCCGCGCTGGCGCAGAACGCCGCGGCGGACCCGGCAGCGAGCGCCGAAAATGACGGCGAGATCATCGTCACCGCCCAGAAGCGGCGCGAGGACGTGAAGAACGTGCCGCTCAGCATCTCGGTGCTTGGCGGCAACGCGCTCGAAAAGCAGAAAGTGGTCGATTTCCAGGACCTCGGCCGGGTCGTCCCCGGTCTCGCGGTCAGCAATACGGGCGCCAGCAGCCTGTCCCGCCTGTCGTTGCGCGGCATCGCATCGGATCAGGGCACATCCACGGTCGGCGTCTATCTGGAAGATATCTCGCTTACCATCCCGAACCTGTTCTTCACCGGGTCCACCCTGCCGGAGCTTTTCGACATCGATCATGTCGAGGTTCTGCGCGGCCCGCAGGGCACGCTGTTCGGCGCCAGCTCGCTGGGCGGCGCGATCCGCTTCATCCCCAACAAGCCGAAGCTCGACAGGGTGGAAGGCGAGATTTCCGGCGACATCTCCAAAACCCGCCACGCGGGCACCAACTATTCGGTCCAGGGCGTCGTCAACCTGCCCGTCGTCGAGGACAAGGTGGCGGTGCGCATCGGCATGGTCCGGCGTGAGAATAGCGGCTATGTGACGCGCTACGACGGGGCCGGCCAGGCGCATTCCGACGTCGGCAACGAGCGCACCACGGCGATGCGCGCCACCGTGCTGATCCAGCCCGACGACACGCTGTCCATCGAACCCGGCCTGCTGTGGCAGAAGGTGGACAATAACGGCACCGGCATCTTCCAGGTCTCCACCCTGCCGGCCTACCGCCAGGACAAGCTGACCGCCGAGAAGATCCGCGACGAGCTGCTGGTGCCCAGCCTCACCATCCGCAAGGACATGGGTTCGGTCAACCTCACCTCGGTCACCAGCTATATCCGGCGCGACAATGACCGCCGGATGGACGGGCAGATCTACAACAGCGAGTTCGTCGCCTCCGTCGTCGATCCCACGTTCGGCAGCGATTACGAGACGATCGCCGGCCTGCCCGGGCCTTATGACAATAATGTCCGCGCCAAGCAGTTCTCGCAGGAACTCCGCATCGGATCCGGCTCGACGCAGGAAACCGGCAGCCCGTTCGAATGGCAGATCGGCGGCTATTATTTCCGCCAGAACATCCGCACGATCGACGACGAATATGTCATCGGCCTCGGCGACACGCTGGCCGATCTCTACGAGGACGATCCCGAGGATATTCTCGGCGTGCCGCTCAACAACGACCTGCTGGGCTTTTATCACTATACCAACCGCTCGCGCGAATTCGCGCTGTTCGCGCAGGCATCCTACATGCTGATGCCGAAGCTCAAGCTCACCGTCGGCGGGCGCCAGTCCTGGGCGCGCTACGGCTATGACCTGACCGAAGGCGGCTGGCTGGCCATCGGCGCGCCGGCGACGGACCACCGCACGGGCAAGGAAAACCCCTTCATCCCCAAGGCATCGCTGTCCTATGAGGCCAGCCGCGAAGCGACCTTCTACGCAAGCGTCGCCAAGGGCTACCGGCTGGGCGGGATCAACTCGCCGCTGCCGACCAGCTGCGGAACCTCGCTGGCGGAAGCCGGCATCACCAACACCAGCGGCATCTACAATTCGGACTCGCTGTGGAGTTACGAAGGCGGCGCGAAGCTGCGCCTGCTGGGCAACCGGTTGAACATCAACGCATCCGGCTTCTACATCGACTGGTCGAACATCCAGCAGAAGCTGTCGCTCAGCTCGTGCGGCTACGTCACCACCCTCAACGCCGGCGACGCCCGCAGCTATGGCGGCGAGGCGGAGATCACCGCCCGCGTGACCGACGATCTGACGCTCGGCCTGTCGGGTGCGGTCAACAACGCCAAGATCACCCGTGCCGCCACCGGCACCGGGGCGACCAACGGGCAGCACCTGCCGTTCGTGCCGCGGTATAATTTCACCATGTCGGCCGATTACACGCGCGACCTGGGCGGCGATTTCGAGCTGCATGCCCATGTCGACCTGAACCAGACGGGCAAGAGCAACGGCGCCTTCAGGCTCACCGATGCGGATTATCGCCGCCCCGCCTATACGGTGGTGAACCTCAATCTCGGCATTTCGCAGGGACCGTTCGATATCTCCGTCTTTGCCCGCAACCTGCTGGACAACGACAAGATCATCCAGCGTCCGTCGGCCTTGTTCGTCCGGCAGGGCCTGATCGTCCGGCCGCGGACCGTGGGCATTTCCGCCGGCTATAAATTCTGACGACCGTGGAAAGGCCGGCGCACCCCGCGCCGGCCTTTTCCGCATTCCCCTATCGGGACCGAATGAGGGTCTAGGCCCCGCGTCCGGCGCGCCGGCGGGCCGCGCGCAGGGTGTTTTCCAGAAGACAGGCGATGGTCATCGGGCCGACGCCGCCCGGAACGGGCGAGACCGCCGCGGCATGGCCCATCTCGTCGAACGCCACGTCCCCGACGATGCGCCTGCCCTCCGCGCCATCCACGCGGTTGATGCCGACATCGATGACGACCGCGCCCGGCTTTACCCAATCGCCGCGCACGAGCTGCGGCGCGCCGGCGGCGACCACCAATATATCGGCGGCGCGCACGATATCGGGCAGGTTGCGGGTCGCGATATGGGTGACGGTGACGGTGCATTCGCGCTCCAGCAGCAGCATGGCGACCGGCTTGCCGACGATGTTCGACTTGCCGATCACCACCGCCTGCAACCCGCGATAATCCTCGATCACCGTATCGAGCAGCTTCATGCAGCCAAGCGGCGTGCAGGGCGTCAGCCCGCCGGTGCCGGTGGACAGCCGCCCGACATTGACGGGGTGAAAACCGTCCACATCCTTGCGGGGGTCTATGGCGTCCAGCACCCGGTCCGCATCGATATGCGCGGGCAGCGGCAGCTGGACCAATATGCCGTCCACCCTGTCGTCGGCATTGAGCCGCTGGACGAGAGCGAGCAGCGCATCCTGCGCCAGCGTGTCCGGCAGGGCATATTCGAAGGACGCCAGCCCGGCCGCGCGGGTATGGCGGACCTTGGAGCGCACGTAGATTGCGCTTGCCGGGTCTTCGCCGACCAGGATCACCGCCAGCCCGGGCACGACCCCCTGCCCCGCCAGCCGCGCCGCCTCTTCCGCCACGCGCGCCCGGATTCCGGCCGCGATGCGCGCGCCGTCGATCAGTGCGGCCACGCCGTCAGCTCCGGAAGACGACGGTCTTGTGTCCGTTCGGAAATGCCCGTCCGTCGAGGTGGAAGGCCACGGCCCGCGCCAGCACGCGCCGCTCGATGTCGCGGCCCTTGCGGACGAGATCGTCCGGGCTGTCATGGTGGCTGATGCGCTCGACATCCTGTTCGATGATCGGCCCTTCATCCAGGTCTGCGGTCACATAATGGGCGGTCGCGCCGATCAGCTTCACGCCGCGCGCATGGGCCTGGTGATAGGGCTTCGCGCCCTTGAAGCCGGGCAGGAAGCTGTGGTGGATGTTGATGCAGCGGCCGGCGAGGAAGGCGGCGAGATCATCCGACAGGATCTGCATGTAACGGGCGAGCACGACCAGCTCCGCCCCCGTTTCCCCGACGATGCGCTTGATCTGCGCTTCCTGCGCGGGCTTGCTGTCCCTGCTGATCGGCAGGTGGTGGAAGGGAATCGGGCCGAAATCGATCCCGGCATAGGTTTCGCGCGGATGGTTGGAGACAATCCCCACCACGTTCATGTTCAGCTCGCCGATGCGGTTGCGATAAAGCAGGTCGACAAGGCAATGATCGAATTTAGAGGCGAGGATGAGCACCCGGTGCTGCACCGAGCGCGGGCGAAGCGCCCAGTCGAGCGACAGTTCCTCGGCGATATGCCGGAAATCGGCACGGAAACGCTCCGCTTCCTCCTCGGAAGGCAGGGTGGCGACGATGCGCATGAAGAAGCGGTCCGTCTCGACATCGTCGAACTGATGGGCCTCGCTGATGTCGCCGCCGTGGCGATAAAGGCCGGCGGTGACGCGCGCGACGATGCCGGGCTGGTTGGGGCAGGACAGGGTGAGCATGCAGGCGTGGGTCATCAAAGCCTCGCGAAGATGGATGACGCCCGGATCTTCGTGTCTCCCCGGCCAGCCTCATGGGTGCCGGTGGCGCAACCCCGCTAGTGGCACCGGCGGCAAGCGTTGCGCTTGCCTGAATGCGACGCCTTCATGACCCTGCACGACATGGTCCGCTTTTGCGGGCGGATCAGGGCTTGCCCGCCCCCGTCTGCCGCCGGACCCGTTCATGGCTGGGCGGGCGGCCGAAATGCTGGCGGTAGGACCGCGAGAAATGGCTGGTGTTGGCGAAACCGCAGGCGAAGGCGATGGCGGTCATGTTCAGCCCGGTGTTGCGCAGCAGCCTTTCGGCATGGGCGAGCCGCACGCGCAGATAGGTTTCGCGCAGGCCGTTGCCCGTCTCGGCGCGGAACAGCCGTTCCAGCTGGCGGATACCGACGCCCGCCACCGCCGCCAGCCGCTGGCGGCTGACCGGCTCCTCGATCCGGCCTTCCATTTCGGCGAGCGCGCGGAGCACCCGCTGGTTGGACACGCCATAGCGTTCCGACAGGCTCTGGCGTTGCGGCCGGTCGGCCAGGCGGGCCTCGGGGCGGATGAACCAGTCGGAGACCGCCACCGCCAGCGCATGGCCATGGTCGCGCTCGATCAGCTCTATGGCCAGGTCCATCCCCGCCATGCCCCCGGCGCAGGTGACGCGCCTGCCGTCGAACACGAACAGGCCCGGCTCGCAGATCGTGGACGGGAAGGCCTCGACAAAGGCCTCGCGATATTCCCAGTGAACGGTGGCGCGCCGGTTTTCCAGCAGGCCGGCGCGCGCCAGCACATAGGCGCCGCCCGAAACGCCGATCATCACCGCCCCGCGCGCCGCCATCTGCCGGAGCCAGCCGAACGTGTCCGCATCGTCGAACAGGGTCGGATCCCCGCCCGCGAAGACGAACAGCGCGTCGCAGGCGAAGGGATCGCCAACGGCAAGGTCGGGCAATATCGTGGCGCCGTTCGACGCCTGGCACGGCCCGCCGTCCACCGAGACATGGCTCCAGCGGTAAAGCGTCCGCCCGCTCAGCGCATTGGCCGCGCGATAGGCCTCGACCACAGAGGCATAGGCCATCAGCGCGAACTGGTTGACCAGAAGCAGCCCCAGCGTCCGGGGCGCCGTGCCATAAGCCATCATGTCGTCATTCATCATAAAAGCGTCGCACCGGGACAAGCATGGGCTTCGCTAGCGATGCCAATATCGGCTCCGCTAGGCAAATGATTTGGACCGCCGGGTGACCCGATATTCGATTTTCAGTCTCGCCCGCCACGCCCTGTCGCGGCATCGCCGCTGGGAGCCGACCTGGCGCGACGCAACGCCGCAGGACGGCTATGACGTCGTCATCATCGGCGGCGGCGGCCATGGTCTGGCGACCGCCTTCTACCTGGCCAGCGTGCACGGCATCCGCCGCGTCGCCGTGGTGGAAAAGGGGTGGATCGGCGGCGGCAATGCCGGGCGCAACACCACCATCATCCGCTCCAACTACATGCTGAACGGCAACGAGGCCTTTTACGAATGGTCGATGAAGCTGTGGGAAGGGCTTGAGCAGGCGCTCAACTATAATGTGATGGTCAGCCAGCGCGGCGTGCTGAACCTCTATCACAGCGACGCCCAGCGCGATGCCTTCGCCCGGCGCGGCAATGCCATGATCCTGCACGGCGCGGGGGCAGAACTGCTGGACCGCGAAGGCGTGCGCAGGCGCGCGCCCTTCCTCGATTTCGAGCAGGAACGCTTTCCCATCCAGGGCGGGCTCTACCACCCGCGCGGCGGCACCGCCCGGCACGATGCGGTGGTGTGGGGCTATGCGCGCGCGGCCTCGGCGCTGGGCGTGGACATCATCCAGAATTGCGAGGTCAACGCCTTCCTGCGCGATGCGAGCGGCGCGGTGGTGGGCATCGAGACCTCGCGCGGCGCGATCCGCGCCGGCAAGGTCGCCATGGCGGTGGCCGGCAATTCGTCCCGGCTGGCGGCGCTGGCGGACCTCAGGCTGCCGATCGAAAGCCATGTGCTGCAGGCCTTCGTCACCGAGGGGCTGAAGCCCGTGCTGCCCGGGGTCATCAATTTCGGCGCGGGCCATTTCTACATCAGCCAGTCGGACAAGGGCGGGCTGGTGTTCGGCGGCGGGCTGGACGGGTACAACAGCTATGCCCAGCGCGGCAACCTGCCGGCGGTGGAGGATGTCTGCGAAAGCGGCATGGCGATCATGCCGATGATCGGCCGGGCGCGGCTGCTCCGCGCCTGGGGCGGCATCATGGACATGTCGATGGACGGATCGCCGATCATCGACCACACGCCCGTCCCCGGCCTCTATCTCAACGCCGGCTGGTGCTATGGCGGCTTCAAGGGCACGCCGGCCGCCGGCTGGTGCCTCGCCCACCTGCTCGCCACCGACACGGCGCACGAGGTGGCGCGCGCCTATCGGCTCGATCGGTTCGCCACCGGCCATCTGATCGACGAAAAGGGCAACGGCGCCCAACCCAATCTTCAGTGAGGCGCGACGAGCATGCGGATCCCCTGTCCCTATTGTGGCGAGCGCGACGCGCAGGAATTCGTCTATCGCGGCGATGCCGCGCCAACGCGCCCGACCGGCGATGAGGACTTTGTCGACTATGTCTATGCCCGCGCCAACCCGGCCGGGCCGATGCACGAACACTGGTACCATGCGCAGGGTTGCCGGACATGGCTGCTGGTGGAGCGCGATACCCGCACTCACGAGATATTGAGCGCGCGCCTGGCGCGGGAGGCCGCGCAATGAGCCGCCTCGCCAGCGGCGGGCTGATCGACCGGAACGCCCCCCTCTCCTTCCGCTTCGACGGCAAGCAGTATCGCGGATATGCGGGGGACACGCTGGCGTCCGCGCTGATCGCCAACGATGTGCGCATCGTCGCGCGCTCGTTCAAATATCATCGGCCGCGCGGCATATTGACCGCGGGACAGGAAGAACCGAACGCCCTCGTCACCCACCGCGACGGCGCCCATGCCGATCCGAACAGCCGCGCCACCACCCTTTCCCTCTATGACGGCCTGATCGCCACCAGCCAGAATTGCTGGCCCAGCCCGCGCTTCGACCTGATGGGCGTCAACCAGCTGTTCGCGCCCCTGTTCGTCGCCGGATTCTACTACAAGACCTTCATGTGGCCGGCGGCGCTGTGGGAGAAGCTCTACGAACCGCTGATCCGCCGGGCGGCGGGGCTGGGCAAGCTTTCCGGGCAGGCCGACCCGGACATTTACGACCGCGAGCACGGCTTTTGCGACCTGCTGGTGATCGGCGCCGGCCCCGCCGGGCTGGCGGCGGCGCTCGTCGCCGGGCGCGCCGGGCTGCGCGTGCTGGTGGCGGATGGCGATGCCCGGCCGGGCGGGCGGCTGCTGGGCGAGCGCCATGCGATCGACGACATGGCGGGCGTCGACTGGGCCGGGCGGACGGCAGCCGAGCTTGCCGCGCTCCCCAATGTGCGCCTGCTGCCGCGCACCACCGTTTTCGGCATCTATGACGGGCGCGAATATGGCGCGATCGAGCAGCTGACCGACCATCTGCCGCATGCCGCGCCCGGCAGGCCGCGCCAGCGGCTGTGGAAGATCATCGCCAGGCAGGCGATACTGGCGACCGGGGCCGTCGAGCGGCCGCTCGTCTTTAGCGGCAATGACCGTCCTGGCGTGATCATGGCGTCGGCCGTCTCCACCTTCGTCAATCGCTATGCCGCGGCGCCCGGGCGGCGGGCGGTGGTCGTCACGACGGCCGAAAGCGGCTGGGCGACGGCGCGCGACCTCAGCGATGCCGGTATCGAGGTGGCTGCGGTGATTACCCCGGCGGAGACCGCGCGCGACGGGAGACACGCGGGGGCGAGCGACGGCATCGAGACGATCACCGCCACGGCGCTGCGCGTCATCGGCGGCCGGCAGGTGGCGGGCGTGGAGGTGCGCGACGCATCCGGCCGCACACGCCGGATTGCGTGCGATCTCGTCGCGATGGCGGGCGGCTGGAACCCCGCCATCGGCCTTGGCACCAATCTCGGCGCGCGGCCGGTCTGGTCGGAAAGCCTGCAGACCTTCCTGCTGGACGCCGCGCCGCCCGGCCTTGCCGCGGCCGGCGGCGCTGCCGGGCGCTGGGCGCTGGGCGATGCGCTGCGCGACGGCGCGGCACGCGGCGCGGCGGCGGCCGAGGCGCTGGGCAAACGCCCCGGCAAGCCCGCCTTCGCGGCCAGCGACGATCCCTCCGCCACCGCGCCGTTCTGGCATATTTCCGGCAAGGGCAAGGCGTTCGTCGATTTCCAGCACGACGTCACCGACAAGGATGTCGCCCTGGCCGCCCGCGAGGGTTTCGTCTCTGTCGAGCATCTGAAACGATACACCACGCTGGGCATGGCGACGGACCAGGGCAAGTCGGGCCAGGTCAACGGCCATGCCCTGCTTGCCGCCGCCACCGGCAAGACGATTGCCGAGGCGGGGACCATCCTGTCGCGCCCGCCCTATCTGCCGGTGGCGATCGGCGCCTTTGTCGGCCACCATCGCGGCAAGCATCTTCGCCCCACCCGGCGGACCGCCAGCCATGGCTGGGCGGAGGCCGCGGGCGCGACCTTCATGGACGCCGGCCAGTGGAAGCGCGCCCAGTGGTTTTCGTGCCCCGGCGAAAAGGACTGGCTGGAAACCGTCAACCGCGAGGTGCGCATGACGCGCGGCGGCGTGGGCATTTGCGACGTGTCGACGCTCGGCAAGATCGACGTCCACGGCCCGGACGCCGCGACGCTGCTCGACCGGCTCTACATCAACGGATTTTCCGGCCTGCCGGTCGGCAAGGCGCGCTACGGCGTCATGCTGCGCGAAGACGGCTTCGTGCTGGACGACGGCACCACCAGCCGCTTCGCGGAGGACCGCTTCTTCGTCACCACCACCACCGTCAACGCGCCCAGGGTGATGCAGCACATCGATTTCGCCCGGCAGGTGCTGTGGCCGGAACTGGACGTGCAGGCCTGTTCGGTCACCGAACAATGGAGCACCTTTTCAGTCGCCGGTCCCAGCGCGCGGGCCTTGCTCCAGAGGCTGTTCCCGGACGTCGACCTGAGCAATGAAGGCTTTCCCTTCATGGCGGCGGCCGAACTGCGCTGGCGCGACCGGCCGGCGCGGATCTTCCGCCTCTCCTTTTCCGGCGAATTGGCGTTCGAAGTGAGCGTTCCCGCCAGCCATGGCGATGCGCTGGTGCGCGCGCTGTTCGAGGTCGGGCAGGCATTCGACACCGTGCCCTACGGCGTCGAGGCGCTCGCCGTGATGCGCATCGAGAAGGGCCACCCCGCCGGCAACGAGCTGAACGGCACCACCACGGCGGGCGATCTCGGCATGGCGCGGATGATGTCGAAGAAGAAGGATTTCATCGGCAGGGTGATGGCGGCGCGGCCCGGACTGGCGGACCCGGAGCGGCCCGGCCTCGTCGGCCTGCGCCCCCTCCGCCCCGGCGACCGCATTCGCGGCGGCGCACATCTGTTTTCGCCGGGCGCGCCGCGCACGCCGGATGCGGACGAAGGCTATGTCACCTCCGCGGCCTATTCGCCGATGCTGGAAAGCTACATCGCGCTGGGGCTGCTCAAGCGCGGGCCGGAACGGCATGGCGAACGGATCACGGTGCATGATCCGCTGCGCGGCGCCGACGTGGAGGCGGAGGTGTGCAGTCCCGTTTTCTATGACCCGGAAGGGGTGCGCGTTCGTGGCTGATTTCGATTTCGAGCGCCGCGACAGCGGCGGCATGGCGACGATCATGGCGCGGAACGGCGTGGATCCAAGGGCGGTGGGCAAGGCGCTGGGGCTGGATGCGCCCGCCGCGCCGGGCCGTGCCGCCGACGGCCTTTCGCTGATCGGTTCGGGAGCGGGAAGCTGGATCGCCCATCAGCCGGACGCGGCGCCCACATGGGCGGATGATGTGCGGGATCGGCTACAGGGGATCGCGGCGGTTTCGGACCAGTCCGGCGCCTACATCATCTTCAGGCTTGGGGGCACCGGCGCGCGGACGATCCTGCAGCGCGGCGTCGCGATAGACCTGCACCCGGACCGGTTCGGGCAGGGCGCCGCTGTCACGACCGCGATTGCCCATATCGGCGCCGTCATCTGGGTGGTCGACGACCGGCCGACCTTCGATGTCGCTGTGTACCGCAGCTATGCCGACTCGTTCGAGGACTGGCTGACCCACGCCGCCGCCGCGCTTTGACGCGGCGGACGCATCAATAGCCGAGCGCCAGCCCATCCTTTCGCGGATCGGACCCGCCGATCAGCACGCCGCGCGCGCGGTCGATCAATATGGCCTGGCCGCCGCCGATGGGCCGCGAGACGCGGCGCACCCGGTGGCCCATGGCCTCCAGCGCCGCGATCGCCCCGTCGCCCAGCCCGGATTCGACATCGAGCACGCCATCCGTCGCAAAGCTGCGCGGCCGGTCGAGCGCGGCCTGCGGGTCGAGCCCGCCGTCCAGCATGTGGCAGAGCAGCTGCACCTGCCCCGCCGCCTGATAATGCCCGCCCATCACGCCGAAGGAGAGCAGCGGCAGCCCGTCGCGCAACGCCATGGCGGGGATGATGGTGTGCATGGGCCGCTTGCCGGGCGCGAGGGCGTTGGGATGCCCTTCGACGCGGCTGAAGCTGGTGCCGCGGTCGCTGAACAGCACGCCGGTCGCCGCGTCATAGATTCCGCTGCCGAAATCGGTGAAGATGGAATTGATGAAGGAGACGGCGTTGCCGTCCCGGTCCACCACGCTCAGATACACGGTGTCGCGGTGCTCCACGTCCAGCGGGCGATGCGCCGGGCCGGGCCGTGACGGATCGATCTGCGCCCTGAGCGTGGCGAGATGCGCCTCCCCCAGCAGCCGGTCGAGCGGAATATCGGCAAAGGCGGGGTCGCAGCACCAGCGGTCCCGCTCCGCATAGCCCAGCCGGGTGACCTCGGCCATCAGATGGTGGAACTTCACCGGGTCATCCGCCGGGACGCCGCCGGCCAGCCGGTCGAGGATGCCGAGCATCATCAGCACCGTCATGCCCTGCCCGTTGGGCGGGCATTCAAGGATGGTCAGGCCGCGATAGTCGCCGCGGATCGGTTCCACCGGAGTACCGCGATGATCCGCGAAGTCGGCCGCGTCGTGGCTGCCGCCCGCGCCCCTCAGCGTCCGCGCCATCGCCTCGGCGCGCGCGCCTTCGTAAAAGGCCGGCGCGCCGCCCTGCGCGATCGCCCGCAGCGTCGCGCCGAGCGCGGGATCGGCGAAACGATCCCCGGCGCGCGGCGCGCGACCTCCGGGCATGAACTGCGCGCGCGCCGTCGGGCTGGCGGCGAGCAGCGCGGCGCTGCCCTCCCAATCCCACGCCACGCGCGGGGTGACGATATAGCCGTCCTCAGCCAGCGCGATGGCGGGGCGCAGCAGCTGACCGAGCGGCAGGCGGCAATGATCCGCGTGAAGCCGCATCCAGGCGTCGACCGCGCCCGGCAGCAGCACCGCATTGCCATGGGTCCGCGCGATCGGGCCTGTGTCATGGGGGTCGAGCGCGGACGGTACCCGGCCGGACCCGTTATAGGCGCGCACCGCGCCGGCCGCCGTCGCATGGATGTAGAAGCTGTCGCCGCCGATGCCGGCATTCTGGGGCTCCACCACGCAGAGCACGGCCGATGCCGCCAGTGCGGCGTCCGCGGCGCTGCCGCCCAGGCGGAGGATATCGATGGCGACGCGGCACGCCTCCGGGTGGGATGTGGCGACCATCCCCTGCGCGGCGTAGCTTGCCGAGCGGCCCGGCGCCTGGAAATCCCGCATGTCCGGCCCCGCCTCAGCTATAGGAGCCGCCGTCGATGATCAGCGCCTGCGAAGTGACGTAGGAAGATTCATCGGACAGCAGATAGACGTAGATCGGCGCCACTTCGGCGGGCGTGCCCTGCCGGCCCATCGGCACCGTGGCGGCCACCATCCGCTCGACCGCGTCGTCGCCGCCGATGAAGTCGATCGCCGGGCGGTTGAACGGCGTGTCGATCCAGCCCGGGCACAGCGTGTTGACCCGGATATCGAACGGCGCAAGCTCTGCCGCGAGCGAATTGCCCATGCCGATGACCGCCGCCTTTGCGGACGAATAGGCCGCACGCCCCGGCCCGCCATGCTTGCCGGCCAGCGACGACATGTTGACGATTGATCCCTTGCCCGCCGCCTTCAGGTGCGGGACCGCATATTTGACGCCAAGGAACTGGGCGCGGACGTTGACCGCATAGACGGCGTCCCAATCGGCGGCGGAGAAATGCTCGACCGGCCCCGCCCTCAGCAGCCCGGCATTCTGGCAGAGCCCGTCCAGCCCGCCCAGCCAGGCGACGGCCGCGGCGACCAGCCCGGCGATGCCGGCTTCGTCGCGCACGTCGACCGGGAAGAAGCGCGCCCGGTCACCATAGGCCGCGACGCTGGCCGGCCCCGCCTGCGCATCGATATCCGCCACCGCGACGCGCGCACCCTCGCGCACCAGCAGTGCGACGGCGGCCGCGCCGATATTGGTGATCCCGCCGATGAACAGGATCCGCTTGTTGGCGAGACGGCTCATTGCTGCTGCTCCGCTGTCGATTGATCGGGATAATGATGCGCCAGCCAGTCGGCGGAGAATTTGCCGGAACGGCGATCCTCGGCGATGGCCTCCTTCGGCCGCTCGTCCGGCGGGCCGTAACCGCCCGCGCCCGCCGTCTCGACGATCAGCGCCTCGTCCGGCGCGATCATCACCCGGCTGGGCTTGTTCTTCAGCACTTCCTCGACGCCGTCGCCGCCGCGCTTCAGGAAACGCCCGCGCCCCCCTTCGCTGCCGCCGAAAATGCCCCAGGGCGCGTTGCGGAAGCGTTCGCCCTGGCCGCTGAACATGGTCGGCCCGCCGCGCGGGCGGATGACGCGACGCAGGCCCAGCCCGCCGCGCGTGCGCCCCGCGCCGCCGGAATCCTCGATGAAGCCATAGCTTTCCACCATCAGCGGATATTCGGATTCGATCGCCTCGACCGGCAGGTTGGACGTGTTGATCAGGTGCACCTGCACGCCGTCCTTGCCATCCTTGCCGACCCGCCCGCCAAAGCCGCCGCCCACCGTTTCCAGATAGACATAGGGCGCCCCGGTCGCGGGGTCAGAGCCTGAAAAGATCGCCGCCGTATTGGCGCCGTTGGACGCCGCCACCGCGACATCCGGCATCGCCGCCGCCAGTGCGCCGATGACCGTATCGATGATCCGCTGGCAGGTGTTGGCGCGCCCGGCGACCGCGCTGGGAAAGGCGGCGTTGACGATGGAGCCGAGCGGCGCGACCACGTCCATCGCGTCAAGCAGGCCCTGGTTGATCGGCGCGCCGGGATCGACCATCGCGCGGAACACATAGGCGACGGAAGATTGGGTGGCGGTATAGGGGCAGTTGATATTGCCCTTCACCGCCGACGACGATCCTTCGAAATCGAAACGGACCGGCCGTTCGCCGTCCGCGGTGATGGTGACGGCAATGGGCATGTCGAGATTGCCGTGCCCGTCATCGTCCATCTTGTCGACGAAGCGATAGGTGCCTGCGGGAATGGCGGCGGCCGCGTGCAGCATGCGGCGGTGGGTCCGCTCGATGATCTGGTCGAAGGCGGCGGTGAGCCTGGCGGCGCCGTGCTGGCCGACCAGTTCGCCGACCCGGCGCGCGCCGAGGCGGCATGCGGCGATCTGCGCGTTATAGTCGCCGCGCCGCTCGTCCGGCACGCGCACGTTCAGCAGCACCATGTCCATCAGGTCGCGATCCAGCACCCCTTCGCGGAACAGGCGGATCGGCGGGATGCGCAGTCCTTCCTGGTAGATTTCCGTGCCGCCGGACATGCTGCCGGGCGACATGCCGCCGATATCGGCATGATGGGCGATGTTGCACACGAAGCAGAGCAGCCGCCCGTCCGCGAACACCGGGAAGGTCATGTTGACGTCGGGCAGGTGGGTGCCCCCGGCGACGAAGGGATCGTTGCCGATGAACAGGTCGCCGTCGCGAATCTCGTCGAGCGGGTAGCGCGCCAGCACATGCGCGGTGAGGCCCAGCATCGAGCTGAGGTGGATGGGCTGGCTCGCTTCGCAGAGCGCGATCAGGCGACCGGACGGGTCCATCAGCGCGGTCGAATGGTCGTTGCGCTCCTTGATGTTGGTCGAATAGGCGCTGCGCATCAGCGCGATGTAGGTTTCGTCGGCGATCGACCTGAGGCTGTTGAGCAGGATTTCCAGGCTCACGGCGTCCAGCCCGTGTTGCAGGGGGGCGTTCATGCGTCGACCTCGATGACAAGATTGCCCAGCCGGTCGACGCGAACCGCATCGCCCGGCTGGATCACGATGGTGGTGTCGAGCTGGTCCACAATGGCCGGCCCCTCGAAACGATCGCCCGGTTGCAATTGGGCGCGATGATAGACCGGCGTGTCGTGCCGCGCGCCGCGCGCGAACAGCACGCTGCGGCGGCTCGCCGGTTCCGGCGTGCGCCCGGCCCCGCCGTCCCGTTCTTCCTGCCGGCTGTCCTTGCGGCCTACGGCGGTGAAGCGAAGGCAGACCAGTTCGATCGGCGCATCGTCATTATGGAAGCCGTAGCTGCGCTCGTGCGTCTCGTGAAACTGCCGGGCAAGCACCGCCGCATCGACCGGCTCGCCGGGCGTGATCGGGCAACCAAGCTCGAAATTCTGGCCGCGATAGCGCAGGTCGACGCGAACCTCGATCCGGCGATGATCGTCGGCAATCCCTTCCGCGGCGAACCAGTCATTGGCCCGCCGGGCGAGCGCCGCCGTCCCGTCCTCGACGACCGGGCCGACCGCGCCGTCGAGCGGCATCGGCATCGGCAGGACGAATTCCTCCCGGTCATCGGAGACGAGCAGACCCTCGGCGCAGAGCAGGCCGGGGCTGCCCGGCACCAGGATGCGCTTCATGCCGAGGCTGCGCGCGACGGCGGAGGCGTGGAGCGGCCCGGCGCCGCCGAACGGCATCAGGGTGAATTCGCGCGGATCGAAACCGCGCTCGACCGAGATGGCGCGGACGGCGCGCGCCATGTTGGCGACGACGATGTCGAGAATCCCCAGCGCGGTTTCATCGTCCGAAAGGCCGATCTCGCCGGCCAGACCGGCAATGACGCGGCTCGCGGCATCGGCGTCCAGCGTCATCCCGCCATCGAGCAGGACGACCGGCAGGCGGCCGAGCACGATATTGGCGTCGCTGACCGTCGGCTTATCACCGCCCCGGCGATAACAGGCCGGGCCGGGCACCGCGCCGGCGCTTTGCGGCCCGACCTTCAGCAATCCGTCGACATCGCGCCACGCGATCGAGCCGCCGCCCGCGCCGACAGCGTTGACGTCCACGCTGGAAATGCGCGCGGGATAGCCCTCGACCCAGCGATCGGCCGTCATCGACGCCGCGAAATCGCGGATCAGGCAGACGTCGGCGCTGGTGCCGCCCATGTCGAGCGTGATCACCCGCGCCTCGCCGGCCCGGCGGGCAATGTCTATCGCCCCGGAAATGCCGGCCGCCGGCCCCGAAAGCGCGGTGCGAATGGGGAAAAGACGCGCGCGCGCCACCGAGATCAGCCCGCCGCTCGACTGGTTGACGCCCAGCCGCGCTTCCGGGCTGTCCTCGGCCAGCCTCGTTTCGAGGTGGGTCAGATATTCGGCCATGACCGGCTGCAGATAGGCGTTGAGCACGGACGTCGACAGCCGTTCATATTCCCGGAATTCCGGCTGGACCTCATGGCTGAGCGACACATGGACACCGGGCAGCGCCTTGCGGAGCGCGGCGCCGAATTCACGCTCGTGACGCGGCTCGGCAAAGGCGAAAAGCAGGCAGACCGCCACGGCATCGACATTCGCGGCCCGCACCTGGGCGACCACCCGGTCGATCTCGGCCTCCGCCAGCGGCGTCACGATCTCGCCGCCGCGCGTGATCCGCTCGTCAAGCTCGAAGCGGCGCTCGCGCGGGACCAGCGCGGACGGGTGATCGACCTGGAAATCATAGATGAGCGGCCGCGTCTGGCGGCCGATTTCAAGGAGATCGCGAAACCCTTTGGTGGTGACCAGCGCCAGCTTGCCGCCGCGATGCTGGATCAGCGCGTTGGTCGCCACGGTGGTGCCATGGCAAACCCGGTCGATCGATGCGGCGGGAATGTCGTGCTGCGCGCAGATCTCCCGGATGCCATTGAGAATGGCCTCGCCCGGATTATGGGGCGTGGACGGCCGCTTGTGCCGCAGCAGCGCCCCGCCGCCGGGCGGCAGCGCGCAGAGATCGGTGAATGTCCCGCCGGTATCGACGCCGATGATCCACCCCATCAGGCCGCTCCCGCCGCCAGCGAAATGCCGGTGATGTCCTGCCAGCCGGCGCGGTCCACCGCGCCTTCGGTGATGATGGTCAGCACGCGGGACTCCGGCCCCAGCCCCAGCCGCTGCCGGATATCGGGATCGGTGGCCGCCGCGACGATGCCCGCGATGCCGGCCGCGCCCGCATCTCCCGCGATGACGGGCGCATCGCCATGGCGGCCCTGCGCCAGCGCGCGCATCGCATCCACCGCCGCCTCGTCGGGAATGCGCAGATAGCCGGAAACGGTGGGCCACAGCAGGTGCCAGGCGCTGAGCGACACCTCGCCGACCGAAAGGCCGCCCATCACCGTATCGAGATCACCATCGATGCGGACCGGCCGGCCGGCCTCGGCGGAGCGATAGAGGCAGTCGGCGCGGTCCGGCTCGACCAGCACGAACAGCGGCCGCGCCGTGGGCCAGGCGTTCCACAGCATCCTGACCATGGCGGCGGCCAGCCCGCCGCAACCACCCTGGATGAAGATATGGGTGGGCGCCTGCGCCAACCGGTCGACCATCTCCTGCGCCATGACGCTATAGCCCGCCATGACGCGCGAAGGCGCCTTGTCTTCCGGGTCAAGCGCGGTGTCGGCAACCAGCGTCCAGCCATTGGCCTGGCAATCGGCCTCCGCCCTGTGGGTGGAATCGTCATAATTGCCGGCCACGCGGATGACCGTCGCCCCCATGCCGGCGATCAGCGCCGCGCGCCCCTCGCTGACATTTTCATGCAGATAGACCCGGCATTGCGCGCCGTGACGCCGCGCCCCCCAGGCGACGGACAGGCCGTGATTGCCGTCCGACGCCGTCGCCACCGTCAGCCCGTCAGCCGAGCCCCGGTCCCGCACCACGCGCTCGACGGCATAGGCGCCGCCCAGCGACTTGAAGCTGCCCAGCCCGAAGCGGTCGCTTTCATATTTCGCATCGACCCGGCCGAGGCCGAGATGCCGCGCCAGACCGGGCAGCGAAAGCAGCGGCGTCTCGCCATAGCCGTCCCACCCGCGGATCCGCGACAGCGCGTCGTCAATGTCCGCCTGCTCGATCACGCCGGGGGCGAGCGTGTCTTCATGCTGCACAACATGTCTCAGGAAAAGATCGGTCATGCGCGCGCAACATCCCCTCAAGCCGGTGGTTGGCGGCCAATTCGCATCATCGGCGCCGCAATCGAAATCACAGGCTGCGCAATTTCACTTACCGCACCGAGAAACTGACGGTGGCGACAGGGGCGGCCGCCCGGCCTTTTTCGGCGGCGATACAGTCAAAAACACGCAACAATGCTTGGCCAGCGGGCAGATTGATGCTCCCCGGCGGCCATGGCAGCTAGGCGCCAAAGGACGGTTTTACAGGGAGCCGCGCCGACCGGGCGACCGGAAGGCGGCGAGCGGGGGTTTGGGCACGCAATCATGAGATATCTTCGGACGATCGTCGATCCGTTCATCCTCGCCCTGCTGGGCACGGTGCTGCTGGCCTCGCTGCTGCCCGCGCGGGGCAGCGCCGCGCCCTTGTTCGACATGCTGGCGGACGCGGGCATCGTGCTGCTCTTCTTCCTGCACGGCGCAAAGCTCTCCCGCGAAGCCATCGTCTCCGGGGCGGGCAACTGGAAGCTTCACCTCGCCGTGTTGTCGACCACCTTCCTGCTGTTCCCGCTGATCGGCCTCGGCGTCGCCCACCTGCCGTTCCTCACGCCGGCGCTGGCCGGCGGCCTGCTGTTCCTCACCCTGCTCCCCTCGACGGTCCAGTCGTCGATCGCCTTCACCGCCATCGCCCGCGGCAATGTGGCGGCGGCGGTGTGCTCGGCCTCCTTTTCCAACCTGATCGGCATCGTGCTGACGCCGCTCCTCGTCGCCGCGCTGATGCACAATAGCGGCAGCGGCGCGGGCCTTTCGCTGGACAGCATCCGCTCCATCGCCTTCCAGCTGCTGCTGCCCTTCGTCACCGGCCACCTGATGCGGCCGTGGATCGGCGCATGGGTGAGCCGCCACAAGCGGATGCTGACCCTGGTCGATCGCGGATCGATCCTGCTCGTCGTCTATACCGCCTTTGGCGCGGCGGTCGTCGAGGGGCTGTGGCATCGGCTTTCCGTCGGCACCATCGGGCTGATCGGGCTGATTTCCGTCGCCATGCTCGCCATCGTGCTCGCCATCACCTGGCTGGTCGGCCGGGCATGGTTCTCGCGAGAGGACGCGATCGTCCTGCAGTTCTGCGGGTCGAAGAAGAGCCTGGCCTCCGGCGTTCCCATCGCCGGGGTGCTGTTTCCGGCGACGCAGGTGGGCGCGGCCATCCTGCCGTTGATGATCTTCCATCAGATCCAGCTGATCGCCTGCGCATGGATCGCCCGCCATTATGCGGACGGCGATGCCGGGCAGGCGGGCGCGGCCGCCCGCGCCGATGGTTGACAAGATATGCAAATGAATTTTCTGACCGAACCCCTTCATCTGTGCCGCCGGACGGCTCAGTTGGAGCATGAGAACATAGACGGGACCATAAGGTTGTGAGCGAACCGCAAAAGGAACCAAGGCCGCTCATCGTCGGCAGGCCAGTGCTGCTCGTGATCGATGTCCAGAAGGGCAGCTATTCCGAATGGGCGCCGTCCGAGCGGCTGCCGCTGCTGCCGGACCGCATGGAGCGCACCCATCGCATCCGCCCGCTGGTGGACGCCGCCCGCGCCGCGAACATCCCCGTCATCTTCTTCAAGGAAGAACACAGGGCCGACATGGTCGATTTCGGGCGCGAGCTGGACGGCACGGAGAATGTGCACTGCCTGGAAACCTCGCCATCGACCGAATTCGCCTATGAAGAGCTGGACATCCGCCAGCATGATTATCGCATCACCAAGCGGCGCTATTCCTGCTTCTTCGGCACGGAACTGGAAATCCTGCTGAAGGGCCTGAAGGCGGAGACGCTGATCCTGGTCGGCGGCTTCACCGACGTGTGCATCCACTATACCTATGTCGACGCCCACCAGCATGATTATCACTGCCGGGTGGTCGAGGATTGCCTGGTCGCCTCGTCGCCTCCCGCGCATGAGGCGTCGCTCAAGGCGATGGAATATCTGCAGATGGGCGCGGTGCGCTCGATGGCCGAGGTGATGGACGCCTTCGCCGCCCACGCCCCGGCGGCCCCCGCCACCGGCGCCTGACGGCAAGCTTCGTCGAAGCTCGCGGCGAGCCCGACCGGCGTCGCTCCGCCTCAGCCCTGCGTGCCGGGCGGCGGCTGCAGCGTGCTGCAATTGCCCGTGATGCCCGCCCCGCTGACCAGCCGGTCGAGAAAGGCCGGGGAATCCGCCAGCGAGCGTTCCACAGCCGAGGAATGATCCGCGCCTTCATAATAATGCTGCTGAACGACGGTTCCCGCCGCGCACATCGCCGACACGAAATTGAATTGCTTGGCGGGGTAGGCATCCCGGTCTTCCAGACCCGTGCCGACGAACACCGGCGTGCGCAGCAGCACGTCCGGGAATGCCGTCTTGCTGACCACCATGGCCTCCAGCGCCTCCGTCGGCCGCTTGTAGAAACGGGCGATAGGAACCCTGGTCTTTTCCGCATGTTGCACCAGCCCGCGCATGCAGGTGGTCTGCGCCGCGGCAAGCATGTCCAGCCCCTCGGCCGACAGATAATCCTCGGGCCGGACGGCGTCCGGGTCGGAGGTGCGGGCCGCCCCCAGGAACCACAGCGCCTCATAGGCGGTGTTCGCATAGTCGTCGGGATCGGGATAGAGGTTGGGCATGGGCACCTGCCTCGCATCCCGGATGTTCGTGGTATGCGCGACGATGCCCGTCGCGACGGTGCCGAGGATGTTCAGTTCCGGCGCATAATCTGGCGCCAGATAGGCGGCGGCGATCGCCCCTTCCGCGCCTTGCGACTGGCCCATGGTGATCAGCTTGCTGCGGGACAGCGCGTCATAATGCGCCAGCGCCGCGCGCAGCCCGTCCAGCACGGACATGCCCTCGGCGCGCAATTGCAGATAGGGATGGACACCCGGCGTCCCCAGCCCCTGATAATCGCTTGCCACGATGGCGTAGCCGCGGGCGAGCCAATAGCCCAGATACGCCTTGTCGCGGGCCGAGCGGGCATTGAGCGACGGCGCGCAGATATCCGCGATGCCGGTGGTGCCGTGCGCCCAGGCAATGACCGGCCAGCCGCCGGCGGGCGCCTTGCCCCCGGGCAGGAAGACGATGCCGGAAACGGTGATGGTCCGGGCCGGATCGCGCCAGTCCCGCGATGTATAGAGGATGCGTTCGGCGCGGCCCGCCCCCGGCACCGACACCTCGGCGGGCGCCGGTTCCGTCCGCAGCATGACGCCGGGGCCGGCGGGCAACGCGGCATCCCAGCTGTAGAAAGCGGGAACCCCGCCGTCGCCGGCCCAGGGGTCCGTCCCGGCGGATGCCGGGGGCGCCAGCGCGATCGCCGCCGAAGCGATCAGGGCATAAGGAACCAGCCTTGCCTTCAACATCCTCACTCCTCGCTCGTCGTCATTGTCCGGCGCGCCGCATCGCGGGCGGAGGCTCAGCTGATCCTTTCCCGCTTCAGGTGAAGCACGCCGGTCGGGTTGTAGGCCTTGCCGATCTCTTCGGAATAGGCGTCCCGCCAGTCCGCGTCGGGCGAGGCCAGGAACGCGCCCGAGCGCGCCTGCTGGAACGCCTCGACATCGTCCACGCCCGGCGGCGGCGTATTTTCTTGATGAGCGCGGACCAGCGCCAGCAGGCGCTTGCGCGTCATCACGATCATGTTGTCGGAGACGGAGAGATGCTCCTTCGTCCGGTCGCTGATCGCCCCCATGCTCTCGACCACCGCCTGGTCCTGCAGCTGCACCCCGGTCATGCCGGTGAAGCTGCGCCTGTTCTGGGCGTCACGGTCGATCAGATAGTCGTTATGTTCGTTGGGCACGGTGCGCCAGCGGTCGAACCAGCCGGTCCCGTTGGGCAGATATTCCTCATTGCATTCCAGCCCCGGGATGGGTGATCCGTCCTTCAGGCGGCGCACGCCGGCCGTGCGGTCACGATACATCCAGGTGAAGATCATGGTGTGCTCGTCATCCATCGGCACCGCGGCGTCGAGCACGATATTGTGGCTGAACACACCGTCCGGGAACTGGGTGTAGAAAGGCACAAGGAAGTTGGCGACGCGGTAATAAAGCTGGCCGTCCGCCGTCTCGCGGAAGGCGGCGTAGACGGTGCCGGCTTCCGTCTTGCCGACATGGTAGCGCGGGGCGCGGTCCTGAAGCGACAGGCTGTTGAGATCGTCCGGGTCGAGATCCTCGACCTTCACCGATCCGCCGTGGAGGAAGCCGAAATGCGAGGTATCGATCTCCCCCTCGAGCACCTGCAGGTAGTTGCAGTTCCGCAACGAGCAGCTCAATGAGACGGTGTCCTCCGGCAGCAGCGTCGCCTCGATGCCGGGCAGCGGCGGCGGCGTTTCGCGCTTGCCCATATAGACCCAGATGACGCCGTTGCGCTCCGCGCACGGATAGGCATCCGCCTTCAGGCGTTTGGCGAAACTGTTCTTCTCGGGCACATTTGGCTGCTCCAGGCACTGCCCGTCCGGCGCGAATTTCCAGCCATGATAGATGCAGCGCAGGCCGCCCGGCTCGTTCCGGCCGTAGAAGAGCGACGCGCAACGATGCGGGCAGGCATGGTCCATGATGCCGACCGTGCCGTCGGGCGAGCGGAAGGCGACCAGCTTTTCGCCCAGCAGCATCAGCCGCATGGGCGATCCGCCGGCCTCCAGCTCGGATGCGAGGCAGGCCGGAACCCAATATTCCCGGATGAGCTGGCCCATCGGCGAACCGGGGCCGACCCGGGTGAGAAGTTCGTTGTCGCGCGCGATCATGCCTCAACTCCAAATATCTGTTCCCGGCAGTTTTGCGGCCCGCGCCCGCACCGGCGGCGCGATCATGCCGCGCTGGATGCGACGGCGATCCCGCAGCCGGGCCGGCGCGCATATGCCTGTCCCTGCCCTCGATTTCATGCCACGGCTAATGGAGCCAGTTGACGTGGCAAATGGAATGGCCACCTTCGCAACATCGCTTGCTCAAGGATCGAACTATGGAATTAGGCAACCGCCGCTTCACCGGAAAGGTCGGCGACAACGACCTGAGGCTGCTGCGCACCTTCTGCACGGTGGTGCGGCACGGCGGCTTCGCGGCGGCGGAATCCGAACTGCAGATCGGCCTTCCATCGATCAGCCGTTACATCAAGGATCTCGAGATCCGCCTCGGCCTGCGGCTGTGCGAGCGGGGGCGGCGGGGCTTCGCGCTCACCGCCGAGGGCAAGGAGGTGCACGCGGCGTGCATCAGCCTGTTCAACGATCTCGACAATTTCGAAACCCGGGTGCGCGATATCCTCGCCAACCCGGCCGGGTCGCTCAGGATCGGCGTGGTCGATTCCCTGACCACCGACCCGCAATTCCAGCTGCCGCAGGCCATCCGCGCCTACAAGACGGCCTATCCGAACATCCATTTCGACATGTCGACCAGCACGTCCAATTCCATCGAACAGGACGTGATCGACGGGACGCTGGATATCGGCATCGTGTTCAACAGGCGTCATCTGGAACAGCTCAGCTATTCCCTGCTGCACGAAGAGGTCAGCTATCTCTATTGCTCGGTGGACCACCCGCTCTGGTCGGAACATGGCGGGTGCCCGCACGACGTGAACCTGGGCAATTATGAATTCGCCGGATATCCGATGATCCACGTCATGGAGGGCATGGGCATTGACGGGCTGCTGCTGCGCACGGCGACCACGAACAATATGGAGATCATCGCCATGCTGGTCTCGTCCGGCGCCTATCTCGGCTTCCTGCCCCTGCACTATGTGAAATCCCTCAAGGACGAGGATCGATTCCAGGCGATCGCGCCTGAGAAATTCCACTTCGAAAGCCGGATTTCCGCGATCACGCGCAGCGGCCCGGTTTCGCCGCTGGTGTCCAGCTTTCTCGCGCAGCTGAAGGCGAAGAGCCAGGCCCGGCCGCCAAGGAAGCAGCTGGCCGACGGCTGATGCGTGGAAATGCAAGCTTGATTGCAAAAAATGCCATCTGATCGGCGGCGGGACGCTGCGTAGATATCGGGATGGCAAATCCACCCCGGCAGAGCGCGGCGCGCGCCGAAACCCCATCCTCCGATGCGGCATCGGTCCCGGCGCCCGGCTGGTCCCTGCTCGCCATCCTGATGGTGACGTACAGTTTCAGCTGGATGGACCGTTTCCTGCTGATCGTGATGATCGATCCGATCAGCAAGGACCTGAACATCTCGAACACCCAGATCGGCCTGCTGACCGGCTTTGGCGCGGCGCTGCTTTATTCCCTCGCCGGCTTCCCCATCGCGCGGCTCGCCGACCGCAAATCGCGCTCGCTGATCATCGCGACCACGCTGGGCATATGGAGCGCGGCCACGTCGGCGATCGGCCTCGTGCGGTCCTTTACGGCGCTGGCCGTCCTTCGCTGCGGCATCGCGGTGTCATCGGCCGGCTGCTCGCCCGCCGCCTATTCGCTGATCTCCGATTCCTTCCCGCCCACCCGGCGCGGCACGGCCATCGCCATCTATTCGCTCGGCATTCCCATCGGCACATGGGCGGGGCTGATGCTGGGCGGCATCGCGGCGGATTCGATCGGCTGGCGCTACGCCTTCCCGCTGCTGGCGTTGCCCGGCGTCATGTTCGCGCTGTTCGTGCTGTTCTTCCTGCGCGAGCCGGTGCGCGGGCGGTTCGACGCGCATGAGGGCGAGACGGCGCGCACCTATTCTATCGGCGAAGCCGCGCGCTTCCTCGTCACCAACAAGGCGCTGATGGCCATGGCCTTCGGCTTTGCGCTGCTCTCGTTCGCCACCACTTCGTTCGAGACGTGGATTCCCACCTATCTGATCCGCGCGAACGGGCTGAGCGCGGGAGAGGTGGGCACCGTGTCCGGCCTTGCGCAGGGGTTGATGGGCATCATCGGCGCGCTGTTCTTCGGCATCGTGTCCGACCGCCTGTCGCGGCGGGACAAGCGCTGGTACATCTACGTGCCGCTGCTGTGCGGGCTGATCGCCTCGCCGCTGATCCTGCTGTTCTTCACGCTGCCCAAAAGTTCGGCCTATATCTGCTATTTCGTCATCGAGTTCCTGGTTTCCGGCTATGCGCCGCCGCTGTTCGCGGCCTGCCAGATGCTGCTGCCGCCCCGCCTGCGCGCGCTCGGCATGGCGACCATCCTGTTCATCCTGAACGTGGTCGGCACCGGGCTCGGCCCCTCGGTGACCGGCTGGCTGAGCGACCTCATCGGCGGCCACGGCCCGGCCGGCGGGCTGGGGCCGGCGATCATGGCCGTGCAGGGCGCCGCGCTGTTCGGCCTGCTGTCGCTGCTGATCGGCGTCAGCCATTTCAGGCGGGCGACCAGCTGACAGCCGGCGACGCGCGGCAGCGGGAAATTTCGACGGCCGAGGCCGCAAGACGCCCGATCGAACAGCAACGGCGCGGACGCGCCATGGAGAGGCATAGATGACCCCCGATACCAGGATCGATTTCCTGTACCTTTCCGAACAGGACATGATCGCGGCCGGCGTCACCGACATGGCGGCGTGCGTCGATACGATGGAGGAGATGTTCGCGCTGCTCTATCGCGGCGACTACCGGATGGCCGGGCCGAACAATGATTCGCACGGATCCACCATCTCGTTCCCGCTGGAGCCGGCATTCCCCAACATGCCGCGGCACACGCCGGACCGGCGCTTCATGGCCATGCCGGCGTATCTCGGCGGCCGCTTCGGCACGACGGGGATGAAATGGTACGGATCCAACATCGCCAACCGCGAAAGGGGCCTGCCCCGCTCGATCCTGATGTTCGTCCTCAACGACAGCGACACCGGCGCGCCGCTGGCCTTCATGTCGGCCAACCTGCTTTCCGCCTATCGCACGGGCGCGGTGCCGGGGGTGGGCGCGCGCAGGCTCGCCCGGCCGGATTCGAGGGTGGTCGGCATCATGGGGCCGGGGGTCATGGCCAGGACGACGTTCGAGGCGTTCATGGTCGCCTGCCCGCATATCGACACGGTGAAGATCAAGGCGCGCGGCCGCGACAGCCTCAATGCCTTCACTCGCTGGGTATCCGGCAAATATCCCGACGTCACCCGCATCGTCGAGGTGGAAAGCCTGGAAGAGGTGGTGCGCGACAGCGATCTCGTCACCTTCTGCAGTTCCCATTCGGCGGCGTCCGGCGGGGCGGCGGCCTATCCCACGGTCGAGCGTCAATGGGTGAAGCCCGGCGCCTTTCTTGCCATGCCGTCCCCCTGCGGCATGGACGAAGGGATGGAAGCGCCCGAAATCCGCAAGGTGGTGGACTGCCTTGGCATGTACGACGCCTGGGCGGAGGAGGTGCCCAAGCCGCTGCATCATCACATTCCGGTCATCGGCTGCCGCTTCATGGACATGGTCGACGAAGGGCGGATGGCGCGGGACGATATCCACGATCTCGGCAAGATCGTCGCCGGGGACCTCCCCGGGCGGACCGACGAGGACGAGATCGTGATCATGTCGGTCGGCGGCCTTCCCGTCGAGGACGTGGCGTGGGGCACCGTCCTTTACCGAAACGCCGTGGAGAAGGGGATCGGCGTCTCGCTCAACCTCTGGGACCAGCCGGCGCTGCGCTGACCCCCTCCCGCCCGCACATCGCTCAATTTCAGGAACCCTCCATGCCTTCGCCGATGCTCGATACCGTCGCCAATGCCCCCGCCCTTCCCGACCAGGTGGATGCGGTGATCATCGGCGGCGGCATCGTCGGCGCGACGACCGCGCTCGAGCTCGCCGAACGCGGCCTGAAAGTGGCGCTGTGCGAAAAGGGGCAGATCGGCTGCGAGCAATCCGGCCGCAACATGGGCTGGGTCAGGCTGTCCCACCGCGATCCGCGCGAAATGCCGCTGATGATCGAATCCGTCCGGCTGTGGGAAGAACTCAACGCCCGCACCGGAGGTGAAACCGGCTATCGCCAGTGCGGCATCACCTATGCCTGCGCGTCAGAAGCCAGCCTGAAGGACATGGTCCACTGGCTTGGCGAGCAGCATGCCTATGGCGTCCCGGCGCGCGAAATCTCCACCGCGGAGGCGCTGGCGCCCTATCCGGGGCTGGCGATCGACCTGGTCGGCGCGGTGCTGAACCCCAGGGACGGCCGGGCCGAACCGCAAAAGGCGACGGCGGCCATCGCCCGGGCGGCCCAGCGGCTCGGCGTCACCATCCACCAGCAATGCGCGGTCAGGGTGGTGGAGCGGAGCGCCGGGCGGATATCCGGCGTGGTCACGGAAAAGGGCCGCATCGGCTGCAGCATGGTGCTGGTGGCGGGCGGCGCATGGTCGCGCAACTTCCTGCACAATATGGGCATCCGCTTTCCCCAGCTGCGGATGAAGAGCAGCTCGCTGCGCACCGCCGCGCTGCCCGGCGGCCCGGACGTGACGTTCAAGTGCAGTGACTTCACCTTCACCAAAAGGCTGGATGGCGGCTACACCGTCTCCGGCGGGGCCGCGACCAAGCATGACATCACGCCGGACAGTCTGCGCCTGATGCGTCCGTTCATCGCGACGGTGCTTCGGGAATGGAAATCCATCCACCTGGGCCTGGGGGCGACTTTTTTCCGCGAACTTTTCCAGAAGCGCCGATGGGGCGCCGACGACATCACCCCGTTCGAGCGGACCCGCATCCTCGACCCGGAGCCCGACGCCGATCTGGTCGATCCGCTGCTGGAGCGCATCCGCAAGGTCTATCCCTTCTTCCGGGACGTAGAGATTGCCCAGCACTGGGCGGGCCAGATGGACGTGATGCCAGACGCGATCCCGGTCATTTCCGCGGTGGACGCCCACCCCGGCCTGTTCGTCTCGTCGGGCTATTCGGGCCATGGCTTCGGGCTGGGGCCGGGCGCGGGCCGCCTTACCGCCGACATCATGACCGGAAGCGCGCCGGTGGTCGACCCGCACGAATTCCGGCTCGCCCGGTTCACCGACGGCAGCGCCATCACCGCGATGAGCGGCGTCACCCGGCGCTGAACCCGCCACTATCCCACCCCGTCAAGAAGGGCACCATCGCAATGGCAGAGGTCGTAAAGGTCAAGAGCGGCAGCGCGTTCGAGGACAGGAATTCCTTTTGCCGGGTCGTCAGGGCCGGTAACCTCATCTTCTCGTCAAATTCCTCGGGCCGGAATTACGCCACGGGGGTGATGCCCGCCGATCCGGTGGAACAGATGCTGCAGGCCATCGACAATATCGATCATGCCCTGTCCGCCGTCGGCGCCAGCGTGGCGGACAGCGTCAGGGTTCAGGTCTCGCTGACCAGCCTGGATTATCAGGACGCGCTGCTGGCGGCATTCGGCAAACGCTTCGCCGGGATAGACCCGGCGCTGACGCTGATCTGCCAGTCCTTTGTCGGCGACGTGAAGGTGGAGGTGGAGATCACCGCCTACAGGAGCGCGGACGGCAGCCCGCCGGAAACCGTGAGGATGGCCAGCCCGCCGCCATCCGGATAAGGCCCGGCCGCAAACCGACGAAAGGCGCCGACGATGGACCCCGCTCACCTGCCGCATCTCGACCCGGCGCTTCCTTTTTCGGCGGCGGTGACGGCGGGCGGATTGGTGCTGTTGTCCGGCGAGATCGGGGTCGACGCGCAGGGGCGTCTGCCCGATCTGCTGGAGGACCAGGCCGCATTGCTGTTCGCCAATATCGAGAGGACGCTCAGCCGCCTGGGTCTCGACCGCTCGGCCATCGTCAAATGCACCGTGATGCTTGCCGACATGGCGGACTGGGACCAGTTCAACCGCGTCTATAGCCGCTTCTTCGAAGGGTTGCCCGCCCCGGCCCGCAGCGCGTTCGGCTGCTCCGGGCTGGCGCTGGGCGCGAAGGTGGAGATGGAGTGCATTGCCGTCACGCGCTGATTCGCCCGGCATGGTTGCACAAGCGCATTATCGTTCCTATAATCAAGATATGTCCAATTCATTCTGAGGAACGATATGGCCACCCCCCGGCCGCTGGCCCAGAGCGACGAGAACCGCGTGTTGACGACCGCGGTGTCCCGCATCGCCTCATGCTGGAAGCTGACCAACGAGCAGCTTGGCGCGGTGCTCGGCCTGTCGCCGGCGACGGCGTCGCGCCTGCGCTCGGGCGGGTTCGCGCTGGACCGGTCAAGCAAGGCGTTTGAGCTGGGCCAATATCTGGTCCGCCTGTTCCGCAGCCTAGACGCGCTGATGGGCAGCGACGACGCGGCCTCGCTGTCATGGCTGCGCAACCCCAATCTCGATCTGGGAGGCCGGCCGATCGACCTGATCCGCTCGATCCGGGGGCTGGATGCGGTGACGAACTATGTCGACGACTTCCGCGCGCAGGTCTGAAATCCGCCCGACGCCGGCCGATTTCCGCGCCTATGCCGGGCGCATCTGGCGTCTGGTCGAGGCGCAGCACCGCATCTCCACCAACCGGCTGGCCGCCGATGGCGACGATCAAGCGCTGCTCGAACGGCTGGTGGAGGAAGTGAAGCCGGCGATGCCCGCATCCGCGCAGGGGCTGCACTATCTGCTCGCCACGCCGTTTCGCTATGGCTACGCCAAGCCCTCCCGCTTTCGCCGGGCAAGGGAGCGGCCGGGCATTTTCTACGCGTCCGAAAATGTCGCCACCGCGGTTGCGGAGACCGTCTATTGGCGGCTGCGCTTCTTCTCGCGCTCCCCCGGATTCACGCCGCCCACGGCGGTGGTCGAGCATTCCGCCTTCACCGTGCCCGTCCGTGCCGAACGGGCGCTCGACCTTACCGCCGCGCCGCTCGATGCCGGCACGGCGCGGTGGACGGACCCGGACGATTATGACGCTTGCCAGACATTTGCCGCGCAGGCCCGCGCCATCGACGCGCAGGCGATACGCTATGCCTCGGTGCGCGATCCGCTGCACCGCGCCAATATCGCGCTGATCGACCCCACCGCCTTCGCCTCCGCGACGCCAGTGATCGAGCAGACCTGGCATTTCCGCTACGAAGCGGGCCGGATCACCGCGTTCGCGGCCTTCCCGTCGAGCGAGCGGCACAGCCTTTCATTCGCCATGTTCGCCCTCACCCCGCCGGAGTCCGCGCCGGGCTGGGGCTGAACGGAATTGGCCCGCCCGGGCCGCGTTCAGCCCCCGGGGTTGCGTGCGGTGACGATCCACGCCGCGCCTTCGATCATCACCGATTCCACGCCGGGGCGCTCGGCAAAGGCCGCGCGTACCGCCGTCGCGGCCCGGGCGCGAATGGCGTCGGGCTGGTCGGCGAGCGCGCGCGACAGCGGGCCGACCTGGAACGCCATCTCCACCGCATCGTCCAGCGCCGCGTCCCGGTCGACGCCCCGGCCGAAGGGTATGGCGTGGTCGAACGGCGCCAGCGCGACCGCCTCGAAACCGGCCGCCGCGAGGATGCGCGACACCCGCGTCGCATCTCCGAAGGAAAAGGGGCCGGGCGCTTCCGGGTCGGGCGGCGCGGGCGGCGGCACGATGGCGCGGATCGCGCCCATGGGCAGCCGCACCCAATCATTCTCCGCCGCGCCGCGCCAGCAGACGAAGGCGATCCGTCCGCCCGGCCGGAGCGCGTGGCGCATATGCGCGAACGCCGCCGCCGGATCGTCGAAGAACATTACGCCGAAGCGCGAGAAAAGCAGGTCGAACGCGCCCTGCGGCAGCGCGGCGGTGCTCGCGTCCGCCAGTTCGAAAGCGACAGGCGCGTCCGGCGGTGCAAGCGCCTGCGCATGCGCGACCAGCGCCGCGGAAATATCCACGCCCAGCACCCGCCCGCCTGGCCCGGCCTGACGCGCAAGGGTGAAGCTGGTCGTCCCCGCACCGCAGCCGATGTCCAGCACATGCTCGCCGGGCCGGACGGCGGCGACCTGCAGCGCGCGCTCCCCGAACAGCGCGAGCATATGGTCCAGCCGCGCCTGGTTGGTCACCCAGCGTTCGCCGCTCTGGCCGTTCCAGTCGCTGACCTGATAGGCGCTGCGCTCCGCCATACCGCCTCCAATTGAGAATGATTCGCGAATAATCGGCCACGCCCACCGCCGCAAGCGATAGACGCGGCGCGGTCTGAAATGTCCAGCGCCGGGCCACCATCGCTTGACAGATATTACGATACGAGTATGTTTCGTATTTAAATATAGTGTCGGCGTGCGGGTCCATTGGTCTATCCAGCAAATTACAGCGAAGCGACCCGCCTGTTCACAGAGGCGGCGGACGCAGCGGGCGCCACGGTGGCGCGCCACGCCCACCCGCATCGGCGCGCGCCGGACGGCGGGCCGCTGGAAATCGTCGCCGCGCAGCTCGGCCCGCCCGGGGCGTCGCGCGCGTTGCTGTCGATCAGCGGTACGCACGGGCTGGAAGCCTGCTCCGGCTCGGCGGCGCAAAGCCTGTTCCTTGGCGACCGGCCTGCCCTGCCCGCCGACACCGCCATCGTGCTGGTCCACTGCCTCAACCCCTTCGGCTTCGCCTGGCATTCGCGCTGCAACGAGGATTTCGTGGACCTGTCGCGAAACTTCATCGCGGATTGGGGGCAACCGCCGGACAACCCCTATTATGCGGAAATCCACGCGCTGCTGACGCCGTCGTCCTGGCCCGACGACACCGACGACCGGCTGAACATGGCGATCGCCCGGCTGACCGCCGCCCATGGCGTGGAGCAGGCGCTGACCGGGCTGACCGGCGGGCAATATGGGATCAGCGACGGGCTGGGCTTCGGCGGGTGTGGCTCCAGCTGGTCGCGCCGCACCTTCGAAGCCATCTGCCGGGACTGGCTGGGGCAGGTGGCGCGGCTCGGCTATATCGATTTCCACACCGGCTTCGGCGCCTTCGCCGAGCCCTTTTTCGTCTGCCTGCACCCCCCGGACTCCCCCGCCCGCGCGCGCGCCGAACGGTGGTGGGGGCCGATAAACGACAGTCAGGACGCCTTTGGCATCGGCGCGGTGCCGCAATGGCAGGGGCTGCTGTGGGACGGGCTGAGGCGGTGGATACTGCCGGATGCCGAGATTTGCGGATCGGTGATCGAATTCGGCACCTATGCGCTGCCGCGCGTGGCCCGCGCGCTGATGGCCGACCGCTGGCTGCGCTTCGAGCAGGATGACGCCGCGCTGCGGGCGCGCGTCCGCGCCGAGATGATCGAGGCGTTCGCCCCGGCCGCGCCGGAATGGCGCGCGCGGGTGGCGGATCGCGGCCGCGCGCTCCAGCACGCCGCGCTGGCGGGGCTTGCCGACTGGTAGCGGGCAATGCATCGGCGGGAAAAACAGGATAAGGCGTCGACCATGATCAGTTCACCGGAAAGGTCCGCATGAAGCAGGAGAAGAAGGCCGGTCGCCCGCGGGATGCCGGCAAGGATGCGTTGATTGCCGACGCTATGCTGCAGATGCTGGCCGAGCACGGCTATGAAGGCGCGTCGTTCGAAAAGGTCGCCGCCAGGGCGCAGGTCTCCCGCGCATCCATCTACCGGCGCTGGGCGGCGAAGGAAGATCTCGTCATCTACGCCATCGGCGAGATGTTGCACGCCGAAGCGCAGAACGGCCCGCCCGTCGACGGCACCGGCATCACCGCCATCCGCCAGATGCTGGCGCGCACCGCGACGCGGCTCAGCGATCCGTTCAAGCGCCGGGTGATCGCCTCCGTCCTGTCGGAAGCCACCGGCCGTCCCGCGCTGGCCAGCATGATCTCCAAGCTGGAGCAGGAACGCCGTGCGCCGCTGCTGGTGGCGCTGGAGCAGGCCCGCGCCGACGGCGATCTGGAGCGGGACCATGAGGATGAATATCTGGGCGATGCGTTGGTCGGCGCGCTCTATTTCCGGGCCTTGCTGTCCCAGATGCCGCTCAACGACGCGGTCATCACCGGCCTGATCGACTCCGTTCTCCGCCCCCGGCGATAAGAATCCTCCACCCCTTTCGTGCCATGTTGACATTAAATTCGATACAGGTCAGTATCGGATTTAAATAATGAGCATGGCTTAGGGGAGCAATGGAAATGCGCGGCAAGACGGCCTGGTTGTTGATGCTTGGGGGAATCGCGGCACCGGCATGGGCGCAGTCCGCGCCGCCCGCGGCGGAAACCGCGCCGGGCGCGTCCGCCCTCGATGAAATCGTGGTCACGGCGCGGCGGCGAACGGAAAGCCTGCAGGACGTGCCCGCCTCCATCGGCGTGCTCAGCGCCTCCGGGCTGGACCAGCGCGGCATCGACAGCCTGGACGACATGGCGCAGAGCGCCGCCGGCCTGGCCATCGAGACGTCCGGCGGCATCGGCACCGTCTTCATCCGGGGTGTCGGCGGCGGCGGCCGCAACATCGGCTTCGGCACGCGCGCCGGCATCTATGTCGACGGCGTCTATGTCGGCCAGTTCGCGTCGATCAACCAGTCGACCTCAGACATCGACCGGGTCGAGGTGCTGCGCGGCCCGCAGGGCACATTGTTCGGGCGCAACAGCGTGGCGGGCGCGGTCAGCGTCGTCACTCGCCAGCCCGGCTATGACGTCGCGGCCTCGGCCGTGGTGGAAGGCGGCGACCATGGCCACCGCAAGCTGCGCGCGGCGCTCAACCTGCCGATCGCGGACCAGCAGCTGGCGCTGCGCGTCTCCGGCGCGCTGCAGACCCGCCACGGCTTCACCACCAACGTGCTGGACGGGCAGGACCTCGACAATATCGACCGCAAGTCGGTGCGCGGCCAGCTGCGCTGGGACGCCGATCCGGCGCTGTCGATCACGCTGGCGGGCGACTATAATGAAGATAATGGGCGCCGCCTGATCGGCGAGGACGACACCAACCTGACCGGCACCGGGCCAAGCGCCCTGCCCGGGCGTTTCGACGTCGCCTTCAACACCACGCCGCGATGGGACAGCCGCTTCTACGGATCGTCGGCGACCATCGAATATCGCCTGCCCGGCGGCGAGACGCTGACCGGCATCAGCGCGGTCCGCAAGCTGGACTGGGCGCGCGCCAACGATCTGGATTATTCGCGGCTGGACCTGCTCAGCACCGATTATCACGATAATTTCCGCCAGTTCTCGCAGGAAGTCCGGCTGGCGTCCGGCGGCGACGGGCCGCTGAGTTATGTCGTCGGCCTCTATTATCTGGACGACCGCGCCCGCACCGACCGGGCCGTGCTGTTCGGCAGCCAGATCGCCGCCCTGCCGCTGGGCCTGCAGGCGGGGCGTTCCGTCACCGTCGATGCCGCCGTCACCACGCGCTCGCTGGCCGCATTCGGCAATTTCGATGTCCGGCTGAGCGACAGCCTGACCCTGAACCTCGGCCTGCGCTATACCGACGAGACGGTCCGGCTGGCCGATTATGACCTGGACGGATCGGCAGCCCCCGCGCTCAACATCGCGACCGTCGTCGATTTGCGGGACAAGGTGTCGACCAGCCGGCTCGACCCCACCGTGGCGCTGACCTACGCCGTCGCGCCGGACGTGAAGCTGTACGTCAAATACAGCCAGGGCTTCAAAAGCGGCGGCTTCAACATCGATTTCCTGAACAGCAACCAGGTGCGGGACGGGATCAAGTTCGCCACCGAAACCGCCAATAATTACGAGGCGGGCATCAAGTCCGAATTTCTCGACCGCCGGGCGCGGGTGAACCTGTCAATCTATCGCACCGATTTCCGCAACTATCAGATCAACCAGTTCGTCGATCTGGGCAACGGCCAGACGGTCGTCCAGCTGCGCAACGCCGCCACCGTCCACATCCGCGGCGCGGAGCTTGAGGCGCTGGCAGAGCCGGTGACCGGGCTGACGCTGGGCGCGAACCTCGCTTATGTCGACGCCAGCTTCAAATCCTTCCCCAATGGCGGCGGGCCGGGCGTCGACCTGGACGGCGCGCGGCTGCCGCAGGCGCCGCGCTTCACCGGATCATTCTTCAGCAGCCTCTCCGCCCCGGTGAGCGGCGGTCTGAACCTTATCGGCTTTGCCGAATACAGCCAGCGCGGGCGCAGCTTCGCCGGCGCGGAAAATCTCGCCCGGCAGGCGCTCGATCGCCGCCACCTGCTCAACCTGCGGCTCGGCATCGAAGGCGCCGGCGGGCACTGGGCGCTGGAAGGCTGGGTGGAGAACGCGCTCGATGACAAATATACCGTCAACCGCGACCGCGACTTCTTCGGCACGCTGTTCCGCAACTGGGGCGCCCCCCGCACGGTCGGCGCGACGCTGCGGCTGAGCCTCTAGCCGCGGCGGCGGCGCTCAATGCGCCTGCTGCCGGGCAACCGGCCGCAGGATGCTGCGCATCGCGATGCTGGAATGGATGCGGACCACCCCGGGCAGGCGGGACAGGATTTCCTTGTGAATCGTCTCATAGGCGGCGGCGTTGGGCGCGACGGCGCGCAGGATATAGTCGGCATCGCCGGTCATCAGATAGCATTCCTGGATTTCCGGGTGCCGCCGCACCGCGGCCTCGAAACGGTTGAGATATTCCTCCGTCTGCCGTTCCAGCGTGATCCGCACGATCGCGATCACCCCCTCATGCTCCGGCCCGGCCAATATGGCGGTATAGCCCCGGATGACGCCGCTGCGCTCCAATATCCCCACCCGCCGCAGGCAGGCTGAGGGGGACAGGCCCACCTCCGCTGCCAGCACGCTGTTCGGCGTGCGAGCGTTCAACCGCAGCAGCCGGATGATATTGCGATCGATGGCGTCGATGGACACAATATTCCTCTAAATTCTTCGCATAATATTGTGTTTGATCGTCATATATCACCCATAATGTCAACCATTCGACGATAATTCGAATGCGCCGCCCATATAGTCACCGCAGCGCCAGAATCGGGATTTCGCCAGCTTGGATGACATCGATACGCCCTTGTTGATGGCCGGCGGCCGGCTTGAGATCGACCTCGGCGCACTGGCCGACAATTTCCGCAGCATCGCGGCCCGTGTCGCCCCGGCCCGCGCCGCCGCCGTCGTCAAGGCGAATGGCTATGGGCTGGGCGCAACCCGCGCCGCCGCCGCGCTGGCCGAGGCAGGCTGTCGGGATTTCTTCGTCGCCCATCTGGCGGAAGCGCTCGCCGTCCGCGCCGCCCTGCCCGGCGACGCCACGCTGGCGGTGCTGAACGGACTGCCGTCGGGCGCGGAGCGTCCCTGCGCCGATGCCGGCATCGTCCCGGTGCTCAATTCGGTGGAGCAGGCGATGCGCTGGCGCGACACGGCCGCCGCCCTTGGACACGCCCTCCCCGCCATCGTGCAGGTCGACAGCGGCATGTCGCGGCTGGGCATGACGGTGGAGGAAGCGGCGATGCTTGCCGCCGATGCCAGCTTCACCGCCCGGGTGCCTGTCACGCTGGTGATGAGCCACCTCGCCTGCGCCGACACGCCGGACCACCCCGCCAATGCCGCCCAGCGGGACCGCTTTATCGCCGCGGCGGCGCTGTTCCCGCAGGCCCGCCGGTCGCTCGCCAATTCGGGCGGCGTCTTCCTGCCGGCCGCCTATCATTTCGATCTGGTCCGCCCCGGCGTCGCCCTTTACGGCGGCGCGCCCAATGATCGCGGCGCCAACCCGATGCGGCCGGTGATCCGGCTCGACGCGCGGGTGATCCAGTGCCGCAGCATCGGCGCGGGCGACGGCGTCGGCTATGGCCTCAGCTTCGCCGCGACCGGGGAGACGCGCATCGCGACGATCGGCGTCGGCTATGCGGACGGCCTGCCCCGCACCCTCGGCAATCGCGGCGCGGCCTGGTTCAACGGCGTGCGCCTGCCCATTGCCGGGCGGGTTTCGATGGACAGCATCACGCTGGATATCTCCGCCCTGCCGGACGGCGCGCTGGCGGCGGGCGACTGGGTGGAGCTGATCGGCCCGCATCAGGCGCTGGACGATCTGGCCCGCGACGCGGGCACCATTTCCTATGAAATTCTCACCAGCCTGGGCCACCGCTACCACCGGACATACCGGAACGGAGACCTGAAAGGTCAAGCGGAGGGCGCATGAAGGTCGCGGTTCTGGGCAGTGGCGTCATCGGCGTCACATCGGCCTATTATCTGATGAAGGCGGGGCATGAGGTGACGGTGATAGACCGTCAGCCCGGCCCGGCGCTGGAAACCAGCTTTGCCAATGCGGGCGAGGTATCACCGGGCTACTCATCGCCCTGGGCCGCCCCCGGCATTCCGCAAAAGGCGATCAAATGGCTGATGATGCGTCATCCGCCGCTGATCCTGAAACCGCGGATCGACCGCGAGATGCTGGCCTGGCTGTTCGCCATGCTGCGCAACTGCACCGGCGCGCGCTACGCGCTGAACAAGGGGCGGATGGTGCGGCTGGCCGAATATAGCCGCGACGTGCTGGACGCGCTGCGCACCGATACCGGCATCACCTATGACGAGCGCATGCAGGGCACGCTGCAGCTGTTCCGCACCCAGAAGCAGCTCGACGACATCGCCAAGGATGTCGCGGTGCTGCGCCAGGGCGGCGTGCCGTTCGAGGTACTGGACGTTGCCGGCTGCGTCGCGGCGGAACCGGGGTTGGCGGCGACGCGGCACAAGATCGTCGGCGGCCTGCGCCTGCCCCATGACGAAACCGGCGATTGCTTCAAGTTCACCAATGCGCTGGCGGATCTGGCGGCGGCGGGCGGCGTCGCCTTCCGGCACAACAGGTCGATCGAGGGGCTGGACGTGGCGGACGGGCGCATCGCCGGCGTCCGCACGGACCAGGGGCGCATCACCGCCGACCGCTATGTGCTGGCGCTCGGCAGCCATTCGGCGCGCATGGTGCGGCCGATCGGCATCCGCCTACCGGTCTATCCGATCAAGGGCTATTCCATCACCGTGCCCATCGTCGATCCCGCCATCGCCCCGGTTTCGACGCTGATGGACGAAAGCTACAAGATCGCCATCACCCGGCTGGGCGACCGGATCCGCGTCGGCGGCATGGCGGAAATATCGGGCTACAACGCCAGCCTGCCGGAACGGCGGCGCGAGACGCTGGCCTTTTCGGTGGGCGATCTGTTTCCGGGCGCGGGCGACATCCCGGCCGCCAGCTTCTGGTCCGGCCTGCGGCCGATGACCCCGGACGGCACGCCGGTGATCGGCCCGACCGGTTATGACAATCTCTTCCTCAACACCGGGCACGGCACGCTGGGCTGGACCATGGCCTGCGGCTCCGGCCGCGTCATCGCGGACATCGTCAGCGGCCGCGCGCCCGATATAGACGCTTCCGATCTGTCGATCGCACGCTATGGGAAGCGTTGACCGATCTTCTCTCCGTTTCTGCCGAAAGGACTGTTCATGACCCTCCGTCGCATCGAATCCGGCCCCCGCATGAGCCAGGCCGTGGTCCACAACAACACCGTCTATCTGGCCGGCCAGGTCGGCGCGCCCGGCGCCAGCGTGACGGACCAGACCAGGGCGGTGCTGGCGAGCATCGAGAAGCTGCTGGCCGAAACCGGCAGCGACAAATCGCGCATCATCAGCGCCACAATCTGGCTGGCCGACATGGCCGATTTCGCGGAAATGAACGCGGTGTGGGACGCATGGGTGGGCGGCAAGGACGCCCCGGCCCGCGCCACCGGCGAGGCGAGGCTGGCGACGCCGGCCTATAAGGTGGAAATCATCGTCGTCGCCGCCTGCGACTGACGCCCGTGATGCCCCGCGCGATCCGGCCACGCCGCCGGGCCGCGCGGGCGCAGTCCGTGCCGGTCAGCCCTCCACGGCGAACAGCGTCACGCCCGCATATTTCTGGTCGGCGGGGTCGAACACCGGCTGCGGCTCGAACGCATGGCCGGAAACCCGCGCGCCCTTCAGCCCGGCAAGCTTGAACGTGCCCAGCTTGCTCTCGCGCGGCGGCTGCCCGTCGCGCTCGATGGTCACCGCATCGACATAAAGCTCGTCATGGCGCGTGTAGAGGATATGCGGCGCCAGCTTTACCGACATCCGGTTATAGGTCGCCTGGATGCACTTGCGCATCGCGATCGCCTCGAAGAAGATCCGGTTGCTATCCATGCGGTCCTGATTGCTATGCCCGCTGCGGCTTTTCAACTGCTTTTTGTGCAACGCAGCATGAATTATCGCCAATGGCGCTATTCCGTCCCCTGCAACCCGATCCGTCACATCTGCAGGCGCCTTGAACATCGGAAATCACCGGTCAGAAGCTCAGCCGGACGCCGGCCCTGTAGCTTCGCCCGAGCGTATCGTAGATCATGCCGCGAAAAGGCGCGACGAACAGCGGGGTCTGGCCCGATGCCGAGCTCATCGGTGTGTCCGGCGGCGCAATATTGGCCAGATTATCGACAGCCGCGAATAGCTGGATATTGGCGGTGATACCGTAAGAGGCGCGGATATCCAGATAGGCGACGGACGGAACCCGATTGTCATCGACATCCTTCGCCGTCCATTCATTGTTGAGCCTGGCCTTGCCGATGAAGCGCACCTGCCCGGTCAACGACAACGGCCCTTGCTTGTAGGACAGCGAAACGGTTCCACGAAGCTTGGGAATGCCGGCGACCGGGGAGTCCTCGCCCACACTGCCGGCATAATCGACCTTGCGGCCGAGAATGACCTGTTCCTGAGTAAAGATATAGTTAGCGAGCAGCCGCGCGGATAGCTTCCCCGCGAACAAGGGCGCCACATAGTCGAACTGGACGTCCAGGCCCGAAGTCATGTCCGCATTGACGTTGAGCGGGAACAGCCTGATCTGTGAGATTTGCCCATCTTCTCCATATTCTATCCGCGAACAATAGGCGGTTTCCCCGGCCATGCAGCGGGCCAGCACCTGCGGTGCCCCAACCGAGTAGATGGCATCGGTGATCCTGATCGAATAATAGTCGATCGACGCGCTCAGCCTTGGAATAGCGGTCGGCGTGAGCACCAGACCCAGTGAATAGGTCTTGGCCTTTTCCGGCTGCAGATAGGGATTGCCGCTTGCAAGCGTTATAATGGAAACACCCTCGCCGGATATCGGATCAGGCACGACGAAGCGGGTCGCCACCCCGGAATTGAACAGTTCGGCGAGGTTGGGTGCGCGGATGTCGCGGGAAATGGTGCCGCGTAGCCGCACGCTCTCGTTGAGCTGGCTCGTCAGGCCGATCTTCCAAGTATAGACCGTGCCGCTGGTCGAATAATCGGTCGCGCGCACCGCGCCGTTGACCGACAGGGACCGAAGGATCCGATCCTTCAGGATCGGAACGTCGATTTCCAGAAAGCCTTCTCTGACATCATATTCGCCGGAGAAGGGGCTGAAGTTCGCCACGGAATAACGCCGCGCCGCCGCCCCCGCATCAGCCACAATCCTTCCCTTTTCACGGCGATATTCTGCGCCCAGAGCCATCGCAACATCGCCGGCGGGAAAACCGAACGGCAGCGCCCCCTGGGCGGAGAGCGAAACGACGTCCTCCACAAGCTTCATGTCCTGGAAATTGTTCCGGGTGTTGACATAGTCGATCGCCACCTGGGAAGCGTTGCCGACGCCGAAGATATCGAGCGGCTGGCACCCGGCGGCCGCTGCGTCGAAGCCGGGGCCGGGGATCGTCGCCCTGCAGACGATATCGCCGGTGACGGGATCCCGGACAGCATCGACCGCAAAGGCATAATTGGCCGTTATGATGTTCGAAAGCGTGCGTTGATCGACGTTCAGCACGCCGTGCTGATAATAGGCGCTCCAGGTCCAGCGACCGATGGTTCCGTCGAGGCTGAAGACCGCGCGCTTCAGCTCACGATCGGTCGTCGCCACAGGGATGCCGAGGGCCTTTTCGAAAAGATTGAGGGAAGGTTTGCCGAGATCAAGATTATTGACGTTCGTCGTGCCCATGAGGAACGTCGTCACGCCCTCATCGGCCATCCTGTCCTTTATGGATTGCGGCAGAAAGGCATTATCGTCCTGCACCACGATGCTGCCCAGCCGCAACGCCGGCACGCTATTGTTGCGCGAACTTGTCCGGCCATAGTTGAGCTGGATCGCTGCACGCACGGCGTCCGTCAGCTCGTAACTCACATAACCGAAGAGCGAGCTTGTCCGGTAGGGAACGCTCAGCAGGCTGGTGGAAGGCCACAGCACCTCCGCGTCCCCACCATTGGAGAAGGTGTTCGATACGTTACCGAAATTGAACGGCACGGGAGCCGCATCCGCACCCACGAACTGAATGCCGCGGAGCGGGCCACCCGTGATCAGCCCTCCCTGCGTCGCTTGCGACAGACCTACATCGGTCGCGCGGATCAAGCGCGGCTCATCATTGGTCGGGCTGTGATCGGGGTTGTTGACGAGCAGCGTCATCCGTCTGGAATAGGGGCGCTGGTTGGCGAACACGGCCTCCGGGCTCTCCAGGCGGTTGGCCGCGAATATAACGTGCCCGCGATTGCCGGCGAAAGACGTCCCGGCCGCAAAGGACAGGCGCTGGCTGCCGGTATCGAACTTGTAGCTGTCTCCCCATTCGATGCTGCCCCGCACGCCATCGAATTTCCGGTTCAGGACCAGATTGACCACCCCCGCCACCGCGTCTGACCCCCAAGCGGCCGACGCGCCGCCAGTTACGATATCGACACGGCTGACCAGCACCGTGGGCACCGTGCCCAGATCGACCCCACCGGTGATGTTGGATGCCAGCACCCTCTGACCGTCGAACAGCACCAGCGTGCGATTAATACCGAGCTGGCGCAGATTCACCGTGTCGATACCGGTAATGCCGCCCACGATATTGCCGGAATTGCCGCCATTTCGTGGCGATGCCGAGCCACCCACCGATGGAAGCTCCCGGATGGAATCCCCGATGCTCGCCTTGGCGTCGCGCTCCAGCACTTCTTCTCCCACCACGGTGACGGGCGTCGGCTGTGCATAGCCCGAGGTCGTGATGCGCGATCCGGTAACCACGATATCGGCCTGGTTCGCCCCGGTCAGATCTATGGGGGGAGGCGGCAGACTCGGTGCGGCGGCGGGCGGAGGCTGTGGGGGCGGCGCGGGGCTGGCCACCGCCGGAGGATTGGCGAAGGCCGCCCGCCGCAGCGGGGAGGCACGCCGCGCACGGAGCACGACGACCACGCCATTGTCCGCCGCGATCACGAGGCTCGTCGACTGGAGAAAGCGATTGAGCGCCACCCGCGCATCGATGGCGCCAACCAGCGCCGGTGTGCGAACGCCCTGCAGGCTGTCGGCCGCCACGATGATCTGCAAGCCGCTCTGCCGTGCGAATACCGGAATGGTCGCGTTCGCCTCTCCCGCACCGATGTTGAAATTTCTCTGCTGGGCAAACGTCGCGCTGCCGGATGCCGCAAGGAAGGCTGTGCCAACGCACAAGCCCATGCGTCGCGCTACACGACTGGCCAGCATCCCCCCTCCCTCAAAGGACTACCCATATTATTTTATATGTGCCGCACAAGGACGCGGACCCTGCCAGTCCCGCGCCCACACGCAGTCGCGCATTATTTCTGCGCTTGATGCATAGATGGCCCTGTGGGCGATTTCCCCCATTACGTGGCGATTTTTTTGTGAAGACGCGGATGTCGCGCCGTGGTCGGCCGTGCCCCGGCCGGCCGGTTCAACCCGGAACAAGCTTGAACAACCGCCCCTTGGGGTCGTCGGTCAGCAGATAGAGCGCACCCTCCGGCCCCTGCACCACAACGCGGATACGCTCGCCCTGTTCGAGCAGAAATCGCTCCTCGCCAACAACGCGATCGCCATTGAGGCTAAGCCGGACCAGGGCCGCGCTGCGCAGGCCGCCGATGAACAGGCTTCCCTTCCAGCTGGGGAAGAGGGCGCCGGTATAGAATGCCATGCCACTCGGGGCGATCACCGGGTCCCAATAATAGACCGGCTGCTCCATCCCCTGTTTCACAGTGATGTCGCCGGTGATGGCGTTGCCGTTATATTCGATGCCATAGGCGATCGTCGGCCAGCCATAATCACTGCTCTTGCGGGAAATGTTCAATTCATCTCCGCCACGAACGCCATGCTCGACCTCCCACAATTCGCCGGTGGCCGGATTGATCGCCGCGCCCTGGACGTTGCGATGGCCGTAGGACCAAATTTCGGGCCGCACCCCCGCCGTGCCGACAAAGGGATTATCCCGGGGGACCGATCCGTCCGGATTTATCCGCACCACCTTGCCGAGCAGGCTGTTCATCTGCTGCGCTTGCATGCGCCCCGCCGGTATCGACCGATCGCCAAGGGTGACGAACAGCTTGCCGTCGCGCGCGAACACCAGCCGCCCACCGAAATGGAGCGTCGAATCGAGGGAGGGTGCCTGGTGAAAGATCGTCTGCACATCCTCCACGCGGGGTACTGCCCCGTCCACCAGCCGCCCCCGTGCCACGGCGGTGTTGTTGGTCCCGTCAGCCTGCGGCTCACTGTAGCTCCAGTAGATCAGGCCATTGCTTGCATGCCGCGGGTCCAGGGCAACATCCAGCAGCCCGCCCTGCCCCTTGACCATGATCGGCGGCAGCCCGGCCACGGCGGGCGAAACCGCGCCGTCCGGCGTCACGATCCGCAACCGCCCCGCCCGCTCGGTGACCAGCATCCGCCCATCCGGAAGGAAGGCTAGCCCCCAAGGATTTTCAAGGCCCTCGGCAATGGTCACGCTCCTGAAGCCCACATTGCTGCGGGCTTCGGCAATACGGGTCTGTCCGTCGAAGGCAGGACGCTGGCCAGGGGCATTGGGAGCCACCTGGTTCCAGCTCTGCGCTTGCGCGGCACCCGCCATCATCAGCGCGGCACATGCCGTGCCGGCCCACCCTTTCAACCTGTCCATATCGACCTTTTCCCGGATCAGTTATCGCAAAGGCACAGCCACCACGGCAAATGCACCGGGGTCGACGGCCGGATCGCTCATCTTCGCGAACTTGGGCTGCACCGCATATGCGACGTCGCCGACAAGCACTGCGGCGGCCACCCCGTCCGTCATCCCGTCCCGCACGACCCGCACGGTCGCCTGGTCTCCCCGAATGGTGACGATGCTCACCTTGCCGACGCCTTCCGCCACCAGCAGCGTATCCGGCCCAATGGTCCGCATCGCATCCGGTCGTTCGAGCGGTTGCGACAGCGCCAGCCGCTGAGGCGTGCCGGCGCTACCGTCCGGGTTTATGCCCACACGGTACAGACCACCTTCGCGAAAGGTGTTCACATAGAGCGCGCCGTCGGCCAGGAACGCCAGGCCGTCCACCGCAGCCAGCCGGGCGTCGTCCAGCCAGGGCGCGAAGGCGGCGTCCCCCGCCTTCCATCGGTAGATGCGCGCATCCTCGAAATCGGAGACATAGACCGTCCCATCGGAGGCAATCGTCAGGTCGTTGCACCCGCCCCGCGCCTCCATCGAAAAATTGTCTCGCGGCGCCCCGGTTTCAGGGTCGAACGTGCGGATGGACGCCACGCCCTTGGCGCCGTCGGCCGATCGTACACCCGCATCGCAGACCCACAGCAGGTGCCGGCCCGCGTCGTAATAAAGCCCCATCACGCGCTTCATGCCGTGCGCGCCCGGCACGATCCAGCGTTTCGCCGTACGCTCACCAGGCAGCGCCCGATAGACGCCCGCCCTGCCGACGCTGCCGATCCACAGCGTCCCATCCGGCCCGGCGGCGATATTTTCGGGGAAAACGCGGCCGTCCTCAATCGGGATGTCGCCGCCTGCCCGTGACGCCGCGCCTGCCGGCGTGGACAACACCGCAATACCCAACAGCCAGGTCGCCAATCCATGCCTCATCATCTACCACTCTCCGATCTTCCCGCGCACGCTCAACAACAACGGAAGCCGCCCTTGCCCTTGCCCCCGAACCGCGCAGCCTGCCGATCACGAAAGAATTCGGGATAGCTCATCACCGCCGCACCGGGATGCGCTCGCCTCATATGGTCCAGATAATTGTCGTAGGACGGCATCCCGACCAGCATCTGGCCTGCATGGGCAAGCTGCGCCCTCAGCCCGCGCCTGATCATGCCGCCGCCCCCGCTTCCCGGTGCGCATCATAGCCTTCGGGACTTTCGCTGGTCGTGATGCGGTCAGAAAGATAGGCCGCGCGACAGGCCTTTATACCGAAAAACACCATGGCCACCACGACCGCCATGAAAAGCACGCACAGCGCCGCGTCGATCCGATCGTTGAAGATGATCCGCGACATCTCCGCCATCGACTTGGCCGGAGCCAGTACCTCGCCAGCCGCTGCCTTGCGTGAAAAGAGTTCGGCATGCGCGAGAAATCCGACGCGCGGATCGGCCGATGCGATCTTCTGCCAGCCGGCGGTAAGGGTGCAAAGCACCAGCCAGCTCGCGGGCAGGATCGTCGTCCACGCGAAGCGGTGCTTCTTCATGCGGAACAACACGACCGTGCCCAGGATCAAGGCGACTGCGGCCAGCATCTGGTTGGAAATGCCGAACAGCGGCCACAATGTGTTCACCCCGCCCAGCGGATCGGTGACGCCCTGGTAGAGGAAGAACCCCCAGGCGGAAACGCACAGGGCCGTGGCGACAAGGCCCGGCACCATGGCCGACGCATCCCGAAAGGCCGGAACCGCGAGGCCGAGCAGGTCCTGTAGCATGAAGCGGCCGGCCCGCGTGCCGGCGTCCACCGCGGTAAGTATGAACAACGCCTCGAACAGGATGGCGAAATGATACCAGAAGGCCTTCATCGCGGCCCCGCCCACCATATGGCTGAATATCTCCGCCATCGCGACGGCCAGCGTCGGCGCGCCGCCGGTGCGCGATATGATGGTGTGCTCGCCCACCTCCTCGGCCGTGCGCGTGATCGTCTGGCTGTCGATCGGAAAGCCGAGATCGGTAACGGCTGCGGCGGCACTTTCGGGCGTCGTGCCGATGACGGCGGCCGGGCTGTTCATGGTGAAATAAATACCCGGATCGATGATCGAGGCACCGATCAACGCAATGATCGCGACGAAGCTCTCCATCAGCATCGCCCCGTAGCCGATGAACCGGGCGTCAGCCTCATTATCGATCAGCTTGGGGGTCGTGCCGGACGAGATGAGCGCATGAAAGCCCGATACCGCGCCGCACGCGATGGTGATGAACAGGAAAGGAAACAGAGACCCGGACCAGACCGGGCCGCTACCGTCGATGAAATGCGACACGGCAGGCATCTGCAACGTCGGCTGCATGATGAGGATGCCGATCGCGAGCGCGACCACCGCGCCGATCTTGAGGAAGGTCGACAGATAATCCCGCGGTGCGAGCAGCAACCACACCGGAAGGACGGAGGCGATGCCGCCATAGGCGATGAGAATCCAGCACAGCTGGACCGGTGTCAATGTGAAGACCGGACCCCAGACGGGCGATGCCGCGACATTCTGTCCATATATGATGGCCAGCACCAGGCCGACCAGACCGATTGCGGACATTTCGCCGATCCGACCGGGGCGGATGAAACGGCCGTAAATCCCCATGAAAACTGCCAGTGGCATGGTGGCGGCGACGGTGAACAGGCCCCAGGGGCTTTCGGCAAGGGCGCGCACGACGATGAGCGCCAGCACGGCCAGGATGATGACCATGATCATGAACGCGCCGAACAACGCGATCACGCCGGCCGCCGCGCCCAGTTCCATCCGGATCAGTTCGCCCAGCGAGCGCCCGTCGCGCCGCATCGAGATGAACAGGATGATGAAATCCTGCACCGCGCCGGCCAGGACGACGCCGAACAGAATCCACAGCATGCCCGGCAGGTAACCCATCTGCGCGGCAAGCACCGGGCCGACCAGCGGCCCAGCGCCCGCGATGGCGGCGAAGTGATGGCCGAACAGCACGTAGCGATTGGTGGGGACGTAATCGAGCCCGTCATTGCGCCGGTGCGCGGGCGTCATGCGATTGCGGTCTATCCCGAAGACCCGCCCGGCCAAATAGCGACTATAATAGCGAAAGGCGATCAGGTGGACCGACACCGCGGCGGCGACGATCCACAACGCATTGACCGCCTCTCCATTCGCCGTCGCCACTATGGAGAGCGCCAGCGCCCCCAATACACCCAATATCGCCCACGGCCCATGCTGCTTCAGAATCGCGCCCATATCGTCCCCATCCCATCATCTGGCGGTGATGCCATCGCCGATGTCATGTCCGCTATTTCACATGGCGCGCAACGAGCTTTTCCTTCACCTGCGCCCCGTAGATGACGCCGTTCCTGTCCACCCATATGCCTTCCGCGCCGCTGGTCGCGCCAAGATCGGGATTGGGCTCCGGGTCGGGGATGAAAGCTGTGACCCTACCGTCCCGCACGCTGCCGATGCGGATGCCCCGCTTCCAGCCGGGATGATATCCATATCCCGCAGGGGTACGGGATTCGGAGTCCGTGGAATAAAGCACGTCATTATGGTCCACGAATAGCCCGCTCGGTCTACCGAATTGGGTCCAGCTTCCTAATAAAATGCCTTCCTGATCATATATCTGAACCCTATCATTGGCACGATCCCCGACATAGATTCTTCCACTACTGTCGATCGATAGCGTATGTGGAACATTCAACTGCCCCTGTCCGGACCCAACCTCACCCCATTGTTTGATAAATTTGCCCCGTTCATCGAATTTCATCACACGCGACGTCTTATCCGGGGTGTGCCCGTCCGCCACGAAGATGCTGCCGTCAGGCACAACCAGAACGGCATTTGGTTCGACGAAACCGTCTGTCCCGGCCGTCGCCACGCCGCGCTTGCCAAGCACGAGCAGCACCTTGCCGGACGGACTGAACTTCGTGACTGTGCCGCCCTTACCGCCTTCTACCCGGGCATCGGTGAGCCAGACATTGTCCTGGGCATCGATGAAGAAGCCATGAGGGAAGTTGAACATGCCGCCGCCGAAGGCGCGGATGAAACGCCCGCCGGAATCGAACATCATGATCGGATCGATCTTGCTGTCCGAGCAACTGTTCGCCCCGCAACGCTCAGCGACCCAGATATTGCCCTTGCTGTCGGTCGCAACGGCACTGGTCGAGCCCATCGTCCGGCCGGACGGTAGCTTGAAGAAGGTCGTTTCGGTCCGATAGGGATTTGGATAGCTGTTCGGGTCACCGACCGCGATATTTTCGGACGATGGAGTGGACGGTTGCGCCGTTCCACCGCCGACACCCGCCGGGCGCTGGCTGGATATGCCGATCATGTTCAGCATTTCCGCGCGGGAGTTCAACGGCCGGCTTCCCGCCGGGTAACCGTTGAACTTGAGCATGAAGGCAACGATGTCGGCATAGACCGCGCGGCTGAGCCCGTTAGGCCGATCGAACGGCATCGTTGTGCGAACCCGCTCGAACATGTCGCCCACGGTCAGCCCGTTCCAGGTCGACTGGAACTGCGCCCCGGTGATCGACGGTGCCTCGCCCGTGCCGTCCAGTGTGGCGCCATGGCACACGCTGCAATCTTGGCTATACGCCACGGCGCCGCGCGCGGCCTGCTCCTCAGTGAAAACGCCGTCCCATACGGACTGCTGACTGCCCTGGGCGGACAACGCCCCTCCTCCGAAAAGGAAGGCAGCGCTGCATGCCAAACCCGCCAGACCAAGCGCAACACGGCCGATAGTATTGCTCACCCACTTCCTCCTTGTCATCATGTTATTTATGAGACGGTAAAGTGTAGGCTATATATTCTCCTGAATAAGTTCCCCCAGAGACGGCAACTATGATGAATTGCTTTCCATTCACCATATAGGTCATGGGAGATCCGCTTTGCGGAGCGGGCATCCATACCGACCCGACTTCCTGACCGTTATTTTTGTCATATGCTCGCAACATCGCGCCGCGCGGACGACTGTCCGACGTCGTCACGACACCGTCTCCGGCAACCACCAGGCTTTTCGTGACCAATGTGCCGATCTGGAAGCCCGGCTGTCCGGTGCGCGCTATGTTCACGCCCTTCAGCAGCGGGTGATTGCGAACGATATCGGGCGTTTCCCCGTGGGGAATCTGCCACTTGATCGAACCCTTGTTCACATCGACCGCCGAGATCACCGAATAAGGCGGTTTCAGGAGCGGCAAGCCATCGATATCGAGTCGGCGACTGTTACCGTCGCCGGACGCCGCGGGCGGAGGTGGCGGCGGCGGAGCGGAGTCCGCACCCACATCTTCACCGGCGGATTTGATAATCCGCACGGGCTGGCCGGAAACGCCGACCACATAATTGATATCGGTCATATCCTTCGGCCCAGGTAGCAAGCCGGTGGAATTCAGACAGGCCGTGCAGGCATAGACATAGACGACGCCGGTTTCCGGATCGAACGAGCCGCCAGGCCAGTTCGTGCCGCCGCCCGGCCACATGTTGAGTACGCCCAGTCGATCCGGGGTGCTGACGACAGGGGGTGTGTAAATCGGCCCGAACTTGTGATTCTTGGTCAAATCCAGCGCACGCTTACGGAGCTCCGGCGTAAAATCGATGAGATCTTCTTTCAGCACACCATTACGCGCATAAGCGGGCGGCTTGCTGGGGATCGGCTGGGTCGGCGAATACCATTCGCCGGGCACGTCGCCCTTTTCGACCTTGCGCTCCGGGATCGGCCAGATCGGCTTTCCGGTCGCCCGGTCGAAGACATAGAGGTAATTCTGCTTGCTCGGCAGCGCGACCACCTTGCGCGGCCTTCCGTCCACCGTGACGTTCATCAGCAAGGGGGCTGAGGAGTTATCGAAATCCCAGATTTCGTGGTGGATCAGCTGGAAATGCCATTTGCGTTCACCAGTCAGCAGGTCGACCGCGACAAGACTGTTGCCGAACAAGTTGTTGCCGGGGCGATGGCCGCCATAGAAGTCGCTGGTGGGCGATTCTACCGCCAGATAGGCGAGATTCAGTTCTGTATCGACCGATATCTGGGTCCACACCCCAGTATTGCCATTCGTCTCGGCCGACCCGTTATGCCAGCTGTCATAACCGAACTGCCCCTTCTTGGGCACGGTATGAAAGATCCACATCCGCTTGCCGGTGCGGACATCGAATCCACGCACATAACCCTTGGTGTTGTTGTGAGTGCGCGGGGTAAAGCCCTCGCGCATCGCCGCGCCGACGATGATCGTGTTCCCGGCCACGGTGGGCGCGGCATGCAGGCCGACCTCGCCCGTTTCCAGCCCGCCCTGTAGATCCTGGTCGAAATCCACCTTGAGGTCGATCACGCCGTCCTTGCCGAAGCTCTTGATCCGCTGGCCCGTCGCTGCGTCGAGCGCGACAAGACGATAGCCCGGCGTCACGTAGAGAATGCGCTTCTCCGTCCCGTCCGTCCAATAGGAGAGACCACGACCGGACAAGGCGCGTGGGGATGCGGCGCCACGCTTACCTTCACGAATACTGTGAACCCACAGCAATTCGCCGGTCACTCCGTCGAGAGCGACGACACCTCGCCTCGTCCCCGCCGTTGCGTAGATGATGCCGTCCACCGCCAGAGGCGTGCCTTCCAGCTTATATTCCGGCCGCGTCCCGATCTGATCGGTCTTGAACCGCCAGGCGACCTCCAGATCGTTGAAGTTGGAGGCGTTGATCTGATCGACGGGCCGGTAGCGGCTGCCGGCAAGATCCGCATTATAGGTCGGCCAATCGACATTCTGCGCTACGGATGGCGAAGCAAGCGCGAGCGCCAACATAGCGGAACCGAGGGAAAACCCTGTCTTTACACGAAGCATCGCGCATCTTCTCCTGGATAGAATTATTCTTGCTGTGGCCAAACGGTGCGCACCCCATTGACGTTAGGAGGGGGTGGAGTGCGCACCGTGGCCAGGGGATCACCCCATGGCTCTCACGCGATCGAGAGCCGATTTGAGCGATGCCCGTTGAGCGTCGGTAAGGCCGATGTTGGGAACGCGCGGCGTCCATTCGCTGGTGCCCATTTCCTGCGACAGAATGAACTTCATCACCGCGAAGTTATCCGCGCCGGCCGCCGCCGTTCCGATAATGCCCTGGGCGGCCTGCAACTTCGCCAGCGCTCCGCGCCAGTCGCCCTTGGCACGGTAGGCGCGGAAGATGTCGGCGCATTTGCGGCTGAAAGGATTGCCGTCCGCAAGGATGGCGCCCATCCCGTTTTCCAGGGCAATGGCAAGGTTGCTGTTGTTACCCGACCGCATGTTCAGATCGGGAAAGGTTTTCACGAAACCCGTATATCCGGACGCGATGCCGCTCGAATCCTTGATTCCGGCAAGATGCGGATAGCGATACAGGTTACGCAGCAACTGGATCGTGATCGGAACCTCGCTCAAACCGGGAATATGATAGAGGTTGATCGGAATCTGGACCGCCTCGAACAGCATCGAGAAATAGCGGGTAAGCCCCTCCACGCTTGGATTGTCGAAATAGAAGGGCGGTATGACCAGCATTCCGTCCGCGCCGTTGGCTTCCGCGTGCTTGGCCAAATCAATCGTCTCGATGATGTTGGACGTGCCCGGATTCATCATGATATTCATGCCGTTGCGATGCTTCATCGCAGTTTCGAGGATGAATTTCCGTTCGGTCAGCGAGAAAGACGGGAACTCGCCAGACGTCCCCAATACCATCACGCCATCCGCACCACAGTCCTTGTGCCATTGCATGATGGCGGCATATGCGCCGGGGTCGAATGTCCCGTCGCGATTGCAAGGCGTGACGGATGCCACCCAGTACATGGTCTTTTCACGGCTACCCAGGCGGCGGGCCGCCTGCGCCACGGCCGGGGCACTTGCCGTCAACACCGTCGCAGCCGCAACACCCCCCATCATCCCGATCATATCCCTGCGCGTCGTCTTCATCGGGGTCACCTCTCCCAGTTCTTCCCTGTCGCGATGCCCAAGTAACCATCGCGACAGGGAACATTTGCGGTTCAGTATTTTTAATATTATTAGAAGTTAAATCTTACACCTGCACGGTAACTTCTTCCAATTGTATCATAAATAGTTCCACTAATCGGGGCAACGAACAGCGGCGTTTGACCTGCAGCGGAACTCATGGGAAGAGCTGGCGGAGCAACATTCGTCACATTGTCGATTGCAGCGAATATATTGATATTATCGCTAATCTCGTATGATGAACGAATATCAACATAGGTTACGCTAGGAACCCGGTTGTTATCGACATCCTTCGCCGTCCACTCATTCTTCAACTTCGCCTTTCCGACGAAGCGCAACTGTCCGGTCAACGACAGAGGCCCTTGATCGTAAGTTAAAGATGCGGTTCCACGCAGCTTCGGAATGCCGCTTACTTCTGCATCCCCGCCAATGCTTCCGGCATAGTTCACGGTCCTGCCCAGGATCACCTGTTCCTGGGTAAGTATGTAGTTACCCAAAAGCCTCGCCGAAATCTTTCCTGACCCAAGAGATGTCGAATAATCGATCTGGGCGTCGATACCAGAAGTCTTGTCAGAGTTAACGTTGAGCGGAAACAGCCTGATCTGCTGTATCTTCCCGTCGCCGTCATATTCAATCTGAGAGCAATATGCGGTCTCTCCGGCAATACACCTCGACAATACCTGAGGCGCGCCCACGGAATAGATCGCATCATCGATCTTGATCGAATAATAATCGAGCGATGCGCTAAGCCGCGGAATGAAGCTGGGCGTGAGGACCACGCCGAGCGAATAGGTTTTCGCCTTTTCAGGCTTCAGGGCCGCGTTACCGCCTGCCAGCGTTATGATGGAAACGCCTTCTCCGGTAACCGGGTCGGGAACGACAAAGCGCGTCGCCACGCCGGAATTGAACAACTCGGCAAGGTTAGGTGCGCGAATGTCACGCGAAACGGTACCGCGCACCCGGATGCTGCTGTTGAGCTGGCTCGTTAAGCCCACCTTCCATGTATAGACGGTTCCGCTGGTCGAATAATCCGTCACACGGCCCGCACCGTTGAGCGAGAAGGATTCGACAAGATTATCCTTCAAGATCGGAATATCGACTTCGAGAAATCCCTCCTTGACGCTGTACTTTCCGGAGAACGGACTGAAGTTGGCCACCGAATAGGCACGCGCGGCCGCACCGGGATCGGCAACGATATTACCCTTCTCACTACGATATTCGCCACCCAGCGCGACGGCAATATTGCCGGCCGCAAAGCCCACGGGCAACGTGCCTTGGGCCGAAACAGCGACGACGTCCTCGACCAGCGCAATACGCTGGAAATTGTTTCGGGTGTTCACATAGTTGATCGCGGCCTGCGAAGCATTGCCCACGCCAAAGATGTTCAATGGCACGCAACCCGCCGCAGCGGCATTGAAGCTAGACCCTGGAACGGTCGCCCGGCACACGATTTCACCCGTCACCGGATGGCGGATCGCATCAACCGCGAACGCGTAATTCGCGGTTATGACGTTAGACCGTGTCCGCTGATCGACATCAAGTTCGCCCCGCTGATAGTAGGCGTTCCACGTCCAGTCGCCGAGGGAGCCGTCGAGGCTTAGCACCGCGCGTTTCAATTCCCGCTTGGTGGTCGCGACGGGGATGCCGAGAGCCTTTTCAAAGGCGTCGAGGGACGGCCTGGACAGATCGAGATTGTTGACGTTCGTCGTACCGACCGGAATGGTCGTCACGCCCTCTTCCGCCATCAGATCCTTGATGGATTGGGGCAGGTAGGCATTGTCGTTACGGATGTTGATGCTGCCCAGGCGCAGCGCCGGAACGCTGGCGTTGCGCGACCAGGTACGGCCATAGTTGAGCTGGACGGAAGCACGGATGGCGTCGCTGAGTTCGTAACTGGCATATCCGAACAACGACGTCGTCTTATATTCGACCGTCAGCAGGCCGGTGGCCGGCCACAGTGATTCCGCGTCGCCGCCATTCGAAAAGGTGTTGGAGACATTGCCGAAATCGAAGAGCGTCGGCGTCGCGTTGGGACCGACGAACTGAATGCCGCGCAGAGGACCGCCGGTGATCAGTCCGCCCTGGGTCGCCTGGGAAAGGCCCACATTGGTGGCGCGGATCAGGCGCGGTTCGCTATTGGTCGGCGTATAGTTGGGATTGTTGACGAGAAGCGTCAGCCTCTTCGAATAGGATCGCTGCGACGCGAACACTGTGTCCGGGCTGGTGAGGTGGTTGGCCGCGACGATGACGCGTCCGCGATCGTCGGCGAAGGACGTGCCGGCCGCGAAAGACAGGCGCAGGCTCTTATTGTCGAACTTGTAGGATTCGCCACCCTCAATGCTGGCCCGGATGCCGTCGAACTGGCGATTGAGCACCAGGTTGACCACGCCGGCGACGGCGTCGGAACCCCATGCGGCGGATGCGCCGCCGGTCACCACGTCGACCCGACTGACGAGTGCCGTCGGGATCGTGCCCAGATCGACACCGCCCGTGATGTTCGACGCGAGAACCCGCTGGCCGTCGAACAGGACCAGCGTACGGTTGATCCCGAGCTGGCGCAGGTTGACCGTATCGATGCCGGTGATGCCGCCGACGATATTGCCCGCATTACCGCCGTTACGGGGGGAGGCCGACACGCCCACCGCGGGAAGTTCGCGAATGGAATCGCCGATGCTGACCTTCGCGTCGCGCTGCAGAACCTCTTCACCGACAACGGTGACGGGCGTCGGCTGGGTATAGCCGGACGTGGTAATGCGAGAGCCGGTCACGACAATATCGGGCTGGCTCGCCGAATCCGCCGCCTCGTCGGCAACACCCGGCGCTTCCTGTGCAAATGCAGTACCTTCGAAGAGAACCAACGATGTTGTAAGCAAAAGCTGGACGATTCGGCGAGATTTATGAGAGATTTTCATTAACATCCCCTCGTTTTTTCTGACAATATTATGCCCTTCATCCTGAACAGTTGCTCAGAATGAGAATCTTTTCCCTGAGACACAAAATTTATTGCGTCATATGCTGAGATGAAGCTGTGGCTGTTTTCCCCCACTCATCGATTCATTTTTTTCGAGATGCCAAATTGTCTTGAACTCGGAGGGGGGAGAGGCTTTGCTAGAGAGATGAGGGGGGTGTCCGACAGTCGTGCGATCTGGCTCGCGCAGCATGTGCTGCCGCACGAAGCGGATTTGCGCAGATGGTTGAGGCGTCGGATTCCCGCCGGTCTCGACATCGACGACGTCGTTCAGGAAACATATGCCAAGCTGACCATGCTGGCGGAGGTCGACCACATCGCGGCCCCGAAGGCCTATGTCTATCAGACCGCCCTGTCCGTCATCCTGCAGGAAAGCCGGCGCGCAAGGACCCGGCGCATCGACAATGACATTGAAATCGAGTTGCTGAAAACGGAAGCGCCTGAACCGTTGCAGGATCAGCAGATCGAGGCGCGCCAGGAACTGGCGCAGGTATATGAGACGATCGCCGCATTGCCGGAGAAATGCCGCGAGGTATTTATCCTGCGAAAGATCGACGGCCTGTCCCAGCGAGAGATCGCGGAGAAACTACATTTGTCGGAAAGCACTGTGGAAAAGCATATCGGGCGGGGAATTCGCAGGCTGATCGAAAATTTCGGGCGTGGCGGAAGAAGCGGCACTTCCGCATCTAGCAGCAAGGAAACAGGTGGTCGGTCAGATGACGAAGGTTGAGACCAGTAAGGAGATCGATGCGCTGGCGGCCCTGTGGGCTGCCCGGCTCGATCGGGGCGAACTGACCGAACTGGACCAGCATTTGCTCGATTCCTGGCTGGAAGGAGACACCCGACGCCTGGGATCTCTGGCGCGCGCGCGCGCGCTGCTCATCCCCGTGTCATCAACCGCGAGCGCCGGCCGCCCGCCCGCCAACGATGCGGACGGAGCGCGACAAGAAGAGTCCGTCGCATCGATCGTCCCAAGTCTCATGTCCCGCCGGCGGATGCTGCAGGCCGGCACCATCACCGCGCTGGCCGCCGGCTTCGGCGGATTGGCGCTGCTGCCGCACGGCACCAGCAGCTATACGACGGCGCAGGGCGAGGTTCGCCTGCTGCCGCTGTCCGACGGATCGGTCGTGACGCTGAACACGGACAGCCGGATCCGCGTCAGCTTCGACGATGCCACGCGCACCGTCTATCTCGACGAGGGCGAAGTGCTGTTCGACGTGGCGCAAAACCCTCGACGCCCTTTTCTCGTCAAGGCGGGCATGGCGAAGGTCCAGGCGCTCGGCACCGCCTTCAGCGTACGACGCACGGGCGAAACCCCGGTCGAGATCATGGTCCGCGAGGGGACGGTTGAGGTCGCCGCGCCGCAGGGTCGCAGGCAATCGATGAAGGTCGGCGCCAACATGAAGGCGGTGGCGGACGCCAGCGGAGACATCTTCACGCAAGCGATGTCCAACGATGAGATGGAGAGGATGCTGGCGTGGCGCGAGGGCAAGATCGGGTTCAGCGAGACGAGCCTTCACGACGCGGCGATGGAGTTCAACCGCTATAACAAAATCAAGATCGAGGTCGGAAACCAGACGATAGCGGCCTACACCGTGACCGGCATGTTTTCCGCCACGGATCCGCGCGGTTTCGCTCATGCAGCCGCGCTCAGCCTGGACCTGAAAGTCCAGGAAAAACCGGGACAGATTACCTTCGCGTCTAAATGACATTGCAGTGCTCCGCGCGGCTCAGCATTTTGCGCGGCGGCCGCTACCGGCAACGCCACAGACGCGGGTCGACAACGACAAAGCTGCTCAGGAGATGGATGTCAGTGAGTAACATGTTCAGATTATTGTCTTCATGCCTTGCCGGAAGCCTTGTTCTGGCCGCATGTTCCAGCCCCGCCCCCCAGGAGGAGGCGAACGATATGACGACGCCGGCAGGCAATGCCGCAGACGCTACCAATACCGTCGAGGCCGCGGCCGACAATGCCGCAAGCGCCGAGAACGCGGCTCAGCCGGCCACAAATGCGGCGGAGGCGGCGGTGCCGCCCGCCGTGGAAGCCGTGAACAAGACCGAGGCCAAGGCTGCGCCGACGCCCACCCCAACCCCCACGCCGGTGGCCAAGGCCGAACGGCCGGCGCAGTTCGCAACCTGCATGGCCTGCCATTCGGTCGAAAAGGGCGGCCCCAACAAGATCGGGCCTAACCTGTTCGGCGTGTTCGGTGCCAAGGCGGGATCCAAGGCCGGATTCAACTATTCCGACCCAATGAAGGATTCCGGCATCAGCTGGACGCGCACGGAACTGGACGCTTTCCTGCTCGCCCCGCAGACCAAGGTGCCCGGCACCAAAATGACCATGAAGGGTCCCGCGGACGAAAAAATCCGCCAGACGATCATCGATTATCTTGCAACGCTGAAATAATCGACGGGATTCCGGCCCTTCAGCGCGCCGGACCAAAAAACCGCACCCTTCCGATGGAGGGGCCGGGCCGCAACCGCATCAAGTATATGGGGAGGAGATGGGCATGATCCATCTCCTCCAACGGCGGAGCCTTGTCCGCAGCATCCATGAAATGGGGTCATCCGCGCAACCAGGCTTCAAACGGCTTCCATAGAAGAAGGGGGCGACTGCGCTGGACCTCCATGTTCCGAACTTGAGGAGAGTAGCATGAATATTGCCGTTCAGGAGCACGCCCTCGGTAATCGCGAGTTAAATTGCTTTTCGAACTCCACCGTATCTCCCGCCTTCCTTCCCCATGCGACGGACATCATCCACACGGACAATCCCAGGCTCAGCTATGTCCACATCCGCGTCGTCGAAAAGCTGAGCGTGCACCTGCGCGCGCAAACCGCCGAATGCGTGATGGCCACCTTCGGCATCAGCATCAACACGTGGACGAAGATGAAAAAGGGCGTCCCGATCCGCCGTTCGGTTGCGGAACGGCTGATCGAGCGGGTCGACCAGTATCTCTAGGCTCAGCCGCTCGCGCGCGCCGTGGCGCTGCGGGTGGCGATGCGGTCGAGCAGTTCCACCATCTCGCGCAGCGCGCCCGTGCCGATGCCGGCGGCGATCAACACGAAGCGGGATTTGCGGTCCGGGAAGGGCCAGCTTTCCAGCCAGCTGACATTGTGGAGCAGGTGCTGGGCGCCCTGGATGACGGCGGGGCCGTCCTCCTCGCCTTCCACCGCGACGATCGCCTTGATGCGGAGCAGGCTTGAGCCCAGGTTGCGCTCTATCCCCTCCAGCAGCAATTGCAGGGCCAGGCGGGGCAGAGGCTCCTCCCGCACGAAGGACAGGCTGCCGATCGCCATATGATCGCGATCGTCATCGTGATGATGGTGGTGGTGATGGCCGTGGGCATGGTGGTGCCCGTCATCATCGCACGCCTCCCCGGCGGCCAGCCAGGCGCTGACATCCGCCGCGCCCCGGCTGAGGTCGTGCCCGTCCCAGCCCAGCAATGGGGCGAGATCGAGGTCCGCCGCGCCCGCGTCGATGACCGGCGCGCCATGGTTGATCGCCGCAATTGCCGCGCGCGCCCGCACCTCGTCCGCCGCCCGCGTCTCGGCCGACATCAGGTCCAGCTTGGTCAGGATGACATGATCGGCCAGCGCGATCTGGCGCACCGCCTCGTCATGCTCGCGCAGCGTCGCCGCATAGTTGATGCCGTCCACCACGGACACCACGCCGCCCAGCCGGTACAACCCCTCCAGCGTCGGATCGGACAGGAAAGCCTGCACCACCGACACCGGATCGGCCAGCCCGGACGTCTCGATGACCACCCGGTCGAACGGGTCGATCTCCCCCGCCTCGCGCCGGTGATAGAGCGCGTTGAGCGTGCCGATCAGATCGCCGAACACGGTGCAGCACAGGCAGCCGTTTTCCAGCACGACGATGCTGTCGTCGCACGCGGTCATCAACGCGTGATCCAGCCCGACCTCACCGAATTCGTTGATGACCACCAGCGCGCCGCGCATCGCCGGATCGGCCAGCGCACGGTTCATCAGCGTCGTCTTGCCGCTACCCAGAAAGCCGGTGACGATGGTGACCGGCGTTCTGGGCGATGGGTCTCTCTTCGGCTTGTCGGGGTCCACGATCAGAAGATTTCGCAGCCCGGCAGGCCGCAGGAAATCAGGCGATCAGACGGGAAGTTGGTAATGATCTCGCAACCATCCTTGGTGACCACCACTTCCTCCTCGATGCGCGCGGCGCCGGAGCCGTCCGCCGCACCTTTCCAGGTTTCCAGCGCGAAGACCATGCCTTCCTGCAACGGCGTGTTCTGGCCGCGGTAGCGCTTGGAAATGATCGGGCGCTCCCACAGCGACAGGCCGATGCCATGGCCATATTGCAGCAGGAAGGCCTCTTCCTCGTTGCGGTAGCCGAAATCGGTGGCGTCGGGCCACACCTGGGCGATCTCGTCGATGGTCACGCCCGGCTTCACCAGATCGATGGAATCGCTGATCCATTTCGACGCGCCTTCATAGGCGTCGATCTGCGCGTTGTTCGGCTCGCCGCAGATGAAGGTGCGGTAATAGCAGGTGCGATAGCCGTTGAACGAATGCATCACGTCCAGAAACACCATGTCGCCCGGCTGGATGATCCGGTCCGAAAAGGTGTGCGAATGCGGGCGGCCGCGCGGGCCGGACACGGAGTTGACGCACTCCACCCGTTCGGATCCCATGCGGAACAGCTTGTCGTTGGCGATGGCGACCAGTTCGTTCTCGCGGGTGCCGGGGCGGATGGCGCGGGCGATGTCGACATAGGCGGCGTCGACCATCGATGCGGCGAGCTTCAGCAGCTCGATCTCGTCCGGGGTCTTGATCTGCCGCGCATCGAGCAGCGCCTGCTGCCCGTCGACCACCTCGATGCCCACCGCCTCCAGCGCGCGGAGCATGGGCAGTTCCATCACGTCGATGCCGATCGGCATCTTCTCGATGCCCCTGTCGACCAGCGCCTTGCGGATCTGGCGGGCGAAATCGTCCTGCACGTTCATCCACGGCGGCAGGCCGCCCTGCATGGTGGAAATGGGCGCGGCGACATTGTCCGCCACCCAGGGGGAGGACAGCCGCTTGGCAGGTGCGGCGGGATCCCACAGCAACGGCGCGCCTTCGACGCCGCACAGCGCATAGCGCATGAACTTGTCGCGCGCCCATTCACCGATATGGGTGCCGGTGACATAGCGGATATTGTCGAAATTGAAGCAGATCACCGCGCCCAGCCCGGCCTCGCGAATGGCGTTCTGGGCACGTTTCAGCCGCGCCTTGAACAGGCGGTCATAATCGATCCCCTGTTCCCAATCCTTTGCCTGCGTCCCGAAGGACGCCGTTGCATGAGGCCGATTATATTTCATGGCGCGCTCTCCACATCCTCTCTTATTATTATCGCTCTACGCGTGACCAGCCCGAGCCGCCGTCACGCGGTGCCGAGTCCACCATCCCGGACAGTCGATCCATATCGGATGCGGCCCATACGGACAAGGGGCCAAGCACACGAATGGATCCAATCATGACAATTTATCGAAGTGCGGATTATCTGACTGGCTAAATTACGTGCCTTATCGCGCCGACCGATATCGTCCGGCGGCGTGATTGGATTCTCTTGATGCAATTGGCAGGTGCGCCGGGGCGCCCGGTTCAGCCCAGCCGGCGGGCGTGCCAGGCCAGATGATCGGCCATGAAGGTCGATATGAAATAATAGCTGTGGTCATAACCCGGCTGCATCCGCAGCGTCAGGTCAATCACGGTCCCGGCGCAGGCCTCCGCCAGCAGATGCGGCTTCAGCTGCGCTTCCAGAAACTGGTCGGCATCTCCCTGATCGACCAGCAGGGCGGGCAGGCGCGCGCCATCCTCGATCAGCGCCACCGCGTCATGCTTGCGCCAGAGCGCCCGGTCCGCGCCCAGATAGCCGCCCAGCGCCTTGTGCCCCCACGGCACCTGGCCGGGGGCGACGATGGGGGAAAATGCGGACACCGCCTTGTAGCGGTCGGGATAGGTCAGCCCGATGGTGAGCGCGCCATGGCCGCCCATTGAATGGCCCATGATCGACTGCCGGGCGGTATCGGCCGGGAAATGCGCCGCGACCAGCGCCGGCAGTTCCTCGGTCACATAGCGCCACATGCGGTAATGGGTCGCGAACGGCGCCTCGGTGGCGTCGACATAGAATCCGGCGCCAAGGCCGAAATCATAGGCGCCATCCGGGTCGTCGGGTACGCCCTCGCCGCGCGGCGACGTGTCCGGCGCGACGAAGATCAGCCCCAGTTCCGCGCAGAGCCGGCGATATTCGCCCTTTTCCGTGACATTGGCATGGGTGCAGGTAAGCCCGGAAAGATACCAGACCACCGGCAGCCTCGCGCCGTCGGCATGGGGCGGCACGAAGACGGAGAAAGTCATCTCCGTCCCCGTGGCCGCCGATGCGTGGCGATAGACGCCCTGCGCGCCGCCGTAGGCGCGGTTGATCGAGAGCGTCTCCAACGTCATGCCGACCCCTTGGCCATCCGTTCCTTATTCGTCCGTGAAGCTGTAGGCGCACAGCTTGTTGCCGTCCGGATCGCGGACATAGGCGGCATAGGCGGTGGGGGTAAAGGCGCGCGGGCCGGGAGCGCCCTCATCGGTGCCGCCGTTCGCCAGCGCCGCCTCGTGGAAGGCGCGGACCGCGGCGCGGTCGCTTGCGGCAAAGCCCAGCGTGCCGCCATTGGCGTGGGTCGCCGGCGCGCCATTGCCCGGCTTGGTGACAATGAATTCCGGGCCGGTCGCGCCGTACATCATGCCGTTCGCGCCGAAAGCGCCCTGCCGGCTGTAGCCGAGCGCGCCCAGCGCGGCGTCGTAAAATCCCTGGGCCTTGTCCAGATCATTGGTGCCCAGGACGACGTGCGTGAAAATCGACATGTGTAATTCCTTCCGTTCTTGTTGTTATCAGCTTCAGTAAACCACGACCGACCGGATGCTCTCGCCCGCGTGCATCAGCTCGAATCCCTTGTTGATCTCGTCCAGGCTGAGGACGTGGGTGATCATCGGGTCGATCTCGATCCGGCCGTTCATGTACCAGTCGACGATCTTGGGCACGTCGGTGCGGCCCTTGGCCCCGCCGAAGGCGGTGCCGCGCCAGTTGCGGCCGGTGACCAGCTGGAACGGGCGAGTGGAGATTTCCTTGCCCGCTTCCGCCACGCCGATGACGATCGAGGTGCCCCAGCCGCGATGGCAGGCCTCCAGCGCGGTGCGCATCACCTCAGTGTTGCCGGTGGCGTCGAAGGTGAAGTCCGCGCCGCCGTCGGTCAACGCCAGCACCTCGGCGATCACCGCCTCACGCGACTTGCCCTTGCCGTTGATGAAGTCGGTCATGCCGAACTTGCGGCCCCATTCCTCGCGGTCGGCATTGATGTCCACGCCGATGATCTTGCCCGCGCCCGCCAGCCGCGCGCCCTGCAGCACGTTGAGGCCGATGCCGCCAAGGCCGAACACCACCACATTGTCGCCCACCTGCACCTTGGCGGTGTTGACCACCGCGCCGACGCCGGTGGTGACGCCGCAGCCGATGTAGCAGCTGGTCTTGAACGGCGCGTCCTCGCGGATCTTGGCGACCGCGATTTCCGGCAGGACGGTGAAGTTGGAGAAGGTGGAGCAGCCCATATAATGATAGATAGGCTGGCCCTTGTACGAAAAGCGCGTGGTGCCGTCCGGCATCAGCCCCTTGCCCTGCGTCGCGCGGATGGCGGTGCACAGGTTGGTCTTGCCGGAAAGGCAGCTTTTGCACTGGCGGCATTCCGGCGTGTAGAGCGGGATGACATGGTCGCCCGGCTTCACGCTGGTCACCCCAGCGCCCACTTCGCGGACGATGCCAGCGCCTTCATGGCCGAGCACGGAGGGGAAGATGCCCTCGCTGTCGAAACCGTCCAGCGTATAGGCGTCGGTATGGCAGATGCCCGTCGCCATGATTTCGACCAGAACCTCGCCGGCCTTCGGCCCTTCAAGGTCAAGCTCGACAATCTCCAGCGGGCGCTTGGCTTCGAACGCAACGGCGGCACGGGTCTTCATCGAACTCTCCTTTGGCTTGCGGCATCCGTACATCCGATGCACTAGTGAAATAAATCGCTTATTTGTAAACAGACCATTGCTGGTGAGGGACAATGTCTGACTGGGACGGCTTCGACGAAATCGTGGCGGTGGCGGATACCGGCAGCTTCGTAGCGGGCGCGCGTTTGCTGGGCCTTTCCACCTCGCATATCAGCCGGGCGGTGAAGCGGCTGGAGAACCGCATCGAGGCCCAGATCTTCGCGCGCACCACGCGCAGCGTGACGCTCACGGATACGGGCCGGGTGCTGATCGATCAATGCCGCCGCATCATCCAGGAGCGCGACGAGGCGCTGGCGCTGGTGCGCGGATCGGAAGACCCCCACGGCGAATTGCGGGTGACCTGCTCGATCGCGCTCGGCGAACGGTTCGTGGCGCCCATCGCCCGCCGCTTCGCGGAGGATTTCCCCCGGGTCAGCGTGTCGCTCGACCTCAACAACCGGCTGACCGACCTGATTTCGGAAGGGTTCGACCTGGCCATCCGCACCGGCACCTTGTCCGACGCGCGGCTGGTCGGCACGCAGGTGGCGACGCGCGGCCTCTATCTGTGCGCCGCCCCGGCTTATTGGGACCGCTTCGGCCGGCCCGAATGCGTGGAGGACCTGGGCCGCCACCAATGCCTGGTCGGCACGGTGCCGGTCTGGCAGTTCGTGATCGACGGGCAGGCCCGCACCTTCGAGCCGACGGCGCGGTGGCGCTGCAACAGCGGCCGGGCCATCGTGGACGCGATGCTGGCCGGGCTCGGCGTCTCGCAGCTCCCGGAATTCTACGTGCAGCGCCTGATCCGCGACGGCATGCTCGAACCGGTGCTGGAGGAAATACGCTGCGAGGACGAGCCGATCTTCGCCGCCTACCCCCAGCGCCGCCACCTGCTGCCCAAGGTCCACCGTTTCGTCGAACGCCTGTCGGAAGAACTGCCCGCCGCCATGGCGGCCGGCTGAGGCGCCGGGGCGGCGCGGTCCTGGTGGGCTCGCCGGTCCGGCTGGAAATTTTGCATGCGCTCTGGTCTAAGACCAGCCTGTTCCCGCCCCGCCTCTGCAACCCCAGGAGCGAATAGATGATCGTTCCGCTCCTCAGGGAATATAGATATCCCCTTGCCGTTGCCTACGGATTGTCCGTGGCGGGCTATCTCGCCGCGCAGATCTATCCGCTGGTGACGGGTCTCGCCATCAACGGCGTTTTGCAGAAGAACTACAGCGCCATCCTGTGGCTGTGTCTGTGCCACTTCATCATGGTCGCGCTGGAGGTGAGCGCGAAGATGATGGATACGCGCGTCTTCACCCGCATCCACACCCGTTTCGCCAGCGACACCGTGAACGAAGCGCATCATCGCGGCACGCCGCCAGCGCTCATCGCCGGACGCGCCACCCTGCTCAGGGAATATATCACCTTCCTGGAGCGCGATATTCCCGCGATGCTGCTGTCCGCGATCAGCCTTGGCGTGGCGATCGTCACGCTGTTCTGGCTGGACCCGGTCGTCGGCGCGGCTTGCCTCATGCTGCTCATCCCCGCGACGGCGATCAACGGTCGGCTGGCCCGGCAGTCCCAGCCGCTCAATGCGGGCCTCAACGACCGGCTGGAACGGGAAGTCGGCCTTCTCCAGGCGCATTCGCCCGCCCGCATACGCCGCCATTTCCGCGCGCTGGCGATGTGGCGGGTGAAATTGTCGGACCTGGAGGCGAAATCCTATGGCCTGCTGGAACTGTTCGTGATCGGCCTGTTCGGCGTCGCGCTGTGGCGCGTGGCGCGGATCGACGGCATCGAAGCGGGCACCATCTACGCCATATTCGCCTATATCTGGCGTTTCGTGACCAGCATGGACCAGGTTCCCCAGATCGTCCAGCAGATCGCCAAGCTTGCCGACATCAACCGCCGGCTGAAATCCTAGCGAGACCGCGATGCTGCGCGGCCGCTTTCCCCTTGACCCGTATCACGCCCGGATCCTTGCTTTCTCGGAGATGGCGGCGAGCAGCGTCACGAAGCTCTCTCGCCTCGGCCAACGTCACTTCTGGATACGGCCCGAAAACCAGCCGCCTTTCCTTCCCGGCAAAGCGATATTTCACGCGTCAGAAGCGATAGCCGGTCGGCGTGACGAACAGGTATAGACCGCCAGAATCCGCCAACTTATACGGGGTATCTGCCCCCTTCGCCTTACGCGCCTGGGCATCAGTTAGGGGCACCGAACCATCCTCTCCGCTCCAGTGCCCCCAAGGATGTCCCCAAATCCCGGCGCTTCATGGAGACACAGGGCGACACTACGAGCGGAAGAATTTCTGATTTTCCGGGCGTTGGCAAGCTCGAAACGCTTGATATAGCGTCACGTGGATCGGCTCTTGGTGGGCTCGCCGGGATTCGAACCCGGGACCTACAGATTAAAAGTCCGTTGCTCTACCGACTGAGCTACGAGCCCGCACCAAGGCGGTTTCCCCTAGGGGCGCGTCTTCATCCGGTCAACCGCGCCTGAACCGCGCGCGCAATTGGGCGACGGTGAGGCCGGTGACCGGGTCTCGCCAGCCCGCCGCCACCCGGGCGAGCGGATCGAGCACGAAGGCGCGGCGGCGGAACTCGGCATGGGGAATGGCAAGGCCGGGCGAACGCCATGTCCCGCCGGACCACAGCACGATATCCAGGTCGATCACGCGCGGCCCCCAGCGGCGGCCCGCGCGGCGGCCGAAGCTGCGCTCGATCGCCTTCAGCCGGGCCAGCAGCGCATCCGGGGCGGCATCGCTGGAGACGATGATCACCGCATTGGCAAAGGCGCGCCCCGCCGGTCCCAGCGCCGCGGTGCGCAGGATGGGGGATACCGCCTCCACCACCGCGTCCGCCGCGATTTCGGCGATGGCGGCGGTCACCACCCGTTCCGGCGCGCCGTGGCGGCCGTGGCGGCGGTTCGATCCCAGCGCGATGGCATAGCTTGTCCTGCCCATGGTGCAGCGCCTATCGCGATGCGATGACAACCGAAAGCCCCCTGCCGGCAACGGAGCCTCCCCATGATTGCCCGCTCTGCCCCCGGCTGGTGTCGCTGCGCGATGATCTGCGCGCGGAATATCCCGACTGGTGGAACGCGCCGGTGCCCGCCATGGGCGATCCGGCGGGCTGGCTGGGCATTATCGGCCTTGCCCCCGGCAAGCACGGCGCCAACCGCACCGGGCGGCCGTTCACCGGCGACTATGCGGGCGACCTGATGTTCGCGACGCTGGAGAAATTCGGCTTCACCACCGGACATTATGACCGCCACGCCGGAGACGGCTTTGCGCTGCGCGACGTGATCATCATCAATTCGGTAAAATGCCTGCCGCCCCAGAACAAGCCTTCGCCGGAGGAGATCCGCACCTGCCGCCCCTTCCTTGCGCGGGCGGTGGAGGCGCTGCCCCGCGCCGGCGTGTTCATCGCGCTGGGCCAGATCGCCCATCAGTCGGCGGTGAAGGTGCTGGGCGGACGGCTGCCGAAATACCGGTTCGGCCATCTCGCGGAGCACCGGATGCCGGACGGCCGCATCCTGATCGATAGCTATCACTGTTCGCGCTACAACCAGAATACCGGCCGGCTGACGACGGCCATGTTCGAGGCGGTGTTCGCCCGGGCGCTGGCGCTGCGCCCCTGAGCCGGACCGGGCCGCCGCGCCCCCCCCAACTGACAATTTGCTGACAGGACCGGTCGCCTGCCCGTCAGCTACGGCCTGCTAGGTCCCCTCGCCAAGGGGGCGCCGTGATGCGGCGGACAGGATTTATGACGAACAGCAAGATGACGGCCGCGCTGCTGGCGCTGGCCATGGCGGCCGGACCGGCTGGGGCGTCGCCCTATCATGTCACCGGCCTCGACGCCGCCGACAGCTGGGAAGTGAAGCTGATCGGCACATATGACGACGATCCGCTTTCGCACGAGACGGGCGGCGCGATCGACATCACCGCGCCGCTGGCCGCCGGGCTGGAAACATCGGTCGCCATCGGCAAGGATCGCATCGCGCAGAACGGGCGGCCCGCCTTCAGCGGCTGGAGCGACACCGAGGTCGCGGTGAAATGGCAAGTCCTGCCGATGACGCAGGATGGCGGTTTCGCCGTCACCACCGAACCGGCGCTGTTCGTGCCCAGCAGCAGCCACGGCGTCGACGAACATGAGTGGCGGATCGAGCTGCCGGTGGTGCTGGGCTACCGGACCGGACCGGTCGAGCTGCGCGGGCTGATCGGCTATGCGCGGTCGCTGGAAAGCCGGGCGGACGAGATGAGCTACGGGCTGGTCGCCGAATATGACCTGACCGGGAATCTCTCAATCGGGGCGGAACTGGCCGGGCATACCGATCCCGGCGCCTTCGTCCATGCCGCCGAGCTGGAGGCGGATATCGGCTTCACCTATGCGCTCGCCAGCAAGGTCGAGCTGCAGGGGCGGTTCGGCCAGTCGCTGCGCGACGACGATCACGCCCATGAAAATCATGCCGCGCTCTATCTGGAAGTCGCCTTTTGACCCCGCCGACGCCAAGCGCGCGGGCCAGATTCCATCGCTGCCGGGCACAGGCCTTGCTCCGCCGCCGCCGCTCTGATGGGAATGGCGTCCACGGTTCGCCGGCAGCCCTTTTCCATTGCAGCAGGAGTGTGTCACCCATGTCGAAGTCGCTGGCGATCGCCGCCTTCCTCGCCACCGCCGCCTGTTCGGGCGCGGAAAAGACGGCCGCGCCGCCGCCCGTCAGCTATGCCGTGCTGGATCAGCAGGCCGGCCCCGAGGGCAGCTACGACTATGTCAGCGTGGACAGCGCGCGCGGCACGCTGTTCGTGGGCCGCGAATATGGGGTGATGACGGTTGACCTCGCCACCGGCCAACAGGGCAGGCTGATCGCGCGGGACAGCGTTGCCGCCGTGCTGCTGATCCCCGGAACGGACTGGATGCTGACCACCAACGGCGGCAGCAACACCGCCACCCTGCTGAACCGCGTGACCGGCGCGGTGACGGCCGACATCAAGACCGGCGAGGATCCCGACGGCGCGGCCTTCGACCAGGCCAGCGGCCTTGCCTTCGTGATGAACGGCGACAGCGAGGACGTGACCTTCATCGACGTCAAGCGCGCGGCCGCCGTCGCCACCGTCGCGGTGGGCGGCAAGCCCGAGGCGGCCGTGGCGGACGGGCGGGGTAATCTCTACGTGAATATCGAGGACCGGAACGAGATCGCGGTCATCGATATCGCCGGTCGGTCCGTCACCCGGCGCATTCCTCTGGCCGGGTGCAACGAGCCGACCGGCATTGCCTTCGACGCCCAAAGCGGCCTGCTGATCCCCGCCTGCCACAATAATGTCGCCAAGCTGATCCAGGCCGACAACGGCAAGGATCGCGGCACCATCGCCATCGGCCAGGGCGCGGACGGATCGATTTTCGATCCGCTGCGGCGGCTGGGCTATATTTCCTGCATAGACGGCACGCTGACCGTCTATCGGCTGGACGGGGACGGCAAGGCGAGCACGGTGGCGACCGTCAAGACCCGCGAGGGCGCGCGCACGGCGGCGCTGGACCCGGACAGCGGCCGGCTCTACCTGCCCGCCGCCACGGTGGTGCGCGACGCCGAGGGCGAATATGACAGCGCCCGCAAGGATTTCACCATCCTCACCGTCGGCCCGAAGGGCTGATCCCGGCCGGGATCAGCGTTTCAGCGTCGCCAGAAAATCCGCCGCCGTTGTCGGCCCGCTGGTCACGGTGTCGCTATGCTCGGCGATATATTTGCGGATCTCGATGAAGAAATCCCCGCCGGAGGGCATGCCCATCCTGTCCCAGGCCGCGTCGAACGCCGCCGCCTTGTCGGCGGGCAGTTCGGCCGGCTGGAGAATCAGGAAATCCCAGTCCGCGCCGTCGCGGTGGACGAACAACTGGCGCACGGGCAGGCCGACCGCCCGGTTCACCTCATCCACCCGCGCGATGAAGCGCAGGAAATTCTCATGCTCGCCGGGCGCGATGCGATAGATTTCCACCTGGGTTTTCGCCACCGGCTTCACTGCGGGCACGGCATCGGCGGCATTCGCCGGTTGCGCCACGGGGGCCAGCGCCACCGCCAGCGCGGCCGACAAGAGGCAGGTCATCCTGTTCATGCACGCATCCTCCATCTCCATCGCCGCATCCGGCGGCGGGGACCAAGCCTAGCCTTTCGCCCGCCCCGCGTTCCATCAAACGGATCGATGACTATCGCCGCCGGGCCATGCGCGCCACACGGCAAGCCGCACCAATATTGACCCGCTCTCCCGCCCCGCTATTGATCGGCGGGCGCGGAGCCGGGCGGTCAGGGGACGCCCCGCGGCGCGCCTTTTCACCACCGACGCGCGGGTGCCGGACGCAAGACTTATGAACCCAGATGGTCTTGAGGCCGTGTTCCTGGCCAATCGGAGCCGCCTGCTCGGTTTCCTGAAGGCCCATGGCGCGGGCGATGCGGCGGAGGATCTGCTGCAGGAATTGTGGCTCAAGCTGCAGGCGGCGCGCACCGGGCCGATCGCGCAGCCGCTTTCCTACCTCTACCGCGCGGCCAACAACCTGATGGTGGACCGCCATCGCGCGCAACGGCAGGCCGCGCAGCGCGAACGGCACTGGACGGAGGCGACCGGCGCGACCCGGCCGGGCCAGTCCGACGACCCGGCCAGCGACCGCACGCTGGTGGCGCGCGAGCAGCTCGCCCGGGCGGAGGCGGTGCTGGCCGATGTCGGCGACCGCGCCGCCGCCGTCTTCCGCCGCCACCGGCTGGACGGCATCGGCCAGCGCCAGATCGCGGCCGAAATGGGGGTCAGCCTCAGCACGGTCGAAAGCGACCTGCGCAAGGCCTATCGGGCGATGATCGCGCTCAGGAGGACGTTCGATGAGGTTTGACGCCGCCGACTCCGTCTATGGGCCGAGGATATGACCATGACCCACGATCACGGCTCGACAGATGAACAGGCGCTCGGCTGGGTGATCCGGCTCGCGGACCCCGGTTTCGAGGATTGGAACGCGTTCGAGGCGTGGCTGGCGGCGGACCCAGCACATGCCGGCGTCTATCAGGCGATGGCGGCAGCGGATGCCGATGCCGCCGCGCTGTTGAAGGCCGCGCCCGCCCATGCCCTCGCGCCGCCCGGCGCCACCCGGCCGCTCAGCCGCCGCCGCTGGATCGGCGGGGCCGTCGCGGCGTCGCTGGCGCTGTTCGTCGGCTACGCCGTGCTGCCGACCGGATCGGCCCCCTATACGGTCGAGACGGCGGCGGGCGCGCGCCGCACCGTGACGCTGGCCGACGGCAGCCGGATCGACCTGAACGGCGGCACCCGCGTCACGCTGGACCGCAAGCAGCCGCGCTTCGCCGTGCTGGATCATGGCGAAGCCGCCTTCACCGTGGTCCATGACGATGCCCGCCCGTTCCGCGTGCAGGTGGGCGCGGCGACGCTGCTGGACGTGGGCACGGTGTTCAACGTCACGCGCGATGGTGGCGTCACCACCGTCGCGGTGGCGGAGGGCGCGGTGATCTACAACCCGGATGCGGAGGCGGTGAACCTTTCCGCCGGGCGCACGCTGCGCGCGTCAGACGACGACAGCCGGCTGGTCGTGGGCGAGATGGAGGCCGGCACCATCGCCGTCTGGCGCGAGGGCCGGCTGGTCTATGACGGCGCGCCGCTGGAACAGGTGGCGGCGGACCTGTCCCGCAATCTGGGCCTTACCGTCTCGGCCGCGCCGGAAATCGCCGCCCGCCCATTCCGCGGGGTGATCGTGTTCGGGCGCGATCAGGACCGGCTAATGGCCGGGCTCGGCCCGTTGCTCGGCGTGCATGTCGAGCGCAGGGCTGCCGGCTGGCTGCTGGCGCCCCCCGCTCCATGAGGCCAGCCTATTTCCCGGCGGCGGCGGCCATGCTGCTGATCGCCGCCCCCGCAAGCGCCGCGCCCAGCGTTGCCATAGACCTGCCCGCCGGGACGCTGGGGCACGCGCTGGCGGTTCTGGGCAGCCAGGCGGGCGTCAGCGTCAGCGTGACGGACGCCGCCCTGTGGCGGCGGCAAGTGCCCGCGATCAAGGGCCGGATGACTGCCCGCGCGGCGATGGCACGGCTGCTGCGCGGCACGGATGCGGTCGCCGTCCCGCTCGACGCCGCGAGCTGGCGCATCGTCCGCCGCGCGCAACGGCAAAGGCCGCAGCCCCTCTCTCCCCGCCCGGCCGCGCCACCGCAGGCGGAGAGCGAGGAGGACGCCATCATCGTCACCGCCAGCAAGCGGGATATGCGGCTGGACGACTATCCGGGGCCGGTGAACCTGCTGGGCGGCGCCGAGCTTGCCTTTGGCGGCGAGCGCGGGACGGACGCCATCCTGTCGCGCGTCGCCACCATATCCTCAACCCATCTCGGCGCCGGGCGCAACAAGCTGTTCATCCGGGGCATCGCGGATTCCAGCTTCACCGGCCCCACGCAGGCGACGGTCGGCCAGTATCTGGGCGACATCCGGCTCAGCTACAATGCGCCGGACCCTGACCTGAAGCTCTACGACATCGCCTCGGTCGAGGTGCTGGAAGGCCCGCAGGGCACGCTGTACGGCGCGGGATCGCTGGGCGGCATCATCCGCATCGTCCGCAACGCGCCCCATTTCGACGGGGTCGAGGCGGCGATCTCCACCGGCCTGTCCATCACCCAACATGGCGATCCCGGCGGCGATCTGGGCGGCATGGTCAACCTGCCGCTGGTGGGGGAACGGGCGGCGCTGCGGCTGGTGGGTTATGCGGTCAGCGACGGCGGCTATATCGACGATCCGGCGCACGGCCGGCGCGATATCAACCGCACCCGCGTGGTGGGCGGACGGGCGACGCTCCGCATCGACATCGGCGACGGCTGGATGGCCGATCTGGGCGGCGTCATCCAGGATACGGACGGATCGGACAGCCAATATGCGGACCGCGACGGCCCGCCGCTGACGCGGTCCAGCGCCGTGCGGCAGGGGTTCGACGCGCAATATCGGCTGGGCGAGTTCATCCTGTCGAAAGATTGGGGCGACCTGCGCCTCGCCACGTCCACCGGCATCGTCGGGCAGACGCTGGCCGAACGCTATGACGCCACCCGCCCCCATGGGCCGAGCCGCCTGTTCAGGCAGCGCAACGACACGGCGCTTATCTCCAACGAGACCCGGCTGTGGCGGCCGATGCGCGACGGTTTCGGCTGGGTCGTCGGCACCAGCCTGCTCCACAACCGCACCCGGCTAAGCCGCGCGCTCGGGCCGGAGAACCTGCCGACGCCGGTGACCGGCGTGACCAACCGCATCACCGAGGCCACGCTTTATGGCGAGGCCAGCATCGCGCTGCTGCCCGGACTGACCGCGCTGGTCGGCGGACGGCTGACCCATGCCCGGCTTTCCGGCGGCGGCGAGAACATCCAGCGGCTGACCCCGGCGATAGAGCAGCTGCGCGCGCAGATCGTCGCGAAGCGCAAGGAAAGTTCGGTCGTGCCTTCGGTCGGCCTCAGCGCCGCGGTGATGCCGGGCCTGGTGCTGTTCACCCGTTATCAGCAAGGCTTCCGCCCCGGCGGGCTGGCCATCGAGAATGATTTTGTCCGCCGGTTCCGCAACGACCGCGTCGCCACCGTCGATGTCGGCCTGCGTTATGGCGTGCCCGGCCGCGATGCCGTCGACTTCTCGGCCACGCTGTCGCAGACGCGCTGGCACGACATCCAGGCCGATTTCATCGACGCGTTCGGCCTGCCGACGACGGCGAATATCGGCGACGGACGCATCCATTCCATCGCGGCGACCGGCGGCTGGCGCGCCCTTGCCGGGCTGCGCCTCGATTTCGGCGTCGCCTTCAACGACAGCCGCGTCACCAGCCCCGACCCGATGTTCGCACTGGCGGAGGGCCGCGCCGGCCGCATCCCCAATGTCGCCCGTTTCGCGGGGCGCGTGGGCATGGATTATCGCACCTCGCTGACCGACAGCGTGGACCTGCATGTCGGCGGCTGGGCGCGTTATGTCGGCCGCTCGCGCCTGGGCATGGGGCCGGTGCTGGGCGAATCCCAGGGCGATTATCTCGATACCGCGCTCACGGCGCGGATCGGCAGGGGCGACATGGGTTTCACCATCGGCCTGACCAACCTGACCGACAGCGTAGGCAACCGCTTCGCGCTCGGCACGCCCTTTGCCGCCAACCGCAGCCAGATCACCCCGCTGCGCCCGCGCACGCTGCGCATCGGTTTCGACGCGGCCTTCTGAGCCGGGCGCGCGCGCCCTCAAAATAATTCCAAGGCTGCGGCGCAACGGCACCGTCCTGATCCCGACCGGCACCATTCGATGGAGGATGGCGCCGTTTTTGAAATGAGGGATCGACCGCGATGCGTAACCTGCTTGCCACCACCTGCCTCTCTTCGCTGGCCTGGGTCGCCATGACCGCCCCGGCGCATGGCGAAACCGCGATCAGCACGGCCCGCACCACGGCCGTCAACACGGCGACGGCGAATGCGGGGGCGGCCGACGACGTCAAGATCACCAGCGCCGGCTCCATCACGCTGACGAGCGGCGTCGCGGTGACCATCGACAGCGCCAACAAGGTCGTCAACGAAGGCACGGTGAAGGTGACCAACGCCGACGACGCGGTCGGCATCCTCGCCAGCGCCGCATCCGGCAGCATCACCAACACCGGCACGATCACCATCGACGAAACCTATACGCCGACCGACGCCGACAGCGACGGCGACCTGGACGGCCCATTCGCGGCGGGCGCCCCTTTTCCGGCGCGATCGTCAACAGCGGCACGATCACCATCGAAGGCAATGATTCCGCCGGCATCGCGCTGGGCGGGCCGCTGACCGGCTCGCTCTCCACGGACGGCACCATCACCGTCACCGGCGACCGCTCCGTCGGCGTGCGCGCGGGCGCGGTCACCGGCCCGGTGCGCATCGCCGGGACCATCACCGCGCGCGGTCAGGGCGCCATGGGCGCCTCGCTGGAAGGCGACATCACCGGCGCGCTGGTGGTCCAGGGCGCGATCAGCGCCAGCGGCTACCGCTCCACCACCCTGCCCACCGACACGTCGAAACTGGATGCGGACGATCTGCTGCAGGGCGGCCCGGCCCTCTCCATCTCCGCCAACGTCACCGGCGGCGTCATCCTGGCCGTCCCGCCCAAGGACAACAGCACGACCGACAATGACGAGGACAAGGACGGCATCGAGGATTCCAAGGAAGGATCGGCCGCCATCACCAGCTATGGCGCGGCCCCGGCGGTGCAGATCGGATCGGCCACCCGCTCGGTGACGCTTGGCCCGGTGGCCGGAACCGGCACGGGGCACGGACTGGTGATCGACGGGACGGTGACCGGCCTCGGCGTCTATTCGGGGGTCGACGGCAACGGGCTGGTGATCGGCGGCCTTGGCGGCGACGTGTCGATTGCCGGCGGCGTGACGGTCAACGGGCTGGTCCAGGCTTCCTCCAACGGCGCGAACGCAACCGCCCTCAGGGTCGGCAGCGATGCGACCGTCCCTGAAATCCGCATCGGCGGCACCATCGCGGCTGCCGGCGGCGGCGTCACCGGCACGCGGTCGACCGGCATATTGGTCGATACCGGCGCCACCGTCGGCACGGTGCGCAACAACGGGCAGATCACCGTCACCACGTCCGGCACCAGCGGCGGCGCGACCGCGATCCTCGATCTTTCCGGCGGGCTGACGCTGGTGGAAAATAGCGGCGCCATCTCCGTATCCGGCGCCGACACCACATCCGACCGCAATATCGCGATCGACCTGCGCGCCAATAATGGCGGCGCGACCGTGCGGCAGACCGCCGTTACGGCGGGCGTGACCGCGCCGTCCATTTCCGGCGACATCCTGTTCGGCGCTGGCAACGACCTGCTCGACATCGCGGACGGGAAAGTCACCGGGACAAGCCGTTTCGGCAATGGCGACAACCGCCTGACGCTGTCCGGTGACGGCGTCTATTCCGGCACGTCGGTGTTCGGCGCGGGGAATGACATCATGACCCTGGCCGGCACGTCCGCATTCTCCGGCACGGCCGAATTCGGCGGCGGCGCGGACGCGCTGACCCTGAACGGCACGTCCGCCTTTTCCGGCACGGCGGATTTCGGCGGGGGAGCGGACATGCTGACCCTGAACGGCACGTCGCGCTTCTCCGGCACTCTCGCCAACAGCAGCGGGCTGGCCGTAAACGTCGCGGGCGGCACGCTTGACCTGTCCGGCAGCGGCGCGGTGCAGATCGGCTCCCTCTCGGTCGGCAGCCAGGGGGTGCTGGCCGTCACGGTCGACACCGAAAGCGGCACCAACACGCTGTTCAACGTCGCCGGAAACGCCAGCTTCGCCAGCGGATCGAAAGTGGCGGTGCGGCTGACCAGCATCTCCGAATCCGAAGGCCAGTTCGTCATCGTCCGGGCGGGATCGGTGACGGGCGCTGAAAATCTGACGACCAGCGCGGACCTGCTGCCCTTCCTCTACAAGAGCAGCATCGTCACCTCCGCGCCCAACGAACTGTCCATCGACATCGAGCGCAAGACCGCGACCGAGCTGGGCCTGAACGGGTCGCAGGGCCGCGCCTACAACGCCATATACGCCGCGCTGGACAAGGACGAGAAGGTGGCCGACGTGTTCCTGTCCATCGCGGACGGCGACACCTTCCGCCGCTCGCTGCGGCAGATGCTGCCTGACCATGCCGGCGGCACCTTCGAGGCAGTGACGGCGGGGTCGCGCGCCACCGCCGCCATGCTGGCAGACCCCAATGCGCCGTTCAGCGACCAGGGTCGCTGGGGCTTCTGGATCCAGCAGGTCGGCTGGGGCACGTCCAGGAGCATGGGCGACACCGCCGGCTACGATATCACCGGCTGGGGCGCCAGCGGCGGGGCCGAAGCCAAGACCGGGGCGGGCAATTTCGGCCTGTCGATCGCCTATCTGAACGGCCGCGACGCGGACGGCGGCACCGACAATGAAGTGAACGCCAGCCAATATGAGATTGCGGGATATTGGCGGGGCAGCTGGGGCGGCCTCCACGTGCACGCCCGCGCCTCCGCCGCCCATATCGGCTTTACCGGCAAGCGCCATTTCGTCGGCACGATCGGCACGGAAGCGGTGGAGCGGACGGCCAGCGGCAAGTGGAACGGGCGGCTGATGTCGGCATCGGGCGGCCTGTCCTACGAGCTGCGCGCCGGAATGCTCAGCTTCCGCCCGATCGCGGCCGTGGACTATTACCGGCTGCGCGAGAAGGGCTATAGCGAGACGGGCGGCGGCAATGCGTTCAACCTGACCGTCGACAGCCGCAGCAGCGACGAACTGGCCGTCACCGGATCGCTGGCCGCGGGCCTCGATTTCGGCGGTTACGACCGCGAGGCCGGCTGGTTCCGCGTCGAGGTGGAAGGCGGCCGCCGCCAGCTGGTCGGCGGATCGCTGGGCAACACCACCGCGCGCTTCGCGGACGGCGACACGTTCGAGCTGATCCCGGATGCCCGCACCAACGGCTGGGTGGCGAAATTGCGCGGCGTCGGCGGCAACAGCAATTTCCAGCTGGGCGGCGAAGTGGGGGCCGAGGAGCAGCAGGGCCGCGCCGCGATCGCGCTGCGCGCCAGCCTGAAGATCGGCCTCTGACCGGTCAGTGGAAATCGCGGGATTTGGGCAGGACGCGCACGTTGCGCGGATGGCCGGATGAGGCGGGGCTGGCCGCGGGCGCGCAGGGCGCGTCGGCCAGCCCGTCCAGCAGGCCGGTCATGTCCTCAACGCGGCTCGCCATCAGGTGGACGACGTCTTCCGGGCTGCGCTGCACCTGCCCTTCCACCAGCATCAGCCGCGCCGCCATCACCGGTCGGCGATAAAGCTCGAACAGCCGTGCCCACAGCAGGATATTGGCGATGCCGCTTTCATCCTCGATGGTCACGAAGATGGCGTTGCCCTTGCCGGGGCGCTGGCGGACGAGGACGATGCCGGCGGTGCGCACCCGTGCGCCGTCTTTCGCCGCCGCCGTCTCCGCGCAGCTGAATATCCCCTGCCCGCGCAGGAGCGGCCGGAGGAATGCCATCGGATGCGCCTTCAGCGAGAGGCGCGTCGTCTGGTAATCGGCGATGACATGTTCGGCGAGCGGCATCACCGGCAGGGATTGGCCTTCCTCCGCGCCCAATTCGCTGGCGCAGGCGGCGGCGAACAGGGGCAGCTCCGCCCCCGGCGTGCGCCGCGCCTCCCACAGCGCGGCGCGCCGGTCCTGCCCCATGGAGCGAAGCGCATCGGCATCGGCCAGCAGCCGCAGCGCGCGCTGCGGCAATCCGGCGCGACGGGCCAGCGCCTCGATGCTCCCGAACGGTCCCGCCGCGCGCGCCGCGACCAGATCATCCGCCCAATGCGCCCGAAACCCCTCGACCTGGCGAAAGCCGATCCGCAGCGCCAGCCGGCCGGCAGCGTCGCGTTCCAGGCTGTTGTCCCAATGGCTGGCGTTCGCGTCGGCCGGGCGCACCGCCACGCCATGCACGCGCGCATCGCGGACGATCTGCGCTGGCGCGTAAAAGCCCATCGGCTGCGCATTGAGCAGCGCGCAGGCGAAGACCGCCGGCTGGTGGCATTTGATCCATGACGAGACATAGGCCAGCTGGGCGAAGGACAAGGCGTGGCTTTCCGGGAAACCATAGCTGCCGAAACCCTCGATCTGGCGGAAACAACGTTCGGCGAACTCCTGTTGGTAGCCGCGGCCGGTCATGCCGCTGATCATTTTCTGGCGGAACTGGTGGATGGTGCCGAGATTGCGGAAAGTCGCCATGGCCTGGCGCAGCTGGTTCGCCTCCGACGGGGTGAAGCCGGCGGCGACGATCGCCAGCTTCATCGCCTGTTCCTGGAACAGCGGCACGCCGCACGTCTTTCCCAGCAGATCCTCCAGCTCGCCGGGATCATGGGGGGCGCCGGGCGAGGGATAGTCGATCTTCTCCTTGCCGCTGCGCCGCCGCAAATAGGGGTGGACCATGTCCCCCTCGATCGGGCCCGGCCGGACGATCGCGATCTGGATGGTCAGGTCGTACAGCGAACGCGGCTTCAGCCGGGGCAGCATGTTGATCTGCGCCCGGCTTTCCACCTGGAACACGCCGATGCTGTCGCCCTTGCACAGCATATTATAGACGGCTTCATCCTCGTGCGGGACGGTGTCGAGCGTGAAATCGCCCTCACCCTCGGCGCGCATCAGGTCGAAAGCCTTGCGGATGCAGGTCAACATGCCCAGCGCCAGCACGTCGACCTTCATCAGGCCCAGCGCGTCGATATCGTCCTTGTCCCATTCCACGAAGGTGCGGTCCGGCATCGCCGCATTGTGGATCGGCACCAGCTCGTCCAGCCGCCCCTCGGTCAGCACGAACCCGCCGACATGCTGGGACAGATGCCGGGGAAAGCGCATGATCTGCGCCACCATGTCCTTCAGCCGCGCAATGGCGGGGTCATGCGGGTCGAACCCCGCCTCGGCATAGCGCCGCTCCTCCATCCCGGCGGAGAAGCTGCCCCACACCGTGCCCGCCAGCCTTGCGGTCACATCTTCCGAAAAACCCAGCGCCTTGCCCACTTCCCGCACCGCGCTGCGCGGGCGGTAATGGATCACGGTGGCGGCGATGGCGGCGCGGTGGCGGCCATAGCGCCGGTAGATATACTGCATCACCTCCTCGCGCCGCTCATGCTCGAAATCCACGTCGATATCGGGCGGCTCGCCCCGTTCTTCGGAAACGAAGCGGGAAAAGAGCAGGTCATGCTCCATCGGATCGACCGAGGTGATGCCCAGCAAATAGCAGACCGCCGAATTGGCGGCGGACCCCCGCCCCTGGCACAGGATCGGCGGATCCTGCGTGCGGGCGAAGACCACCAGATCATGCACGGTCAAAAAATAGCAGGCGTAATTCTTGATGCGGATCAGGCCGAATTCCTCATCCAGCATCCGGCGCAGCCGATCGGGAACGGCATCCGGATAGCGGGCCCGCGCAGCGGCCATGGTCAGATGTTCCAGCCAGTCCTGCGGCGTCCAGCCATCCGGCACCGGCTCATGCGGATATTCATAGCGCAGCTGGTCGAGATCGAACGAGATCCGCGCGAGCAGCGCCAGGCCTTGCGCCACCGCGTCCGGGCAGTCGCCGAACAGCCGGGCCATTTCCGCCGGGGCCTTCAGATGCCGCTCGGCATTGGCTTCCAGCCGCCGGCCCGCCGCCATGATATCGGTCTTTTCCCGGATGCAGCCGAGGATGTCGTGCAGCGGGCGCTGCTCCGGCGTGGCATAAAGCGCGTCATTGGTGGCGATCAGCGGAACCCCGGCCGCCTCCGCCAGCCGCGCCAGCCCGGCGAGACGGCGGCGGTCGGCACCCCGGCGCGGCATCGTCGCGCCCAGCCACACCGCGCCCGGCCGCGCCTCGGCAAGCCGGTGCAGCGCGCCGCCGCCTCCGGCTGGCTCGGCCATGACGATCAGCAGCAGATCGTCGGCATGGTCGATCAGGTCGCCAAGCCGCAGCAGGCAATCGCCCTTGGCGGCGCGGCGGTTGCCCAGCGTCAGCAGCCGGGTCAGCCGCCCCCATCCGGCGCGGGTGGCGGGATAGGCGACGACATCCGGCGTTCCATCGTCGAACACCAGCCGCGCGCCCACCGCCAGCCGGAAATCGAGCGGCGGCAGGCCCGCCTCCGCCGCCTCGGCGCGCAGATGGCGCAGCGCGACATGGGCGCGCACCACCCCCGCCACCGTATTGCGATCGGCAATGCCGATGCCCGCCTGGCCGAGCGCGACCGCCCGCACCACCATGTCGGCCGGCGACGATGCGCCGCGCAGGAAGGAATAGTTGGTGGCGGCGGCCAGTTCCGCAAAGCCGCTCATGCGAACAGCCCGTGAATATACCAGCCGGGGTGCACCGCCTCGCTGCCGTAGAGGCCGTGGCGGAAAATCCAGAAGCGCCGCCCCCGCCGGTCCTCCACCCTATAATAATCGCGGGTCAGCGCCTGCGGCCTGCCCTGCCACCATTCGGCGGCGATGCGTTCCGGCCCTTCGAAGCGGGTGACGTCGTGCAGCGCCCGCCGCCAGCGGAAGCGGTGCGGCGGGCCGTCCGGCACCTGTGCCATCACCTCGATCGGCTGGGGCGGATCGAACAGATGGATGGGCCTGAGCGGCGGATCGCCCGGGGCGGGGGCATCCCAGCCGCCGGGCTTCCCCGCCTCCACCGCCGGCAGGGCCAGCACGCCCTGTTCCGGTATATGGCTGTCCTGCGGCGCGAAGCGGCGGACCCGCCCCCGCCCCAGCCGCACGCTCAGCCGGTCGACCAGCGCGGCCAGCGCATCATCCGTCACCCCGCCGCCTTCCAGCTGAAGCTGGGCCGGGGCCAGCGCCTCCGCCACGGGCACCGCCAGCCGGACGAGATCGAATCCGAAACCGGGGTCCAGCGGATCGGCCAGCGCCGCCACCCGTTCCGCAAACAGGCGCATCACCACGGCGGCATCGCGCACCGGCCGCCCGGTTTCCACCGCCAGATCGCAGAGCCGCCCGTCGCTGCGGAACAGCCGTGCGGCAAAGCGCCTTCCCCCCTTGCGCGCCGCCTCCAGCGCCAGTGCCGCCTCGTCCACCAGATCACCGATCACCTGCAGGACATGGTCGGTCCGCGCGATCGGCTCCGCAAGGCGGCGTTCCAGCAGCAGCGCGGGCGGCGGGCGGCGCGGCGCGATCCGGCTGTCCGCCCGGCCCAGCAGCCGCGCGAGCATGGCGCTGCTCTCCGCGCCGAAGCGGGCGGCGAGCGGCGCGGTGGGCCGCGACGCAAGATCGCCGATCGTCTTCAGCCCGGCGCGGCGCAGCGCCAGTTCCGCCTCGCCGTCCAGCCGCAGCGCCGCGACCGGCAGGCGGCGGAGCGCCTGCGCCTCATTGGCGGCGGGCAGGGTCTGGAACCGCGCCAGCGCCTGCGCCCCTTCCGGCGTGGCGGCAAAAGCGTGACGCAGATGGCCGATGCGGGGCGCGAAACGCCGCTCCAGATCGTCGGCCAGCCCGGCCTCGCCGCCAAACAGATGCGCGCATCCGCTGACGTCAAGGGTCAGCCCGTCGGGCGGGTCGAGCGCGACCATCGGCGTATAGCGGTCGCAGCCGTCGGCGATCCGTTCCAGCCACAGCCGGTCCGCCCGCGCGTCATGATCCACCGCCGCCAGTTCCGGCAGCCGCGCCCGCGCATCGGCCAACGCCATGCCGGGGGCGATGCCCAGCGCCAGCGCCCGCGGGTCCACCGCCGCCACCCGCATCGCCCCGCGCCGCGCCTCGATGAAGGCGAACGGCCCGTCAGGCGCGCCGCCGCCAGCGGCCCTCAGCCTGTCCGCCGGCAGGAAAGGCAGGAACAGCGCCAGATAGCGCCGCCCAGCCGCCGTCATGGTCCCGGAAGCATCCCTGGTCACGATCCCACTCCACATGCCAGCGCCCCACCGCCGGGCGGCCGCGCTGGCGCAAGATTTCAACATCGAGCGCGGAATGCCCCGGCGCGTTGCCGGCCAGCGCCCCGGACGGCGCGGCGCGCACCGCCCAGCGGGTCTGCGCGGCGCTGGGCGCGGCATCGGCCTCCACCCGCAGCAGCAGCACCGTCACCCCCGCCGCTTCCGCCGCCAGCGCCAGCCGGCGGCTGGCGGTGAGATCCATGACCCTGGGCGTCCGCCACAATTCGACCACCGCGACGCCGACCGCCGGGCAGCGCGCCACATCCGCCGCCGCGCGCAGCAGGGCCGGCGGATCGGGCAGCACCGCCAGCACCAGCCGGGCCGGATCGATGCCGATCTGGACCAGCCCGGGCGGGTAGAGCCGGCCGCCGCGCCGCTGGGCCTCATCCTCGCGCAGCCACAGGATCGCCCCGCCGGCACGGTGGGCCAGCATGGCGGCAAAGCCGGCCGCGCTGCTCGCATCCCCCGCATCGGCCGCGAGAATCTCGTGCAGGCGCCCGCGCATCACGCCGCCGCCCAGCGCCGCGTCCATCCCGCCATGCCCGGCCGGGATGCACGGTTGCGCGCCGGGCCGCGCCGCCGCCCGGCATGGCGCGACCTCCCCTATCTTCCGCCTCAGCGCGGCAATGCGGCCTTTCGATTCGCCCATCATATGTTCATGATATGTTCTCATCAGCGCAAGGGGAAGCCCTGTCAAGCGAACCACGGCGGCGCGCGCTTTTCCGCCGCAATGCGAACTTGACTTCGATATGCGAACATCTAGCGTGCGCGGCCCGAACCTGAGCAGATCGACGGAGGACCAATGGCAGCCGGCCGTTTCACCACGACACATACCGGCAGCTTGCCACGCCCCGACGCGCTGATGCGGATGATGTTCGCCGCCCAGGAAGGCGTGCCGGTGGATGCCGCCGCGCTGGAGCAGGCGATTGACGAGGCGGTGACGCTGATGGTGTCGCGCCAGGCGGCGGCGGGCATCGACATCGTCAACGACGGCGAAATGTCCAAGCCCAGCTATGCCACCTATATCAAGGACAGGCTGCACGGTTTCGGCGGCGAGAGCGGCAGCTACAGCTTTGGCGATCTCGACGCCTTTCCCGGCACCAAGGCCAAGGTGTTCGCCGACACCGGCCGGGCGCGGCGCACCGCCCCGGCCTGCAACGGCCCGATTTCAGTCAAGGACATGGACGCCCCCCGCCGCGACGCCGAACGGCTGGTCGCCAAGGCGGACGGGCGGCGCACCTTCATGAGCGCGGTTTCGCCGGGGACGACGGCGCTGTTCTTCGGCAACACCCATTATGACAGCGACGAAGCCTATCTCTTCGCCATCGCGGAGGGGCTGCGCCACGAATATGAGACGATCGCCGCCGCCGGAATCGACCTGCAGATCGACTGCCCGGACCTCGCCATGGGCCGGCACGTGCAATATGCCGGGCTGGACCTGGCCGGGTTCCGCAGCAAGATCGGCCTGCACATCGCGGCGCTGAACCATGCCGTCGCCAACATCCCGGCGGAGCGGCTGCGCATGCACCTGTGCTGGGGCAATTACCCCGGCCCCCACCATTGCGACGTGCCGCTGGCCGACATCATCGACATCGTCTGGACGGCGAAGCCCGCGACGCTGCTGTTCGAGGCCGCCAACCCGCGCCATGCCCATGAGTTCGCGCTGTTCGAATCCGTGCGCCCGCCGGAGGACAAGATCCTCGCCCCCGGGCTGATCGAGCCGCAATCCACCTATATCGAGCATCCAGAGCTGATCGCCCAGCGGATCGGCCGCTATGCCGATCTGGTCGGGCGGGACCGGGTGATCGGCGGCGTCGACTGCGGCTTTTCCATCCATGTCGGCAGCGGCGGGCTGGACCCGGAGGTGGTGTGGGCGAAGCTGGCCGCGCTGGCCGAAGGCGCGGGGATCGCCGGCAAGCGCTACTGGGGCTGACGGGCCGGCTCGATCCAGCGCACGAAGCCGTCGAGCAGCGCATTATAGCCATCCGCATGGGTGAGGTTGCACAAATGGCCGCCCGCGGTGCGCGCCCGGCGGCCGTTGGGCAGGCCATAGGCAATGGCATCCCCCACCAGGTGCCGCCAGGGCGTGTCCTCCTCCCCCGTCACCACCAGCGCGGGCGCGTGAATGGCCTCCAGGTCCCCCGCCATCGCGGTCAGCGGCAGCGCCGGTGCGGCAAGATCGCGCCCGTCATAACCGTCCAGCATTTCGGCGATGGCGCGCTGCGCGGCGGGATCGGCCACCCGCATCAACGGGTGATCGCGCCACAGCATCCGCATCCTGTCGATCCGCCCGTCGCGGACCAGGGCGGCATAGCTGGATATCGGAATCCGGTCCGCGCCGCGCGGTTCGGGCTGGAAACCGTCCAGCGGCGCGCCCTGCAGCACCAGGCCCAGCATCCGGTCCGGGTGGTCCATGGCGAAATGCAGCGCCACCCGGCCGCCCTGGGACATGCCGACCAGCACGATCCGATCCAGCCCCAGCCGGTTGAGCAGGATCATCAGATCACTGCCCTCACGCCGCAGGCCGGGCGGGGCGCTGGAGCCGCCGAAGCCGCGCCTGTCGATGGCGACCAGCATGAAACGGTCCGCCAGCGCCTCGACCTGCCGGCGCCACAGGCTGCGGTCCAGCGCCCAGCCGTGCAGCAGCACGATCGGCGTGCCGCGGCCCGCGGTTTCAACGCGGACATGGCCGTCCCCGACCGCGATATCGTGGATCGCGGTGTCGATCGTCCTCGTCATGGCGGCGTCGGGCCGGGGTTCAGGCGTGTTCTTCGTGCCGGAAATGATTGTTGGTCTCATGGTCGCCGGCCAGCCACCGTTTCAGGTCCGCATGGGCGGTTTCCAGCCGGCGCGCGTTGATATTGTCCGCATCCGGCGCGTCGAGCGTGAATTCGAGGATCATGCCGTTGGGATCGGTGATGTAGACCGACCGGCAATAGCCATGTTCAAGCACGAACGTGTCCGGCTCCGCATAACCCGCCGCCTTGATCCGCTGCTCGATGTCCGCCTGCGTCTGCGCATCGACGTTGAGGGCGATGTGCCGGAAGGGCGACGGCGCCAGATCGGGATCGAAAAAGGCCTGGTCCTCCGGGGTGGCGAACTGGAAGAAGGCGAGCGCCCCGCCGTCCGCCAGGCCGAAGAAGCAATGGCAGTAAACCCGTTCCGACCCGAACAGCATGTCCTTTTCGCACCAGGTGGCGACCAGCGGCAGGCCGATCACCTCCTCATAGAATTTGCGCGTGGCCTCCAGGTCCTTGCTGACATAGGCGGTGTGATGAAGACGGGACGGCAATCTGGTCATGTTGATTCCTCTCACCTGCGGGCGCGGGCGTCGCGCGCCCGGTCGATCCTCGTTGCAAAGACTAGCACAGCCCTGAACCGCCAGCAATTCGTTTTGCGAAGATAAGTTCGCATATCGAAATATCAGCGTGCGGGGCCGTCATATTCAATGGCTTCGGCGGCGTGGCCGGACAGGATGAAGCCGATCGGCCGTTCCGTTTCCTCCTGCAGATGGCCGATCAGGCTGGCCGTGCGCGCCAGCAGCGAGATGCCCTTCAGCGCCTTCAGCGGAAAGCCGACATCCAGCATCACCGCCGGGATGGCGCCGTTGACGTTGATCGGCAAATCCCGCCCGATGGCATCGGGCAGCGCGGCCTTGACCGCCCTCAGCATGGCGATGTGCGGCCCTTCCGCCCCCCGCTCCGCCGCCAGCCGCAGCAGCAGGTTGGCGCGGGGATCCCCGTCATTATGGAGCGGGTGACCAAAGCCGGGCACCGCCTTCTTCTCGGCGCGCAGCGCCCGCACCGCCGCCAGCGGATCGCCCCCGCCGGACACCAGATCGGCCAGGAATGCGCCCGCGATCTCCGCGCTGCCCAGCACCACCGACCCGCAGCCCAGCAGACCGGCGGCGACCGCGCCCTGAAACGCCTCGGGCGCGGCGGCGTAGGTCATCCGCGCGGCGACCACGCTCGGCACCAGCCCGTGCTCGGCAATGGCGGTCAGCACCGCATTGGCGAAGAACAGCTGGTTCTCGTCCGGCTCCGCGCCGGTGACGAGGAACCAGAAATAGCTGGTGAAATCCGTCTTGCCGATCAGATCGCCGCAAAGATCCTTGCCGCGCACCGTGATCGCCTCCGGCGTGGCGGTGGAAATGGCGCTGAACGGTCTATCCTGCTTGCCTATTCTCATCAAAATCTCGCTTGTCTGCCTTGCCGCCCGCCGGCCCGGACGGCGCGGGAAAATGCGCGCGCCGGGGCTTTCAGGCTATCGGCAACCATGCCGACTCACAATCCTTCGCATTTCGAAGTTGTTTTCGCTATACGAATTTTCATATATGACTGCGGATCGCCCGGCCGCGCGTTGCAGCCGGGGCGGCTATGCATGGTTCAGCGGCAAGGGCCGCGCAATGGGGAGGTCGTTGATGGCGAAGGTTCTTGAGGATGTCCGCGTCCTTGAAATGGGAACGTTCATCACCGGCCCGGCCGCCGGCATGTTGCTGGCCGATCTTGGCGCCGATGTCGTCAAGATCGAGAACCCGGAGGCGGGCGACCCCTTCCGCGCGTTCAAGGGCGGGCTCTACAGCCCCCATTTCCAGACCTACAACCGCAACAAGAAAAGCATCACGCTGAACAGCAAGCTGCCGGAAGACCTGGCCGCGCTGGACCGGCTGGTGGCGGATGCGGACGTGTTCATCCAGAATTTCCGGCCCGGCGTGGCCGACCGGCTGAACGTGGACCCCGCCCGGCTGCAGGCGATCAACCCGCGCCTCATCTATTGCTCCATATCCGGCTTCGGCGCGACCGGGCCGGACCGCAAGCGCCCCGCCTTCGACACGGTGGCGCAGGCGGCGAGCGGTTTCCTGCGGCTGCTGATCAACCCGAAGCACCCCCGGGTGATCGGCCCGGCCATCGCCGATTCCATCACCGGCTTCTACGCCGCCTACGGCATATTGGGCGCGCTGCACGAGCGCGAGCGCACCGGGCGCGGCCGGCTGGTCGAGGTATCGATGCTGGAGGCGATGTGCCATTTCAACCTGGACGATTTCACCCATTATTTCTCCGCCGGGCAGGTGATGGGGCCGTATAGCCGCCCCAACGTCTCCCAATCCTATGTCTTCCAGTGCGCCGACGACGGCTGGATCGCGCTGCACATGTCCTCCCCCGCCAAATTCTGGGAGGCGCTGGCCGATGTGGTGGGGCGGCCGGACATGCTGTCGCTGCCCGAATTCGCGGACCGCAATGCGCGGATCAACAATTATGACGGCGTCGTCGCCTTTCTCGCCCCGATCTTCCGCACGCGGGACCGGGCGGACTGGCAGGCGGCGCTGGCGGCGCGCGAAGTGCCGTCATCCCCCGTTTACGCCTCCAACGAGGCGCTGCAGACCGAGCAGGCCAGGCTGCTGGAAATCGAGATCGCCGGCGAGCACCCGGAGACCGGGCCGTTCCGCACCATCCGCTCGCCAGTCAGCTTCGACGGCGAGCGCGCCCGCACGGTGGTGCCGCCGCCGGTGCTGGGCGAGCATAATGAGGAGATACTCGGCCGCCCCGCCTGGCGGGCCGCGGCGGAATAGCGACGGCTGGCGCGCGCCGTTGCGCCCGTCTATAGCCGCCGCAACGAGGGAGAGGCGGCAGGATGACGCAGACGCCGAAAGTGCGACAGGACCCGGAATATCTCTCCACGCTGGAGCGGGGCCTGTCTGTGCTGCGCGCGTTCAACCAGAGCCGCCCGGAAATGCAGCTGAGCGAGGTGGCGGTAGCCACCGGGCTGAACCCCGCCGTGGCGCGCCGCTGCCTGAACACGCTGGTTCAGCTCGGCTATGTCGCCCAGCATGGCCGCCGCTTCCTGCTGCGCCCCGAAGTGCTGGTGTTCGGATCCGCCTTCCTCGCCTCCATGAACGTGGAGGGCGTGGCCGGCCCGCAGCTGCAGGCGCTGCGCGACGAAACCGGGGACAGTTCGTCCATGGCGGTATTGTCCGGCGAGAACATCCTCTACATCGCCCATGTCTCGACCAACCGGCGCATCCGCATCGGCGCCAGCGTCGGCACCCGTTTTCCCGCCTATGCCACCTCGCTGGGCAAGGTGCTGCTCGCCTATCAGGGCGACGCCGCGATCGACGCCTATCTGGACCAGGTGGAGCTGAGCCGCTTCACCGAACATACGATCACGTCGAAGGCGGAACTGAAGAAATGCCTGCGCGCGGCGCGGACGGACGGCTATGCCTCCGCCCAGGACGAGCTTGATTATGGCGTCGTCTCCGTCGCCGTGCCGGTGTTCGACAAGGACCGGCAGATCGCGGCGGCGATCAACTGCTCCACCTCGACGACGCGGATTTCACGCGAGGAGCTGGTCAGCACCCGCCTGCCCCTGCTCCAGCGGGCCGCCGTGGAAATAGAGGGCGCGTTGCAGCGCTGGCCCTTCCTCTCGCACGCGCTGCGCCCCTAGCCCCGGCCTTTTCCAGACTGCCCTGCCGTCCGGCTGGTTCCGCGCGCGGAACCGCCATGGCCGCATCGCGCCGAAATTTCGCAATGCGAACTTGACTTCGATAATCGAAGTTCGTACCCCCTGCATCAATCGGAGCAGTGTCGCCCGCTTCGTCCCGAGGACGAGGGCCGGGCGCCACGGACCCCGTGCGAATAATGGGGAGGGACAGGATGAAGATTTTGGGGTCCGCGCGCGCAATCCTGCTGATTGGCGCGTCTTTGACGGTCGCTTCCACGGCGACCGCGGTTCAGGCGCAAAACGAACAGGCACCGGCCGCGCGCGACGCGGGCACGAATGAGGGCGATATCGTCGTCACCGCGCTGCGCCGTTCGGAATCGCTCCAGGACGTGCCCGCCGCGATCACCGCCTTCACCTCCGAAGCGATCGAGACCGCCGGCATCGAGCGGCCCAGCGACTTCATCAACCTGACGTCGAACGTCAACCTGGTGGAAACGCAGAATGCGGGCAATGCCTTCATCATCATTCGCGGCATCACCCAGGCCCGCAATTCCGAGCCGTCCGTCGCCGTCGTCGTCGACGGCGTGCAGCAGGTGAACCCGGCCCAGTTCAACCAGGAACTGTTCGACATCGAGCAGATCGAGGTGCTGAAAGGGCCGCAGGGCGCCATTTACGGCCGCAACGCGATCGGCGGCGCCATCGTCATCCGCACCAAGCAGCCGACCGACCATTTCGAAGGCCGGGTGCGCGCGGGCATCGACAACGGCTTCGGCTACTGGCTGCGCGGCGGCATCAGCGGGCCGATGTCCGATACGTTGAAGTTCCGCCTCTCCGGCTCATGGTATGACACCAAGGGCTTCATCCGGAACGAGTTCCTGAAGGAAGACACCGATCCAGTCGAGGATCTGGCGCTGCGCGGCACGCTGCTGTGGAGCCCGACCAGCAACTTCACCGCCGATCTGCGCGGATCGATCAGCCGGCTGCGCACCCAGGCGCTCTATTTCAACATCGTCAACGACGTGAACGACACCAGCCTGCCGGTGCGCACCAACAATGCCGGGCAGAACGACCGCGACATCAACAACGTGTCGCTGCGGCTGAACTACGACACCGACGCCGGCAGCTTCAGTTCCGTCACATCCTATGACACGCTGAAGGAAATCCTGACCGGCGACGCGTTCGACTTCCTGCCCATCGAGGAATCGCTGTTCTTCCAGATCTTCGGATTTGACCTGACCCAGAGCCAGTATCTGAACGTCAAGGCGCTGAGCCAGGAGATCCGCTTCACCTCACCGGAAGCGAACCGGCTGCGCTACATTGTCGGCGCCTATTTCATCGACACCAACCGGTTCATCTCCACCGGCAACATGATCGACACAGATTCAGGCGTGTTCCCGGTATATCGCACGCCCAGCACCAACCCGCTGAACCCGCAGTTCAGCTTCCTTTCCGACAAGCAGGACAATTTCGCCTGGGCGGCGTTCGCCAACCTCAGCTATGATTTCACCGACCAGTTCAAGATCGACCTCGGCCTGCGCTATGACCGCGACCGGCGGCGCAACACCACGCTGACCCCGGCGGGCTTCATGAACGGCCCGGGCCTGCCCGACGGCACCACCGGCGAAGTCCGCAAGGCGGTGTTCGACGACTGGCAGCCCAAGGTGACGCTGACCTGGGAACCGAGCAACACCGTCACCCTTTATGGCGGCTACAGCCGGGGCTTCCGCAGCGGCGGCTTCAACCAGACCGGCGTCGGCGGCGTGGCCGCGGCCAGGCCGAGACCGCCGACACGTTCGAGGCGGGCGTGCGCACCCAGCTGCTCGACCGGCATCTGACGCTCAGCGCCAACGCCTATACGACGGAATCGAAGAACAGCTATTTCTTCGTCTTCCTGGCCGCCAACTCGACCCAGAATCTGGGCAACGTGCCGCGCACGCGGATCAACGGCTTCGAGCTGGAAGCGACGGCGCGGCCCGCCCCCGGCCTCGACCTCAACGTCGGCTTCGGCTATACGAACAGCAACATCAAGGCCTTCCCCGACCCCGCTTATATCGGCAACGAAGCGCCGCTGATCTCGCGCTATACGCTCAACATGGGCTCGCAATACCGCACCGCCGTCGGCAGCGATGCGGAGCTGATCGCGCGGGTCGATTACCGGCGGACCGGCAAGACCTGGTGGGACGTGCAGAATTCCACCGTGCGCAAGCCGGTCGATCTGGTCGATGCGCGGCTAGCCGTGGAGTTCGGCCCCTTCTCCGTCGCGGCGTTCGCGTCGAACCTGTTCAACGAGAAATATAATGCCGAATTCTCGCCGGGCGGTTTCGTGTTCAAGGCCCGCCCGCGCCGCTATGGCGCGGAGATGAGCTTCAAATTCTGATCCCTTCGGGAGTGCCCAATGCCGCGCGTTCTGGTTCTCTATTATTCAAGCTACGGCCATGTCGAAACCATGGCGCGGGCAGTGGCCGAGGGCGCGGCATCCGTGCCGGGCGCCGAGGTGACGGTGAAGCGTGTGGCCGAATTGATGCCCGAAGCGGTCGCACGCGGGGCGGGCGTCCTGCTTGATCAGGACGCCCCCTTCGCCGATCCGCTGGAACTGGGCGATTATGACGCGATCATCATCGGCACGCCGACGCGGTTCGGCAACATGGCCGCGCAGATGCGCAACTTCCTGGACCAGACCGGGCCGTTGTGGGCCAAGGGCGCGCTGGTCGGCAAGGTGGGCAGCGCCTTCACCTCCACCGCCAGCCAGCATGGTGGGCAGGAGATGACGATCACATCCGTCCACACCACACTGCTGCACCATGGCATGGTCATCGTCGGCCTGCCCTACAGCTTTGCCGGCAACACGGTGATGACGGAAATCAGCGGCGGCACCCCCTATGGCGCCAGCACCATCGCCGGGGCGGACGGATCGCGCCGGCCGAGCGCAAACGAGCTGGACGGCGCGCGTTTCCAGGGACGGCATGTCGCCGCCATCGCCGCGCAGATGAAAAGAGGAGAGCAGGACGCATGACCTACGCACTCACCCCCGCGGCGCTCACCGCCTGGCTGGACGGGTACAAGGCCGCATGGGAAAATCGCGATCCCGCCGCCGCCGGCGCGCTGTTCACCGCAGACGCGACCTATCATGAAACCCCGTTCGATGCCCCGCTGGAGGGCCAGGCCGGCGTCACCGCCTATTGGGCGAAAGTGACCGCCGGGCAGGCGGACGTCAGCTTCACCTATGACGGCATCGCCTGCGCGGGCGACGAGGGGCTGTGCCACTGGCACGCCGCGTTCAAGGGCGTGCCGGGCGGCGAGGCCATCGACCTGGACGGCATGTTCCGCCTCCGCTTCGCCAATGACGCGCAGGTCGATCGCCTGCAGGAATGGTGGCATATCCGGGTGGTTCCCGCCTGAAACGGGGCCGGGCGGCATAGCCCGCCCGCCTGAAATTTCCCGCCGGTCGAGGCGTTTCGCCGCCGCCCCGCGCGCGCCCATTTCCCTTACGTCTTCCGTTGTCTCGCATCGGGACGCGAAAAAGCGAAAATCCCCTGACCCGTCGGAATGGTTTCCGACGCCTTAACCTATGGCAGCCCTGCATGGGCCGGTCTGCCAGGTCAGGAATGAGAGGGGAGTTTCATGCGAAATCTGGTCAAGACCATCGCTGTGTCCGGCGCGATGGCCGCCTTTGGCATCGGCTTGCTGCCGATCGACAGCGCCCGGGCGGATTATTATGTGCGGCCGCTGGTGCAGATCGGCCCCGGGGAAATCATCGACGGCTATGAGGCCAATGGTGCGACCTCCGCCTCGCAGAATTTCACCAGCGATCTTCAGGCCTCGGTCGATCTTCCGTCGGGCACGGTGAAGACCTATCTGAACGTGCAGGGCCCGGCGCCTTTCACGCAGACGGGCGCCACCTTTGGCGACCGGTTGACCTTCAGCTCCAACGCGCTGGGGACCACCGCCAATGTCAGCTTCGCCTTCGACGGGCATATCAATGCCGATGCGTGGGATCCCGAGCTGAATTCCACCATGCAGTTCGGCGTGCTGGCGACGCTTTATGTCTATGAAGCGGGTTCGGGCGCGACCTACCAGAATTACGGCGCCACCTCGCTGGACGCCTACAAGGCGTTCGGCCAGAGCAAGTTCATCAGCTTCACCAACCCGGCGACCGATTTCAGCCAGGCGATCAACGACGCCATTTTCGGCAGCTTCACGATCGGCGAAGGCGCCTATGACATCTTCACCGGCCTGACCGTGTTCGCCGTCACCAATTCCAACCCGGTCAACATCGAGATGAATTTCCTGAACACCGGCACTTTCGGCATCCAGACCGCCCCGGACGTCACCTTCTCGTCGGATTCCGGCGTGCTGCTCACCGCCGGCCCGGTCAACGCGGTGCCGGAACCGGCCAGCTGGGCGATGATGATCGGCGGCTTCGGGCTGATCGGCGGGATGCTCCGCCGCCATCGCCGGGCGCATCCGAACGTCAGCTACGCCTGATCCGACCGGCCGGGAGGTCGCCGCCGATCCCGAAGGGGGCGGCGGCGACCATCCCGATGCCGTGCCGGGCGGGATCAGTCCGGCATCGGCAGGTCGGGCGAGCCGACCTTGATCGCATCCCGGTAGGTGCGGGTCGGCGCGGGGGCCGGCGCGGGCTTGCTGGCGAACCGGCTGATATCCGGCATGGCCGCCAGCGGCTGGATGACGATATCCTTGAACTGGATGGTGGTCGGCGGTCCCTTGTGGAACTGCCAGCCGATCAGGCCGTCCTTGGGCGCCAGCGGGTCTTCATCGGTGGCGTCGAAGGCGAGATGGCCGTTGACCGCATGAACATAGCGGTTGCCGTAGACGATCAGCACGCCCTCGTTCCACTCGCCGCGCGGCCGGGTGACCTTCTGGATGTCCTCGCCGGCATTGACCATCTCATGCACGGTGCGGACGATGCGGCCGGTGCCGCCGTTCGACGCCTGCGCGCGCTCGATGGTCGCCTTCTGGCCGGTCAGCACCAGTTCCTGCCGGTCCAGCTCGTCATAGAGCATGGCGAAGCGCGGCGCCGATCCGCCCAGCGCGACGATGTTCGCCTGCAGGCCGGCCATGATGTGGTTGCCCGCAACCTGGCCGCTGCGGAACTGCAGGCCGGAATTGCCGGCTTCCGACTGGAAGCGATATTTGAAGCGGATCTCGTAATTCGGGCTGCTGAACGGCTTATCGAGGATCAGATAGGTGTTGTACGGAATGTCCTTGTCGGAATGGCCGGTGATCGCGCCGTCCTGCACCGACCAGATCGACGGATCGCCGCTCCAGCCGTTCAGCGTCTTGCCGTCGAACAGCGCCGTGAAGCCAGCCGGCACGGCAGGCGCCTGGGCAAGGGCGGGAGCCGAGGCGGTCAACATCAGGCCGGCCATCATCGCCGATTTCAACAGGACCTTGGGGGTCATTCATACTCTCCAATCACGGGTTCGATATCGCTGGAAGGCGTTCGACCGGGGGCCATGGACCTTTGCTGACGGAAACGGGGAGCAGGGGGCTGCACTGGTCGCGCCGGCACGGCAGGCCTGAAACGGTCGATCGGTCCCTCCATGGCCCGGTTCGGGCCTGATGCCTTCAAAAGCAGGGATCGTGCCAGTCGCAAAAGCCGGGAGGGGCGCGGACAATGGGGGCTTTTGGCGGGCAAGGTCATGGCGAACCTGTCACCGATGACACCTGATGCCGTCACTTCTGTTACCTGAGCTCCCACGCCTGCCGGACCGCCATGGCGGCGGCTGGCCGTCGCTTTTCCGCGCTGTTCCAGCCGCTAATCGCGCGATGAAATCACATGAGATTGGATATATTATCACAATAATCACGATATATCGTCACAATATGCGATGAATGGAAACAATATCTCCGCCCGTTCAGTTCGTGACATAATATATTATTCATGAATGGTGGAAGTAGTTCGGATAAATATCATGGCGCATATGAATTTTCCGGCGTGACATCTTGATATTTTATCCCTACGACCGCGCCCATGCTTCAAAGAAGCCTCTTGTTGCTTTGCCTGCTGGTCGCGTCGCTCGTCGCGTCGACGACCGTGCATGCGAGCGAACTGCCCGGCCGCGTCACCATCGAATGCGCTGGCGCCGTGCATGGCGACGATGAGCAGAAGCAGGCGCCCGCCGATACGGACAAGGGCGTGGCGCATCATCATGGCTGCCACAGCGTCTCGTCCTTCGTGCCGGCCCAGCCCCCGGCCAGCCACGCTTTTGCCCGGCCTGTCGCGCTCTTCATGCCCGGTTTTGCCGCCGCGCTGACCTGCCGGCACCCCGGACCGGACCTGCGCCCTCCCATCGCCTGAGCCATCCGCAGGCCGCCCGTCCGCGCGAAAGCGCGGCTGACGGCCAGATCGGGACGGATTTCAGGACGATTCATCATGCACAGATTAATTGCGGCCCTGCTGGCCGCTGCGGCTTGCGCGGGCATCGCGCAGGCCCAGACCCCGCCGTCCACGACGGCGAACGCGCCGTTGCGCCTGGATGATGCGCTGGCGCTTGCCGGTGTCGCCTCGCCCGCGCTGGAAGCGGCAAGGGCGGATGTCCGCGCCGCCGGGGCGGCCCGCGTCACGGCCGGGTTGAGGCCCAACCCGCAGCTGACGCTGGATGCGGAAAATATCGCGGGCAGCGGCCCCTATCGCGCGCTCGACGGGCTGGAGACCACCGCCGCGCTGGCCCTGCCGGTCGAGCTGGGCGGCAAGCGATCCGCCCGGCTGGACCTTGCCGACGCGCAAGGCCGGCGCATGGCAATCCAGGCCGCGATCGCCGAGGCGGACCTGAAGCTGGCGGTGATCGCGGCTTATGCGGAAGCGGCAGCGGCGGAGCACCGGCTGGGCGCGGCGCAGGCGCAGGCGCGGATCGCGGCCGATGCGCTTCGCGCCGCGCAGGTCCGGGTGCAGGCCGGGCGCGCATCCCCCATCGAGGTGCAGCGCGCGGAGGTGAGCCGGGCCAATGCCGATGCCGCCGCCGAGCAGACCGAAAGGCTGGTCACGCTGTCTCGCTTCAACCTGTCGAAGCTCATCGGCCGCCCGCTGGCCGAGGGGCTGGATGGCGCCTGGTTCCGGCGCGTGCGGCCCGGCCAAGGTCCGCTGCGCCCGGCCGATAGCGCGGGCACCCTCGCCCTTGCCGCGGCCGAGGCCGATGTCGCGATGGCCGATGCCGGCGTTCGCCTCGCCCGGTCGCAGCGCGTCCCGGACCTGACGCTAAGCGCCGGGGCCCGCCATTTCAGGGAGACGGGCGATACCGCCGCGCTGCTGGGCCTTTCCATCCCCATCCCCCTGTTCAACGGCGGGCGGTCCGCGCTGGCGCAGGCCGCGTCCGAACGGCAGGGCGCGGAGGCCCGCCGCCGCATGGCCGGCATCGACGCGGATCGGGCCATCGCCCGCGCCGAGGCCGATCTCGCCAACGCGGCCACCAGCGCGGCGACGGCCAGCGGCCCTGCGCTGGCGGCGGCCGAGGAAACAGCGCGGATCGCACGGATCGGCTACCGGGAAGGCAAGTTCGGCCAGCTTGAACTGCTCGATGCGGAGCGGACGCTGGCGGACACGCAGATCGCCGCCATCGACGCCCTGCTCTCCTTCCATATCGCCACGGCGCAGCTGGAACGGCTCACCGCCCGCGCGCCCGCCATCTCCGGAGAAAATCCATGAAATATCCCATCACGCTCAGCCTTGCCGCGCTGCTGCTCTCCGCCTGTTCGGGCGGGAACGGCGCGGCCGAACAGACAACCGAAACCACGGAGGAGAACGGCGCCGCCCGGCCGGAAGCGGGCGAGGCCGAGATCGCCCTGTCGCCGGAGCAGATCAGGATCGCCGGCATCGAACTGGTTCAGGCGCTTCGCGGCGGCGGCGGCGCGCTGACGCTGCCCGCCACCATCGAGGGCGATCCGCAGGGCCTGCAGATCGTCTCCGCCGCGATTGGCGGGCGCGTTGTCTCGCTGACCCGCAACCTTGGCCAGCCGGTGAGGCGCGGCGACGTGCTGGCGGTGGTCGAAAGCCGCGAGGCGGCGGCGCTGAATGCAGAGATAGAGGCGGCGCAGGCGCGGCTGGCGCTGGCGCAATCCACCCTTGGCCGCGAACAGAGGCTGTTCGACCAGAAGGTGTCGCCGGAGCAGGACCTGATCGCCGCCCGCACGGCGGCGACCGAGGCGCGCATCGCGTTGCGGCTCGCCCGGCAGCAGGTGGCGGCGGCGGGCGGCGGCGGCGGAGCGTTGAACCGCATCGCCATCCGCGCCCCGCTTTCCGGCCAGGTGGTCGGGCGCAGCGTGACGCTGGGCCAGACGGTCGTGGCGGACGCCGAGCTGTTCCGCGTCGCCGACCTGTCCCGCGTCGCGGTGACGCTGGCGCTGACGCCGGCCGATGCAGGCAGGGTCAGCCCCGGCCAGGCGATGGAGATCGTCTCTGGCGATCGCAGGGCAGCGGCGCGGGTGGATTTCGTCTCGCCGGTCCTCGACGCGGCCACCCGCCTGGCGACGGTGATCGCGCTGATCGACAACCGATCCGGCCAATGGCGGGTGGGTGAGCCGGTGACGGCATCCATCCGGCTCGCCACGGGCAATGCGGGCGATGACGCCGTGCTGGTGCCGCAAGGCGCGGTGCAGACGGTCGAGGGCCGTCCGACCGTGTTCGTCCGCACCGCGCGCGGCTTCAGGCCCACGCCGGTGACGCTGGGCGCGCCGAGCGGCGGCGATGTCGTGGTGACATCCGGCCTGCGGGGCGACGAGCAGCTGGCCGGGGCCAACAGCTTCACCCTCAAGGCCGAACTGGGCAAGGGCGAAGCGGAGCATGGACATTGATCATGATCGACAGGATCGTCACATTCGCCGTCGCGCGCCGCTGGTTCGTGCTGCTGGCCACGCTGATCGTCACCGTCATCGGCGGCTGGGCCATCGCCCGCCTGCCCATCGACGCGGTGCCGGACATTACCAACAACCAGGTGCAGGTGAACGTCACCGCCCCTTCGCTTTCGCCCGAACTGGTCGAAAAACAGGTCGCCTTCCCTATCGAGACCGCGCTGGCCGGGGTGCCGGGGCTGGAATATAGCCGGTCGCTGAGCCGCAACGGCTTTGCCCAGATCACCGCCGTCTTTTCCGATTCGACCGACATTTATTTCGCGCGCCAGCAGGTGGCGGAGCGGCTGCGCATGGCGGAGGACAGCCTGCCCGAAGGGGTGACGCCGGTGATGGGGCCGATCGCCACCGGGCTTGGCGAGGTTTATATGTGGACCGTCCATTTCCAGCACCGCGCGGAGGACGATCACAAGCCCGGCGAACCCGGCCTGCAGCCAGACGGCAGCTACATCACGCCGGAGGGCGACCGACTGGTCAGCGAAGCCGACAAGGCCACCTATCTGCGCACCGCGCAGGACTGGATCGTCGCGCCGCTGCTCAAGACCACGCCCGGCCTGGCCGGGGTGGATGCGATCGGCGGTTATGTGAAGCAGTTCCACGTCATCCCGGACGTGCAGAAACTCGCCGCGCTGGGCATGAACCTGTCCGACCTCGCCGGCGCGCTCGAGCAGAATAATGTCAGCGTCGGCGCGGGCGTGGTGGACCGCGGCGGCGAGGGTCTCGCCGTCCGCTCGGACGCGCGCATCCGCAATCTCGGCGAACTGGCGAGCACCGTGGTCGCCACGCGCGCGGGCACGCCGATCCGCCTCGACGCCGTCGCAGAGGTGCGGCTGGGCCAGGCCATCCGCCATGGGTCCGCATCCGAAAACGGCAAGGAAGTGGTGGTGGGCACCGCGATCATGCGGATCGGCGAGAACAGCCGCACCGTCGCCTCCGCCGTGGCGGACAGGATCGGCGCGATCAACGCCTCGCTGCCCACGGACGTCGCCATCCAGCCGGTGCTCGACCGCACGGCGCTGGTCAACGCGACGATCAGGACGGTCGCCAAGAATTTGAGCGAAGGCGCGCTGCTGGTCATCGTCGTGCTGTTCCTGCTGCTCGGCAATGTCCGCGCCGCGCTGATCGCCGCGCTGGTCATCCCGGTGACGATGCTGATGACCAGTTTCGGCATGTTGAAGGGCGGCGTCTCGGCCAATCTGATGAGCCTCGGCGCGCTCGATTTCGGCCTAATCGTCGACGGCGCGGTGATCATCGTCGAAAATGCGCTGCGCCGCATCGCGGAACGCCAGCACCGGCTGGGCCGCAGCCTGTTGCCGCAGGAAAGGCTGGAGGCCGTGGCCCGCGCCGCGCGGGAAATGATCCGCCCGACCGTGTTCGGCCAGGCGATCATCATTCTCGTCTACGTGCCGATGCTCACGCTCACCGGCGTGGAGGGCAAGACCTTTTCGCCCATGGCGCTGACCGTCATCATGGCGCTGGTTTCCGCCTTCGTCCTGTCGCTCACCTTCGTGCCGGCGATGCTCGCCATCTGGCTGTCCCGGCCCGTCGAGGAGAAGGAGGGGCGCATCATGGCGTGGCTGACGGCCGCCTATCAACCCGGTCTCGACAAGGCGATGAAACGCCCGGCGCTCACCATAAGCGCGGGCATCGGCGCCTTTCTGGCCGCGATGATGACCTTTTCCCTGCTCGGGCAGGAATTCCTGCCGCAGCTGGACGAGGGCGACCTGACCGCGCAGGTGCTGCGCGTGCCCGGCACTTCCGTCGACCAGAGCCAGGCGATGCAATCCCGCGTCGAGGCGCGCATCGCCACGCTGCCGGAGGTGCGCTTCGTCTTTTCCAAGACCGGCACGGCGGAACTGGCGTCCGACCCGATGCCGCCCAACATATCGGACACGTTCATCGTCATGAAACCAAGGAGCCAGTGGCCGGACCCGCGCCTGCCCCGGGCCGATCTGGTGGCGAAGGTGGACGCCGCGCTGGACGCGGTGCCCGGCGGCGCGTTCGAGATCAGCCAGCCCATCCAGATGCGCTTCAACGAGCTGATCGCCGGGGTGCGCGGCGACATTGCCGTCAAGGTGTTCGGCGACGAATTCGACGGCATGAACGACACCGCGAACCGCATTGCCGCCATCCTCCGTTCCGTCGACGGCGCGGCGGACGTGCGGGTGGAACAGACGCAGGGCCTGCCCGTGCTCGACATCCGCCCGCGCCGCGACGCGATGGCGGGGCTCGGCATCACCGCACAAAGCCTGCAGGACACGATATCGGCGGCGATCGGCGGGCGCGACGCCGGCATGATCTTCGAGGGCGATCGCCGCTTCGCCGTGACCATCCGCCTGGCCGACGCGGCGCGCACCGACCTGCAGGCGCTGGCCCAGCTGCCCGTGCCCCTGCCCGGCGGCGGCTTCGTACCCTTGCAGAGCGTCGCGACCATCGCGGTCGTCGACGGCCCCAACCAGATCAGCCGGGAAAACGGCAAGCGCCGGGTGGTCGTGCAGGCCAATGTGCGGGGGCGCGACGTTGCCGGCGTCGTCTCCGACGCGCAGCAGCGGATCGACGCCGAAATCCGCCTGCCCTCCGGCCAGTATCTCGATTGGGGCGGGCAGTTCGAGAATCTCCGCTCGGCCAGCGCGCGGCTGCTGCTTGTCGTGCCCGGCTGCTTCGCGCTCATCATGCTGCTGCTCTACGGTGCGCTGCGCAGCGTCCGCGACGCGGCGATCGTGTTCACCGGGGTGCCGCTAGCGCTGGTCGGCGGGGTGGCGGCGCTGGCCGTGCGCGGCATGCCCTTCTCCATCTCGGCGGCGGTCGGCTTCATCGCGCTGTCCGGCATCGCGGTGCTGAACGGCCTCGTCATGGTCAGTTCCATCCAGACGCTGATGGCGGGCGGCATGGCGCGCGCGCAGGCCGCGCGTGCAGGCGCGATGATGCGCCTGCGCCCCGTGGTGATGACCGCGCTGGTCGCCAGCCTGGGCTTCCTGCCGATGGCCATCGCCACCGGGGCGGGCGCTGAGGTGCAGAAGCCGCTGGCGACGGTGGTGATCGGCGGGCTGATCTCGGCGACGCTGCTCACCCTCATCAGCCAACCGGGGAGGCCGGCGCATGACGGGGCCGGGCCGGCGCAGCAGCGCCGTCGCGCCGATGATCCTCGCTGTGGCGCTGGCCCTCCCCGCCTGCGCGACACCGCCGCCGCTGCGCGACGCCGCGATATTGACCGTGCCCGACAGGCGCGTCGCGATCAGCCGGGCAAGGATATATCCGGTCGCGGGCGGCCTTGCCGTCACCGGCACGATCCGCAGGGCGGACATGAACCGCACCGCGCTGTGGGGGCATCTCCACATCGCCGCGCGGCTGACGGGCGCGGGCCGCATCGTCAGCACGGACACGCGCTGGGCGGGAAACCTCTCCGCCCGCACCCGCCGCCCCGCCCGCTTCACCGCCCTCCTCCGCGACGTGAAAGCGGATGAGGTGGAAACGGTGTTTATCGAATATCGGGCTTCCGGGAATGGAGGTATCGAGCGCAGGCGCATTCACCACGGCGACAGCCAATAATGTTTCGTTCGGCTGGAAGAAAATGGTGCCCCAAGGCGGACGAAAGCGATGAATATGAATCGCCGCTTCTACTACCCTAGAGCCGCCATTTAACGCAAATGATCGCCTTCCTTCGTC
>NZ_MEFG01000005.1 GCF_001724715.1 Sphingomonas sp. SCN 67-18
CCCGATGCGCTGGTGGTGGTGGTGGATGCGTCCAACCTGGACAATCACCTGCGCTTCACGCTGCAACTGATCGCGCTCGGCCTGCCGATGGTGGTGGCGCTGAACATGTTCGACCTGGCCGAACGGGACGGGCTGGTGATCGACGTCGACGCGCTGTCGCGGGAACTGGGCGTGCCGGTGGTCGCCACCGTCGCGGTGCGCCGGCGCGGCCTGGACGAACTGAAGCAGAAGGTCGCCGATCTGGTGGGCGAGGGCGCGACCGCGCTGCGCCCCGGCCATGGCGGCGCGCATGAGGATATCGCCACGCTGCAACGCCGCGCCCGCGCCATCGCGGTGGCGGCGACGGTGTCCGAAAGCCCGACGCGGCAGCTGACCCACCGGCTGGACGCGGTGGCGCTGCACCCGGTGGTCGGCCCCGCGATATTGGCGGCGCTGCTCTTCATCATGTTCCAGGCCGTGTTCGCATGGTCGGAAGCGCCGATCGGCTGGATCGAAACCGGCGTCGCCGCGCTGGAGGATGTCGTGGCGGCGGCCCTGCCGGAAGGCTTCATCCGCTCGCTGCTGGTGGAGGGGGTGATCGCCGGCGTCGGCGCGGTGGTGGTGTTCCTGCCGCAGATCCTGATCCTGTTCCTGTTCATCCTGCTGCTGGAAGCCAGCGGCTATATGGTGCGCGCGGCCTTTTTGATGGACCGGCTGATGGCGCGGGTGGGGCTTTCGGGCCGGGCGTTCATTCCGCTGCTGTCGTCCTTCGCCTGCGCGGTGCCGGGCATCATGGCGACGCGGACGATCAGCGACCCCAAGGACCGGCTGACCACCATATTGATCGCCCCGCTGATGACCTGCTCGGCCCGCCTGCCGGTCTATACGCTGATCATCGCCGCGTTCATCCCGGCGCGGAGCGTCGGCCCGGGCATCGGCCTGCAGGGGCTGGTGCTGTTCATCCTCTACATCACCGGCATATTGGGCGCGATGGCCGTCGCGCTCGTCCTGCGCCGCACCGTCACCAAGGGGCAGAGCAGCGGCTTCATGATGGAGATGCCCAAATATCAGCTGCCGCAGATGCGCGACGTGCTGGTCGGCCTGTGGCAGCGCGCCGCGATCTTCCTGAAGCGCGCCGGCACCATCATCCTCTATTCGACGATCATCCTGTGGGTGCTCGCATCCTACCCCAAGGCCCCGGCCGACAGCGGCATGAAGCAGAGCGAATATTCCATCGCCGGGCGGCTTGCCTCCGGCATCGAGACGGTGGTGTCGCCGATCGGTTTCAACCACGAGATTTCGCTGGCGCTGATCCCCGCCATGGCGGCGCGCGAGGTGGCGGTTTCCGCCATCGCCACCGTCTATGCCATCGACGACAGCGGCGACGAGGCGGCGGTCAGCCAGGAACTGGGCGACCGGCTGAAAGGGCGCTGGTCGCTGCCCACCGCGCTCGCCTTTCTCGCCTGGTTCGTGTTCGCGCCGCAATGCATCTCCACCATCGCCGTCACCCGGCGCGAGACGAATGGATGGGCCTGGCCGGCATTCATGGTTGGCTACCTGTTCGTCATCGCTTATGCCGCTGCAGGGGCCACCTATTGGACGGCGGTCGCCTTCGGGCTTTAGGAGAAAAGAGTGGCTGGCAGCGTCAACAAGGTCATCCTGGTCGGCAATCTGGGCAATGACCCGGAAGCGCGTTCGCTGAACAATGGCGGCGAAGTGGTGAACCTGTCCGTGGCGACATCGGATCGCTGGAACGACAAGGACGGCAACCGGCAGGAGCGCACCGAGTGGCACCGGGTGGTGATCTTCAACGAAAATCTCGGCAAGATCGCCAAGCAATATCTGCGCAAGGGATCCAGCGTCTATCTGGAAGGCGCGCTGCAGACCCGCAAATGGCAGGACAATAACGGCCAGGACAAATATTCGACGGAAATCGTGCTGCAGCGCTTCCGTGGCGAGCTGGTCCTGCTGGGCGGCCGCGAGGGCGGCGGCCAGGGCGGCGGCGGTGGTGGATCGAGCTGGGGCGACGACGATCGCGGCGGCTCCGGCGGCGGCTATAATCAGGGCGGCGGCCGCTCCAGCCGCCCGGCCGCGTCCAGCCCGTTCGACAACGATCTGGACGACGACGTTCCGTTCTAAACCGGTTTGCGATCGGCCGGTCCGGGCCTAGTCTCTCTCCCATGAAATTTCAGGGAGATGGCATGTGTTGATCGATCGACGGGAATGGTTGCAGGGCGCAAGCACCGTTGCCTTGCTGGGCCTGATGCCCGCTGCCGCCAGGGCGGCGGGCGCGGCTTCGGACGCCGCCGAGACATTGCTTTCCGGCATGGCCGATGCGCTGCTGGCGGAGTTTCCGGAAAATGCCAGCTATCTGGGGCTGGACAAGGGCGCGCGCGCCGGGCTGTCCGCCAGATTGACCGACCGTTCCCCCGCCGGGGTCGGCCGGCAGGCGGCCGCCGCCGCGGCGCGGCTGAAGCAGCTGCAGGCGGTGGACCGCGCCGCGCTCACCCCCGCGGCGGCGCTCGACGTCGACGTGGTGGAGACGGCTCATGCGCTGGCGGTGGAGGGATATCGCTTTCCCTATGGCGACGTGGTCGGCCTGAATTCCGGCGTGTCCTATCGCAATGCCCCCTATGTGGTGGCGCAGAATACCGGCGCCTTCGTCGAGACGCCGGATTTCCTCGACAGCCAGCACAGGGTGGAGAGCGCCGCCGATGCCGACGCCTATCTGGCGCGGATGGAGGCCTATGCCGTGGCGCTGGACGGCGAGACGGAGCGCGTGCGCCATGACGGCGCGGCGGGCGTGGTGCTGCCCGCCTTCCTGCTCGACAAGACGCTGCGGCAGATGGCGACCGGGCGGGCGCAGCCGGTGGACCAGTGGACCATCGTGTCCGGCTTTGCCCGGCGCAGCGCGAACTTCGGTGGCGGCCATGGCCGGCGTGCGGCGCAGATCGCGAAGGACAGGATCGCCCCGGCCATGGACCGGCAGATCGCGGCGCTGACCGCGCTGCGCGCCGGTGCGACCGACGATGCCGGGGCATGGAAGCTGCCGGACGGCGAGGCCTATTATGGCTGGGCGCTGCGCGCCGGGACGACCACGACGATGACGCCGGAGGCGGTCCACGCCATGGGCCTTGCCGAGCTGGACGCGCTCCATGCCCGCATGGAGCCGTTGTTGCAGGCGCAGGGCCTGACCAGGGGCAGCGTCGGCGAACGGATGACCGCGCTGGGCAAGGACCCGAAGAATCTGTTCCCCAACACGGATGCAGGGCGGGCGCAGATACTCGATTATATCAACGGCCGCATCGCCGATGTGCGGACCCGCCTGCCGCGCGCCTTCGCGACGCTGGTGCCCGGCAATCTGGTGGTCAAGCGGGTGCCGCCCGCCATCGAGAACGGCGCGCCGGACGGTTATGCCGGGGCCGGTTCGATCGACGGGTCGCAGCCCGGCAACTATTATATCAACCTGCGCGATACCGGCATCTGGCCGCGCTATGCGCTGCCCACGCTCAGCTTCCATGAAGGGATTCCGGGGCATATCTGGCAGGGCGAATATACGTACAAGCTGCCGCTCATCCGCTCGCTGCTGGCGTTCAACGCCTTTTCGGAGGGCTGGGCGCTCTATGCGGAGCAGCTGGCGGACGAGCTGGGCGTTTATGACGGCGATCCGCTGGGGCGGCTCGGCTATCTCCAGTCGCTGGCGTTTCGCGCCTGCCGGCTGGTCGTCGACACCGGCATCCATGCCAAGCGCTGGACCCGCGATGAGGCGATCCGCTGGTTCGCGACCACCAATGGCTCCACGGTCGAGGAAGTGCGCGGCGAGGTGGACCGTTATTGCGTGTGGCCGGGGCAGGCGTGCGGCTACAAGGTCGGCCATTCGGAGATCAACCGGCTGCGCAACGAAGCCCGCGCGGCGCTGGGCGATCGGTTCGACCTGCGCGAATTTGACGACGCGCTCGTGCTGGGCGGCGGCGTGCCGCTGACCACGCTGGGCCGGGTGGTCGACCGCTATGTCGACACGGCGCGCGGAACCGCCCCGGCCTGACGGCGTTTGCCCCATGTTCGCAACGGTTCACCGAAAAGGGATGGGTGAGTGCGCTGGATCGAGCGCGAACAGGGCCAGTAAGGGTTGAAATGCTGACCTATCAGTGTCAGGGCCGAAAGTGGAATTTCGTGTAGAGTCAAATTGAAGGGAGTGAAACGATGCGTTTCGGAAAGACTATGGCGGTTTTTGCCGCTGTCTCGATGGTCGCGATGCCGACGATGGCGATCGCGCAGCCGGCAGCGGCTTCGAAGCTGTCGGTTGCCTCTTCGGTTCGCGCCAGCGCGGCTGAGGGCGAAGAGAAGCTTGCCGGCGGTGGCCTGGTGATCGCGGCGCTCGCCGTTGCGGCGATTGTCGCGGGCGTGGTGATCGCGTCCGACGGTGACGACGATCCCGTCAGCCCGTAATCGACAGACCTGCGGTTTTGAGACGGGAGTCGCGAAAGCGGCTCCCGTTTTATTTTACCGGGGATGCAAGGCCGGGTTTGCGGGCTTTTTCGATCCCTTGGGATATATCTGGTCATCAGGGGCCACGGCCGGGCAGGCGATGCATGGCATGGGCTTCACGGCCGCCCCGCTCTCCCAAAACGTCATTTCCAGAAATCGCCTTGCATGATAGCCGGATTTGAAATGGGGAAACGGATTCTCGATCTCACTCTAGCGGTTATGCTTGCGCCCTTTGCCGCGTTCGTCGTTCTGCTGTTCGGAATTCTGATCTTTTCGGAAGATCTGAAAAACCCGCTGTTCAGGCAAATTCGGGTTGGCCGGGATGGGCGTCCATTCCTGCTCTTCAAGCTGCGAACGATGCGCGTCGGGACGCCCGATCTTCCTTCCCACGAAGCGTCCTCCGCCCAGTTCACGCGGCTGGGCGGTTTTCTGCGCCATGTAAAAATCGACGAGCTTCCGCAGATATGGAATGTCATCCGCGGCGACATGAGCTTTGTCGGGCCGCGACCGTGCCTGCCGGCCCAGCAGGAGCTGATTCATTGTCGTGACGCGCTGGGTTTGTCGAGGCTCCGCCCCGGCATTACCGGCCCGGCGCAGATCGCGGGTCTGGATATGTCGGAACCCGCGCGTCTGGCGAAGGCTGATGCGCTCTATATCGGGCGTTGGTCGCTCATGCGCGATTTGCGCTACATTGCAGCCACGGTCAGCGGGTCAGGCGCGGGCGATGCGGTGAAATGATGTCAGGGTTGGCCTAGATAGGCCAGGGTGCCGGGCGGTCCATATGGCGCGATCCACCCAAAATCCTCGTCAAGTCGGCCGGATCGCGGTCCAGACCAGGCGTCAATCGGCTTGCCAATGAAGCGGTCTATGCCGGGAACGGGAATTAATAGTGCACGCCTGCCCGTTGCGCTGCCGATCATCCGGACGAGCGTTGCAAGATTGACCGGAGCAGCATCCGAAGGCGAGTAGATTTTGCCTGCCCCCCTTTGCCATTGCTCGCCGTCGCTGTTCGCGATGGTCTCGATCAGGGAGTTCAGGTTTGCGACGGCCAGCAATGGGCGCGGTGCCGTGGCCGATGCGAAAGGTAACGGTACATGCCAGCGGACGAATTGGGCCAGCTTCGCGAGTGCCCCTTTTGAGCCTGGCCCATAGACGGGCGGCAGGCGCAGGATGATGGTTCGGCCCGCCATGCCGGGCTCTTCGAAAAGCGCTGATTCCATGAGGTATTTCGACGATCCGTAGGGCGTAACGACACCTGTTGCGCTCGCCGTGGCGTAGATTGAACTGATCGCTACCAAATGTGCGACGCCTGTCGCATCCATGGCTTTCGCCAATGACGCCGCGACGATGGCTGCGTCACCCATATTTGTTTGCGTATAGGCTTTCCGGTCAGGCTGGTCGGCCAGGTGGACGACGCAACGGCAACCCTGAATTGCCTCGATCAGCGCTTCGGTGGACTTGTAATCGTCAATAGGGTGGGTCGAAACCCGATCATCATCCAGCCTCGCGCCGGATCGTGTGATGGCGCGGACGTTGTGGCCGCTGCGCCGGAGATGGGCGGTAAGCGCGCGACCGATAAAGCCGCTGGCCCCGGTTATCGCAATGGGCCGGCTGTCGACTGGACCTTCAGCCATGATCCGTGGCCATGCAGCGTTCATAGATGGTGAGATGCTGGGAAGCGATCACGTGGATGTCGAACTGCGCTTCGGCAAAGAGCCTTGCGGCCTTGCCCATGCGGGCGCGCAATTCAGGATTCTCGATCAGCATCTGCAATTTGTCCGCCAGGTCGACCGCATCGTGAGGGCGGACGAGCAGGCCGGTTTTCCCGGCGATGATGGCATCGCGACAGCCCGGCATATCCGTCGTCACCGTCGGCCGGCCCGCGGCAGCGGCGTCGACAATGCTCTTTGGCAGGCCCTCGCGATAGAAGGACGGCAAAGCCACGATGTGCGCGCCGGCGAGAATATTTGCTATATCGGCAGTGTGCGGGCGCCATTCGACGATGCCTTGCGCGACCCAGTTGTCGATGTCGTCCTGGGTCACGGACATCGGGTTGCCGGCGTCGACGCTTCCCTGCAGACGCATGGTGCAATTGACGCCGCGCTGGCGCAGCAGGCGCGCTGCCTCGACGAATTCGAGCACGCCCTTGTCGCGGAGGAGCCTTGCGGGAAGAATGATGGTGACCGGCCCCGGGGGCTCGGGAACATATTGAATGCTATCGAGGTCAGCGCCGGACCCTTTGATCAGGCTGTGGTTGGCCCTGGCGATAATATTACCGTCTGCAAAGATGGCGCGATCATGATCGTTTTGAAAAATGACGTGGCTGAGACGATGGTTGAGCGCCAGGCGATAGCCGATCATCACGATCTTGCGCGCTATACGCACGGACAGGTGGTTATGTGTAAAAAGATAACCCAATCCGGATACGGCTGAGACGGATGGGACTCGCAATATGCGAGCTAATATCCCGCCAATCAGGATCGGCTTTGATGTAATGAGGTGAATGACATCAGGCCGAACGGATCTGATTATCTTCCAATAATCATATGTTATGCCTAAAGAAGACCAGATATTATTCGTGCCGCGTGTGGGGGTTGTGGCATAATATTCGAAGCTACTGTCGAAAAACAGGGCGCTGTACCTGGATTGCGGGCAAGCGATGGCGACGCGGTAGCCTTCCCGCTGCGCCGCTTCGGCCAGGGCGAGGCGGTGCGATACGAAAAATCCTGCATCATTTACGAGAAAGAGAATGGACCTTGTTTTCATGTCGTGCGCCCGCGCTCTGGCCCTGTTCAACTAGGCGGCGCGTACATGGTTGACGAACGTATATTCGGCGCAACCCGTGCCCAATATGCCCAGGGTCGGCTTGAGCCGTTTTGATTTGACGAGAGTGAATCCCATGGCCGTAAGCCTGTCCCGGGTTTCATCGCATGTTGCGGACTCATAGGGGTAGCCGCCCAGCCAATCGTGAATATCATTGTCAAAATTCATTCCGCGGCGCGTGCGATATTCCCGAACATAGCGCGCGGGCGAGCGGCCAGTGGCGAGAAGCCCGGCGAAGAAGGCCGCCTTGTAAAGCTTTCGAATGAGGCCGCGAACCCTGGGCCCCGAGCGCGTGTAGAAGCGCTTCTCCACTGTCCACAACCCGCAGGCCGCGCGCTTCTGGTATAGCGCCAATGCCAAGGTGCCGCCTGGCTTTACCAGTTTCGCGGCCTGCTCGACGGCTTGCCACATCGCGCCGGTATGATGAAGGACGCCCCAGGAATATACGACGTCGAACAGCCCCATATTCTCCGGGGTCGCATCGAATATGCTCATTTCACGAATATCGACAGGGCGATCCTTTGGGGCCCGTGCGAGCAGGGTGGAGGTTGCCTCTACCGATGCCGGATCGATATCCATCGCAACGAGTTCCCGGACGCCCAGCTGAAGCGCCGCAAGTGAATGAATGCCGCTGCCGCTGCCGATGTCGAGAAAACGGGCGCCCTGCAGCGTGCCAATATCCACCATCTCCAGAATGCCGGCTTCGGCTTCCGCAACGATATCCGCGTCGACGTGATGGATGTAATCCTTCCAGTTGTCGCCAAAGCCGAAATGGGTACTCACGTCTTTTAGGTTAGCGTCCGCCGGGGGCATTCCCGTCTCCTGCTTGCAAGGGCAATCGTGGTGGGTGGATTTCGGCGCATGTCGATTGGATTATCGGAATGCAGCGCCCATTGGATTTTCATTATCGAAATTCAAAGCAGCGTCCAATCGAAAGCGGAAGGATGCCGTGAATTCGAGGCCGGCCGACATGTGTTCCCGTGGACGGATTGCGTGGTCGGATCAAGAATCCGTCACCGCCGCTTATTCGCTTTTGCCTTTCATGGCATGGCATATCCGACGTGCGGAGATCGCAGAAGCGCGTCGGTGTTTCGCCGGATAGGATATCCATCTGGTGAAGGCGGAGAAGGTCAGTTCCATGGCGCGGGTCGATTATTTCTCGCTATCTTCTGCAACTCCGGTGTCCGGCGGAGAGATGGCTGCGCGACCCGGAGACGGTCGGCTCAATGCCGCCATCAGGGTGGCAGCATATGCCGCATACATGATCGCGGTCCCATACATCAGGCCCTGCAGGCCGAAAATCGGCACCAGTGCAAAGCTCATGCAGAGTTTAATGAGCAAATTCAAAGCACATGCTATTGTTATGATCTTATATCGGCCGGCCGTGAAAAGAGCCTGAGCCGTCACGATGCCTGCCAGGTAGAAAGGAATCTGCAGCAGGCCCAGTCGAAACACTGCCGTAACGTTATCGCCGTCGGCTGATGAGAACGCGCCGCGCTCGAAGAGAATCGATATGATGAAGCGGGCACATGGCCATGTCGCTGCAACGATCACGAAACCCACGGCCAGCATGGACCAGGCCCATCGACGTGCTCTGTGGCGCAGGGCGTCGGCATGATTTGTCGCCAGCCCGGAAAAAACCGGCAACAGGGCCCGGGCGATTGCGGTGGCGCTGAGGGTTAGAAGAAGGGAAAGAACGCGGTTGGAATAGGTGAGCGTCGCGATCGATCCGCTGGCGAGATGCGCTGCGAAAAACTGATCGACAACCGCCGTGATGCTCTGAAGGGTCTGGGCGAGAAGCATCACGCCGATACCTGCCCATAATAATGGCCATGCCGGCGAGCGTAGAGAAAAGCGCGGCAAGTCGAATGACCGGCCGCGCTCTCGCGCCAATGCCACGAGCAATATGATCATATGAAGGGCGGCACCGGCCAAACTGCCCCAAATCAGGGGATAAATCCCACCGGATGATGCGATGAGCACGGCGCCCATCAGGCCCAGCGCGGGAATGCCTTCGAATAGCGTATTGCGATGCCGCCCTTCCGCCATCGTCATGACGGAGCCATAGTGGGTAACAACCGCCAGTGGGATCACCATGGCAAGCCATGGCGTGGCATCAAGTGCCAGAACCACCGTATGATCGGGTAGTCCACTCAGTGAAGAGTGGAATAAACCCATCAACAAAATGCATGAAATAATACCGATTATAACGCCAAGTATAATCGATATTCCCAACAATTCCGACCTAAAAATCGGAAGGCTGTTCTTGTCGGATGCTCGTATCCGTTCCGATAATGGAATATAAACAGCGGATAATATGCTGTACCATATGCTAATCGGGAGACCGATCAAATTGAATACGAATAGGTAGGCATCTATGGCTTCGCTGACACCATATCTCCATGCGATGACGGCTTCTTTCGCCGCCGCAACGCCCTTGCCAACCAGGACGAAGGCCATGATCACGGTCATATCGCGAAGAATGCGCTGATTTGCGTCGTCCAGCGAGTTCAGTCGACGGCTGAGATATTGACGGAGAGACATCAAGCCGCCGCTTGCCGGAACGGTCGCCACGCAGGCAGTGCGGCTGCTAAGCCGGTGTTATCGCAGGCGCATTTTCTGATCATGCGTCACCATAGCTTGAGGCGGATGGAATCACGAAAAGGATACGGGCCGAGGCGTTGGGCTTCGGCCTGTTCGCTGAACGGCAGTGCGAACATATCTTGTGCATTTGGCCCCCCCTGTCGTTTCGTGACTTCAGCCGGTGAGGCTGGAGCGAAAGCGGATGCCCTATGCCCTGTCAGAGGCGAAAGGGGCCGCGCCCATGACTTCGAGATAATGGGTTACGGCGTGTTCCTCGTTAAAGGCCGCTGCGCGGATTTCAACGGCCGGCCCCTCCCTGATATCCAGTGCGCTTATGATCGCGTCCGCAATTGCGCCGACATCACCCATCGGGACGAGCGGCCCCCACTTTCCGTCCTCCAGAATTTCCCGCGGGCCGGTAGGGCAGTCGGTACTGACCACCCGGGTTCCACATGCCATCGCCTGTATCAGCGTCCCCGGCATGCCTTCGAACGTCGAGCTCAGGACGAATACGGCGGCGCCTTTCATGAAAGCAAAGGGGTTCTCTATGAAACCCGGGAGGCAAACGTCCGAAGCGCAGCCCAGATCTTCGGCCAGTTGCTCCAGTTGCTGGCGATCCGCGCCTTCGCCGAGGATCATCAATCTTGCATTGCGCGTCTTTCGTACCAGCGCGAACGCGCGGATCAACGACGGGAAATCCTTTTGCCGGGACAAGCGGCCGGCGCCGAGAATAATTGGTATCCCAACATCTTCAAACCATGGATGGCCCGGCGGCTCGAGGGCTTTATGGCGTAGCTCGTCCGACACGATCGGGTTGTGGATCATATGGATGATGGTCGGGTCGAGGCGGAATCGATCGACAAGTTCGTCCGTAATCGCCTTTGCGACGACAGTGATCGCGTCCGCCCGGCTATAGAGACGCCGCATCAAGGCAAAAAGGATGCGATCCTTCAGCGTTGTCAGATGACGCTCTGCGCCGCTCAGGCTGGCCCGTTCGCTGATGACCAGCCGCAACGGAACTCGCGCGATCATGCGCGCTGCTATGGCCGCGATATTTGCATGGCTCATCGCGGATAAGATGCTGTCCGGTCGATTGCGCCTTATGTAGCGGACCAGGGATGGCAGGCAGCGGATGACTCCGGTCGAATCGAGGTCCACGATCCTGACCGCAGGATTGACGTGCGTTAGATAGGGTCCTTCAGCCTTGACCAGAACAAGATCAACATGGTGACCCCGCACGGCGAAACCATTGGCCAAAGTCAACATGACACGTTCGGCACCGCCCCCACGTAGGGATGGAATGAAAATGCTCAAGCGTTTCGTTCTGGTCAAAATGTCACATGTGTTGATGTTGAAGAATTGATTTAACGCGGCCGAATATTCTCGATAATATCGGGCATATATTTGTATTCGCTTGTCAATTTGGTAATGAACTGGCTAAGGCGCTGGGGCCTTTTCGTACCCGGTGCTGGAATAATGTCAATGCGGCGGTCGCCCCCAGGGGGCAAGCCCCGAAGGGTCGTTTGAATGTCCAGAGTATCTGTTAAGCAGCGTGTTTTGAAGTTGGTGCGAGGATCCATTCCTCTGACCTGCGCCGCATTCCTGGCGGACAATCTGTTGGCATCACTGGAAATATCCCGGCCGGATCCTTCCCCTAACGACCATCTGGGAGGTGCCGATCTGGCGGGCGATCTGCTTTATGCCCGGCGAGTTGCAGATATGTATATTTCAGCCGCACCTGACCTGCATGGTGCGGTGGCGGAAATCGGCCCACGGGGCAATGCGGCGGTGGCCCTGCACCTGATTGCGCATGGGTGTGAGAGAGTTGATCTGCTGGACCGGTTTTCCTTCGGCCATGATCCTGCGCTGCTATCGAAAATGTATAGGGGGATCATTGAGGCTGATGCGCGTTTGAGCGCCATATTCAGCGACCGCGATGAGCTGACCCCCGATATTTCAACGCATTTCGGTGAGAAAGCGGCGGCGGAGGTCTTTTTCGATGCGCATCGGGGGTATGATGCGATTGTTTCATGTGCGGTGTTCGAACATCTCTATGATCCTCTGACCGCGCTCGACAAGATGGCGTCGGCACTCAATCCGGGCGGGTGGTTGTTCCACCAGGTGGATTTGCGGGATCACGGCATGTTCACCGCCGGCGGTCATCCGGAACTGACGTTTCTGACCATTCCGAACTGGCTCTATCCCTATATGTCGCGGGGGCGGGGAAGGCCTAATCGCGTTCTGATCGACAGTTATCGGCACGCCCTCGCTCGCCTGGGCATGCGTTATGAATTTCAGGTGACGCACCTCGTGGGGGTAGGCGCAGTGACGCCAGCGCCATATGACCAGCTTCCCGAAGCTCAGAGAGCATTGGCGCTCGATGCCGTCAGACGAGCCAGGCCACATCTGAGCAAGGCCTTTCAGGATCGGGATGAGCGAGACCTTTCCGTCGCCAGCTTTTTCATGACGGCTGTCAAACAAGCGTGAGACGCCCCGCAATGTCGAATGCGTCCAGCTAGGGGTTATCCCATGCCCGACCATCAGCGCGATTTGTGCTTGATGGCTGCTGGATGGGCCTGCCGGCGCGTAAAACATAAGGATGGCCGGAGAAGCCGGAAACGGAATTTCCTTCCAGACGTGCCGGGCGGGCCAAGGCCACGATCCCATAACCGGTGCCTGCAATGGAGCGCGAGATGCGGTTGTTCCTTATGACCGTTCCTGCGGCCGACGAGCGGATGCAGCCATCCTTATCGTTGAACCGCGGATTGGTGAGAATATTGCCTTCGATGACTGCGCCGGGACCGTCGGCCGAAATTACGACGCCATAGAAGTCGCTGATATGATTGCCGCTGATCACGCAATTGGGGCCGGCGATTGCAATCGCTCCATTATAATTTGCCCGATCGGAGCGGATATGGGGGGAGTCGACGAGTTTGCAGTTCCGAGCGCGAAAGATCACGGCGGTCGCGCAGCTATTGGCCGTCATTCCGGTTATCGTCACGCCGCCGGCGCTGGCGGCATGTACGTAGACGAGCGGCAGGTTGCTGCGAGTGGCGGCGATGCGATCGAAAACAGGATCCGCGATGGTGACGTTGCCGACGTCTTTTCCGGCCGGGATATCGATCGCCCCGCGCACGGCCTTATTGGAAAATCCGCTGACCTTCGGCCGCAATATGCTTCCCGACGTTGCACCCCACAGGATCGCGCCATGCCCGTTGTCATCGAACAGGCAATCGATGATCCGGATGTCGCGAGGCGCGGCCATGGGAGAGATTTGAAGGCCGTAGCCGTCGTTCGAGCGAAACTGCACGCCTGTCAGTATGATATTCTCGATCGCATGGTCGGGCGTTCCGCCGTTCGATTCCAGATCGATCCCCGCACTCGGCGCGGTCCCGTTCGAACCCGCGTAAACTCCGCCGATGAATCGGCCTGAATTGCCCTCGATGACCGAACAACCCTGGCGGAAGCAATTGTCGGTTCGGCAGTCGATAAAATCGAACCGGCTGCAATGGGTCGATTTTTCCGCGGGAGTGGCCGAGGCCAGGTAGAATCCATCGGTGACCGAGTTTACGCAACCGACGCGCGTACAAGTGAAATCGCTGCAGGATTGGAATATGACGGCGTGCGCGGTGCTTTCAACGGGCGCACGCATTTTCCGATTGCCGTCGAAGAGGATATCCCGGACGGCAAAGAAATGACATTTGCGAAAGCGTAGCAGGCCATATCCATAGGCGACAGGCATGCCATCCGTAGCCCGGATTTCCGCCGTATCCCGCCCGCGCAGCGTGAAGTGCGCCTTGTCGCTGACGAGCAATTGCGAGCTGACCGTGTGCCGTAGGCTGATTTCGCCAATCAGGCCATCGTCCAGATGATTACAGAAGCCTTGCAATGCCTCGGTATCGTCGCCCTTGCCGGAGGCACCGAACATCTGGGGCGTGAGAATGTCAAAAACCCGGACCCACGCTCCGTAAAGCGGATCGATGTCTCGCGCCTTGATGGTGACTCCCTGACGGGGATCCGCTGCAACCTTGGCTCTGCAATCCGATGCCTCCCAGGTGAAAATCCCTTCACGGCCCGGCTCAGCCAGAAACACGCGTTGGCCCGCAAAGGGTTTCTGAATCGCTGCGATCGCGCTTCGAGAAGGAAAAGGACGAGACGGCTGAGCCGCCAAGTCCTGAGCAGCCGCCAGGCTTGCAGGTGCAGTTGCTCGCCATGCGAAAAAATAAGCGAATGCGCCGCGAAGGACTGAACGGCGGCTTTTCCTGTTCATCCTTGCGCTATTCCTCGCCGATCACTGCAGCCAAAGGAAGAAATATATCCCGGAAAACCCGATATACTGTGCAAAAAATAAAGGCTGACGATTGGGAGCTATTTCAGATGCCATGACCGCGAGAGCGGGAATCGCCAAGGCGACAAAGCGCGCACCGTAAATTCCGAAAAATAAAGATGACGCCATGGTAATAACGCAAAAAGTAAAAAAGCACGCTTCGAAACTCAACGTATCTCTTTTGCTGTATATATAGTGAGTGACAATGAATGTCAGCCAGGCAACAGAGAGATATATTCCAGACGTCTGTTCGAAATATGAATATGCTCTCCTATCGCCGATAGAAGAAAGTATCACTTCTCTAAATATAACTATTAATATGGAAATTGCGGATATAATAGATAGGGTCAATAATTTATTATATTTTATGATATCGAATTTTTTCGTTCTATCAAACAATAGATATATTATATATATTGATCCAACAAGAAAAAACACAGTATGCATGCACATCGATAAAAATAATAATAGTGACTTCAGAATTCTGTTTTTAACTGTAAGAGATATAAAAAATAATCCAGCGCCTAGGCCGGATCTGATTTGCTCAAGACCTAAATTGACAAATGCAGGATTTATTAGAAATATAGTATAAATTGCAGATTTTGTTTTCGATATTATATATGCAGAGCATAACATAACGCATATAAATGATATTATGTTAAAAGATACGTCTATATTTCCTGTTCTGTTATACAGATCGTCAAATAAATATACCCATACGCCTTCGGACAAAACAAATCTTATCGGATCGAGATTGATAACCCTGAATAAGTATAATTTGCTTTCAAATCCGACGCGATATCTTTCCAGATCGGTAAAGTTAAACGGAGCGATCGTTTTCCATCCGACAAGGAGGAAAAATGTTGTGAATAGGCCGGCGGTTGCGACGGTGGAAAACCGTTTGAGGATCATTGTCTGGTTTCCGAATCCCTATCGAATTTGACCCGGATGTACGTCGCGGATGAGCGCCGGATCCAAGTCCATCACGGAAGCCGCCGGAAGCGATGTCGCGCGATGATGATCTGAACGGCTGCTGGTAAACGACTCCCCTTCGCCCTGCCACCTTGAATTCGCTATGACGGGCGTTCGTCCGGCCCGGAAGCATTGCATCATGGGGTTCGGGGTTTAAAGCTCGCCCGGTGAACGTGGTCCATATCATCACCGGCCTGAATCAGGGCGGAGCCGAAACGATGCTCGCCAAGATTGTCGGCTCGGTACGGACGTGGCGGCACTCCGTTGTTTCTCTTACCGGCAGCGGCCCCCTTGCGGGCCCTATGGAAGAAGGCGGAGCGTCCATCCATTCGCTGGATCTGAAGTCGCTTCGCGGTATCGCCGGGGCGGGCGGGCGCTTGCCGTGGCTGATAAGGAAGCTGCAGCCCGACCTCATCCAGGGCTGGATGGCGCATGGCAATCTGGCGGCGAGCTACGCGCAGATTTTCTCGCCCTCCGCTCCGTTGGTCTGGAATGTCAGGCAATCGCTTGGCGACCTGCGCTACATGAAACCGGCGACGCGCAAGATATTGAAGCTTTGCGCTGCCTTTTCTCAGCGGCCGGCCGCGATCATCTATAATTCTCAGGCGGGTGCCGAGCAGCATGAAGCGCTCGGCTTTCCCGCATCGAGGCGTCGGATTATTGCTAACGGGTTCGATACGTCCCAGTTTTCGTCTGATCCTGCTCAACGTGCGGAAACCAGGCGCGCCCTGGGAATTGCGCCGGACGATATCGTCATCGGGTTGATCGCGCGGTTCCACCCGATGAAGAACCACATCGGTTTCCTGGATGCCGCCGCACGGATTCTGCAGCGTTATCCACAAGCGCGTTTCTTGCTGGCCGGACCCGGTGTTTCCGATCTCAATCCGGAATTTCAGTCATTGCTGGGGAATTCCCGGGTCAGGGATCGATCGCTTTTCCTCGGTGAACGGGCCGATATGCCGAAGTTGACCGGCGCCCTGGATATTGCGTGCAATGTTTCAGTGCATGGTGAGGGTTTTCCAAATGCAATCGGCGAGGCAATGGCGTGTGAGGTTCCCTGCATTGTTACGCCGCAAGGCGATTCCGTCCGGATTGTCGGTGATGCGGGCGCGGTGTGCGCGGACGGGGATGACTGCACCATTGCCGCCGCAGTTTGCGGGATGATCGCTGCTGGCCCCGCGAAAATGGCGGCCATGGGGGCATTGGGTAGAAAACGCGTCATAGATCATTATTCGATTGAATCGATTGCCGCCCAATATGAGGGCGCTTATTCAGATATTGTTGCGCATCATCGCTTTGGCGCGCCAATCAGACCATCGTCCTAATATTTCGCTTCATAGCACAGGGATATCGATTTTCCTGCAGGCGGCGGCTATTGAAATTCCTATGAGCCAGATCTGACTCTCATTGCGCTTTATCACTTGTTCGATCAGCGCTGAATCATTCGGGAATCTGAATCTATGTGCGGCATTGCCGGCTATATTGCGCCAGGGGGCTTTCGTGAAAATGACTCACGATCGCTCGATGCGATGATCGAGGCGATCGTCCATCGCGGCCCCGACGATAGCGGAACATGGTTAGAGCCAGACCTTGGCGTGGCGCTGGGGCACAGGCGTTTATCGATCATTGATCTTTCGCCGGCCGGGCACCAGCCGATGGCATCGCCGTCCGGTCGCTATGTAATTGTTTATAATGGCGAGATTTACAATCACTCGGATTTGCGCGCCGAGCTTGATGCGCTGGGCGTGGCGCCGGACTGGCGCGGCCATTCCGATACGGAAATATTGCTGGCCGCCGTCGAGCATTGGGGGCTTGCGGGAACGCTCGCGCGCCTGAATGGCATGTTCGCATTCGCTCTGTGGGATCGGGCGCAGCGGCACCTGATTCTCGCCCGCGATCGGCTGGGGGAAAAGCCGTTATATTACGGGCGCTCGGGATCACATTTCCTGTTTGGATCTGAACTGAAGGCGTTGACTGCGCATCCCGCTTTCAAAGGGACGGTGAACCGGGACGCCCTGAGCCTGTACCTGCGTCACAGCTATATTCCGGCGCCTCACAGCATATGGGATGGCATCTCCAAGCTGCTGCCCGCCCATTATATAGTGATCGGAGCCGACGGCCGTCAGCAGGGCGAGGCCCAATGCTACTGGGATATCGGGAATGTGGCTGAGCAGGGGGCGTCGTCGCTTCTGCCCGATTCGCCTGAGCTGGTTTCGCAGTTGGAGGAGCTGCTCGGGGATTCGGTGGCGCGCCGCATGGCGGCGGACGTGCCGCTGGGCGCTTTCCTGTCGGGTGGAATCGATTCTTCCGCCATCGTCGCGCTGATGCAGGCGCAGTCCACGCGCCCGATCCGCAGTTTCTCCATCGGCTTCCACGAGGATGGCTTCGACGAGGCGCAACATGCCCGTGCGGTGGCGCGGCATCTGGGAACGGACCACGAAGAACTCTACGTCACCCCCGAAAAGGCGCGCGCCGTCATCCCCGATCTTCCCAGGATCTGGGACGAGCCATTTTCCGATTCATCTCAAATTCCCACCTTCCTGGTGAGCGAGATGACCCGCAACCATGTCACGGTTGCCCTGTCCGGGGATGGCGGCGACGAACTGTTCGGCGGCTATGGCCGATATTCCCGGGCGCACAGACTTGGAAAGGGGATACTGCACGCTCCGTCCGCGGTGCGCGGAGTGGCGGCCGCGGCGCTGCGGTCGCCCGCGCTCGGCAGGGTGGCGCAGGGTGTCTCCGGCCTATTGCCCGGCCCGTTCAAGACCGCGTCTGTGGCGGACCGGCTTCCCAAGCTGGCGGCGCTGATCGCCAGCGACTCTCCCTCGGAGCTATACCGGCATCTATGCTCCCATTGGAAAGACCCGGACGCGATCGTGCTGGACGGTCATGAGCCGGAGACGCATTTTACCCTGTCCAGGGCGCAGTTTGCGGATCCGCGACAGCAGATGATGTATCTGGACATGGTCGGTTATCTGCCCGACGATATCCTTGCCAAGGTCGATCGGGCGAGCATGGCCGTTAGCCTTGAAACGCGCGTCCCGTTTCTCGACCACAGGCTCGTCGAATTCGCGTGGCGTTTGCCGATGTCGGCGAAGTTCGCACCAGACGGCGGCAAGCGCATCTTGCGGGACATGCTGGCGCGCCATATTCCGAAAGGGTTGATCGATCGGCCGAAAATGGGTTTTGGCGTGCCGATCGAAAGCTGGCTTCGCGGCCCGCTGAGGGCGTGGGCGGACGATTTGTTGAGTGAGCAGCGGATCCGCGACGAAGGGTTCTTCGATCCGGTCCCCATCCAGCGATTGTGGCGCGAGCATCAATCGGGCGCCAGGCGCTGGCACTATCTCTTGTGGGACATTTTGATGTTCCAGGCGTGGTGGGCGGAACATGGGAGGTTCGCTCGAGGGTGACGGTAACGATGCGGAAAATCACGAAAGACGCGAGAATGGACCATCAGCCGTCGAGATTCCGGCATCAGGCGGGCTATGTGGCGTTCGTTGCGTTCATGGCGCTTTGCCTGATCGGCGGAGGTGGATCGAGGGCGGACATGCAGTCTTTGCCGTTCGTGCGTCTCGGTGCGATCCTGCTGACGGCGTTCATGCTGCTGTGGGCGGGGCAGGGGTCTTTGCGCCGCGTTCGCACCCCGCTGATATTATTGGCCTTGTTCGCGTTGCTGATGATTATCCAGCTCATCCCGCTGCCGCCCGCGCTTTGGATGGGCTTGCCCGGCCATGCCGGCTATTCGCAGTTGGCGGAGGCGGCAGGGATCGATCAGCCATGGCGGCCGATCAGCATCACGCCAGACCTCACGCTCAACAGCCTGCTGGCTCTGGCGATACCGGCCGCGGCGCTCGTGACCCTGGCTCTGCTGCCGCGGGAATCCACTTTCAAAGTGCTTCCTCTACTGATCGCGGGCGCGCTATCGAGCGCGTTGATCGGGGTCGCCCAGATGTCGGGAGACGCCGGGAAAGATCTTTATCTCTATCGGATCACGAACTTTTCCGCGCCGGTCGGGTTCTTTGCCAACCGAAATCACCAGGCGGCCTTCCTTGCGATGGGGATCCCCATGCTGGCGTTGTGGGCGGCATCGCTCCGCGGTGACCCGCGCAAGCTGCTGGCGTTGCGCTGGACCGCCTTCGGCGCGGCCCTGTTCATCGTCGCTTTGGGGTTGGCCACGGGCTCGCGCATGGGCGTGGTTCTCCAATTGCTCGGGATGGCGGGCGCGTTCGCCCTGCTGCGCGTCAGACGCGGTTCCACGGACGTGCAAACCGGGAAGGGGCGCCAGTGCATCTTAATAGGCGCCGGCGTTTCGATGGTCCTGATCCTCGGTGGGGCCATGATTGCCCGGTCGCGCGCGGAGTCCATACAGCGCCTGTTCGCGTCGGATAGCGGCGAGGACCTTCGTTTCGCCTATATCTCCTATACCGTGGACCTGGCCGGTAAATTTTTCCCGTTCGGATCGGGCTTTGGATCCTTCGATGCTGTATTCCGGGAGGTTGAGCCGCGCGCGCAGCTCGGTTGGGCATTTTTCAACCATGCCCATAACGACTTGATCGAGCTTGCAATGAACGGGGGCATATTCGCGCTGGGGCTTTTGGCGGTGTTTTTGCTCTGGTGGTTCCGGCAGGCGCTCCGGCTCTGGCGCGGCGGGAGCAAATCCCGTTCCGCGGACCTGGGACGGCTGGGCTCGATCTTGACCGCGATGCTGATGCTTTCGAGTCTGGTCGACTATCCCCTTCGTACGCCCACGATGGCGCTCATATTCGCCATTTCCTGCTTCTGGATGTGCGGATCGTCCGGTTCGTCCGAAGCCAGGGAGCCAAGGGACAGGAACGAAGCGGATGATAGCGCGGGCCCGCGCTTTACGAGATAGGTTGCCATGGTTATGGCCAACTAGCGTCAGTGAATTGTGTCGAAGGTGTCTGTTTATGAGAAATCCGGCGGTGCTGATATTGGCACTCCTGGTGGTCGGCTGCGCAAGTACTCCGGTGCTTCACAGTACATCCGGATTGACGGTAACGAGCTATGATGCGTTGCCGCCGCCTGCGCTGATCGATCTTTCGGCGCAGGACCGCCCTTATTTCATAGGGCCGTTCGATAAATTGAGCATCTCGGTTTTTGGCGTCGAGGCGCTGAGCCAGAAGGTTCAGGCAGATGCCAGCGGCCGTATTTCCATGCCGTTGGTGGGGGTTGTCGAAGCAGCGGGCAAGACCCCGGACCAGCTGGCGAGCGCAATCGAAGATCGATTGCGGGGGCGGTATGTCCGCAACCCCGAGGTAATCGTCAACCTTGAGGAGACGGTTAGTCAGGTGATCACCGTCGACGGGCAGGTGCGTGAGCCCGGCCTGTATCCCGTGGTTGGCCAAATGACGCTGATGCGCGCCGTAGCAACGGCGAAGGGCACCACGGAGTTCGCCAAGCTGGATGATGTCGTGATCTTTCGGACCGTCAACAACCAGCGAATGGCCGCTTTGTATAATCTCAAGGCGATCCGGAAGGGTGTGTATAATGATCCCGAGGTATTCGCCAACGACGTGGTCGTGGTTGGGGATTCGGCGGCCCGCCGGCTGTTCAAGGATGCTCTTCAGGGTCTTCCGCTGTTGACGACACCGCTGGTCGTCGCGCTGCAGAACAGATAGTCGCTTCAAGGTATTGACATGAACGAGCCCTCATTTTCCCGCAAACTTGCGTCGCCTGCGGCATCCGGAGCCGAGGCGCGCGAGGTGCCGATGACCGCGTTCGGCGTGCGGAATTCCGCAATGCCGATCCTGATGCAATATCTCCGCATTGCCATCCGGCGGAAATGGGTGCTGGCCGGCGCCGTCGGTATCGCGGTTGTCCTGGGGCTTATTGCCACCTTGTTGATGACCCCGCTCTACACTGCGTCGACGACCATCGAGATATCCCGCGAATCCGATCGCGTGGTCGATATCAAGGGCGTCGAAGCGGAATCCTCGCCTGGCGACATCGAATTCTACCAGACACAATATGGTCTGCTGCGCTCGCAATCGCTGGCCGACCGGGTCGTTCGCGAACTGAAGCTGGCCGATGACAGCAAGTTTTTCGAGCTTTTCGGGGAAGAGAAGGCAAGCGGCCTCTTCGGCGTGGATGCGGGGGTGCGCAACACGCCGGCGGGGCGGGAAAAGCGTTCGCGTGAGGCTGCAAGGATATTATTGGAAAATATAGATATTGTTCCAGATCGACTCTCGCGCCTGGTGACGATCACCTTCACCAGCCCCGATCCGAAGTTGTCGGCCCGTGTCGCGAACGCCTGGACAGCGAATTTCATCGAATCCAATCTGGAGCGTCGCTTCGAGGCAACCTCCTATGCGCGTAAATTTCTTGAAGAGCGCCTCCGCCAATGGCGCGAGCGGTTGGAGGAATCGGAGCGCGTCCTGGTGGCGTATGCGTCCGATGAAAAGATCATCAACCTTCCGGCGGCGGGCGCCACGCGGGACGGCCCGACCGTGGAGCGATCCATCGTTGCCGACGATCTGGCAAGCCTGAACGCGGAATTGAGCGCCGCAAAGGGCGAGATGGTTCGAGCGCACAGCCGCGTGACCGAGGTGGGCGCGAACGGGGCGGTGGAAGAAGCGCTCACCAACAATGCGATCACGGGAATCCGCCAGAAGCGGGCGGAGGTTGCGGCTGAATATGCGCGCCTGCTGTCGCAGTTCGAGCCGGAATATCCTGAGGTTAAGGCGCTGGCGACACAGCTGAGCCAACTGGACCGCAGCATTGCCAGCGAAGAGAATCGCATTCGCACGTCCCTGCAGCAATCATATCAGGCATCGGTTGCGCGGGTAGGCGATTTGGAAGGGCGGGTAAGCAATCTCAAATCTTCGTTTCTCGATCTCCGCCGTCGCAGTATCCAGTATAATATCTACCAGCGCGAGGCGGATACCAATCGGCAACTTTATGACGCGCTGCTGCAGCGTTATAAGGAAATAGGTGTCGCAGGGGGCGTCGGTACGAATAATGTATCGGTCGTCGATGTGGCCAGAATTCCGGAGCGCCCTTCGCGACCGAGCCTGATCCTCAATATGCTTGTCGCCTTGATCCTCGGCGCCGGTATCGGCGCGGCGCTGGCATTCGCCCTCGAGCATATCGACGAGGCGATATCGGATCCCCAGGAGATTGCGGACCTGCTGGGCCTGCCGGTGTTGGGCATCGTGCCAAAGGCTGCGACGGAGTCGCCAATCGAGGCGCTTGGCGATCGCAAATCGCCTATGGTCGAGGCCTATCTATCCGTGCAGACGAACCTTGCGTTCTCCACAAATCATGGCGTCCCCAAAACTCTCTCCGTAACGAGCACGCGCCCGGCCGAAGGAAAGTCCACGACCGCTTATGCGATCGCCCATGCGCTGGCCCGATCGAAGCAGAAGGTGGTGCTGATCGACGCCGATATGCGATCGCCTTCCGTCCATCATCTTTTCTCGATCGGGAATGAGCGTGGCCTGAGCAACTATCTTGCCGGGAGCGAGCAGCTTGACGAGCTGATTTCATCGAGCAGCCTTGCCGGGCTTTCAATCATCACCGCCGGACCGCAGCCGCCGAATGCGGCGGAACTGCTTACTGGCCAGCGGCTTGAGCAGTTGCTCACGGCGTTGCTCACGCGTTTTGACCATGTCGTGGTCGATTCACCGCCGGTCATGGGTCTTGCGGATGCGCCGTTGATTGCCAGCCGCGTCGAGGGCGTGGTGTTCGCCGTCGAATCCCACGGCATCAAGGCCAGCATGGTCCGTGTCGCGCTGGGCCGGCTGGCGGCGGCGAACGCACATGTGCTTGGCACTGTGCTGACCAAATTCGAATCCAAGCGGTCCTATTTCGGCTATGGATATGATTATGGCTATGGTTATGGCCAGACGAGCAAAGCCGAATCCTGACACCCGGGAGGATTTTGCGACTTGCCTCTACGACTTTCCTTAAGCCGATCGTTCGCGGTAGTTGTTGTCGCCTGCGTGGCGATCTGGTTGACGCTCAGCGTCGGGGTTTCCAGCATCGCCCGCTATCGCAATTCGGGGCTGGCACTGGCGTGGGCGCCGTTCGATGCGCGTGCGCTCGGCGACAGTTCGGCACAGGCGCTGCAGCCCGCTATGTCGCCTGATAACGTCGCTGAAGCGCGCGCGCTGGCGCAACGGGCGCTACGGCGGGATCCTACCGTCATTCCGGCCGTGACGACCTTGGGGGTCATTGCCCAGGGCGAGGGAAATACCGAGAGGGCCGAAAAACTTTTCACCTATGCCGCGGGCCTTTCACGACGGAACCTGGCAACGAATCTGTGGATGATCGAGCATCATGTCGAAAAGGACGACATTGCCGGTGCGCTGCAGTATTTCGACATGGCTTTGCGCACTTCGCGGGAAGCGCAATCCATCCTTTTCCCGATCCTTATGGGAGCGATGGAAGATCCACGGCTGATCAAGCCGATTGCCGATATATTGGCGCCGGCCCCGAAGTGGCGACAGCCATTCATGTATCAGATGATTCGTGAAGGGAAATTCAACGCCAATATGGCGCGCCTCGTCATGATGATCGGCAATCAGGACGAGGTTCCATGGTCGCTGAAGCGGCTGGTTGGCGAGAAGGAATATGCGCTTGCCTGGGCGGTTTATTCGAATGCCACGGGTATTCGCGTGAAAGGCCTCCGCGACGGGCGCTTTGCCCGGGAAGCGCTTTTTGCGCCCTTTGACTGGAATCTTGCCAGCTCGGGAGATGGCAGCGCTTATCGCTTGGATGGGCCGATGGGCGGGCTTGCGTTTGAAGTCGAGGGGACGGGACGGCTGGATCTGGCAACCCAGCTCGTCGCGCTCAGTCCCGGTGCATATCGCATTCGCACGTTGCGCGGTCCCACCCAGGGCGCGCTCGCGGATCTGCCTGCCTGGACAATCTCCTGTGCGGGCAACGAGACTCCGGTTGTCATCGATTCTGTCGACATGGCACCGAAGCCGGATCAATCTGAGGCGACCGGCGCGTTCACGATTCCGGGGCAGGGATGTGACTGGCAATGGCTGCGCCTCCGCACGGCCAATCGAGCCAGAAGTGCCGGGGTCAATGGAACGATTCAGTCCGTCGCTATCGAACGCCGGAATTAGCGTCGCTTCTGCGACCGCGCGATTTGAGATGCTGGTCGCACGATGTGTGAATATCCGTGCGGAGGATGGAGTGCTCTTGAAGAATGTCAGGATCGGTCGTGTGAAGCGGCGCTGTTCGAGACATGCCGGGGCCGGGTTCTGCGGGTTGATTCGTGCGATCGATCGGATCAAGACGAACCTCGGGGGAAAATTGTACAGGGAATGTCTCGACGGAGTAGGTGAATGAACTTCGAAAAGACGATTTCACCTCTCTTGGCGCTCCCCCGGATCCCCAAGCGCCTGATCGTTCTGGGCGTGGATGCGGGGCTGTGCACTTTGACGGTCTGGCTGGCATATTTTCTCCGCTTGGGGGAATGGGTGCCGCTTTCCGAGGACAGGGTTTTCCCGGCGATCGTCTCGATTGCGCTGGCGCTGCCCATCTTCATGGCCTTCGGGCTTTACCGGACAATTTTCCGTTTCGCCGGCGCGACTGCCTTTCTCACCACCACGAAGGCGACCCTGGCCTACGGCCTTGTTTATGCGGCATGGTTTACCGCACTCAGTTCTCCGGGCGTTCCGCGCACCGTGGGGATCATCCAGCCGATCCTCTTGTTGCTGGCGGTTGGTTCGACGCGGGCCTTGGCCGCCTATTGGCTTGGCGGCGCGTATCGGCATAGCCTGAACAGCAGGAGACGCGACAATATCCTGATCTACGGGGCGGGATCTTCAGGGCGGCAACTGTTCGGCGCGATCGCGAATAGCGTGGATATGCGGGTCGTCGGCTTTCTCGATGACGACCCGACCCTGCAGAACAGGACTTTGAACGGCCTCACCATCCATAGCCCGGAGAATCTGCTCGCGATCGTCGAACGCCTGAAAGTGAATGATATTCTGCTGGCGATACCGTCTGCGCCGCGATCTCGCCGCAATGCGATCATCGAAAAGCTGCGCAACGCCCAGGTAGGGGTCAGAACGCTGCCCGGGTTGATGGATCTGGCGCGCGGCGACGTGCAGGCAAGCGATATCCGCGAGCTTGAGATCGAAGATCTGTTGGGTCGCGATATCGTTGCACCGGACCCCGGCCGGATGCGGCAGAATACGTGGGGCAAGGTCGTGCTGGTCACGGGCGCCGGCGGCTCGATCGGCAGTGAACTGTGCCGCCAGATTTTGAATGAACGTCCCAAAATTCTGTTGCTGGTCGAATCAAGCGAATTCGCGCTTTACGCAATTCACCGCAGCCTCAACCGCCGACTGGCGGACATGGGTGGTGAGGGAGAACTGCCGCGGCTGGTACCGCTGCTCGCATCCGTCGACAATCGCGAGCGGATCGGCAAGGTGATGGCGACGTGGCGACCCAACACAGTTTATCATGCCGCCGCATATAAGCATGTGCCCATCGTCGAGCATAATCCCATAGAAGGCATTCGTAACAACGCCATCGGAACGCTCGTGGTCGCCTTGGCGGCCATCGCTCATCAGGTGGACGATTTCGTGCTGATCAGCACCGACAAGGCTGTTCGCCCCACAAATATCATGGGCGCCAGCAAGCGTTTCGCGGAAATGATCCTGCAAGCCTTGGCGGCAAGACAGGACGGCACCCGTTTCGTGATGGTGCGCTTCGGCAACGTATTGGGCTCCAGCGGTTCCGTGGTGCCACTGTTCCGCCAGCAGATTCGCGATGGCGGCCCGGTGACGATCACGCATGAAGAGATAACGCGTTATTTCATGACCATTCCCGAGGCGGCGCAACTGGTGATCCAGGCGGGAGCGATGGCGAAGGGCGGAGAGGTTTTCGTGCTCGACATGGGCGAGCCTGTCCGCATCATGGATCTTGCCCGTAAAATGATCGAGCTTTCAGGCCTGATCCTCCGCAATCGCGAAAATCCGGCGGGCGATATCGAAATCAAATATATCGGGCTCCGCCCCGGGGAAAAATTGTACGAAGAGCTCCTGATCGGGAACAACCCGCAAAAGACCGCTCATCCACGGATCATGAAGGCATCGGAAGCATATTCATCGTGGGAAATGCTTGCCCCCGTCATCCAGCGGATGGAAGCGGCGATTGCGACCGGAAATGTCGAGCAGGCACGCGAGATATTGAAGCATATCGTTCCCGAATATGACTCGGCCGACGGCAATGTGGACTGGATCGATATCGAACGTCAGGCGGCTGCCGGTCAGGACGGGCAGTCGAGCCCCGCTTCGCTGGCCTCCTGAATCCGATGCCGAGAGATGTTGACGACTTAAGTAGGAAGGAACTTATGCCTAAAGAACAGGCAACCCTTGCCGGCGGGTGCTTCTGGTGCACCGAGGCGATGTTCAACGATGTCATCGGCGTCGAGGCGGTGGAGAGCGGTTATGCTGGCGGGCATGTCGCCAACCCGACCTACCGGCAGGTGTGCAACGGCGATACCGGCCATGCGGAGGTGGTGCGGCTCACTTTCGATCCGGCGGTGATCGGTTATGACGATCTGCTCGACCTGTTCTTCCACACCCATGATCCGACCCAGCTGAACCGACAGGGCAATGATGTCGGCCCGCAATATCGTTCCGCCATCTTCCCCCATTCGCCCGGGCAGGCGGCGGCGGCGCGGGCGGCGATCGAGCGGGCGCAGGCGGATTGGGAGCAGCCGGTGGTCACCACGGTCGAGGAGCCGGGGCCGTGGTATCCGGCCGAGGATTATCACGCCGACTATTTCGCGCGCGAAGGCGGCAACAACCCTTATTGCACCGCGGTGGTGGCGCCGAAGCTGCAAAAATTCCGCAAGAGCCAGGCCGCGCGGCTGAAGCGTTAACGCACTTTTGGCCAAACTCGGCTATGCGCCGTGTGTCGCCGGTCCCCGGCGGCGTGTGGATCTTTTAGGGAATGATCATGAAGCGACTTCGCAAGGCCGTGTTTCCGGTGGGCGGCCTGGGCACAAGGTTCCTGCCCGCGACCAAGGCGATGCCCAAGGAGATGCTGCCGGTGGTCGACCGGCCACTCATCCAATATGCGGTGGACGAGGCGCGCGAGGCCGGGATCGAGCAGATGATCTTCGTCACCGGCCGTGGAAAATCGGCCATCGAGGACCATTTCGACATCGCCTATGAGCTGGAGACCACCATGTCCGGCCGGGGCAAGTCGCTCGCCATATTGGAGGCGACGCGGATGACGCCGGGCTCCGTCGCCTATGTGCGGCAGCAAGAGCCGATGGGGCTGGGCCACGCCGTCTGGTGCGCGCGCGACATTGTCGGCGACGAGCCGTTCGCGGTGCTGCTGGCCGACGATTTCATGGTGGGCCGCCCGGGCTGCCTCAAGCAGATGGTCGACGCCTATGAACGCACCGGCGGCAACATCATCTGCGCGCAGGAAGTGGCGGACGACCGCACCCATCTCTACGGCGTCATCACGCCCGGCGCGCGCAGCGGCCGGCTGACGGAAGTGCGCGGCCTGGTGGAAAAGCCGGCGCAGGGCACCGCGCCGTCCAACCTTGCGGTCATCGGCCGCTACATCCTGCAGCCAGAGGTGATGGGCGTGCTCGCCAGCCAGGAAAAGGGCGCCGGCGGCGAGATCCAGCTGACCGACGCGATGGCCGGCATGATCGGCAACCAGCCGTTCCACGGCCTCACCTTCGACGGCACCCGCTATGATTGCGGCGACAAGGCCGGCTACATCCAGGCGAACATGGCGCTGGCGCTGGAGCGCGACGATATCGGCCCCGCCGTGCGCGCCTTCGGTGAAGGGTTGTTCTGCCGCGATTGAACGGCTTACCGCCCGTGATAGGCCCTGAACCAGTCGACGAAGCGGGGGATGCCGGTGGCGATGGTGGTGCTGGGCGCATAGCCGAGATCGTCGGCTATGGCTGAGATATCGGCATAGGTTTCCCTGACGTCGCCCGGCTGCATCGGTTGCAGGTCGCGGATCGCGGCGCGGCCGCAGGCCTGCTCCACCAGCGCGATCATGTCGGTCAGCGCCTCGGACCGGTTGTTGCCGATATTGTAGATGCGGTGCGGGCTGCGGCTGCCGCCCGGCTTGACCGCGCCGTCGTCCGCGGGCGGGGTGTCGAGGCAGGCGACGACGCCGCTGACGATATCGTCGATATAGGTGAAGTCGCGCCGCATCGCGCCCTGGTTGAACACCTTGATCGGGCGGCCCGCCAATATGGCGTCGGTGAACAGCCACAGCGCCATGTCCGGCCGACCCCAGGGGCCATAGACGGTGAAGAAGCGCAGCCCCGTCAACGGTATGCGATAGAGATGGGCGTAGGTCTCGCTCATCAGTTCGTCCGCCTTCTTGGTGGCGGCATAGAGCGACATCGGCTGGTCCACCCGGTCCTCGACGCGGAAGGGCAGGCTGTCATTGCCGCCATAGACCGACGATGACGAGGCGTAGACCATCGGCACCGCGCGGTGGCGGGCCAGTTCCAGCAGGTTGACGTGGCCGACCAGGTTGGACTGCACATAGCTGCGCGGATTTTCGATCGAATAGCGCACCCCCGCCTGCGCGCCGAGGTGGGCGATGCGGTCGAAGGAAAGCCCGGCCAGCGCGGCGTCGAGCGCCTCATGGTCGGCGAAATCGACGGCGAGAAAGCTGAACCCGTCGCCATGGCGGGCCTGCAGGTCGGCAATCCGGTCCTGCTTCAGCCGGGGGCTGTAATAGGGGTTGAGATTGTCGACGGCGATCACGGGTTCGCCGCCTGCCAGCAGGCGATGGGCGAGGTGATGGCCGATGAAGCCGGCGCCGCCGGTGATGAGCGTGGTCATGCGGCGGGACTAGGCGGGGTTGCCGCCCGCCGCAACCGGTCGTTGATGGCAATGCCGATGCCGGTGCGCGCTATGGGGCGGACCGCGATCATCGGACGGTCGGACGCATCGCCGGCATGGAGCGCGTCGAACAGCCGCGCCGCCGCCTCCACCAGGTCGCCGCGCGCGCTGAGCTGGAAATCGCAGGCGTCCGCGCCAAGGCCGATGACGAAGGCGCCCGGCGGCGGCGCGTCGTCGTCTATGGTCAGCGGTTTCGCGGGCGCATAATGGCTGGCCATCTGGCCGGGGGACTGGATGCCGGCGTTTGCGGAGAGCAGCGGCGCGCCCGTCACCCCGGCGATCCGATCGGCGGTGACCGGGCCGGGGCGGAGCAGGCGCACGCCGTCCGCGCCCGGCGCGACGATGGTGGATTCCAGCCCATGGCCGGTCGGCCCGTCATCGATGACCATCGCGATCCGCCCGTTCAGGCTGGCCAGCACATGGGCGGCGCGCGTCGGGCTGATCGCCCCGCTGGCGTTGGCGGACGGCGCGGCCAAAGGCCGGCCGGATGCGCGGATCAACGCCTGCATCGCCCGGTGGCCGGGGCAGCGCAGCGCGACGGTGGGCAGGCCCGCCGTGGCGATGGCGGCAATCGGGCAATCCGGCGCGCGGGGCAGCACCAGCGTCAGCGGCCCGGGCCAGAAATACGCCGCCAGCCGCAGCGCGGTCTCGTCAAAAATCGCGATGCCCTGCGCCTGATCGAGGTCGGCGACATGGACGATCAGCGGGTTGAAGGCGGGGCGGCCCTTGGCGGCATAGATTTGCGCCACCGCGTCGCCATTGGTGGCGTCGGCGGCAAGGCCATAGACCGTTTCCGTCGGGATCGCGACCGGCCGCCCGGCGCGGATCAGCGCGGCGGCATCGGCGATGGCGGCCGTGCCGTAGCGGCGGATGATGGTGTCCTGTGCGGGATTTGAGGCACTCACTCTGCCCGGCTATAGCGAGCACGAATCCCAAGCAAGGCCGCAATCATATGAGCTACGCCCCGCCCGTCACCGAGCAGCTCTTCGTGCTGGATCATATCGTCGATATTGCGGGCCTCGCCGCCAGCGAACGCTATGCCGCCGCCTCGCCCGATCTGGTCGAGGCGATCGTGCACGGCGCGGGCGATTTCGCGGCCGGGGAATATGCGCCGCTCAACCGCATCGGCGACACCGTGGGCGCGAAATGGGACGATGGCCGGGTGACTTTGCCGCCGGGGTTCCGCGAAGCCTATGCCGCCTATGTCGAAGGCGGCTGGGGCAGCATCAACGGGCCGGAGGCGCAGGGCGGGCAGGGCCTGCCTTTCGCGCTGGCGACGGTGATCATGGAAGATCTCGGCACCGCGAACATGGGCTTCTCGCTGGTCAACATGCTGACGCCCGGGGCCATCGAGGCGCTGATCGCCCATGGCAGCGACGCGCAGAAGGAGGAATGGCTGCCGAAACTGATCAGCGGCGCGTGGACCGGTACGATGAACCTCACGGAGCCGCAGGCGGGATCGGACGTCGGCGCGCTGCGCACGCAGGCGACCCCGGCGGCGGACGGCAGCTGGCGGATCAAGGGCACCAAGATCTTCATCACCTTCGGCGAGCATGACCTGACCGACAATATCGTCCATCTGGTGCTGGCCCGCACGCCGGGCGCGCCGGCGGGCACGCGGGGCATATCGCTGTTCCTGGTGCCCAAGTTCCGGCTGGATGCGGACGGCGCGCCGGGCGCGCCGAACGATGTGCGCTGCGTGTCGATAGAGCATAAGCTGGGCATCCATGCCTCGCCCACCTGCGTCATGTCCTATGGCGACAATGACGATTGCCACGGCTGGCTGATCGGCGCGGAACATGGCGGTATGCGCGCGATGTTCACGATGATGAACAATGCGCGGCTGAATGTGGGCCTGCAGGGCGTGCAGATCGCCGAGCGGGCGACCCAGCAGGCGGTGGCCTATGCGCGCGAGCGGGTGCAGGGCGGCAAGCCCATAGTCGAGCATCCGGACGTGCGCCGCATGCTGATGCGGATGAAGGCGCTTACCCAGGCGGCGCGCGCGCTGGTCTATCTGGCGTCGGGCCAGGTGGATCGCGCCCATCTGGGCGATGCCGACGCCAGGGCGCGGCTGGACCTGCTGACGCCGCTCGCCAAGGCCTATGGCACGGATGCGGGCTGCGAGGTCGCCTCGCTCGGCGTGCAGGTGCATGGCGGCATGGGCTTCGTCGAGGAAACCGGCGCGGCCCAGCATTATCGCGATATCCGCATCGCGCCCATCTATGAAGGCACCAACGGCATCCAGGCGGCGGACCTCGTCGGCCGCAAGCTGGGGCTGGAAGGCGGCGCGGCCTTTGCGGCGCTGATCGCGGACATCCGGCGCGAGGCGGCGGATGAGGGCGCGCTGATGGTGCTCACCGACGCGGTCGAACAGGCGGCGGCGTGGATGCAGGGCGGCGGGGCGAGCGCCGATGACCGGCTGGCCGGCAGCTATCCCTTCCTCACCATGCTCTCCGTCGCCACCTGCGGCTGGCTGATGGCGCGGCAGGGGCGGATCGCCGCCGGGCTGCTGGCGCAAGGCGAGGGCGATCCCGCCTTCCTGCGGATGAAGCAGGCGGCGGCGCGCTATTATCTCGATCAGATCGTGCCGGAGGCCACCGGCCTCGCCGCCTCCGCCATGGGCGGCGCGGGCCTGCTCTATTCGGTGGACGCGGAGACTTTCGCCGCCTGACCGCTCAGGTGGCGAGATACCAGCGGCTGGTGCCCTCCAGCCCGATCGCGGTCAGCCGGTCGGACGCGAAGGCCCCGGTGTCGATGCCGATCCGGTTGGGCTGTTCGTCCACTTCGTCGGTGATGGTGTGGCCGTGCACCACCATCGGCCCGTGGCTGCCGCGATAATCGAGGAATTCGGAACGGATCCAGCGCAGGTCCGACGCCTTCTGCTCGGCAATCGGCGTGCCGGGGCGGACGCCGGCATGGACGAACAGATAATCGCCGATGGCGACCTGATCCTCGAACGCCTCGATGAAATCGATATGCGCGCCGGGCACCCGCGCCGCCAGCATCGCCGCCAGCTCGTCGAAATCCGCCGCATTATAGGCCGCCGTGCCGATGCCGTAGCTGAGCACCGTCTCCCGCCCGCCATAGCGGACCAGATAACGCAGCGCGCCGGCGTCTCCCCGCGCGGCCTTGACGAAGGTTTCCTCATGATTGCCCATCAGGAAGCGCGCGCTGCGCCCGCTGCGCGACAGGTCGAGCAGCCGCTGCACGACGCCGCTGGAATCCGCGCCGCGATCCACCAGGTCGCCCAGGAAGACCAGCGTGGTCCGGGCCGGGACGCGCGCGGCGTCGTCGGCCTCGATCTGCGCCAGCAGCATGTCGAGCAGGTCTCGCCGCCCGTGGATGTCGCCCACGGCATAAACCCGCTCGCCCGCCGGTATGGCGTGGGGGGAAGCGGCCGGATCAGGCGCGCGTTTCAGGAATCGTTTCAGGACCATCACAAATGCAGCTTGAAGGGATGAGCACGCATATAGGCGCGCGTCCCGGAAATTTCACCTGTGGATTTCGGGCGCGCCCGGATCAGGCGTCGTCGGTTTCGAACAGTTCGGCCGGGTCGAGGCCCAGCCGTTCGATCACGGCGCGGACGCGGGGCCATTTCTCGTCGAGGAAGATCCGCCGTTCGCGCGCCAGCAGCCGCCCGGTCGCGCCGTCGGCGACGAACATGCCCACCCCGCGCTTGACGGAGATCAGCCCTTCCTCCTGGAACAGCTGATAGGCCTTGGCGACGGTCAGCGGGTTGGCGCCCTGATCCGCCGCATAGGCGCGGACGGACGGCAGCATGTCCCCGTCCCGATATTCGCCATCCAGAATGGCGGCGGCAATGCGGTCACGCAGCTGGAGATAAACGGGGCGGTCCTGACTCGTCATGCTGCATTAGTGCGCTAATACAGTGCGCCGCGTCAAGCATTCCATGTCCGCACCACGGAATCGAACGCCGGGCGGGGCCGTTCCTCCAGCGGCCTGCCGGGCGTGCCGATGAACAGGAAGCCGGCAATCCGGTCTCCGGGGCCGCCAAAGGCGTCGCGCACCGCGTCGCTATAGGCCGCCCAGCCGGTCAGCCAGCAGCCGGCGAAACCCTGGGCATGGGCGGCGTGCAGCAGCGTCATGCAGGCCGCGCCCACGGACAGTTCCTGCTCCCACAGCGGGATCTTGCTGCCCGCCACCGGGGCGGAGAGCGCGACGACCAGCGTCGGCGCCTGATGGGCGAAGCTCTCCATCGCCTCCAGTTCCAGCCGGCCCGCCTCCGGCCGCTCGGCGCGGTAGGCGGCGGTCAGCAGGTCGGCCAGCGCCTGGCGGCGGTCGTCCGGGATGACGACGAAACGCCAGGGGGCGAGCTTGCCATGGTCGGGCACGCGGGTGGCGGCCTCCAATATCGCGCGCAGCTGCGCCGCGTTCGGGCCGGGGGCGATCATGTCGCGCGGCTTGGCGGTGCGGCGGGTGGCGAGCAGGGCGGCGGGCGAGGAGAGATCGTTGAACATGCCCCGCCGCTATCAGGCCGGCGGGGGCGGGACAATATGGCTCTGCATGGCCGGGCGCGGGGCCGTGCGCGGGGCCGCGCTTGCCGCCGCCATGGCGACCCCCTAACAACCGGCGATGTTTTCCCGCCTGATCCGGGCCGCGCTGCTGGCGGCGACGCCGCTTTCCGTATCGGCGGCGCCGGTGCCCGCCAACGACGCGCAGCGCGGGCTGGCCGCGTTGCAGGCGATGGACGCGCGGGTGGCGGCGGTGGGCGAGCGGCTGGCCGTGCGCGGCGCGCCCTTGTGCGGCGACCGGCAGATGCGCTCCGGCCTGCTGGTGCACGGGCTGGCGCAATATGCCCCGGCGGCGCGGGCGGACGCGGCTGCGCTGTTCGGCCTCGGCGATGCCCCGGCGGTGCTGGCGGTCGTCCCGGGCAGCGGCGCGGACCGGGCGGGCCTGCAGGCCGGAGACGCCATAATCGCCGTGGAGGGGGATGATGTCGCCACCGCCACCGCCCCGCAGGGCGCGGCGCGGTTCGACGCCGTCCAGCGGGTCGAGGACCGGATCGAGGCCGGGCTGGCGGACGGCGCGCTGAGCCTGACCATCCGGCGGGACGGGCGGGAACGCGCCGTCCGCGTCACCGGCGACGAGGGCTGCGCCAGCCGTTTCCAGATGATCCCCGCGACGCGGCTCAACGCATCGGCCGGGCCTTATGTCAGCGTCACCAGCGCCATCGTCGAATTCGTCGCCAGCGATGACGAGCTGGCACTGGTGCTGGCGCATGAGCTGTCCCACAACATATTGAAGCATGGCGCGCGGCTGGACCGGCAGGGCACGTCGCGCGGGCTGCTCCGCGCCTTCGGCAAGAATCCGGGCCGCATCCGCGCGACCGAGGACGAGGCCGACCGCATGGCGCTCTACCTGATGGCGCGGGCGGGCTATGACATCGCCGTCGCCCCCGCTTTCTGGGATCGTTTCGGGCGCAGGACGGGCTTCGGCATGTTTTCCGACCGCACCCATTCCGGCCGCCGCGACCGCATGGCGCTGGCGGTGCGCGAGATCGCCCTTATCCGCGCGCAACAGGCGCGGGGCGAGGCGCCGACGCCGGATTTCGCCGGGCGCTAAGGGCAGGCCGCGCAATAATATTCTTCACAGCCCGGATTTGATCGCTAGTCTGCGCGGCAACGGAGCCGGCGCGGCCGGCCAGACAAATTCAGGGGATATATTAATGGCCAGCCCGACGGCGGATAAACAGGACGGGGGCTGGTTCGGCCACCCCAGTCAGCTTGCGCGGCTCTTCTTCACCGAAATGTGGGAGCGGTTCGGCTTCTACGGCATGCGGGCGCTGCTGACGCTCTACCTCACCAAGCATTTCGTGTTCGGCGACCGGGAAGCGACCGGCCTTTACGGCGGCTATACCGCGCTGGTCTATCTGACCCCGCTGATCGGCGGCTATATCGCCGACCAGTATCTCGGCTCGAAACGGTCGGTGAAGTTCGGCGCGATTCTGATGGCGCTGGGTTATTTCACCCTCTGCTTCGGCGGCGAGACCGCGCGGCCCTATGCGGTGGTCGACGGCCAGCGCTACGAAGTGCAGATCGACGCGGCCGCGGACGGCGGCGCGCAATATGTGATCGATCAGGGCCAGCGGCTGAAGATACAGGGCCAGCAGGACGGCACCATCCACCTCGTCGCCGGCGACGGATCGGTCGCCCGCGCGCTGGACAAGGGCCAGCTCACCGCCGGCGCGGACCGCAGCCCCTTCTACGTCATGGTGATGCTGATCGCGCTGTCGATGGTGTCGGTGGGCAACGGCTTCTTCAAGCCCAACATCTCCACCATGGTCGGCACGCTGTACCAGCCGGGGGACCGGCGCCGCGATTCCGGCTTCACCATCTTCTACATGGGCATCAATCTCGGCTCGCTGCTGTCGCAGCTGCTCTGCCCCATCCTCGCGGATCTTTACGGCTGGTGGGCGGGCTTCGGCCTCGCCGCGTTGGGCATGTTGCTGTCATGGGCGCTCATCCAGTTCGATGGCGGCCGGCTCGACGGCTATGGCGAAACGCCCGCCGGGCAGGAAAAGGATCGCGGCCTCGTCGTCTATCTGGGCGCCATCCTGGCGATCCCGGTCATCTATTTCCTGTTCGCCAACCTGATGAACACGGCGGAGCCGGAACCGGGGTCGGGCATACTCGGCTACATCGCCTCGCTGTCGCTGATGGGCAAGCTGCTGTTCGGCACCTTCCTCGTCTCGGTGCCCGGCATCCTCATCTGGTCATGGTTCAAGGGCAGCCGGGTCGAATTCCAGATGATGGTCGCCGCGATGGTGCTGATCGTGTTCAACGTGGTGTTCTGGACGCTGTTCGAACAGGCCGGATCGTCGCTGACGCTGTTCGCGGACCGCAACACCAATTTGAGCGTGTTCGGCTGGTTCAGCATCACCGCGCCGCAGACGCAGTTCTTCAACGCCCTGTTCATCGTCATGTTCGCGCCGGTGATGAGCGTGCTGTGGACGGTGCTGGCGAAGCGCGGGATGGAACCCTCCATTCCCGTCAAGTTCGCCTTCGCGCTGATGGGCGTGGGCGCAGGCTTCCTGTTCCTGGTGTGGGGCGCCACCATGGTCGGCCCGGATTATCAGGTGGGCATATGGTGGCTGGCCGGGCTGTACCTGATCCATTCCATCGCGGAGCTGTGCATTTCGCCGGTGGGCCTGTCGATGATCACCAAATTGTCGATCGCCCGGGTGGTGGGGTTGATGATGGGCGTGTGGTTCCTCTCCATCTCCGTCGCCCAATATGTGGCGGGCGTGGTGGCGCAGGTGGCCAGCGTCGACACCGTCGGCGGCCAGGTGACCAACCTGAAGCTCAGCCTGGAAACCTATATGGGCGTGTTCGAGACGATCGGCATGATCTCTCTGGGCATCGGCCTTGGCCTGCTGGTCCTTTCTCCCCTGATCAGGAAGTGGATGCATGGTGTTCAATAAAACCGGCGCATCGGTGCTGGCGGCCATCGCCGCCGCCGGCTGCACGACCACGGGCGCGCCAGCGCCCAAAAGCCCGTCCGCCACGCCGCCCAAGGTGGCCTTCGTGGCGGATCCCTATCCATCCACCTACCACGCCTATCCCGGCGTGCCGACCGTCGTCGCCCATGTGACGATCTTCGACGGCGAGGGCGGGCGGATCGACGACGGGTCGATCCTGCTGGCGGACGGCAAGGTGACGGCGCTGGGCCAGAGCGTGGATGCGCCCCCGGGCGCGACGGTGATCGACGGGCGCGGCAAGTTCGTCACGCCCGGCATCATCGATATCCACAGCCATCTGGGCGATTACCCGTCGCCCGGCGTGGAAGGCACCGCCGACGGCAATGAAGCGACCGGCCCGGTGACGGCGGACGTGTGGGCGGAACACAGCGTCTGGCCGCAGGACCCGGGCTTTTCGCGCGCCATGGCCAATGGCGGCATCACCACGCTGCAGATCCTGCCCGGCTCCGCCAATCTGTTCGGCGGCCGCTCGGTCACGCTGAAGAATGTGCCCGCCCGCACCATGCAGGGGATGAAGTTCCCCGGCGCGCCTTATGGGCTCAAAATGGCGTGCGGCGAAAACCCCAAGCGGGTCTATGGCAGCCGCGGGCAGAAGCCGGGCAGCCGCATGGGCAATATCGCGGTGGACCGGGCCACATGGGCGCGGGCCGCCGAATATAAGCGCAAATGGGACAAATATGATCGCGACGGCGGGGAACCGCCCGCCCGCGACATCGCCATGGACACGCTGCGCGAGGCGCTGGCCGGCACCATCGAGATCCAGAACCATTGCTACCGCGCCGACGAGATGGCGGTGGTCATCGATATGGCCAAGGAATTCGGCTACAAGGTGGCGGCGTTCCACCATGCGGTAGAGGCTTACAAGATCGCCGACCTGCTGGCGGAAAACCACATTTGCGCCGCGCTGTGGGCGGACTGGTGGGGCTTCAAGATGGAGGCCTATGACGGCATCAGCGAGAATATTCCGCTGGTCTACAATGCCGGGGGTTGCGCCATCGTCCATTCCGACGACGAGAACGGCATCCAGCGGCTGAACCAGGAAGCCGCCAAGGCGCTGGCCGCGGGCCGGCGGATGGGCATGACGATCAGCGACGAACAGGCGTGGACCTGGCTCAGCTACAATCCGGCCAAGGCGATGCGGATCGCCGACAGGACCGGCAGCCTGAAACCGGGCAAGATGGCGGACGTGGTGCTGTGGAACGGCAATCCGTTCAGCGTCTACACCCGTCCCGAAAAAGTCTGGGTGGACGGCGCGCTGCTCTACGACGCGCTCGACAGGGCGCGCCGGCCGGTGAGCGATTTCGAGCTGGGCCAGCCCGGTGAAGGAGACACGAAATGAAGGCGCTGCTGCTCGCCTGTGCGGCGCTGGTCGCCGCGCCCGCTTTGGCCGAGACGGTGGCGATCACCGGCGGCACCGTCGCCATCGGTGACGGTTCGACGCCCATCGAGAACGGCACCGTCGTGCTGCGCGACGGCCGCATCGTCGCGGCCGGGCGCGGCGTCGCCGTGCCCGCCGGGGCGCGGACCATAGATGCCACCGGCAAATGGGTGGCGCCGGGCTTCGTCGCCGGCTTCACCCGCGTCGGGCTGGTCGAGGTGGAGGCGGTGTCATCCTCCAACGACAGCCGGGCCAAGGATTCGCCCTTTTCCGCCGCGATAGACGTGGCCCCCGCGGTCAACCCGCGCACCACCGCCATCGCGGTCAGCCGCGCCGCCGGCGTCACCCGCGCCATCGTCGCGCCGGGTACGGCGGGCAGCATCTTCGCCGGGCAGGGCGCGGTGATCGACATGGGCGCGGATATGGACGCGGTGACGGTGCCGCGCGCCTTCCAGTTCGTTGAGATGGGCGAGGAAGGCGCGCGCGATGCCGGCGGCAGCCGGGCGGCGGCGCATCTCTATTTCCGCACCGCCCTGCTGGCCGCGCGGGATTATGCGCGCAACCCGGCGGGTTATGACGGCAACAGCAAGGACGCCATCCTGACCCGCGTCGACGCCGCGGCGCTGGTGCCGGTCGTCACCGGCCGGGTGCCGCTGCTCGCCCATGTCGAGCGGGCGAGCGACATCCTGCAGATGATCGCGCTGAAGCAGGAATTTCCGGCGCTGAAGCTGGTGCTGGTCGGCGCGGCGGAAGGCTGGACGGTGGCGGACAGGATCGCCGCCGCCGGGGTGCCGGTGATCGCCTCCGCGCTCAACGACCTGCCCTCCACCTTCGAGAAGCTGGCCGCCACCCAGTCCAATATCGGGCGGATGCAGGCGGCGGGCGTCAAGGCGTCGATCGGCATGATCGACGATAATGACGCCCATCAGGCGCGCTACACGCCGCAATATGCGGGCAATCTCGTCGCGCTGGCCAAGCTGCCGGGCGCGAGCGGGCTGGACTGGGGCCATGCGCTGGCGTCGGTCACCTCCGGCCCGGCGGAGGCGATCGGCCTCGGCGGCGAGATCGGCTCGCTGCGCCCCGGCCGCCGCGCCGACGTGGTGGTGTGGAGCGGCGACCCGCTGGAGCTGGCCTCGGCCCCCGAGCGCGTGCTGATCGACGGGATCGAGCAACCGCTCGACAACCGCCAGACCAGGCTGCGCGACCGCTACGCCAAGCCGAAGGACGGCGCCCTGCCCAAAGCCTACGACAGATAGGCGCCGTCGCTGGCGCAGGCACTTGCGCGGTGCGGAGCGTCGCGGCGCTCCGCCCGCTGGCCCGCCGCGCTTCTAGAGCCGCACCATCGCCATGTGGCTGGCGTGATAGCGGTCGCCGGACGTCTGGCCGGCGGGCGCGGCGCGGTCCAGCGCGGCAAGGCCTTCGGCGCTCAGCGTCACGGCGGCGGCGGCCATGCTGTCCTCCAGCGTGGCGCGCCGTTTCGAACCCGGGATCGGCACGATGTCGTCGCCCTGCGCGAGCAGCCAGGCGAGCGCGACCTGCGCCGGGCTGACGCCGTGGCGCGCCGCCACCTGTTTCACCACCGCGACGATATCGAGGTTGCGGTCGAAATTCTCGGCGCTGTAGCGCGGATCGTTCAGCCGGTAGTCGCCTTCGGGCAGGTCGCTGCGCTTGCTGATCTGGCCGGTCAGGAAACCGCGCCCCAGCGGGCTGTAGGGCACGAAGCCGATGCCCAGTTCGCGGCAAGTGGGCAGGATTTCCGCTTCCACGTCGCGCTCCCACAGCGAATATTCGGATTGCAGCGCGGCGATGGGGTGGATCGCCGCGGCCCGGCGGATGGTGGCGGGTGCTGCTTCCGACAGGCCGATATGGCCGATCTTCCCGGCCCGGACGAGATCGGCCAGCGCGCCGATCACCTCCTCGACCGGCACGGCGGGGTCGACGCGGTGCTGGTAGAACAGGTCGATATGGTCGGTGCCCAGCCGCCTGAGCGACGCATCGCAGGCGCGGTGGATATTGGCGGGGCTGGAATCCGTGCCGACCACCTGATCGCCTTCATAGCGGAAGCCGAACTTGGTGGCGATGACCAGCCCGTCGCGCCGCCCCTTGATGGCCTGGCCCAGCAGTTCCTCGTTGCGGAAGGGGCCGTATATTTCCGCCGTGTCGAACAGCGTCACGCCAAGGTCGATGGCGCGGTGGATGGTGGCGATGGATTCCGTGTCGTCCGCAACGCCGTACATGTTCGCGCCGACCCCCGCCATCGGCATGCAGCCGAGGCCGAGCGCGGAAACGGAAAGGCCGTGGCCGAGCGTGCGAACATGCATCATCGCTTATCCTTGCTGGGGAAAGCATAGAGATAGGCGCGCCGCCCGCGCGGACAAGGCCGGATCAGCGCGCCAGCCGCACCAGCGCCTCGTCCAGCGCAGACAGGAAGCGCGAACGGTCTGCTTTGGAAAAGGGCGGCGGCCCGCCGATCGCATCGCCCCCGGCCCGCAGGTCCGCCATGATGGCGCGCACCGCAATGGCATTGCCGATGGAATTGGCGGTGAAGGGCTTGCCGTTGGGCGCGATCACCGTCGCCCCGGCCTTCAGGCAGCGGTCGGCCAGCAGGATATCGGCGGTGACGACCACGTCGCGCGCCCCCGCGCGCCCGGCGATCCAGTCGTCCGCCGCGTCGAAACGGTCGCTCACCAGCACCCGGCCGATCAGCGGATGGGCGGGAATGCGGATCGGGCTGTTGGAAACGATGGTGACGGGCACCTCCCGCCGCATCGCCACCTTATACACCTCGTCCTTCACCGGGCAGGCGTCCGCATCGACGAGGATCGCGGTCATGCCGCCCGCCGGGCGCGGTCGCGCCGCAGATAATCGACCACGTCGCGGCGCAGTTCGGGCGCGAACAGGTAGAAGGCGACGATGTTGGGGATCGCCATCAGGAAGAAGGCGCTGTCCACCAGGTCGATCACCCGGCCAAGGTCGAGCACCGCGCCGATCGGCAATATGGCGACATAGCCGATGCGGTAGCTCCATGTCGCGACGCCGCTGCGCCCGAACAGATAGCCCCAGGCCTGCAATCCGTAGAAACCCCAGGCGCACAGCGTCGAATAGCCGAACAGGAAGACGGCGGCGGCCAGCACCACGGGAAACCAGTCCGCCACGCTGGCGAAGGCGGCGGAGGTGACGGCAATGCCCTGCAACCCGTCGTCCCATGTGCCGGCCACCACCATCGCCAGCCCGCCCAGCGAGCAGACGATGACCGTGCCGAAAAAGGGTTCGAGCAGCGCCACCAGCCCTTCGGACACCGGCTCGTCCGTCTTGGCCAGGCTGTGCGCGATCACCGCGGATCCCACGCCCGCCTCGCTGGAAAAGACCGCCCGGCGCATGCCGACCACGAAGGAGCCGACGGCCCCGCCCAGCGCCGCGTCCCCGCTCCACGCGCCGTGCCAGATCGCGGCCAGCGCGGCGGGAACGGCATCCGCCTTGAGGATCAATATGGCCAGCACGCCGATCATGTACACCGCCACCTTGAACGGGGTCAGCCGCGATGCCACCCGGCCCAGCCACGGCGCGCTGCCGAACACCACCGCCGCCACCAGCACCGCCATGACGATGCCATAGCCCCAGCCGCTGGTGAATCCGGTCACGGCGGCCACCTGCGCATAGCTCTGGTTCACCTGGACCAGCGGAATCGCGCCGAACAGCGCGAAAAAGGCATAGATGCCGCCCAGCACCAGCCCGATCCGGGGCTGGCCGCGCGCGGCCAGCCCGTGCTTCAGCGTGTACATCGGCCCGCCCCGCACATGGCCGTCCGCGTCGATGGCGCGGTATTTCAGGCCCAGCGTCACCTCCGCCATCTTCAGCGCCATGGCGAACCAGCCGATCACGAACATCCAGAAGATCGCGCCCGGCCCGCCGCTGGTCAGCGCAATGGCGACGCCCGCTATGTTGCCCAGGCCGATCGTCCCGGCCAGCGCGGTGGACAGCGCGGCGAACTGGCTGACATCGCCGTCCTCCGCCTTGTCCTGCCCGGTGCGCAGCACGCGAAAGGCAAGGCCGAGGCCGGTGATGTTGATGAACCTCAGCAGCAGCGTCGCCAGCAGCATCGGCACCGCCAGCCAGATGACGATCGCCTCTATCGGCGTGCCGAACAGCGACAGCTTGGTGAAAACGGCGGCGGACAAGGCGTCGATTGCGCCGTTGAGTGCCTCTATCATGGTCAAAACGGTCGCTCCGGCAGCCGAGACGGCTTATGACGGCGAACATTGTCGGCTAGACGACCGTCAGGCAAGTGCAGGGATGCTATCGGAATGACACGAAAATTTTTCGGCACCGACGGAATCAGGGGGCGGGTGAACCAGTTCCCGATGACGGCCGAAATGGCGATGAAGGTCGGCATGGCCGCCGGCGCGCATTTCGTGCGGGGCACCCACACCCACCGCGTGGTCATCGGCAAGGATACGCGCCTGTCCGGCTATGTGATGGAATCGGCGCTGGTCGCGGGCTTTACCAGCGTGGGCATGGAGGTGGTGCAGGTCGGCCCCATGCCGACGCCCGCCGTGGCCATGCTCACCCGGTCGATGCGGGCTGACCTGGGGGTGATGATCTCCGCCAGCCATAATCCCTTTGCGGACAACGGCATCAAATTGTTCGGGCCGGACGGGTACAAGCTGTCCGACGCGGACGAGGAAGCGATAGAGGCGCTGATCGAGACGGCGCCCAGCCTGGTCGATGCCGGGCGCACCGGCCGGGCGCGCCGGGTGGAGGATGCGCGCGGACGCTATATCCACGCATCGAAGCTCACCTTCCCGGATCATCTCAGCCTCGACGGCATGAAGATCGTCGTCGATTGCGCCAATGGCGCGGCCTATCAGGTGGCGCCCGCCGCATTGTGGGAATTGGGGGCGGACGTGATCCCGCTCGGCGTCACCCCCAACGGCAAGAATATCAACGATAATTGCGGCTCCACCGCCCCCCAGTTGCTGCAGGAAACGGTGGTGGCCAGCGGCGCGCAGATCGGCATCGCGCTGGATGGCGATGCGGACCGGCTGATCGTGGTCGATGAAAAGGGCGCGGTGGTGGACGGCGATCAGCTGATGGCGTTGATCGGCACGGCATGGGCGCGGCGCGGGCAGTTGAAGGGCGGCGGCGTGGTGGCGACGGTGATGTCCAATCTGGGGCTGGAGCGCTATCTGGCCGGGCAGGGGCTGGCGCTGCACCGCACCCGGGTGGGCGACCGGCATGTGCTGGAACGGATGCGCGGCGGCGCGTTCAACGTGGGCGGCGAACAGTCCGGCCACATCATCCTGTCGGACTATGCGACCACCGGTGACGGGCTGGTCGCCGCGCTGCAGATTCTGGCGGAACTGTGTGCCTCCGGCAAGGCGGCGAGCGAGCTGCTCCACCTGTTCGACCCGGTGCCGCAATTGTTGAAGAATGTGCGCTTTTCCGGCGGCAGGCCGCTGGACGATCCCCGCGTCAAGGCGGTGATCGCCGATGCCGAGGCGGAACTGGACGGCCGGGGTCGGCTGGTCATCCGCCCGTCGGGCACCGAGCCGCTGATCCGGGTGATGGCGGAAGGCGACGATGCCGGGCAGGTGACGGCGCTGGTCGATCGCATCTGCGCCGCCGTGGCGGAGGCGGCGTGACGCGGCGATGAAGGGCGGGATGGCGCGGGTGCTGATCGTCGCCGGGTCCGATTCCGGCGGCGGGGCGGGCATCCAGGCGGATATCAGGACGGTGACGATGCTGGGCGGCCATGCGATGACCGCCATCGCCGCCATCACCGCGCAGAACACGCTGGGGGTGAGCGCGGTCCACCCCGTGCCGGCGGAGATGGTGCTGGCGCAGATCGACGCCGTGGCCGACGATATCGGCATCGACGCGGTCAAGATCGGCATGATCGGATCGGCCGAAACCGCCCATGCGGTGGCGGACCGGCTGGCCCGCATCGATGCGCCCATCGTCTTCGATCCGGTGATGGTGGCGACCAGCGGCGCGGTGCTGGCGGATGGCGAGACCATTGCCGCATTCCAGCGGCTGATGGCGATGGCGGCGGTCGCCACGCCCAACCTGCCCGAATTGCAGGCGCTGGCCGGCGGCGCGGACGCGGCGGCGCTGGCCCGCCGCGCCGGTTGCGCGGTGCTGGCCAAGGGCGGCCATGTGCCGGGCGACGCGATCACCGACGTGCTGGTCTGGCCGGACGGGACGGAACGCCGCTGGACGGGGGCGCGGATCGACACGGCGCACAGCCACGGCACCGGCTGCACGCTGGCGAGCGCCATCGCCACCGGGCTGGGCGAGGGGCTGCCGCTGGCCGACGCGGTGGCGCGGGCGCGGCTGTTCGTCCGCATCGCGCTGCGCGAGGCGCCGGGGCTGGGCCGGGGGCATGGGCCGATGGGGCATCCGCTGGTCCGGCTGGACGGCGTGCTGGACGGGCCGGTGCTCAACCAGGTGACGGTGGCGGCGGACGATTATGATCGCTCCGTCGCCTTCTACACCGCGCTCGGCCTTGAACAGATCGTCGCCGCGCCGCCGCGCTACGCTCGCTTCCAGACCGCGGGCGGCGGCACATTCTCTCTGCACCGGGCGGAGGCGGGGGAGGTGGCCGGGGCGACCACCGTCTATTTCGAATGCGTTGATCTGGACGCGCGGGTGGCGGCGCTGAAGGCGGCGGGGCTGGCCTTCGATCATGATCCGGTCGATCAGGACTGGCAGTGGCGGGAGGCGCGGCTGCGTGATCCCTTCGGCAATAGCGTGTGCCTGTACAGCGCGGGCGAGATCCGCCGTTTCCCGCCCTGGCGGATCACGCCGTGACCCGCCTCGACGGGGCGATGGAGCGGGCGCACCCCGCCCCGGTGGCGGGGGTGGACGAGGCGGGTCGCGGGCCGCTGGCCGGGCCGGTGGTCGCCGCCGCCGTCATCCTGCCGGATGGCGATGTCCCGCCCGGCATCAACGACAGCAAGAAGCTGACGGCGCGCGCCCGCGCGGGGCTGTGCGCGCAACTGCGGGCGGTGGCGCGGGTCGGCGTCGGCATCGCCAGCGTCGAGGAGATCGACAGCATCAACATCCTGCAGGCGACGCTGCTGGCCATGACCCGCGCGGTCGCCGCGCTGGGCGTCGCGCCCGGCATGGTGCTGGTGGACGGCAACCGGCTGCCACGCTGGGACCATCCCTCGACCGCCATCGTCGGCGGGGACGCGCTCTGCCTGTCGATCGCGGCGGCTTCCATCGTCGCCAAGCATGAGCGCGACATGATGATGATCGCCGCCGACGCGCGCTATCCCGGCTATGGCTGGGCGTCGAACAAGGGCTATGGATCGCGCGATCATTGCGACGCCTTGCGCAGATTGGGGCCGAGCCCCTTGCACAGGCGGTCTTTTTCGCCCGTCGCGCAGGCTTTGCTGCTGTGATGAGTCTTTATCGCCACACCACTAGTGGTTGAGTCCGCCCCCCGGCCTGCCACGCCACATCTCGTTGGGGACTCCTTTCGTTCCCGCTTTGGCGCCTCCCGATGTTCCGCGACTCGCGGAAATCCGCGCTTGACGGGCGAGTCCCGATGCTTGAGGTTCGCCCGCTGAATTGACGGGGACATGGTTAAATGGGGGTTATGCAAAAGGTCGCGAAGCGCGGGAAGGCCAGCGCCGCACAGGCGCTGTCGCTGCCGCTCGACCAGATTTTGATGGACGATTGCATCGCCGCGATGAAGGCCCTGCCCGATGCGAGCATCGACATGATCTTCGCGGATCCGCCTTATAATCTGCAACTTGGCGGCGATCTTTACCGTCCCGAGGGAGGGCGCGTCGACGCCGTCGACAATGATTGGGACAAGTTCGACACCTTCGCCGCCTACGACGCCTTCACCCGCGCCTGGCTGGCCGAGGCGCGGCGCATCCTGAAGGACGACGGCACGCTGTGGGTGATCGGCAGCTACCACAACATCTTCCGCGTCGGCGCGGCGGTGCAGGACGAAGGCTACTGGATCCTGAACGACATCGTCTGGCGCAAGGCCAACCCGATGCCCAATTTCAAGGGCACCCGCTTCACCAACGCGCATGAAACGCTGATCTGGGCCGCGCGCAGCGAGACGGCGCGCTACACCTTCAACTATCGCGCCATGAAGACGCTCAACGACGAACTGCAGATGCGTTCCGACTGGGTGCTGCCGATCTGCGGCGGCACGGAACGGCTGAAGCGCGGCGGCGTCAAGGCGCACCCCACGCAAAAGCCGGAGGCGCTGCTCTACCGCATCCTGCTCGCCTGCACCAAGCCGGGCGACGTGGTGCTCGATCCCTTTTTCGGTACCGGCACCACCGGCGCGGTCGCCCGCCGGCTGAAGCGCCGCTGGATCGGCATCGAGCGCGATCCCACCTATTGCGACGTCGCGCGCGAGCGCATCGCGGCGTCCCTGCCGCTCGATGAATCGTCCATCGTCACCATGCAGTCGCCCACCGCCGCGCCCAAGGTGGCGTTCGGCGTGCTGGTGGAAACCGGCATGGTGAAGCCCGGCATGATGCTGACCGACGTCAAGCGCCGCTGGTCCGCCCGGGTGCGCGCCGACGCCTCGCTGGAAGCGGACGCGCAGACCGGCTCCATCCACAAGCTGGGCGCGCTGCTGCAAGGCGCGCCTTCCTGCAACGGCTGGACATTCTGGCATTATGAGGATGGCGGCGTGCTGAAGTCGATCGACGCGCTGCGGCAGACCTATTTGCTGGCGACGCAGCCATGACGCTGGCCGCGCTGTCGGACATCGGGGCCGACGCGAAGGTCTATCTGCGCCCCGATCAATTCGTCGAATCCCCGGTGGGGCTGGACGGGCAGACCGCGCGGCTGGGCGGCGGGCTGCTGTGGCACGGCGCCTATGAGCTGATCGTGGTCACGGGCGGCCGGCGGACGGCGCGCCACATGGTGCCCGTGGCGGAGATAGGCGCGGCCATTGCCCGGCTGCCGGACGCGCAGGCGCAGGCGGCGCAGGCGGTCATCGCCCGGCTGGCCGCGCCGCGCGCGCCGCTGGCGCTGGGCGGGCGGACGATCCGCTTCGATCAGCCGCAGGTGGCGGCGATCCTCAACATGACGCCGGACAGCTTTTCAGACGGCGGCGCGCACCCGGACGATCCGGCGAAGGCGGCCGATGCCGGTTTCGCCATGGCGGCGGCGGGCGCGGCGCTGATCGACGTCGGCGGCGAATCGACCCGTCCCGGCGCGGCGGCGGTGTGGGAGGGGGATGAGATCGCCCGCGTCGTGCCGGTCATCGAGCGGCTGTCCGCGGCGGGCGTCGCCATCTCCATCGATACGCGCAAGGCGGCGGTGATGGAGGCGGCGCTGGCCGCCGGCGCGCACATCGTCAACGACGTGTCGGCGCTGCTTTATGACGACCGCGCGCTGGAGGTGGTGGCCCGCGCCGCCTGCCCGGTGGTGCTGATGCACCATGGCGGCACCCCGGCGGATCTGCACGGCGGCCCGCGTTTGGCCGATCCGCTGATCGCGGTGCATGACTGGCTGGCCGCGCGGATCGCGGCGGTGGAGGCGGCGGGCATCGCGCGCGACCGGATCATGGTCGATCCGGGCATCGGCTTCGGCAAGTCGCTGGCGGACAATCTCGCCCTCATCAACGGGCTGGCGCTGCTTCAGGGGCTTGGCTGCCCGCTGATGCTGGGGGTCAGCCGCAAGCGGATGATCGGCGCGCTCTCCAACGAAGCGCCGGTGGGCGATCGGCTGGGCGGCTCGCTGGCGCTGGCGCTGGCCGGCGTCGGGCGGGGGGCGCAGATGCTGCGCGTCCACGATGTCGCGGAAACGGTGCAGGCGGTGCGCGTGTGGCGCGGCCTCAGGGATCAGGCGCTGGTCGGCTGACCGGCCGGGCGCGCCGCGTCAGGCGACGTCGGTGATGCCCAGCTCACCCAGCTTGCGGTACAGGGTCGACCGGCCGATGCCCAGCCGGCGGGCCACTTCCGTCATCCGCCCGCGATAATGGCCGATGGCCAGGCGGATGACGTCCGCCTCGATGGCGTCCAGCGTGCGCAGGTTGCCGTCCGGCTCGAACAGGGTGACGCCCGGCCCGCCCACCAGGAAGGATGCGGAGCTTTGCGCGCCCGGCTGGATGGAAATGGCGTGCTGGGCGATCTGCGGAAAATCGTCGGCGGTCAGCGCGTCGCCCTCGCACAGCACGGACGCGCGGAACAGCGCGTTCTGCAACTGGCGGACATTGCCGGGCCAGGCATAGGAAAGCAGCACGGACAGCGCGTCGTCGGTGATGCCCAGCCCGCGCATCCCCGGCTGCCGCGCGATGCGGGCCAGCAGGTGGCGGGCCAGCGCCGGAATGTCGGCGCGCCGGTCGCGCAGCGGCGGTATCGTCACCTGCACCACGTTCAGGCGGTAATAAAGGTCCTCGCGGAACCGCCCGGCGGCGACCTCGTCGATCAGCGTCTTGTTGGTCGCGGCGATCACCCGCACGTCGATGTCGCGGATGATCCGCCCGCCGATCGGCTGGATCTCGCCGGATTGCAGCACGCGCAGCAGCTTCACCTGCGCGTCCAGCGGCAATTCCCCCACTTCGTCGAGGAACAATGTGCCGCCGTCCGCTTCCTGGAACCGGCCGATCTTGCGGTCGAACGCGCCGGTAAAGGCCCCGCGTTCATGGCCGAACAGTTCGGATTCCACCAGATTCTGGGGGATCGCGCCGCAATTGACCGCGATCAGCGGATTCTTGGCGCGCGGGCTGGCGGCGTGGATGGCGTCCGCCACCACTTCCTTGCCGACGCCGCTCTCGCCCTCGATCAGCACGGGCACGCGCGCCCGCGCCGCCTTGGCGGCAATGGCCAGCGCCGCGCGGAAACGCGGCACCGATCCGACGATCTCGTCAAAGGCCAGCGGCGCTGAGATTTTTTCGGAAAGCGGGCGCAGCTCCCCGCCGCTCGCGCCGGAGCCGACGGCGGCGTCCAGCGCGGTCAGCAGCCGGTCGGGCGCGATCGGCTTGACCAGGAAATCGGTGGCACCCGCCCGCATCGCGTCGACGGCGATGGCGACGGAGGTGTGGGCGGTCAGCATCAATATGGGCAGCGCCGGGCGGCGCTCCCTGATCGCGGCGATCAGCGCCGCGCCGTCGAAACCGGGCACCCAATGGTCGAGTACGATCGCATCCAGCGCCAGCCCTTCGGGCGTTGCCAGCATGGCGATGGCGCTGTCCGCGTCGGGCGCGAAAATGGTCCGCCATCCGGCGCGAGACGCGATCGCGCCGACCAGCCGGCGCTGCGCCGGCTCGTCGTCGATCAGCATCAATATCCGCGTGCCGTCCTGCGCCATTGCCACCCTGCGTCGCTTCCCCCAAGGACGTCCCTGTTAGCCAGAGTGGGTAAATGTCGGATTAAGCGCGTGCAGTTCGGGGCTTGAGGCGGCCGTAGCGTCTGGCTAAGGACGAGGGGATTGGCGAGGACCGGATTTGCACGCCGGGCTTACAGGCCGGATTAACAAGGGGATGATCAATGGCGGACCATGGTGACCTTCAGGCGCACGAGCAGACTTATGCCGGCGTGATGCGCCTTCTGAAAATTTCGACCGTGGTGTGTTTCGTCGTCGCCATGTTCATCGTCTTCATCCTGGCGAATTGACGCCTGCATGAAGATCGGGGTCCTGAAGGAAACCGCCGCGGGCGAAGGCCGCGTTTCAGCAACACCGGAAACAATCAAGAAGTTCATTGCCTTGGGGGCCGCCGTCGCGGTCGAGAAGGGCGCCGGCGCCGGCGCGTCGATTGACGACGACGCTTTCGCCGCGGCGGGTGCAACCGTCGGCGCGCGCGCGGACGTCATCGCGGACGCGGACATATTGCTGGGCGTGCAGGGGCCGACCCCGGCCAGCCTGAAGGGCGCCAAGGCGGGGGCATGGCTGTGCGCCGGGCTGAACCCCTTTGGCGAGCGCGGCCGAGTCGACGATTACGCCAAGGCGGGCGTCGAGGCGCTGGCCATGGAGTTCATGCCGCGCATCACCCGCGCGCAGTCGATGGACATTTTGTCGTCCCAGTCCAACCTCGCCGGCTACAAGGCGGTGCTGGACGCCGCCGCCGAATATGGCCGCGCCTTCCCGATGATGATGACGGCGGCGGGCACCATTTCCGCCGCGCGCCTGTTCGTCATGGGCGTGGGCGTCGCCGGGCTGCAGGCCATCGCCACCGGGCGGCGGCTGGGCGCGCAGGTGTCCGCCACCGACGTGCGGTCCGCCACCAAGGAACAGATTGAAAGCCTTGGCGCGAAGGCGATCTTCGTAGAGGACGTCAAGGGCATCGAGGGCGAGGGATCGGGCGGCTACGCCACCGAGATGTCGGATGAATACAAGGCCGCGCAGGCGGCGCTGGTGTCCAGCCACATCGCCAAGCAGGATATCGTCATCACCACGGCGCTGATCCCGGGGCGGCCCGCGCCGCGCCTGATCAGCGACGCGCAGATCGCGACGATGCGGCCGGGCAGCGTGATCGTCGATCTCGCGGTAGAGGCGGGCGGCAATGTCGAAGGCGCGGTCGCCGGCGAGGTCGTCGAGCGGCACGGCGTCAAGATCGTCGGGCACCGCAACGTGCCCGGGCGGCTGGCGGCGGATGCGTCGGCGCTGTTCGCGCGCAACCTCTATAATTTCCTCAGCGCCTTCTGGGACAAGGACCAGGGGCGGCCGGTGCTGGATGAAGAGATCGGCAACGCCGTGCGCATCACCCAGGGCGGCAAGGTGGTGAATGAGAGGCTGCTGGGGTGAGCTTGCTGATCGCCACTCTGCTCGGGGCAGCGGCGATCCCGGCGCTCGAGAAACCGGACCCCGGCTATGTCGCCGGCTGGGTCGCGGTGGCCGGCGCCGGGCAGCCCGATCTGCTGATTGCCGAGAAGCAGTGGGAATCGATCATCCGTTTCCGCCCGGCGGCGCGTTTCGTGCTGGACGGCGCGGCGGTGGAGCCGGGGCGGGACAAGCCGCTGCTGAACGCCGGCACGGCGATGATCGGCATCGCCAATCATCCGGGCGTGGCGTGCGAGCTTGAGCGGCCACGGGGCGATTATTTCGTCGGCTGCGTGGCGGACAAGGACGGCGACGGCCGGTCGGAAACCTTCTTCAACCTCAATCACGCCAACCCCTTCCTGTTCAGCGCGCTGCGCCAGCCGCGCGCCAAGGACCGGGCGATCGCCCCGGTGACGCTGACGCCGCAGGCGGCGGGGGACGCGGCGGTGGAAATGGTGCTGTTCTACGCCAGCCGCGCCGAGGTGACGGGGCGCAACACCTTCCAGCTCTGCGTGCTGCGGCCGGACAACCGCAACATCTGGGGCGACAAGACGGTCGCGCGCGGCTGCCTGCCGTCCGTCACCATGGGCGACAATGATTTTCCGCGCGGCCTGGCCCTTTACGGCCGCAACATCATGTTCAAATCGCGCGATGGCGCGGGGGTCCGAATCTCGGTCAGCGGGGCGGACGCCGACGTTCCGGTGCGTTTGTGAAGGGCGCGTCCTGCCGGGGCGGAAACAGGGAGTAGATCATGGACTTCATTTCGATCCTGTCGATCTTCGTGCTGGCGTGCTTCGTCGGCTATTATGTCGTGTGGTCGGTCACGCCGGCGCTGCACACGCCGCTCATGGCGGTCACCAACGCGATTTCGTCGGTCATCATCGTCGGCGCGCTCATCGCCAGCGCGGCGGCCGGCTCCGCCTCGTCCAAATGGCTGGGGCTGCTGGCGGTGGTGCTGGCCAGCATCAATATTTTCGGCGGTTTCGCCGTCACCGCCCGCATGCTGGCGATGTACAAGAAGAAGGAACGGTGATGCCGGGGGGCTTCCGTTCGCCGCGCTCAAGGGGGATTTTCGACCATGCATGAAGCCATTGCCGCCAACCCCTGGGTCTCGCTGGCCTATCTGATATCGGGCGTGCTGTTCATCCTCGCGCTGCGCGGGCTGTCCAGCCCGGCCAGCAGCCGACGGGGCAATAATTTCGGCATCGTCGGCATGGGCATCGCGGTGGTCACCACCCTGCTCACCCATTTCAACGCGACCATCGTCGAGATCGTCATCGCCATCGCCATCGGCGCGGGCATCGGCCTCGTCACCGCGCGCAAGATCGCGATGACGGCGATGCCGCAGCTCGTTGCCGCCTTTCACTCGCTGGTCGGCCTGGCGGCGGTGCTGGTGGCGGCGGCCGCCTATCTCAACCCGCAGGCCTTCGGCATCGCGGACGCGGCGGGGCAGATCCTCGCGGTCAGCCGGATCGAGATGGGGCTTGGCGTGGCGATCGGCGCGATCACCTTTTCCGGCTCGGTCATCGCCTTCCTGAAACTGAACGGCAACATGTCGGGCAAGCCGATCACGCTGCCCGCGCGCCATGTCATCAACCTCGGCACGCTGGCCGCGATCCTGGGGCTGATCGCCTATTTCCTCACCGATCAGAGCCCCTGGGTGTTCTGGACGGTGACGGCGCTGTCCTTCCTCATCGGTTTCCTGCTGATCATCCCGATCGGCGGCGCGGACATGCCGGTGGTGGTGTCGATGCTCAACAGCTATTCCGGCTGGGCGGCGGCGGCGATGGGCTTCACCCTGCACAACACCGCGATGATCATCACCGGCGCGCTGGTCGGCTCGTCCGGCGCCATCCTCTCCTACATCATGTGCCGGGCAATGAACCGGAGTTTCATCAGCGTCATCGCCGGCGGCTTCGGCGGCGATTCCGCCGGTGGCGCGGCCGCGGCGGCGACGGACCGGCCGTGGAAGCGGGGATCGTCCGAGGATGCGGCCTTCCTGATGAGCCAGGCCGAGCAGGTCATCATCGTGCCCGGATACGGCATGGCCGTGGCGCAGGCGCAGCATGCGCTGAGGGAGATGGGCGACAAGCTGAAGGAACATGGTGTCACCGTGAAATACGCCATCCACCCCGTCGCCGGGCGTATGCCGGGGCACATGAACGTGCTGCTGGCCGAGGCCAACGTGCCCTATGACGATGTGTTCGAGCTGGAGGACATCAACAGCGAGTTCGCGCGCAGCGACGTGGCCTTCGTCATCGGCGCCAACGACGTGACCAACCCGGCGGCGAAGACCGACAAATCCTCGCCCATCTACGGCATGCCCATCCTCGACGTCGAAAAGGCCAAGACGGTGCTGTTCGTGAAGCGGTCCATGGGCGGGGTCGGCTATGCCGGCGTCGACAATGACGTTTTCTACCGCGACAACACCATGATGCTGCTCGCCGACGCCAAGAAGATGGTCGAGGAAATCGTCAAGTCGCTCGACTGACCGGCTCTCGGCCGGTCGATCCCGCCTGATCGCGCGGGATCGACCGTTCCGGACCAATCGCCGTTCAATTCCGGCGCCGGGCGGCCGTCCCGTCCGGCATGGATATCGACGCGCAACGGGCAAGGGCGCTCAACGCCTTGATCGCCGCGACCCGCCGGGACGAGCGGGCGATGCGGCTGCAACATTGGCTGATGCAGCTCGCCGGGCTGCTCGGCCACGCACGCGATACGCTGGACCGTCATGGCCTGAACAGCGGCCCGCTGCGCCGCGCCATCGCGGATGCCGCGCGGGAGGCGCTGGCGCTGGAGCAGGGTTTACGGCGTGATCGCGCGCGGCTGAAACGGCGAATGGCCGTGCTCACGCGGGCCAGCGCCGGGGACGCGGATGGAATTGTTCGATCCGTTATGGATGAAGATTCCGGGTTGCCCCCGCACAGCCAAGCTGCTGAAATCGGCATGGTAAACAAAATATCCGGAATGGACCAACGGGGGGCTGACCTTCCTCCGAAATGATTGCACTGTCGGGAACAGAAGCTGAACAAGGGTCGCGCTATGGATGGTTTCAACAATGAGGGGGTGCGTTATGACGACGCGCCCACGCTCCTGATTTTCGGGAATGACCCCGGTGCGCGCGCGGTCGCGGCGGAGGCGGTGGCGAATGTGGGCGGCCGGGTGAGTGCGGCCCTGCCCATCGCGGCTGCCGGCGGGCGGCTGTCGGCGCAGGTGCGGGTCGACGCGGTGATGGTCGAGCTGGATGAGGATGGGGGCGCCGCGCAGGAGGGGCTGGTCGAACAGGTCAACGCCATGGCGCGGGACGGGGCGATCTCGGCCGTGATCTCCATGCCGCTTTCCCTGATCGACGCGGTGATGGCGCGGGTGGACCAGGGCAATGTCACCCTGCTGTGCGAGCCGACCGTGCTGGAACGGGCGACGGCGATCGGGCTGGCCTGCGCGAACCGGCGGCGGCGGCTGCACGATGTTGGGGTGGAGGCGGATGCGGACCGGCTGCAACGGCTGAGCGAGGAAGTGGGACGGATCGCCCGGGCGCTGGCGCAATTGTCCGAAACCCAGCCTGAGGCGGCGCGCACGCGGTCCATGGCACGGGAAATGCCCCAGCAGTTCCGCGCCGAGCCGGGCGTCCTGCTGGATCGGCCTTTGACCTCCGCCACGGTGCGCACCGTGATCCGCATCCGGCGGCTGCGTGACCAGTTTTTCGCGGATACGCTGTTCGCCGATCCGGCCTGGGACATGCTGCTCGACCTGATGGCGGCGCGGATCGACCGGCAGGCGGTGGCGGTGTCCAGCCTGTGCATCGCGGCGGCGGTACCGGCGACGACTGCGCTGCGCTGGATCCGCATGATGACCGAACATCATATGTTCGTCAGGCGCGCGGACCCGGAGGACGGGCGGCGCATCTTCATCGAATTGTCGGATGCCGCGGCGGAAGGGATGACCGCCTTTTTTGCCGCCGCCCGCCGCACCGGCGCCCTGTCCGTCTAGCCGCTTGCCCCCGCCGCGCCAATTTGGCAGGGCGGCCGGGAGGGCGCTTAGCTCAGTTGGTAGAGCGCTTCCTTTACACGGAAGATGTCGGCGGTTCGAGCCCGTCAGCGCCCACCATTTAAGCCTTAGTATTTTCTACGTTTTCCTTGGGTTTGTCAATCACTATCGTCGGCTTATTCCCAACTTTGGTCCGCAAATGGTCAGCAAGCCAAGCCTCTGAAGCGGCCATGACCTCGGTGTAAATTGTGGTCAGCGTCGATTCGGCATTCGCGAGATAATTGGGATCGTATTTGGCGTAGACCTCGGTCGTGCGGTTCATCGCCACATGTCCGAGCAGCCCACTAATCTCCTGTGCCGGCACGCCTCTTCGACGAAGTTCGGTCGCAATCGTATGGCGGATCGTTTTGGGCACGCTGTCGGCCGGGAGTTCCAGCGCGCGGCGCAGGGTGCGCCAGGCGGTACGCCGCGACCGGACTGGCGGGTGTGGAGACTTGACCCACGCTTTCAGCACCATAGCAAACGGTTTGATGACCGGCACGACGGGATTGTGCTTTTTCGTCCTGGGCCATGATGCCGGATGGATATCCAAGAGCGGAGGTTGCCACTGGTCCGCCGGAATCATCGATAGCCCAGCCTCCGGGCGGCAGGCGGTTGCGATCATCAACAGGATCCAACGGTGGGTGGCGATGTCGTCTTTTGTGAAGCCGACAATTGCGCCGAGCTGTTCGACCGTGAATCGAAGGTCGCGCGGCATCGATCGTTGCGATGTTGGCATGGACTGGATCTTCGGGGCATATGGGATTCGTCCCGCAGCCACCGCATGGTTCAGCGCGGCGCGGATATCGACAAGATTGCGCTGCACGCTTTCCCCACGAAGGCCGGCGGACGTGTGATTATAGACCTTGCCGAACCATGGAACGGAATGGCTATGCGGGGCCATCCGCCACTTGATGAATCGCGCGATGACCGACTGCGTAAGCTCCGCGACCGTTGCGTTCGATCCGATTTCGTCCTGCATCAGGAAGCCCACGAAAGCGCGCAGGGAGCCCGCGATAGTGACCGCGCTATCGACGTGCCGCCCATGCTCTTCATATGCGAGGATGAGTTGCGGGATGACCTTGGCTTCGTCGAGGGGCTGGAGCTTGCGCGCCCGCACCTTCTCGACTGTTGCATGGATGATCGGTTTCGCATCTTCTAGGCTGCGCTGCTTAGTGCTGCGATAGATGACCGATCGAGACTTGGGAGCGTAGCTGGCGATCTGCCAGATGTCGGGCGCTTTGCCGTCCCGCCGCTTGTCGAGCCAGTAATCCCCGACGATGTAGGGCGATGTGTCGCGACCCATGATTCCGTAAGCTCCTGGTTCTCTGCTTCACTGGCGATGGCGAGCGCGCCCAATGCGGCCCACGCCTGCAATTCTTCGAAGGTGAAGCGCACTCCGGTCTCGTTACGCAATGCCCGCCGATATTTGCGTGCTATCCTGCCGATGTCGCTCACCGCCCGCACTCCTTCCAAATTCTCAGCCCGTTGTCCCAATCCCGGCGATAGATCGCAAAGCCACCCGCGAGCTGGGCACAGGACAAATCTCGGCCATTGACGCGAACCCGCGCGATGGTGCGCCCGTAGCGGTCCTTGGCGATGCGCTCGATCTTGAGCGCCTTGCCTTCGATCAGGCGGCGCAGGTTGTCCCTGGACGCGATGGGATCACCCGGTGCGCAGTGACGGCCACGGGGATGGCAGCCTCCCAGTTCGGGAGCGTCCACGCCCAAGAGCCTCACCCGCTCACCGGAGCAAAGGCGGATGCTGTCACCGTCTGTAGCGACGGGCGCGCAGGCGAGGGCGGCGGCTAGGAGGATCATTGGGGCGCTCTCTCAATGGGGCTGCGAACTGGTCGAACGCCACGCTCGTCACGCACAAGGATTTCACGACGTCGTGCCTGCTCAACGCAATTCTCGGTTCCACGCCCGCCGGGAAAAGCGATGACCTTGTAAACCTCGATCAAGTCGAGCATCCAGCCATTGCGGATAGGGCCAGCGCCGCGCCCATAATGGTTGAAGTTCGCTTTTATCCCGATGCAGGGGACGCCATTATCCGCGCACCATCTGGCCGCCATCGCGTCGGCACCGCCATACGGGCATTCACCCTGCACGATCGCACCCGGCCGCTCTTCGTCCAGCACGCGCTTCACATGATCATAATTATCGTAGGATCTGCCACCGGTGACGGCGAATATCAGTTTCATTGCCCGACAACCTTTCGCGGCCGGTCGCTGAACGCCAGCGGGAACACAGCCCGGCCGTCATTGTCGTAGCGCTGGCTGCGGCGATAGGCGTCGCTATCACGGTAGCTGCGAACTCTGGCTTCCTGCGTCATGAAAATAATGGAGCGCTTGTTAAGCTAGTCCTCCATCCTCCCTTGGAATTAAGCGGCTTCACCTTCGCGGCGAAGATCGGTCACGTCACACCCAAGCCAATGGCTCAGCGTGTTCAGCGACCAGTCTATGAATTTGGCGCGATCGGGCTCGGTCATCTGGGCGAACCCAATGCTGTCGTAATCCTTGATCGTCTCGCCACTGGGCAGCGTCACGACCTTGACCAGGCCGTAGCGATCCTTGAGCACCTTATGCAGAAGCTCGGTGGTCAGGCCCGGCGCTCGCTCGTCCAGCATGGGGGCGGCGACGCCAAGGCACGACCAATAGAGCGCATTACGGCGGACATTGCCTCGGGTTCGGGTGATGCGGACGCGAACGGGCTGATCATCGATTGCCGCGAGCGCGTCCTCTGCCGCTCTGCCCGCCGGCCGAAGCCCGCCCAGCACCTTGCGAAAGAGCATGATCGGTTCGTCAGACATGTCGGTTCTCCCACAGGTCAATCGCGTTTTCGGCAATATCCACGCCGGTTTTCAGCTTGAAGGCAGCTTCCGACCCCAGTCCATGAACGCCGCTGTCGCCACGGTGGCATTCAGCGCAGAGCGGGACGACAAAGCGATTGTCACGCCGCCGGATCTTGCCGGGCACCTTCATCGCGTGGTGAATTTCGACTTTCCAGGCCCCGCAGCCGATGCAGATCATCGACGCCACGCGGTCCAGGTGGCGCTGCTCCTCGACCGTCGGCCGGGCAGCTGCGCGCGGCTTGATCCGCACATGCTTGGCGAGTTTGGCGAACATCATCGGGCGTCCGGGGCAAAGCGCCCAGCGCCATCACGCCGCCGGCTTTCCGCCGGCCGGCGCTTGCCCAGATCATCCAGCGTCTCAATCGTTGGGGCACCACGATAGGTGCGCGCCCGATTGATCACGTTCAGCCGGGTTTCCGGGTCGCTCCAGTACCGCCGCTGCTTATTGGCGGCCATGCGCTGGCGGGTGGCGAGGGAGAGCTTGTAGGTCATGTCAGTACGGGATTTCGTCATCGAGAACGGCTCGGCGGGCCTTGAAGGCATCCCCGATCGCCTTGTACATCGTCGCGTCCTCTTTCTTGGAGGCGTTGATGCGCTGCTTTTCGTTGTCCCGAAGCTTGTCCAGGGCGTCGTTGCTGGGCGATGAGGCTATGGTTTCGAGCAGCAGCGTGGCCCAATCGCCCCAACCGCCTTTCGGCGTCATGTCGGGAGCGTCGGCCTGCGCCTCAGTCGGGCGGACATCGTGCGTGGTCTCGTCGGCGTCGTTGTCTCCCTCCGTTGGGATCGCAAACGCCATGAACGCCGCATACTTATACGCTGCTGACATGGCCTTGTTGGTGGCCTTGTCGCCGCTATCCATTGCTTCGCCGAAGGTTCGGACCGTGTGCGTCGAACCGTCGCTGGTCGCAACGAAATCGAACTCTGCCTCCACGGTGACGTAGAACAGCACGCTTTCGCGCTTGGTACCGTTATACTCCTTGATGCTGACGCGCTCGCGCATATCCCGGCTCACGATGCGGGGCAGGACGCACAGGCCATGCTTGGCGAGTAGCGGCGACAGAGCGCCGTACACCTGGTCGATGCCGCGGAACCTGTATTTCTGCTGTTCGTTCACGCCGTCCTTGGAAATGCCGACCTTAGCCAACTCTCCCTGGATTGCCGCGATTGCTGAATAGACCGCCGGCGGTGCGGCGACGATATTGGCCTGCGCATTCATACGACGAATCCTTCTGTGATATCGAAGCCGGGAATCTGACGGGCGCCTGCGCGAACGTCCTTGCGGGCCATGTCGAGCATCAGCGCCTCCATCTCGGCGCGGCGCTCGGGAAGCGGCCAGTAATGGCGCATCGCCAAAATTCCATCGGTAAGCGTCGGAGCCCAGACGGAGCGAAGCCCTAGCGCACGGGCGCCGAACTCGCTCTTGGCCTGTGGCTTGGCCTTCTCTGCGACCCGCGCCTCTATGACAGCGACCTTGGCTTCCTCGACCAACGTTTCGGCCTGTTCGCGCGCGCCCAGATCGCCCGCCTCGTTGGCGGCCTTGATCGCGGCAAGCGCCTCGTCGGCCTTCGCCTGGGCGACCGTCGCCGCCTTGCGGGCAATCTCAGCTTGCTCGTCGCGCAGCTTTTTCAGGAATGTTTCCTGCGCCTTCTTCGCGACGGTCTTGGCTGTATCCGCCTTTTCGAGGATCGGCTTGTACTTGGCCTGCACGGCGTTTGACGCTTCCATGTGCGGGCGCTTCTCAGCGTCGCGGGATGCGTCGGCGGCCTTCCATGCCTTATGCAGGCGGTCGATCAGGGTCGCGAGTGTGTCGGCCTGCGCTTGGTTCTCGATCTCAGCGCCGTCCAGCCAGTTCTTGGCCTCGTCGTACAGATCCTCGATATCCGCCTTGTGAGCGTCGAACGGGTCAGCCGGGGCATTACTGCCGGCCTTTGCCCGATCGCGGGCCTCGGCGTCCGATCTGTCGAGAATATCCCCGACCGTCTCAGAGCTAGCGATGATTGCCTGTGCTTTCATCTTCAATCCTCAATATTGCCGAGCGTCGCGGCAATCGGCGCATTCCAGAATGTTGGGCAGGGGTGGTACTTCGCCGCATGTGATGCAGAGGCCGGCGCGCTCCCTCTCTCGCATAAGGCGAAGCCTGCGACGCGCCCACAGCTCGATCGTGAGGCCAGCGCACGCTGCTCCGAACAACCAAACACCGATGATTGCGAGAGACCACGCTGCTTGGTAGGCGGTCACAGCACACCACCGATCCACGAGGCGCACCCGGCCACGAAAGCCACTGCCGCCAGCTTGTAGAGCGTCGGAATAACGTCGATACGGGAGAGCAGGGGGCCAGAGCCATCGCTTGAACGTGAGCTGGCGGCGTGGTTAGCGCCGGCCCGCAACACCTGCTCACCCGACAAACGATGCTCTGGCTGTCCGGTGACCAAACCGGACCTGGGGAAATCGGGGCGGGTCATGCGTCACCGCCTTTGGCGCGTTCGGCGGCATCTCGTGCGGCGACCGCCTGAACCTCTGCTGCCTTGTGTTCAGTAATTGCGTTTATGATGTCTGAGCGAAGCTTATTCAGGCCGCGATTTTCATCGATCAGATCGCTGACAACCTCTCCGCTGCGCTTCAACAGGGCTCGCTGCGCTTTGAACCGGCCGATGCCCGATTGAAGTGACTTCAAGTCGTCCAGATAGGCCAGCGCGCGCAAAATCGGAGCGTTCCCGAACATGAATGGACGGCCGCTCATATGCCGGTCGCCTTGGCGATGGCGGCGTCCGCATCGCTATCTATGGCGATCCGCAATTCAGCGTACTGCTGCGCGCCCGACTTCTCGAACTCGAAGCGTCCGTCCTTGGTGATATCGACGCCGAACAGGTGCTGCATCAGATGCGCGCCAGCTTTGTTTGCCAATTCGATCGAAACGCCTGTTGCATCCATGACCGGCATCGCAAGATTACAGTGCCAACCCCAAGCGTATTCGGGGTCAGCAGTCATCGCATCTCTCAGCGTCGTGAGTGCGGCTTCCAGGTCCTCAAACGGCCCCGGCGTATGTTCTGCGCTATGCGTCATCCTTCGATTCCTCGTTCAGTCGTCGCGCGACAGGGCCAGCAGCAAGCAGCCAGCGCACAGCGGGGGTTTCGGCGGTCATCCGGTCCAGCGCGTCGGCCAGTGGATGTGCGAACGGATCACGCTCAACGCTGCGACGGCAGGCGGCCTGTGTGCGGGCACGGCTCATAGCCAGACACCCGATCCATCGCTCATGGGCGTCAGCATGTTGCCGATCGGACCGCGCCGATCGTCCTCACGGATTTCCTCAGCGAGAGAGTCCAGTCCGGCGTCCAGCTGGTCGTATCCAAGGCGATAACCGCTAAAACGTTCAGCGCCGACGCGGAGAACTTCGATCATCACCGCGTCGGGCAGTGTGTCGAACGCCGCCAAGATCACCGCCTTGGTCGCAGGGAGGCTGAGGGTGCGCATCACGCGGCGTCCAGCCCGGCGGGTACGCCATCGGGATCGACACCGCTCAGCCGGCACCACTCCAATGCCCATTCCAGCGCCTTCTGGGCAGCGTAGCCACCGCCGGTATCATCGCCGGGCTTGTCTCCCTCGGAGATCATCGCGAACCAAATTTCGGCCGGATTGTTGGCGTTATGATCCAGCGTGGAATATGGCGTAGCGGACAAATTCGCGAGCGTACCGACGAGGCACGCGCATTCGCCTTCGTATTGAGAACCATTGATCCTTCCCGCCCGGAGGGCTGCGATAAGGCCCGGCACCTCGGTCTGATTCTGCGTGAGCGTCATCCACATGTCAGCTTTGAAGGCTCGCAGGTTGGCGTCGCTCAGGTTGGCGCCGCTCAGGTTGGCGTCGCTCAGGTCGGCGTCGCTCAGGTTGGCGTCGCTCAGGTCGGCGCCGCTCAGGTTGGCGTCGCTCAGGTTGGCGTCGCTCAGGTTGGCGCGGCTCAGGTTGGCGCGGCTCAGGTCGGCGCCGCTCAGGTTGGCGTCGCTCAGGTTGGCGTCGCTCAGGTAGGCGCGCTCTTTCAACGCCCAACGGACAGCCAGACCAAGTTTTACAGACGGAGGCGCGTCAGGAGCGCAGTTGATTTCGGCCGTTACCTGGACCTCTCCGGTCCATCGGTTGCGGATTTCGAATTTCTCGGTTGCCACGTTGATCTCCCAGTTCGCCGTCTCGCGTGCCGAAGCAGGTCAGGCGGTGTGGGAGTGATAATGCACATGTGCAGTTCTGGGGTCAACAGATAAATGCACATATGCAGCATTTAATCTCGACCGCGACGAATCGGCGTGCTATCAAAGGGCATGGACAAGGGAAGCGACCGGCTCGACAGCGCCGCCTACAAGCAGGCTCTCTATTTTGGGCTGGCATTCTTAGGGGCGGCGACGCTTTTGCGGCCGATCGTCGTCTTTGCGGCCCATGTCACTCTCGGCAGCCTTGGATATTCGATACAGAGCGAACATCACGAGAGTAATGCCGGCGAGGATGCCCACTGCGAGCGTGCCATTGATCGGTAAGGCCGTGAAAAGGGCGATCGCGATGATCGTCCATGCGGCGACGAGCATAAGCCAGTGAAGTTCGCCTAACAGCCGTTGAAGCGATTTTGGGTGATGCCAAGCGAGCCAACCCGCGCCGCCGACAACCAGCAGCACCCCGCCCGATAGAAGCGTGGGTATTTCGAGCAATGTGGGTCCCGCCATGCCTGTCATCTCGCTATGCCTATGGAGCATCTCGTATGCGGCCGAGTCGAACCAAGGGGTTTCGCGGGTATGTGGAGCAGGTGCGGGCAATACGCGGGATTTAAGCCGATATGACTGATGACATGGGATTGATCGCGGACGTGGCCATTATCGCCCTGGGTGTTGAGGCACGGAGGGTAGAAGCCGTTGCCTTTGATTTGGAGAACAGCCCAGCTCGCGATCAACTCGTCGATATTGCAGAACGCATGCGCGATGTTGAGGAATTGCTGCGGCAGCGGATCAAGAAGCTGGCCCGAGAGAGTTAGGTTGTCCGCAGGTTACGTGTTCAGCACTCTACGAGTCGCAAGCTGCGGACGAGGCCACGTTATGAGGTGTGACTGGGGCGCGTTGTGCCGGAGATCACATGGCAAAAAATGCCCGGCGACGTGCACCGGGCCAGGGGAGGACAGTTACGCTGCGTTAGCGACTTGCCAACGGTCATGCTTCTCGCGAAGTCTTACTTGCGGCTTGTCGATGCTATCGAGCGCAACGAGACGCTCAATCATTCTTCGTATAGAGCCATCTCCACCAACATACTCGGTGTAAAGCGCTCTTAGCAACCGATCAGCGGGGCCGCTGATAGGCCGCGAGCGGGCACGCTCCCAACGACCGATCGCTTGTTCTTCAACGCCGATGATCTCAGCCAGGTTGCGCTGGGTCATCTCCATCTCAATGCGGAGGAAGCGCAGCTCTGCACCATTGATGCTGTTTGGCATGGACACGATCCAGTTGCCGATCAGCTTGTGCAAGCCCTCGGTGTCCTTGATCGATAGTCCCTCGCCATACGGCGTCTGATGAACGGTGAAACCGTTCTCCAAATACACGTTGTCGAGACCGCTCTCCGTATAGTGGTAAGCCATCTCAAATCCCCATCAAAAAGTAGTAATAACAATAACCTTGGATGGCCAATCGATAGCCACCACGCACGTTAGCTCTTGGCCGGCTGCATGCCGAAACATAGACACCTGCCAATTACCGTGAGAATTCATAAACGGTCCTTCTTGAATTGTTCCTTTCCTCACACACGCTTCTATCTGAGAGCGAGATATCTTCCGCTGCCTCCTGCGATCTTTTGCGTGCCTGATAACGACTATGTTACCGCTTTCGGCTGCAATTTCCCGGATCATTTTAAGGGCGCGATGAGCCGAAAGCCCAAGCTGAACAATCTCTGCCTCTGCCATCAACCTATCATATTGATAGGCTCAGAAACGTCAACAACCAATCAACGGGATAGTTCCGCTCAATCCGGCGCCGCTTGCCCTGTAGGAAAATTCCTATCAGAACAAACCCGGAACGATCCTCCGAGTCGCTAAGGAAATGTCAGCCTTTGCGCGGGACGATACGCTACCGTTCTGATGGGGAGGCGTTGATGGCGTCGAATATGACTGCTCTCGACATCAGACATCAGTAGGAAATGCAGATGAGAAATGAACAGGGATAGATCCATCTGTATGAAATGCGCCAGGCTCACACCAAAATCCCATATGGGGGTCTGGTAACTTTCCCATTTCCGCGCTTGAAGCTCGATAATTCGCGTTCAACAATCGTGCCGCCATTTGACAATTGTTTAGATTGTAAGCGGGATTGCTTTCTTTCGCATTGAAAGTTGCCCAATGCACACGCGCCCCAGGGTCGAAGATCGAACTGCGGTACAGGGTATAATTCGAGCCGCTGTCTGCGCCGCATCCAGACAGGGCGGCGGCTGCGCACATCGGAATTGCCAGTCTCATTGCGGGACTCCCTCCTGTTGACTTGTTGGATCGAAAAAATGAGAACGCAACGAGAACAATCGGGGGGAGGGTTTCGGCGCGATGATGATCCGCGACACGCCAGGCTGCGGGGCGGGGTGTGATCCATGCTCCCTCGAGTGCGCGCTGATCACTGCTTGTCGTGATGCTGTGTGGCGGGAGCTTGAAATGGCTCGCCGCCATGTGTCGCTTCGTCGATCGGATCATTCCGTAGGGGAACTGATGCGCCTGCGAGAACAATTGGCAGAAACCGAGCTAGCTTTACAGCGAGTTCATTTACGAGATCGGCGCGTCCGGACGCCGTCAGCGCCGCGCCCAGCGCCGCTATCATCCTTTCTCCACTAGGGAGTGCAATGGATTGGTGTTCCGAGAAATACTCGAGAATGGACGGCTCGCCTAAAGCACGCGCGAGCGCATCGATCGTCGGTATTGTTGTGACCGACGTGTAGTCTGGCTTTACCGCGCGACTGATGGTTGTGTCTGCGCCGAGTTCCGCTCGCTCCGCCCACTCTCTGAAATTGACGCCATGCTTCACTCGCATGCGCTCAATCCAGGCGGCGATAATTTTCTGTTCGTCCCTCACGGCTGATGAATAGCACTGCATAGCTGCACCTACACGCTGCACATAAGCATCTTGCAATACTGCACATGTGCAGCTACGATGCCGGGCATGATAGACCCCCTCGACCCGTCTACGCTCAAAGATGCCCGCGAAAGAGCAGGCTTAAGTCGAGCGGAACTCGCCAGTCTTGCCGCAGTGAGTGAGACCACAATTCTCCGCATCGAAAAGCGAGAGGTTGATCCGCGGTTGGATGGGACTTGGGCGCCGCTAGTGCGCGCGATTCAAACGACAACAAAAACCACCCCCTCTGCCGAAGCGAGGCCAGCATGAGCGGGCAGGGCGAGCGCACTGCTCCAAAATCCACCCAACAGAAAGGAACTGCCGTGCGAAATGCCGAAGAACGGGAGCTTGCGGCCCAGTGTCTCGAACTGGCGACCTCGCGCGAACACGGCGACCCCGTAAAGGAGGCCGCGCGCTATTTGGATTTCGTGCTGGGTAAGTTCGATCCCGAGAAATGTCGCGATGATCCGCTGAATATTCTCCGTGCTGAATTGCGCAGGATTGACCCGGACAACGCCCGCCTTCGATTTGTTGATGAGCTGTATCGTGTCTGAGCTAATCCGCCCTGAGACCGCCGATGTCCACTTCGGCGACGGCGTCCTTGAATCGCAGATAGACGTTGAGGATCTGCGCTTCAATCGGACGAGACGGATCGATCCGTTGTTCCGGTCCTCTGCGGCTCGCCCACGCGGCTGTGAGTTGGGCTGCGACAAGCGCGGCGGTGTCTTGAGCGATCGCCATCGAATAGAGTCCTTCGTATCGTTTCCCCTTCGATACGATAGGCCGAACCGGGGAGGGCGCAAGTTCTCCCCGGAGAGGACTGCGGCATGATCTGGCATCAGCCCGCATCCCCGGCGGCAGCAGCGTGACGGTCGCGGCGATCCTTCTGGTCGGCTTCGTGGTCGTCATCGCCATCTTTGGCGACCCCCATGACCCAGACGGGTGGCTTTGAATGGGCCCGCATCTCCAACTGCCTGCGCGAAAGCACTCCTTTGATCTGCTGTCCGACCGTCACTGGCCGGAGCGTCCGTTCCTTTCTCATGCTGGAGATTTAGACCGTGGGTAACAAGCCGTCAGTACAAGACAGCCCGATCGTCTCGCATGATCGTACCACTACCGTAATCAAACGGCAGCTTCACATTGCGGTCAATGTCGAGCGGCGTTTCACCGTCCAGCAGATCGCGGACGAAAGCGGCGTCAGCAAGGACACGATCGCGTCCTACATGCGCAATGACGGGCCGAAAGAGCCCAGCCTGTCGCGGGCGCTTTCTATCGCGGTCGTTCTCGGCAAGCCGTCGGTTCGCGCGATCATGGCGCTCATCGGTTATTCGGCATGCCCTTTGGACGAGCCCGAGGCACTGCGGCCGATGCAGATTGTCGCGAACGGGATGCAGCACTTCGCGGTTATCGCGCGGTGCGCGGCCGACAACCGGATCGACCACACTGAGGAAAAAATCACCACGGACGCGGCGGATGCGCTGATCGCCACGGTCCTTCCTCTGTCCAGCGCAGGGAGGGCTGCATGAAACTGCCATTTGTCACACGCGCAACGCACGATGCCGTCGTGGTCGAACGCGATCTTTTTCGTTTTATTACCAGTTCTCGGACGCTGGAGATTGCCGAGCTCCGCGACGAAATCGCCGACCGCATCCGCTCGGAAACCGATGCCCGAGAGCAGCTTCGTGCGCTCAAGGCGTCCGCGGTCATGCGCGATCCCAAGACGGGGCGGCTGCTGCCGAAGGTGGTGGGGTGAGGGTCGAGCACGGTGACTGCCTGGAAGTCCTGCCGCGCCTTCTCGCTGAAGGCGTGCTGGTGGATTCCGTCGTCACCGACCCGCCCTATCATCTGACCAGCATCGTCAAGCGGTTCAGCGCGGACAATGCCGCGCCGGTGAAGGTCGGCAAGACAGGTGCTTATGCCCGTTCTGCCCGTGGTTTCATGGGCAAAAAATGGGATGGCGGCGATATCGCTTTTCGCCCCGAGACATGGCGCGCCGTGTTCGACGTCATGAAGCCCGGCGCGCATCTGGTCGCGTTCGGCGGAACCCGCACCTATCACCGCATGGTTTGCGCGATCGAGGATGCGGGTTTCGAGGTCCGCGATCAGCTCGCCTGGCTTTACGGTTGCGGCTTCCCGAAATCCCATAATCAACATGGGGATTGGGAAGGTTGGGGGTCGGCGCTCAAGCCTGCCATCGAGCCGATCGTACTGGCGCGCAAGCCGCTGTGCGGGACGATTGCGGCAAACCTGCAGGCACATGGCGTCGGCGCTCTGAATATCGAAGCGTGTCGGATTGAGACGGAAGGCGACCTCGCCCGCTGGCCCGCCAACGTCATCCACGATGGCAGCGATGAGGTACTGGCGGGATTTCCTGACACACAATCCGGCCTGTTTCTGCCCCATCATCGCGCGCGAGGGGTTGGCAGGATCGGCACCTTTGAAATTCGCGATCGAAGCGGCGAGGAGCATCCGACGTATGGCGATTCCGGTTCCGCTGCCCGGTTCTTTTACAGCGCCAAAGCCACTGCCGATGAGCGCTTCGGATCCAAGCACCCCACGGTAAAGCCGCTCGACCTGATGCGCTGGCTCTGCCGGCTGATCACGCCACCGGGGGGCCTTGTCCTTGACCCGTTCGCGGGCAGCGGAACCACTGGTATTGCTGCGATGGCGGAAGGCTTCAACGCCATCCTGATCGAGCGTGAGGCCGAATATATCGCGGACATCAATCGCCGCATCGCTCACGTCACCGGCGCTGGCGGACTAGCCGCGATCGAGATGGCGCGCCTGGACAGCGATGAAGCGAGGGCGGTTGCGGCCGGTCTCGATACCCCACTGTTCGGAGAAGCAGCATGATCATCGATCACGACCAGATGGCGTCCATCATCCGCGCTCGCCTTGCAGAGGACGCGCTTGATGCTGCGCTGGAACAGCGGAAGCGGCACCGTGCGGCTCGCTCATTGGCGGCCCGTCGCGGTCACACGACTCGGATGCACCACGCGATCGAGCGTGATCCTGTTTGGTTGGGAGCGCGGGGATGACGTGGGCTTCGTCTCTCAACATTCGCCGCGCTCGCGCCAAGCGCCACATGGACCAGCTCGCCGATCTGGTTTCCGAAGGTTGGTCTATTTCCGCTGCGGCCCGATCGATGGGGCTATCGCAGCAGGAAGGGTCTCGCCTGTTCGGCAAGATCAAGGCCGAGATGGGATGGCAAGCGCAATGATGCCACGGGCTCCTACGGAAACATTCGCCCGTCTCGACGCTTTGTCGCGCACCCGTGCGCTGACCGATGCCGAATCGCGCGAGCTTGAATGGGCGATAAAGGAAATCGATCGCAAGGATGAGCGAGTGCCGTTCTGGACGCGAGATCGGGATTCCAGGCTGATGGCCGCGCTCTACAACGGTAAGACCCTGCGTGAGACGGTTGACATGCTTGGCTGCACCAAAGGCATGGTTGCCGGTCGATACAGTCGCCTTCGCGGAATGCGTGAAGCGCGGGGCAGGGCCGTCGCATGAGGCGCGCCACACAAGCCCTCGGCCGCCTGAAACAAGGCGCCATGAACAAGACGGAGGCGGCCTATGCAGCCGACCTTCGCCTCGCCGAGATTGCGGGTGATATCGCATGGGTCCGGTTCGAGGGCCTGAAACTGCGCCTCGCCGACAACACTTTTTATACGCCCGACTTCGCCGTGATGCGTGCTGATGGACAGATGGAATGCCACGAGGTCAAGGGTTTCTGGACCGATGACGCGCGGGTGAAGATCAAAGTCGCGGCCGAGATGTATCCCTTCGTGTTCAAGGCTGTCCGCGCGCTTTCGAAGAAGGCAGGCGGCGGCTGGGCTGTGGAGATGTTCGAGTGAGCGCGGTCGCCGTCCTTCCCACACAATCAGCGGTTGAGGCCGCATGGGAGCGCTACGCCGCATTGACGCGGGAGGTCATCGCCGATCCGACGCTTGCCGTTTCGCATCAACATTGCGTCGCCCAAGCACGCGCTTGGGCCGCTTGGCGCGACGCCTTCATTTCGATGGACCGGTGCCAATGATCCACACGCTCCCCACGCCCGAGGTGTTCCAGAACATCGAAGCCGAAGCCGCGCTGCTGGGCAAGATGCTCACCGAAAACCGGTGCATCGATCGGATTGCCGACAAGCTACGGCCCGAGGATTTTGCCGAGCCGATCATCGGAAAGATTTACGGGCTGATTGTCCGCGAGCATTCGATGGGCCGGCCGGTCAATCCCTTCACGCTCAAGCCTTATCTGGAAGGCGATCAAGCCTTCGAATCCCTTGGCGGCATGAGCTTCTTCGCCGGCCTGACGGGCGCACAATCCCTCATGGTTGATGAGCGGGCGGCCGATCAGATCGCCGACTTCGCCGCGCGCCGTCGCCTCATCGCTGGATTGCAATCGACCGTAGAGCTTGCCGGCGATCGCGAGGAAACGACCGAGGCGATCATCAATGCGGCCGATGCTGCGATTGTTGAAGCCACCCAGCACGGCGAAACCCTTCACCAGCCGACCGGAGCGCAGTGCCTCGACGAACTGCTGGCGAGTTTTGACGAGCCGATCTTGGGTGTCGAGTGCAAGATCATCCCGCCGATCGATAAACTGTTGGGTCCATTGCGGCCGAAGCAGCTTGTCATCTGCGCCGCTCGGCCAGGCATGGGCAAGACAGCGGTTGCCATATCCTATGCCCTTGGCGCGGTTCAGGCTGGGTATGGCGTCCTGTTCATCAGCCTGGAAATGTCCAGCACCGAACTGGGCGCGCGCATGGCATCCGACCTGTGCTTTGACGGGCAGCGCGGCATCCCGTTCGAGGCCATCCGCGATGCCAAGCTGAAACCCGACCAGATCCGCAAGGTTGTCCAGGCTCGCGATATGCTGGCGAGTTCGCATCTTCAGATCGTGGACGCCGGCAAGCTGACCATCGGCCGCATCGGCATGATCGTCCGCCGGCATAAACGCCGGATGGCCGCGCGCGGTGTATCGCTCGATCTGGTCATCGTGGACTATCTCCAGCTCGTCCATCCCGATCAGCGCACCCGCTCCAATTACGAGGCGGTCTCTGAGGTCAGCCGTGGCCTGAAGGCGGTTGCCAAGGATCACGGCGTTGCGGTGATGGCGCTGGCCCAGTTGAGCCGGGACGTTGAAAAGCGCCCCGATCGCAAGCCGCAGCTTTCCGACCTTCGCGACAGTGGTCAGATCGAGCAGGACGCCGATGCTGTGATGTTCCTGCTGCGTGAGGAATATTATCACCGGCTCGACGAACCAGACAACGATAGCCCGAAATACCGGGAATGGGCTGAAATCCTCGAACGCTGCCAGGGCGGCATAGAGTTCATTGTCGCCAAACGGCGCAATGGGCGCACTGGATCGGCAACCGGCCGCTTCTATGGCGCATACCAGGCGGTGAGGGGCATCGATTGAGTGCCGCCACGCCTTGGATGAAGTTCTATCCGCAGGATTGGCGGGCAGACGAGAAACTGCGCCTTTGCAGCCTCGCCGCCCGTGGCCTGTGGATTGAAATGCTCGCGATCATGCATCGATCAGAGCGATACGGCCATCTCCTGATCGCCGGACACGTCCCGACAGACGCGCAACTCGCAGTGCAAGTAGGCGCATCCCCCCAGCAGGTTTCCGAATGTCTCGGTGAACTGGACTCGGCGGGTGTTTTCTCACGTGCTGCCAGCGGTGCCATCTACTCGCGGCGCATGACCCGGGATCACAAGAAGGCGCAAACTGCGCGTAAAAACGGTAAAAACGGAGGCAACCCAAGTCTCTGTAAAAATGGAGAAAAATCAGCGTCGGTTAAGGGTGAGGATAAGGGTGTGGATAAGCCCCAGAAGCCAGAGACCAGATATTCCGATACTAACGTATCGGGCGAACCGCCTCCTGACCCAGTCAAGTTGGTCTTCGATCTTGGTGTCAGCATCCTGGCAGCCTGTGGGCACGATGAGCGTGCAGCACGCAAGATCATCGGGATGTGGCGGAAGTCCAACCGTGACGCCGACGTCATGCAGGCCCTGCTCGATTGCCGGGCGCAGGCTATCTCAAATCCAGTCGAGTGGGTGCCCAAGCGGCTCGGGAATGGCGGAACAGCGTCATTTTCCGACCACATGCGACAGAAATACGCAGCGTAACCGAGGATAGACCATGGCGAAGAAGACGAAGCGCAAGGCCCGGCAAATTGTAAATGCGGTAATCGATGCCACGCCCGAGCGCCTCGCCAAAGGGGACGCCAGCGAGTTCATCAATCCGGCCAAGATTGACAGCGGGGAGCAGCCTATCGGTCGGGCCAGGCGGTTTCGATCGTCGCATCTCGATCGACTGTATGCCAACCGCCGGCTGACCTGGACGCAGTGGCACGCAGGAGATTGGTATCGCAACCAGCATGCCCGTTGCCATTTCGCGTTGTCGGTGGTTGCTTCCTATGGCGAGCAAACATCGGCAAGCGGCGATCGCTCACATGGCGCGCCGAGCCTGTGAATCGCTGGATTGGTTTCCAACCCCACATCAGTGCCTGAAATTTGCGCGAGAGTTCACAAACCCGCCCATGCCGAGATTGCAGGCGCAGCGGATGTGCGCCGAGTTCTGGCAGCGCGAGTTCGCCGCCTTCATCTCTGCGCTGATGAACGGTCAGGCCACGCAGCAGATGGTCGATGCCAAATCGGATCGATGGAACCGCATCGCTATGGAGCGCGGATTTCTCCGCCGGATGCCGGACGGCAAGTTCGTGATCCGTCAGGCGCAGGCTGCCGCATGACCCATGAAGAACACCGGAACCCCACCCGACCGCGATTATGTCGATATCCTCTTTCGCAACGGACAGGTGAGGAGGCGCGTGGACCCGAAGAAATGGCGCTGGAAGCCATGGGACAGAGCAACCGATTTCGACATCACGGACTGGCAGGAGTGCAGATAGGATGAGAGGCAGGCCGCCAGTGACGCGCAACCGGGTGCTGACCTACTGGCGCAAGCATGGGCCGTGTCCACTGATGCAGGTCGTCCGGGCTACCGGGGCAGACCGGAGGCATGTGCAGAGGATCATGCGAGCCGCGCGGGCGCTAGACAAATTTCGGCATGGGTGATCTCAACTAGGTCGTGAACCCATAAAAGGTTGAGAGGACGCGGGCATCCCATTAGCTCTGAGCGCATGGGCAAGCGTAGCGGCGTCATTGATCATGAGGAAGGTTTGGCCAAGCTGAGCCTGGTCGAACTGGATGCGGAGATCGACCGTTGCCGGACGCGGCTGAAGATCGCGCCGACAAGCCAGCTCCGTAAGTCGTTTGGAAGCCGGATCCACTGGCTTGAGCGATATCGCGCCAAGCACCATTCTGACTGAGGTGCGCAAATCGCTTTCACTGCTAGTCGATGTCTGATTCAGCATTGGCATGAGCCGACATTCGAACCCGTCGTACCCGACACTGTTGGTTCGACTGTGTTCCGCATTCTTTGTCATCCTGATCGTGAGATCCGATAGCGGGGCATTGAAGGCTTCATCCTATCGATGATTTTTGCCGCATAGGCCGGCCCGGCAAAACCGCATAGATGGTTGGCCGCAATGAACGCGGCGGCCCCCAAAGTAGTAAAGAGTAGCAACCGTGGATCCGCTCCCGGTGAGCGTCGCGGTGGGCGCAAGAAGGGCGTGCCGAACAAGGCCACCCAGAGCATTCGTGAGATCGCGCGCCAGTACACCGACGAAGCCGTCAACTCGCTCGTGGCCGTCATGCGTGACGATGGCGAACCCGCTGCTGCAAGGGTATCGGCAGCGAACGCCATCCTCGACCGGGGATATGGGAAGCCCAGCACAGTCATATCCGGCGATGACGAAGGCGGCCCGGTGCGGACGATCACGCGCATAGAGCTTGTCGGGGTCGCGCCGGCATGACGACCGCACAAATCCAGATGCCGGCGAAGCTGGTGCCGATCTTTGAAGGTGATGCCGACGTGCGTGGCGCGCATGGCGGGCGCGGTTCGGCAAAGACTCGGACGTTCGCCAAGATGACGGCAGTTCGCGCGCTGATGTGGTCGCAGGCTGGCGACGAGGGCATCATCCTGTGCGGTCGCCAGTTCATGAACTCGCTGGCCGACAGCTCGCTTGAGGAGATCAAGGCAGGCATCGAATCTGAAGAATGGCTTCGACCCCACTTCGACATTGGTGAGAAATACGTTCGCACGGCCGATCACCGTATTTCGTATTCGTTCGTCGGCCTGGATCGGAACATCAACAGCATCAAATCGAAAGCGCGAATTCGGCTCGCGTGGATCGATGAGGCTGAGCCGGTCACAGAAGAAGCCTGGGTCAAGCTGATTCCGACGCTGCGCGAGGAGGACAGCGAGCTTTGGATCACGTGGAACCCTGAGCGCAAAGCCAGCGCGACGAACAAGAGGTTCCGCAACAGCACCGATGCGAGAACCAAAATTGCCGAGATGAACTGGCGGGATAACCCGTGGTTTCCGGAGATTCTCAACAGGCAGCGTGCGAAGGATCAGCGCGAGCGGCCGGATCAGTACGACCACATCTGGGAGGGCGCGTTCATCACCGTCGCCGAGGGGGCATACTACGCTGCCGCGCTCACGAAGGCCCGAGCTGATGGCAGGGTGGGGCACGTCGCAGCCGACCCGTTGATGACCATCCGCGCGATCTGGGACATAGGCGGCACGGGCGCAAAGGCCGACGCAACAGCCATCTGGATCGTCCAGTATATCGGCCGGGAAATCCGCTTCCTCGACTATTACGAGGCGGTAGGCCAACCGCTTGCCACTCATGTCGCATGGCTGCGGGGTAATGGCTACGAGAAAGCGCTGTGCGTCCTGCCTCACGACGGCGCTTCGCACGAGAAGATCATCGACAGCACCTATGAAGGCGCGCTCCGGGCCGCCGGATTCGATGTGAAGGTCATTCCGAACCAGGGGGCTGGGGCCGCCATGGCGCGGGTTGAGACGGCGCGCAGGCTGTTTCCTTCCATGTGGTTCGACGAACTGAAGTGCGCGGGCGGGCTGGAAGCGATCGGGTGGTATCACGAGAAGCGCGACGCCGAGCGCAACATCGGCCTTGGGCCTGACCACGACTGGTCCAGCCATGGCGCGGACGCCTTCGGGCTTGCGGCGGTGGCCTACGAAGCTCCCCGCGCCAAGCAGACCATAAACTACAGTTCACGGGGGATCGTATGACCCCGGAACGAATGCCCGCCCGCCCTTTCAACAGCGGACCTCGCCGGCCGCTGCGAAGGCCACCCAGCGCGCAAGCGTCAACGGCGCGCGGATCACGGGCCAGCATTGAGGCGCTGATGGGTGGCAACGGCGAACCTATCTGGAGGGCAGCATGATCGACGTTCCAGCCGAGCTGCTGGCATTCCTTCGTTCGGAGGAGGCGCGCGGGCAAGACCCCAAGATCGACGATGAGCGCGCTGTAGCCCTGTCGGCCTACAAGGGGCTGCCCTACGGCGATGAACTGGAGGGGCGGAGCCAGGTCGTCACCCGCGACGTGGCGGAAGTGACCGATTTCATGCTCGTGGGCGTCCTCGGTACGATCATGGGAAATCACTGTTGAACAGGGTCCGGACGGTCAGGAGATCAGGCATCGCGCGGATTACGGCGCGGAGGCGACCGCTGCCGTCCAGTATCAGTTCTTCCGCAAGCAGAGCGGTTACCGCATCTTGCATGACTGCCTGAAGGCCGGCTTTCTCGAAAAGACAGGGGTCATCAAGACGCGTGCGGAGAACCAGCGGCCGATCCGCCAGAGCTTCGACGTGCCGAACGATGCGATCACCGAAACTGATGCAGGCCCGATGTTCAACGGTCTGTCTGTGCTTGAGGCTGAGCCGCTCGATGAGGGGTGGGAGCCGGGCCTGCCGTCGATCATGTGGCGCGTGACGGTTGAAGCCCCGCAGCCTCCGAAGATTTGCGACACGGTTGTTCCGAATGAGTATTTCCTGATCGCGTCGGATGCCACCGATCTGGAGACAGCGGCGTATGTCGGTGACAAGTCTCCCAAGACCATCTCCGACATTCTCTCACTCGGCTTCGATGTCACGCGCGAGGAGCTAGAAGGCATATGGGGCAGCCTGTCGTCCGATAGCGTGGTGGAGACGGCCAGAGACGCCGAGCGCGGGCAAGGGCGCAATTCGGTGGGCAGGCGTCCCGGCGTTACGCGCTCGGTCTGGCTGGTCGAAGAATATCCCCTGTGGGATCTGGACGGCGACGGCATAGCCGAGCGACTTTGCGTCCACCGCATCGGTGACCATGTGCTGTCAGTCGTCCCGTTCGACGAGCAGCCTTATTCGATCTGGTCGCCGTACCTTGCGACGTGCCGCATTGTCGGTGACTCTGTGGCCGACAAGACGATGGACATCCAGCGCGTCCGCTCGGTGCTGCTGCGCCAGGCGCTCGACAGCCTGTACATTGCCAATGCGCCGCGCACGCTGGTCAATCAGGACTCAGAGACCGAAGACACAATCGACGATCTGCTGACCGTCCGTCCTTCAGCGGTCATTCGCTACAAGGGCGCGTTCAAGCCGGAGCCATTCGTTCAGCAGGACACGTCTCCGCAGGCTTTTCAGGCCATGGAGATGATGTCGGCCGAGCGCGAGAGCCGCACCGGGCTTACTCGCCAATCTCAGGGTCTGAACCCCGACACCACCAACAAGACGTTCGGGGGCATGGCGATGCTCCAATCGAACGCCGACCAGATCGAACTCTATATCACGCGCAATTTCGCGGAGCTGATCGTCGCGCCGATATTCCAGCGGCGCTACCGCCTCATGCGGCAGGTCATCCCGCCCTTCCGCATGAAGATCGACGGGAAGTACACCACGGTGGACCCGTCCAAATGGCCGGAAGAACCCGATATCCAGATCAATGTCGGCATCGGCACGGGGAGCAAGGACCAGCGCGTTGCGTACAAGTCCCAGCTTCTCGGGGTTCAGCGTGAGATCAAGGCATCCGGGATGCGGATCGTCTCTGAGCAGCAGGTGTACAACCTCGTCCGCTCGCTGATCGAGGATACCGGCATTGGCGTGTCGGATGATTTCATCATCGATCCGTCATCGCTGCAACCCGAACAGCCGCAGCCAAACCCTGAACTCGTCAAAGCCCAGGCGCAGGCTCAGCAGGCGCAATCGAAACTTCAACTGGATGCCCAGAAGTCGGCGGCCGAGCTTCAGCAGACGGAGGCCGAGAGCGCGGCGAAGATCGAGTTGATGCGTGCGGAGGCGGAGGCTCGGCTGCAACTGGACCGCGAGAAAGCGGAAAGCGAAGCCCAGCTCGCGCGTGAGAAGTTCGCGGCGGAAATGGCGCTTGCCACGCGGAAGATGGAGATCGAGGCGGAACTGGCTGATCGCCGGTCTGCCCGCCAGCACGAGATCGCCACGCAGCAATCCGAGACGACGATCAGTCAAAACCGACCGGGCGGGGATCTGGACAAATGAACGACCTTTCTAGCCGCATCGTCGATGGTGATGCAGCCCGCCAGGCGCTGGCGTCGTTTGTCCGTCCCGCCCTTGACGCCCTGCGCGCCGACTATCTGGCGAAGATGGCACAGATCGCGGCAAAACCGCTGAACAATGACCTGCGCGCGGCAATCGAGAAGCTGGCTCTGGCGATCAAGGTCGCCAACGAGGTCCAGTCGCAGATCGAGGCGATAGCCAGCGACGGCAAGATAGCGCTGCACGATCAGCGTCGCGCTGATGCAGTCGCCGGCCTCTCCGCTGAGCGGAGGCGCTGGATATGAGCGAATCCGCCGGCTGGGCCTTGAGAAACCACCGCGAACTCACGTCCCCATCCCGTCCTGCCACCGAAACTGAGCGGGGCGAGATGGAGCGCGAGGCCGCTCGCTCAATGAAAAACCTCCGTATTCGTCGCAAACTTCCCAAGGTGATTTAGCCAATGTCTATCGAACCCGTACAGGCCGTAGAGCAAGTTGAAGCTGCTCCCGAAGAGCAGAACCTGTCAGCGGCACAGTATCCCGACGATCAGCTGCCCGCCGAGGAAGCTCAGGAAGCTGAACCCGCTGAGGCACTTGAGCCGGTAGAAGAACAGGAGCCGGCTATCGAGGCCCCGGATAGCTGGCCGAAAGAGGACAAGGATGAATTCGCTGCTCTCCCGCGTCACCAGCAGGAGGTTATTGCGCGGCGTGAACGCGAGCGGGACGCTTTCGTGCGGCAGAAGGCGCAGGAAGTCGTCACGATTCGCCAGGCGACGGAGAATGAGGCGCGGCAGGCGATTGCCCAGGTGCATAGAGCGCATCAGGCTCAGCTTGAGCAATACGCTCAGCGGTTCGAACCGCAGGCTCCCGATGTTCGCTTGCTGCAAACCGGGCAGGAGCAGGATCGCGCTCTTTACTATCAGATGGATGCGGAGTATCGTTCGCAAATCGCCCAGCGCGACCAAGCGCAGCGAGAAGCCGATGCCGCCCGGCTACAGGCGGAAACCATCGAGAAGCAGCACTCTCAAGCGCATATCGCGCAGGAACTGGCGCTGCTGAACGAGAGAATTCCCGAATGGTCCGACCCATCGCGGCGTTCGAAACTGCTTGAAGAATTGCAGTCCATCGGAACCGAACTCGGCTATTCCTCGGAGTTGATGGGCCAGGCATCGGCCGCTGATCTCCTCGCCCTCAAGACAGCATCGGAATGGCGTCGCAAGGCGGCCAAGTACGATCAGCTGAACAAGGCGAAGATGCAGCCGGTCAGAGCGGCCAAATCAATTCCTCCAGCCGCGCGTTCGGGGGCTGCCGGGCAGGGCGCAAGTCCGTCCCGCGATGTCGCCTCAACGCTCTATCCCAATGACGTTCGCCGGTAGCTGAACTGCGGTTCCCCGGCGCTGGAGACACACTATGGGCACCATCGGTAACAACTTTATCGGCCTGATCGATCACTACAAGCGCACCGACAAGCACGGCAATATCGTCCCCATCATCGAGGCGCTTCACACGCTGAATCCGCTGATGGAGGACGCCTACACGATCGAGTGCAACAACGGCACCTCGCATATCTCGACGATCCGCACCGGATTGGGCGACGTTGCGTGGGGCCAGTTGTACAAGGGCATCAAGCAGAGCAAGTCCACCACCCAGCAGGTGACGGACACGACCGGCTTTGTGGAGCGCCTTTCGACGATCGATGAGCGCTTCCTCGAAATCGTCAAGGACCCGGCCGGCGAGCGGATGACGGAGGCGAATGCTGCCCTGGAGGCAATCTCCCAGGATGTTCAGTCGAACTTCTTCTACGCCGACACCGCGACCACACCTGACCGATTCAAGGGTCTGGCGACCCGTTACGGCAAAATCTCTGGCGGTGGTGCTGCTGCTGCCCAGATCATCAATGCCGGCGGGCAGGGTTCGGATAACACCAGCGTGTGGTTCGTGACCTGGGGGGCGATGCAGACGGCGCTTGTATATCCCGAGGGCACGTCCGGCGGCATCCACCGCGAGGACATGGGGCGCCAGCGCGTGCTGGATGACTCCAATCAGCCTTACTACGTGAAGGAGGAATATTTCCGCCAGCACGTCGGGGTGAAGGTGGGCGATTGGCGGTTCAACACCCGTATCGCGAATATCGACGTGTCCGACCTGCTGGCCGGCTCGCTCGATATCTACAAGTACATGCGGCAGGCATACTGGCGGAACCAGAACCGCCGGAACAACCGCATCGACAACAGCGGCATGGTCCAGCCGGGCAAGACCGTCATCTATGCCAACAAGGACGTGCTGGAGGCGCTCGACGCGCTGGCGACGAATAAGGGCTCGGCGGACAATTACGTCCGGCTCACCCCCGATGAAGTCGCCGGCAAAGAGGTGCTGACCTATCGCGGCTTCCCGATCCGCGAGACCGATGCCCTCATCAACGCCGAAGATCGCGTCGTCTGACCCACGGAAACAGGAGTAACCAACATGATTTTTGATCGCACCGGCCTGCTTTCCTGGAACCAGGCCATCACCGCCAGCGCGGCGTCCGAAAACGTCATCGATCTCGGCCAGAGCGGCAAGCCCATTGGCTCCGCGACGGCGCTGGCGCGTGACATCGGCCCCGGCACTGGCGTTCCCCTCTATGTCGGCGTGACTGAAGCGTTTAATACGCTCACGTCGCTGACTGTGACGATCCAGACGGATGACAATGAGGGCTTCTCCAGCCCCACGACCGTCTGGACCTCGCCGGCCTACACGCTGGCCCAGCTCGCCGTTGGCGCGAAGTTCATGCTTCCGGATGAGTTTCCGGTCGGCACGAACGAGCGCTACGTCCGGCTGTATTACACCGTGGCCGGCAGTGCGCCTTCCACCGGCAAGATCACCGCCGGTGTGGTGGCGGCCCGTCAGACCAACTCCGGGAGGTACTGATGGCCCGCGCACCCAAGATGGCCGATGAGGGCGGGGGCAAGACCTATACCGCCCCTCATCCGGTCTATCAGGGCGGACGACTGGTTCCTGCCGGAGAGCCGTTCACCACGGCCAGCCCGAAGGGGCAGGGCTGGGAAGAAGTCTCGCCCGCCCCTGACGCATCGTAATTTTGGCGGGGCTTCGGCCCCGTCGCTTTTCGGGAGGCCAAGATGGGTTCCTACAGCAATCCTTTTCCTACCGGCGTTTCTGACGACGTTTTCGCCGTGTCGCCCGCTGACGCAGAGGGCGTCACGGATGGCTCAGTCGTGCGGCCGACGATCCGGCAGCTTTATGTCGGCACCGGGGGGACTCTGAAGTATACGTCAGCCTCCGGCATCGTGAACACGATCACGATTCCTGACGGGTTCATCCTCCAGTGCGCCATGCGGCGTGTCTGGCAAACGGGCACCAGCGCGACGAACCTTTTGGGCTACGTCTGATGGCGATTGTCCTCGACCTTCCTGCCTCGACCAATCTTGAGAACTGGACTGGTCTCAGGAACTCAATCGAGGCGTGGCTGGATCGCACCGACCTGAACGACCGCATTCCCGACTTCATCCGGCTCGCGGAGGCTCGTTTCCGGCGCGAGATCACCCGTGTGGAGCGTGAGACCACGATCCCGCTGCCCGGCTCGCTACCGGCTGATTTTGACAGCGTGCGGGAGATATTCCTGCCCGATTGCCCTTCGGCGGCTCTGGTCCAGGTGGGATTGCCGGAATTGCGAGAGCGCTTCTCCGGGCAGGGCATGCCGAGGGTTTATGCAATCGTCGCCGGGCAGATCGTGGTTGGCCCTACGCCTATTAGCGCGGTCACGGCCCTCCTGACCTACAATGCCAAGATACCGGCGCTGTCGGCAACGAACCAGATCAATTGGCTGCTGGCCGACCATCCCGACCTGTATCTGTACGGCGCGCTACTCCACGCCGAGATGTTCGGCTGGAATGACGAGCGGCTGCCTTTGATGAAGGCAGCGGTTGATGAGACGCTTGCCGAGATCAACCGGGCAGGGCTGCGGCGCAAGCACGGTAGTGGGCCGCTGACGATGCGCTCCGGTGTCATGCAGGTGCGCGGCGGGCGGTCGTGAACCCCAAGGTCATCTTCGGCCCCTATGAGCCTGACAAGCCGCCTCACCTGCATGAGGGGCTGACTGACCTCGCCAACGTCTACCCGTCATCGAACGGCTATCGCCCGGTCGGGGCGTTGAACCCGATCACGCCCGCAATACCTGGCCGATTCAATTCCGGAGCCGCTTATGTGGCGAGCGACGGCACCGCCTCGCTGATAGCTGGCACGGCTTCTTCGCTATATCGCTATTCCGGCGGCGTCTGGACAGAGATCGCATCCGGCCTGTCGGGGACTGAGGCCTGGGCCTTCACGCAGTTTGGCGACCTCGCTATTGCGGTCAATGGAGGCACGACCATGGCCGTCGATCTCCTGACTGCTTCGGCCGCGCCGCTGGGGGGATCGCCGCCCACCGCAACGAGCGTGGCGACGGTCCGCGACTATGTGTTGTACGGTCAGGCCGGTGGCGAGCAGAACCTTGTCCAATGGTCCGGCTTCAACGACGCCACCAGCAATGATCCTGGCGTCAATCAGGCCGGTTTCCAGCCCATGCTTGAGGGCGGAGCCGTCATGGGCGTCGTCGGTGGCGAATATGGCATCGTCATCCAGCGCCGCAGGGTCGTGCGCGTGTCGGCAACCGGGGATGAGTTCGTTTTTCAGTTCGATCCCATCTCCGATGAGATCGGCGCGATATCGGAAGGGTCGATCGCGAAGAGCGGTCGCATGATCTTCTTCCTGTCCGACAAGGGCTTCATGCGATGCGACGGCAACGAGGTCGTGCCGATTGGCCTGGAGCGCGTGGACCGGACGTTCTTCGCCATGCACCCGCGCTCGACGCTCAACCAGATGGTGAGCGCCATCGATCCGCGTCAGAATATCGTCGCATGGTTGATGCCCGGCAATCCGGGGCGCATGTGGATCTATAATTGGGGCATAGACCGCTGGGCAAAGCTGGAGATCGCAGCCAAGGGCATGTTCTCGGGCTTCACCGCCAATATCACGCTGGAGGCGCTGGACGCGCTCTATCCGGGCGGCCTTGAGACCATTCCATATTCGCTCGACGATGAACGCTGGGCAGGTGGCGATCCCCTGTTTCTGCTGGTCGATCAGCAGGACCAGATTTGCACGCTGTCCGGCCCGAACATGGCCGCTTCGATCACGACGCCGTTCGTGGAGTTGATAGACCGGCGTCGTACCCGACTTCGCGCAGTCGCTCCAATCGGGGATATGACGAGCGGGGTATCGATCATCCTCGACAGCCGGCAGCGGCTTGGCGACCGGGCGAGCGAGAAAAAACGCAGCGTCATGCAGGCGTCAGGACTGATGCCAGTGCGGTCGAACGGGCTGTTCATCGAATCCCGGCTTGAGTTCGATGCCGGCGCGCAGTGGACGTTCGCGCAAGGGCTGGAGTTCTTCCCGGCCATGGGCGGGGCGCGGTGATGCTCCGGGTTCCGCCGACCGCGACGAACATGGCGGAATGGCTGCGTCTGGCCGCCAACGCCATCAACGGCGTCATTCGGCGCATCGAAGGCGGGGCGGTCGAGTTGAAGCCCATGGCATTGCCGGCTGATCCGGCGAAGGGCACGACCGTTTATGACGTGGCCGACGACAAGGTGAAAACCTGGGATGGCGCTACGTGGCAGGCCCATTTCTAGTAGATTATGCCTGTTTCCGGTGATATAACCGGCCCACGCGCCCAGCTCGTCGAGCAGCCGTTTTCCATTATCGCGAAAACGAGGCATGGCGCAGACACTCGATACCCTTCCTGAGCTTGAAATCGGCATGGTAGCCGATCCGCTGTCGTGGTCGCTCTGGCCGCAGGCGAAGGCGATGCTGGACCCGGCATTGGCCCGTTCCGACGAGGACTGGCCGCAGGTGGCCCCCGCGCTTGTCAGGAACGACATGCAGCTTTGGGCTGTGCTTGAGCGGGGTAGTCTTCTTGCAGCGGCAGTGACCCGGGTTGTTGTGTGGGGCAGCAGGGAAGCAGCTGAGATATACCTTGTTGGTGGCGAGAACCAACGGCGCTGGATTAGGCAGCTGAATGACACGATTGCGGCCTCGGCGAAGGACATTGGGTGCGTTGTCATGCGCGCCTATGGCCGGCTCGGCTGGCGCGACATCCTCGGTGCGCTCGGGTGGAAGATAAAGGTCGTGGTCTATGAGAGGACATTATGAGCAAGAAATCTAAGTCCGAGACGGGGCCGAGCAAATTCTCCCAGCCCTACATCTCATCGGCTGCGAACACTGTGCAGAACACGTTCAACGCCAACCAGGGCGCGATATCGGACATCGCCAGCACCATCCAGGGCGGCATTCCGGGGCTGGCCGACAAGGCGTTCGGCGACAACCCCTTGGTGGCTGCGGCGAAGTCTTACAATCAAGACGTGCTGAGCGGCAAATACCTCTCCGGCAATCCTCTGCTTGAGGAAATGATCTCCAAGACGGCCGGTGACGTGACCAATCGCGTCAATGGCGCGATCGGGATGCGCGGGCGCACTGGCGGAGACGCGCACAGCAGCATCCTTGGGCGCGAACTCGCCAGCGCGGAGAACTCGCTGCGCTACAGTGATTATGACGCTGAGCGCGCGCGCATGGCCGGGGCGTCGTCGGCAGTGCCTGGGCTTGAATCGGCGGAGTATGCGGGGATCGCTCCGCTGCTGGCGGCTGCTCAGGCCGGTGCGGAAATCCCGTTCACCGGGTCGAACAATCTGGCGTCTGCCATCGCCGCGCTGATGGGCAATTCGACCAGCACCACGAGCAAGCAGGGGCTTGGCGCTGCGCTGATGCAGGCGGCCGGCGCTGCTGCCGGTGCGTATGCCGCATCGGACCCGCGCCTGAAGGTCGATGTTGAGAAGGTTGGCGAGATGGATGACGGCCTTGGCGTGTATGACTGGACTTATGTGTGGGGCGGCCCACGTCAGCGCGGCGTCATGGCCGACGAGGTGAAGCGCCTGCGGCCTTGGGCGCTTGGCCCCGTCATCGGCGGATATTCCACAGTCAATTACGGAGCGTTGTGATGCCCGGTGCGCCGAAGGGTTACTTCGATGACGTAATAGAAGCGCTGCGCCGCAATGGCACATTCAGCGACACACCCCCGGCCGCCCCGCAGCGGCCTACCGGCATGTTCGGAGCGCCACCCCCTTTTATGAGCACGCCCCCCATTGCGCCGAGTTCGGTTCAGATGGAGCCGAGGTCGATGGCGACGCTGCCGACCGCCAAGCCATCCTTCTTCGGCCAAGGCGGGACCGGGCGACAGATCGTCGGTATTCTCGGAGATGCGCTTTCTGCGGCGGGGGGCGGGCAGGGCGTCTATGCGCCGATGATGCAGCAGCAGCGTATGTTCAAGCAGCAGTCGCAGCGTGAGGACGAGCGCAGCCGCTTGCTGGCGGATCGGCAAATGGAATTGGCCCGGTTCAAGGCCGCCAATCCCGATGAACCGTCCATCATCCGAACGGCCCGGTCCCTTGGCCTCCAGCCGGGGACCGATGCGTTCACCTCGTTCGTGACGAACGCGGTCATGGCCCCCCGCTACATGATGATGGGCAGCCCGGAGACGGGACAGTCCATCGTTCAGGTGGGCGGAATGAGTGACGGTCCCTCGCCAAGCCTCTCCCGCGTTACTGACGCATCCAGCTACGATGCGCTGCCGTCCGGGGCGCACTTCCTTGATCCAGATGGCAATGAAAGGGTGAAGCCATAATGGCGAATCCGTGGGATACAGCGCCGATTGTGCGCAAGGCCGGGTCGAACACGATCGCGACCATGCCCCCTGCCGGGCCGAAGCCTCCGCCCGGCTTTGCGCCGGCCTCTACGAACGCGCCTATCGCATTCCAGCCTGGCGGCCCGGAAGACCCTGCGGTGATTGCGGCTCAGGCTCGCGCCAAGGCCGAAGCCGACGCAGAGGCGGCCATTCGGGTGGCGGCTGCGAGGGATGCGATGGACCGCGCCGCCGAAAAGGAAAAGGCGGAGCAGGCGAAGGCAGGCCAGATTGCCGATTTGACGCAGCGTGACGCCAACCTGATGTCGCTGGCGAACCAGTTGATCAGCACGGAATTGTCATACGACCGGAATTTCCGTGGCGGCATTCCGAATTTCATCGCTGGCGTCTTTCCAAGCGCTGCCAAAGAGGCATTCAACAAAGAATCTGCCGCCCTTCTGGATGTAGGGCAGGCCGCATTTCGTATCCCCGGATCGGGCGACCAGAACGCGCAGGAGATGAAGTTCAAGCTTGATGCGTACAAGCCCAGCCCGACCGCCAGCGATGCTGCAAATGATGTGAACTTCAATTATTTGCGGAGTAGAATTGATACGGAGAGGAAAGCGTTCAGCCTGCCCCCCATCAATTGGGCGTCGCTCAGGTCGTCGGCAATGGCAGACCAGTCAGCCAACCCCAATGAGGTCGCGAACTTCGCGCAGCCGCTGGCACCGCCCACGCTGACAGTGAGCCGTGACGGCAGCGGCGTGATGGGCGACCCCAACGCCGGTGTTGGAATGCGAACCGCTGTCGCGGCAATGTTGCAACAGGGCAAGTCTCAGGCCGAAATCGAGGGTTTCCTGAAATCGCAGGGGGTGGAGCCGTCATCGGTTCAAGGGCTGGACGATGTGTTGCAGTGGCGTGCCCGCAATCCGGGCTACAAGGGTTCCTTCTCGATCAATCCTCTGCTGGAGCAGTCCGGGCCGTCCACCATCGGCAAAGTCACTGGAAGCCCGGCGGGCGAGTTTGTGCGTGGAGCATTGAATGGCACCATGCCCGGTATGCTGGATGAGGTGGCAGGCGGCATGGATAGCCTGTTCACCGGCCGTCCGCTGAGCGAGGCCATTGCTGAGGGCAATCTCAGAAAGCAGGCGGGCGCGGAGGCGTTTCCAACGTCAAATGCGATTGGAAACGCGATTGGTGGTCTCGGTGCATTGCTAGGTATTGGGGCCGCCGTGCCAAAGGCTGTGAGCGGATTGGCCGCAAATCGCCTATTCGCTCCTCAGGCCCTTCTAGGGGATGCCGGGTATGGGGCGCTGTTCGGGGCGGGCGAGGACAACGAGGACCGTCTTGGCGGCGCATTGGATGGAGCAAAGTTCGGGGCCGCTGGTGGCGTTGCGGGTCGGGGCATGTTCGCGGGAGGCGGCAAGCTCCTGACGGGCGCGCGAGGTGCGTCGCAAGATCTGCTTTCACGCGGTGGCATGAACAACCTCACGATCGGACAGCGTGTTGGCGGCCGGCTGAAAGTGTTGGAGGACAAGCTCTCCGGTACGACGCTGATAGGCGATTTGATCAGCAAGCGACGTGGCGAGGGGATGGCCGATTTCAACCTAGGCACATTTCTCCAGTTCGATCCATCGATCAGCGCCACCGGGCCGGAGGGTATCAAGCAGGCCGGTCAGGTCGTCAAGAAGACCTATGCCGACGCCCTCAACGGCGTGGATGTCCCGATCGACGATGTCTACAACGCCGCGCAAAAGGCGACCAACTTGCGCGGGAGCGCAATCCCCGGCCTCAGCGAGGATTATCAGTACATCCTTGCCAACAAGGTGGGGCCGATAGCTGGTGCGAGCGACACGCTCACGGGCCGACAGGCTCAGGACATGATTCGTGTGCTGCGTCGTCAGAAGGCGGCTTATGGCAAGCAGGCGAGCAGCGGGGCCAATCCGAAGGCGGCCGACATGGTGTCGGCCCTACAGGAGGTCGAGGACAATATCATGGGGCTGCTCAACCGGCAGTCGCCGGGGACGGTCCCGGCCCTTGACCGTGCGAACAAGCTCTATGCACAGAAGAAAATCCTTGAAGATGCAGTGATTGCAGGCCGCAACACGGGCGATATCTTCACGCCCGCCCAGCTCGGCAACTCTATGCTGAAGAACACCCGCATGTTTGGAGGCAGCACCAAGGCTGCGGAAGGCAACATGCCGTTCTTCGATTGGCAGCGGGCGGGGCAGGAGGTCTTGCCTTCGGCGGTGCCGAATAGCGGAACCGCAGATCGCGCAATGGCCGCACTTCTCCTCCCCTCTGTGCTGGGAGGCGCTGGAGCGGGGCTTGGGGTTATCGATCCCAGCACCGCCGCGATGATTGCATCGCTGTCGCTGCCCTTCACAAAGACGGGCCAGAAGGCTGCCGGAAAGCTGCTATCTGGCCGCTCCGACAGGGCTATTTCGCTTGGCGAGGAGGTCAGAAAGAAGATGCAGCTGGGCGGAATGTTCGGCGCATCGCTCAGCGCGCAGACGGCGGTTCGTTAGGGGAGCAGGGACCAGACGGAGTATGTCAGGCCCAGGAGAAAAAGAACGATCATGGTCCATGTAAACGCTCGCTCGAACAGTCTCAGCTTGCGATCGACGACGGGCCGACCGCGCCAATCCTTGCTGATGACGAGTTCCGTGCGGTTGCGCTTCCATGTGCGGTACTCATCGAGAAGTGCACCGCCCAACGCGAATCCAGCTCCAGCGGCCATTGCCCGCACCCAAAACGGGAATCCACCGGAAGAAGGGCCTGGGATATACACCGTGGGCGGCACGTCAGAGGCAGCCGCCAAGATGTTCAGGATCGTGGACATTCAGGGGCCTATTTACCCTGAAAGGCATAGCGGATCAATGACGCCGGTTACGGTGTCGCGGGCTTCTCATCGAACTGTGTGGGATAGGGATAAAAGCTGATCACGCCGAGCGAGTGGGCGATTCCTCGCAGGGCATGGTAAGGATGCACGGGAGTTTGGCGAAGAGGCGGGCTAGCTATTTGTTCATGATGTCAAAGAAGTCCATTTGTAGGCGATTTGATTTCGGTATAGCTTCCGGGAATGCTCGATAGAATGAGCGCTCAAAATCAACTTTATCTCTGGATGCATTTCCAATACCTATAGTTTGCCATAAGTGCTGACGCAGTGCATTGACTCCGACTTCAGCCTCAAGAAATTGATGAAGCTTATATTTTCTTGAGCCGCCGGCATACACAACAGGATTTGCCTCATCTAACAGTGAACCATCCGAAAAATTGAGGATGTTTGAAGGATTTAGGATTTTTCCTTTTTAAACCATAAATTTTATAGATCATATCAGCAAATTGATCCGGAAACTCTTTCTCCCAAGATCTGAATTCATCTCTAACAAATGCACTCCATTGCTTCAGATAATCTTCGCGCTTTGCATCCTCTATGTATCCTGTCGCAGTATCGACTAGATAAATGATGCCCATCTTCGCAGATGAGCGCATGATGATTTCGGCTTGAATGGCGAGAAAGGCTTGGGAAGGTGCCAAGGCATCATCGTTTCGAGCCTGAATGAGCGCGTCACACACTTCGATAAGGGTAGTAGCCTCATATCCGTCCGCGACCCCGCCAGGACCCGAATCGGTATCTAAGTGGCGGAAAAAAATCGGTTTTTCTATCTTTTCCCATAGAGAATCGCTGATTGCGGATCGTACCCCCTTGCGGGTCATCGTTCTCAGGAAGGCATTGCCGCCTTCGGATTTCAGGTTGAGGGCACGAGCCATTGCGGCTTTCGCAATTACCCTGCGCTTGTCGAATAGGTTGTAAACCTCGATTTCAACATCGCCGATCGGCAGAATTCCTTGGTGACTTGCGCGAGGCAGCCCGTCCGCATCTTTGATTTTCGCCCAGCGGGCTTGGGCCGCTCGTTTCGCAATGTCGCGGCGCTCTTCTCGGGTAAGGGTAAGGGCGCGTGCCGTGCCGCCCTTGCTTTGGGGAGTTTCTTCCATAGATGCACACCACGATGCTTGCTACATGACCGGGTTTATATGCTTGCTTGAGATATGCAAGCATAGATTTCTTGGCGCGCAACTTTTGCTTGCTTGGCCGCCGTTGTCCGCCGCCAAGATGGTCTTAGCCACGTCTGCCAGCACGTCGGCGTCATACCCGTTCGCTATGCCGCGCCTTTAGAAGACGCGCCGACCTAGCTTCTGGTCAGGACAGCCAGACCGAACGCGCCGCCAATCCAGCAATCCGTTGCAACACGTTCTGCGTGCTGCTATAACTCCAACACGCGCCCAGCCGGCTATATCCGGCAGCCGTTTTCCGAAATCCGAGAAAACAGGCAGGCGCGATGCCCGTTGCAAATTGGTCCACGAATCCCGACGAAAACACCGATGTTGGCGGCACCTACATTGGTGAGAACTGCCCGCCCGGCAACGTCAACAACGGCGAACGCAAGATCATGGCCGAAGCCAAGGTCAAGTTCGACGCGCTCGACGCATCGATTGCTGCCATTCAGGCGAATGTCGATCCCACGCTTACGGCGATAGGTGATCTCGTCACGTCCGAAAACAAGCTGCCCTACTTCACGGGCGTGGACACTGCGGCGCTGACAGACCTCAGCCCGTTTGCCCGCACGATCCTTGACGACACTGACGCCAAGACGATGGCAGAGACAATCGGGGCGATCCGGGTCGTCGGGCAGAGCCTCGCACAGATCGGCTATCTCAAGATTCAGGTCGGGTCCAAGGAAGTGATCTTCCAGTGGGGCAGGGCATCCATCGCCCCCAATAGCTCGACGAGCATTTCCTACCCCACGCCGTTCAAGGAGTTCTCGACCGCTGTTGTCAGCGGCGCGGTGTCGATCGCCGGAGCGCAGGACAACAATCCTGGGGTCACGTCCGCCGGCCTGAACAGTTTCGCCGTCTATTCCGCCCTCGACACGACAGTGACCGGCTTCTGGTTGGCGGTGGGGGTCTGAGATGCGGAAGTATTTCGACACCATCCTTGATCCGCGCGGTGAGCCTGTTGAAAAGGCGGAAATCCGCGTTCGCAAGGCCGATGGCTCGGACGCATCGCTCTATTCCGACAATGCGGGCGCGGCACTTGCCCAGCCGGTCCTTACGAACAAGCTGGGCTATTTCGAGTTCTTCGCCCCGGACGGGGTATATACGCTCGACGTGCGCTATACCGGCGCTGCGGCGAAGATCATCAACGGCGTAGAAATCTACGAGGATCAATCGCAGCTCGCGACGATCAATCGGCTGGTTGCCGACGTTGATATGCTGAAAAGCCAGACGCCTCCGCTGCCTGGCTCAACCGCGATCATCATCGCGGACAAGTCCGCCTTGGCAGCCATTGTGGGGCAGGCCGAAGATACTCCGGTCTACCTCACGCAGGATGGCGGCAATGAAGGTACGTTCGTCTGGCGGCTGGGAGATTACACCAGCGAGGTCGCTGGCGATCCGGACAAGGACTTCTATCTGGAGGCCGATGCGGTCGATGCCGGCACGGGCGCTTGGGTCAGAACCTTCGACAGCGCAAAATTCCTTTCTGCCAGCGCAGGCTCATCGCTTATCGGGTTCCTGCACACCGCACTGAACGCCGTCACCCGCACCGTCAAAGCCAAATTGCTCCAAATGCCGTTGACCCCCGAGGACTTCCGGGGGCCGGGTGATACCGACACGCAGGCACTCAAGCGGTTTGCTGCCGCGCTCGGTAATGGCGTGAATGGTCAGATCGAGGCTGCTTACACGGTATCCGGCGTAATCGACGTTCTGAACAAGAGCCATTTCCGGATCTTCGGGAATGGCTCGATCAAGATGGCGGATGGGGCGGCTGCGGATGATGCGCATTCGACGCTTCGCTTCACCGGGTGCAGTAACTTCTCCGTCGAAGACATCACCATCAACGGCAACCGCGCCAATCGGACCCCCGCTGAATCGAGCGGTCATAACGTTCGGGTTCGATCCTGTGCCTATGCCGTCTTCCGCAACGTGAAATCGATCAACAGCGTAACCGATGGCTTTCATATCGCCTCGGAAGCCCCTGACGATAAAGCGACGCACAGCCACCATATGCTTTTCGACAGTTGCATTGCCGACAACAGCTTTCGAAACGGCATGTCCATCATCCAGTTGAACAATTCCGAGGTGCGGGGCGGATCGTTTCGGAATAGCACTGGCACCGCCCCGCAAGCCGGCATCGATATCGAGAGCAACGCGGATGACGCGGAGAACTCGAACGAACTGCTGCATGTGACCGGCGTCGATCTGAGCGGGAACGCCGGGTACGGCCTCGCCATTGCCGGTCCATCCGATCCCCGCCGCATCTGGATCACGGACTGCACGTTTATCGACAACACCGCGGGCGCGATGATGCTGGCAGGCGCGGATATATTCGTGGTCCGGCCGCTGATCTCGGGCGGCGGCTCCGGCCTGACGCGCGGAGTGATCGACGTGCCTTCGTCCGCATCGGAAGTCGGCCGCATTGAGATCAACGCGCCGAAGTTCAGGAACATCACGACCACGACGCAATCGCTACTCTACGTCCATTCTGTCTCTGTCGGCTCGGTGACCATGCTGAATGTCGATTGTGACAGTTGCGCGCGGATCGCGGACTTTCAGGCTCCGAATTGCCGGTTGCAAGGCGGCGTGGTGAGCGCCTCGACGCTCGCGGTCGGTGCTGTCTCATTCGGAGCCAGCGCGGCGCGCGGCGAGGTGAGCGGGCTGACGCTCTCCAATTTCAACAAGACCGCCATCCTGTCGCTGGCCGACGATGTGCGGATCATCGAGAACACACTGCGCGAGCCGACCGCGAACGATAACACGGGTATAATCCGCGTGTTCAGCGGCAGCGGCGCGACGGTGCGGGCTAACAAGCTGGTCCGGGCATCGTCAGGGGCAGGCTACGGCATCGTCAGCGCTGTGAAGATCGATCGGCTTGAGGGGAACCGGGTCGAGGGCTTCACCGGCAACCCGTATGCTCTGACGGGGACGCCCATCGTCGCGCGGGGGAACATCGAGAATGGGGCGCTGCGTACCGGCGAAACGGTGATCGCATGACCACTTCGCCCGAGCAACTCGCGGGACGTCTGCTTCGGGTGGAGCAGAACATGGCGACCAAGGCCGACGTTGAAGCGATCCGAAGGGACATCGCTGGGTTGGTTGAGGCGTGGGAAACCGCCACTGGCGCGCTCAAATTCGTAAAGTGGTTCGCGACCTTCCTCGCGGCGCTCGGCAGCCTCTGGATCGTCTGGAAGCAGCTATGAGCAATGCCAAGACCCTCGCCAGCGTCATCGGCTTCCTAGCGGCCGGGTTTGCAACCGTCACCGTCGCTACCCATGAGGGCGAGGAGCGTGTCGGCTATGTCGATATCGCGGGCATCGCGACCAAATGCTTCGGCGATACCAACGATGCGGTCGTGGGCAAGCGCTACACCCGCGAGGAATGCGAGGCGTCGCTGGAGCGCCAGCTTATCGCCCACGCCGAGCCGATCATGAAGTGCACGCCGGGGCTGAAGGGCAGGCCCTATGCGACCGCTGCCTCTGTGTCTCTGGCCTACAATATCGGGACCAAGGCGTTCTGCAATTCGACTGCTGCGCGCCGGTTCAATGCGGGTGACGTGGCTGGGGGCTGTTCTGCGATTCTGATGTGGAACAAGGCCGGCGGCAGGGTGGTGCAGGGGCTTGTCAATCGTCGGCTCAATGAAGCCGCGCTCTGCCGGAGGGATGTTTGATGGCACGATACTTTACGCGCAGGCAAGCAACAGCTTGGGTCGAGACCTTTGGCGATGGGTACTGGCCTGAATTTTCTCAATCGCAGGCACTCCCTTGTGTCAGCGATTTCGAAGCGACCGACACTGGCCTTCTGGACCATCGCGGTGACCCGATCATGCGCGCCCCTAACCCTATCGGGTTTGGCCGAATGGACGAATGGTGATGTTCGGCCTGGCTGAGAAAATCTCGTCGGCCATCGGCGCGGCCATGGGAGCGGGGCTTCTGGCCCTCGTCATCCTGCTCTCCATCCAGAAGGCGGAAACCCGCCACTGGAAGAAGCAGTACGAGGGCGAGAAAGCCGCCCACGCGCTGACGGTTGCAAACTACGGCAAGGCCGCTGCCGAGGCAGCCGCCGCCGATCTCGCACACGCTCGCACGGTCGAGACGAAATACGCCACCATCGCCAAGGAGCAATCCGATGACCTGTCCCGCAAGCTGGAAGCTGCTCGCGCTTCTGCCGCTGATTATGCTCGCCGCCTGCGCACCGCGTCCCAAGCCGATCCCGGCCGTGGCGCAGCAGCGCATATGTCCGGCGCTGCCTCAGCCACCGGCGATCCTGCTGGATCCGGTGAAGCGGCCGAGCTGGATGCCATGATCTGCGCTGAGAACACCGTGAAGGCGCGAGGCTGGCGGGACTGGTGGAATAGGGTGGAGGGCAGCCGCTGATGGCTACATCGGTTACACAGTTCGGCGTGACGGCGAATTTCTCGTCGGACCGCGCGACTGGGCAATATTGCGTTGGCGACTATTGGGTTTCTGGCCCTGCTGAGATCACCTCGATCTCGCCCGGCAGCGCCGAGCTGACGGCTGCGAACTGGTCGTTCGAGACGATCGCCTGCACCTTTCAGGACAGCGGCGATACGGTCACGCGCTCCGGCAAGCCGCACGGGATGGAGAACGGCGTTGTCCTGCGCTTCGTCACGATCACAGGCACGACAGGCATTTCCACCGGCATTGACTATTATGTGGTGGGAAAGACCGGATCCACGTTTCAGGTGTCGGCAACCCTTGGCGGTAGCCCGCTGGCGCTTACCACCAATGGTTCTGGCACCTATCGCGTGAAGAGCATGGATGGGCGCGTGGTGAACGGCACGCAGGTCAACCCGGGCAATCGGGCTGACGTGGGCGGCGCCATCGGTGCGAACGGTCGGGGCTACAACGGGCACGGCTATGACAACCTTGATCAGGTGGCCTATGTGGCTATCGCGCGGGATCGCGGCGTCGATATTCCTTATTCTGCCTCTGTGAATGTCGATCCTGGCAAGACCGGGACCGCGCTGGAAGTCGATGAGGGCACGGTCGTCAAGTTCGTGTCCATCGTGTCGGGCGCGCCGTGGGACATGCAGCAAGCCCAGGGCACTGACATGGTGCCGATCACTGTGGTTCCGGATGGCTACACACCTCCCACCGGCGCTTTCCGCCCGCCCGTCGCGGTTGCGGGCAAGCAGTTGGCATGGACAGAATCCATGCTCGACTATTCCGTTCTGCCAAAGCTCGCGCTGCCGGTAGGCGCGACCATGCCCAATCTGGCGGACACGGCTGCAAAGCTGCGCCGGATGCACACGATCCAATGGACTGACGGGTTGTCGGTTCGACATATCGCGGCCTCCAACAATCAGGAGGTCTATGGCAGGGACATTGCCCGTTACCTGTCTGATGCGGCGCTGATCCTGTGTCTCGACCTGACCGACGGCCAGAAGCGCGACATTCTGGTCAATTTCGTGCAGATGGGCATCGACGTTTGGGGGCGACTTGAAGAAGGCGGCGTATTCCCCGATGCTGGCGGCGGCAGCCATTGGCACAAATTCGCGCTTTGCCTTGCGGGCGTGGCGCTGCGGAATGCGCCCGGCATCGCAGCCTTGCGCCAGCGATGCGACCCGGCGCTGCTGATCCTGAACGAGGACCGCCAGTATTTTGAGGTGGACTGGCCGCACATCAACACCACCCAGAACAACAGCATCAGCGACCGGCTTCGCCGCGCCTATGAGGAATGGCAGCGCGGAGAGACTGAATGGGCCGACCAGCCTCGCCAGCCTTCCGGCAAGCAGTATCTCGGGGAAAACTGGTCAGCGCCTTATCGCGCCATCGTGGGCAATTCGTCGGTAGGCATGATGCTGGCCGCAACGAACATCACGGGGCTGCGTGCGCTGTGGGATAATGAAGCGACCTTCCGCTACTTTGACCGGCTCTGGAACATGGAGCAGGGGGCACTTCAGGCCAGCAACATCGCGGCTGGTGCCGAGATAGGCACGTTCGTTCGCAAGATGCTCGAAGCCTATTGGGACGAGACGCCGACCGCGACCGTTCCTGCGATTGCATCGGCGCATGTCCGAAATGCGCGCCTGTGGATCACGTTCGATTCGCTGCTGGACTATTATGGCGTCCCCGCGACGAGCGCGTTCACGGTGCTGGTCAACGGCTCTCCACGCACGGTTTCGGCTGTCACCGACCCGACGACCTTGAGCTACCCGAGCAATTACACGTCGCCGCCCCGTTCACCTATGGTGTGGGCACACAAGCTTGCGCTTACGCTGGCTTCGGCAGTTTCGCCCGGTGACACCGTGACGGTGGCCTATACTCAGCCGGGGTCGAATCGGCTGGCGAGCGTGCGCGGCACGTTGATCCCATCCTTCACCGCCACGTCCGTCACCAACATCACCGGACAGGCTGCGGCGAATGCGACGGTCAAGAAGCTGGCCGACAATGGTGGAACGGCGTGGTCGCAGATCACCGGCAGCTATCCCACCACCTCCATGACGAAACTCTGCATCGTAATGAGCTTCACGGTGGATGACGCGACGGGGACGCCATCATATTTCGGGAACGCAACAAGTTCCGGGAATTTGATTTGCGATGAGGGGTCGAACCCGTCATTTGGAAGCTTCCGCATTCGTGTCGCGAATCTCGTCACCTATAACACCTCCGGCACCGCTCCGGGTGTCGGCGCGCATCTCCTTATGTTCGAAGTGGATTTCACTCAGGCTACGATCACCGATGCCTGCAAGATGTATCTTGATGGTGTTTCGATCCCCTGGGCAGCGGATGCCATGACGACCTACACATCGGGTACGTTCTCAGTGAACACTATGCTGGGAACCGGCCTCAACCTGATGCGCGGATTGACGGCCAGCGGCACAATCGCGAACGGGAAGCTGGAATTTTTCTGGATGAAGTGGGGCACGTCCTCTGACGCCGCCGTGGACATCACCAATTCCACCGTCCGCAGCAAGTTCACGACCGTAGGCAATGCGATTGGAGACAATGGCGAAGGTCCGACCGGCTCCCCGCCGAACATCTTTATCGCCGGATCGATCGACCAGTATAACAGCGAGGAAGGGGTCCCGAACGCGGGGAGCTTCTTCGGCCTGAGCGCAAAGAAAATGGCCGGGGAGTATCTGGGCACGGCGAACGTGCTTGCCTCGGTCATCACGCCTGCGCCGCATGTCGTGGGCGATCCGGTGGAGATCCAGCTCACTTCGGACGACTATCTGCCCAGCGGCGTGACCGTGGCACTTTCGACCAACAAGACCGGCGTGTTCGACTATACTCCTGTCAGCATGGCGCAGGGCACGACCGGCGGACTGGCGGTCTATACCCCGACCGGCGACGTGGGAAATCATACGCTGTCGTTCGTTCCGACCGGGGGGTACGGCGCGCCCGCCAACATCGTTCTCGCTGTCGAGGACGTGCCTGTACCGCCCGATCCTCCGACTGGCGGCTATGTGCGATCCAGTTTGAGACTCGGTCTGACGCTGGGTCTATAGCGCAACGCGCAGCTGGCGCATCCGCTTCGCGCTCGCCTATCTGGTGAGCGTGGGCGCCGAGCGGCGCTGCTGCCTGGAATTCTGGCAGGAGATGCACAAGGCCCATGACAAGGCGTTCAGCCCATGGCGCGAATTGTGACCGCGAAGCTGGCTCAGCACGTCGCCCCGGCCACCCCGATCCGCATCCGATGAGCCAGCACCGGGGCCGTTCGTGATTGGCGCCGATGTCTGCAGCACGAACCACGAGCGGCCAGCAGGCGTAGCCGATTCCCTCCAGCGCAGAGATGACCGCGTCAGCGCCCCGAGTTCTGAGATTAGCGCTGTTCTCAAGAGCGAACCAACGAGGGCGGACTTCTCCGATGATCCTGACGGCTTCGAAGAACAGGCCGGACCTTTCGCCTTCGACGCCTTTGCCTTTGGCGTTTGCGCTGCTGATGTCCTGGCATGGCGGGCTTCCGACAACGATGTCGGGGAGGAAACCGAGGTCGGAAACAAGTCTGGCTGCCGTGAGAGTGCGGACGTCGTCATAGATCGTAACCCCGGGATTGTTCTGGCCGTAGAGGATGCGACGCCATTCGACGTTTTCGCAGGCGGCGACGGTGCGATAGCCGGCGCGGTGCATGCCGAGGGACCAGCCGCCCGCCGCCGCGCTGAATAGGTCGAGGACGCGCATCTCCCCGATCATGCTGCACCCGTGGGGGTGGAGATAGTGCTGACGGGGAAAAGCGTCGGCTCCGATATTTCCAGAGCATCGGCCGCCGGCGGGTTGATCCACAGGCATTCGGTGCGCGGTGAATTGCGGTGCGCGCGTGCGGCGATCTCTCTCCGGGTCCAACCGGGAAGCTGGCTGTCATACAGCGGGTCGGGATAGCCGCTCAGCACGATCATGGCCTCGGACCGCCTGCAGGCATCGAGCATCAACAGGTGATCCTCGATCCCCATCTCGAACGCGTATGTGTGATATCGCTCGCCCGGCTTGCGGGATTTGGTCGAACGCGTCGCCGGCAGATATGGCGGATCAAGGTAGATCATGATCGACGGGGCGTTGAATCGCTCCAGCAGCTCCAGCGCCGGCTTTTGCTCGATCGTCACTCCGCGCATGCGTTCGATGACGGCCTGCAGCGCGGCCGGCAGATCCGCCCATTCACCCGCGACGTTCGTGGTGCCGCTGATCCCGTCCGACCGGAAGCCGGTGGGGCGGTCTATGCGCGCGCCGCCGGTCCCGTGCGCCATATGTGAGCGCACGACTGTTCGGCGGGCGCGCTCGATCGGGTCATCTGCCGGCGCGAATGCCGCCTGATATTCGGCCCGCGAATATGGCGTCAGTTCCAGCAGCCTCAGCAGCTCCGGCGCGTCGTCCGAGCGCAGCACCCGGAACAGGTTGACCAATTCCCCGTCCAGATCGTTGTAGATCTCGTTGTAGGCGCGGGGCTTGTGAAGCAGCACGGAGCCCGCGCCGCCAAAAGGCTCGACATATTGCCGGTGTTCCGGGAAATGCGAGACGACCCATGGCGCGAGACGGAATTTTCCGCCCAGCCAGCGCAACAGTGGGCGCGTCGGGCATTCGAAGGCCTCACCCATCCGCCCTCTCCCCTGCGCTATCGGTTGGGGTGGGAGCGTCTTGCACGGTCACCGACACTCTTGGCCGAATGACCGCGCTCTCAGGCACAACTATCTCTGCGCTGATCGGCGGTTCTTCGAACGCTGCCTTGGGCACGACGAGGCGGACGCGGATTGCTATCTCGCCGCGTGCGAGCTTGCCCGGTCGCTTGGTCGTCCGCTGGATGCCGTATTGCGACATGACGATGTAGCATTCGTCGAACCAGTGGGTTTTGTCCGCCATCACTCGCCTCCCTCTGCTGCACCCGTGGTGGAGAGGACGTGATATGGCGTTCCGCGACGCGCTTCCGGCGGGAACACGTCCAGCGGGTGCGAGTTCAGGATCACGTCACTGCCAGGGCGGACGAACTGGATATACTGACTGTTCCAGCTGACCAGATAGGCCGGGTTCCCGCTGACCGCGATCGGCTCACCGAAGCGCGGGTGAGGTTCCTCGCGGCGGGCGTTCGCGATTTTCAGAAACTGGCCGAACGTCCATCCTTCGAAGATGTCAGCGCGCCACGCTTTCGCCAGCGCCTGGCCTCTGGATGTCGTGTAATACAGCTCGTTTCCGTAGCCATTAACCGTGACGCGGAACGCTTTGAGGGTGAAATCCGACATCACTCGCCTCCCCTGCCATCGATGTTGGAAGCTTCCAGCGCATGGATGACAGCCCAACCGGCTGGCTCCATCCACATGTGGCCGTTGCGGCTGGCATAGACCATGTTCAGGCCCGATCCCCTCCACCGCTGGTCTTCACCTTTGCGGTGCGTCCCAAGGCGCTTGGCGGCCGTAGCGGCGGCCCACCCATATGATTTTCGCGCGCGGGCGCTGACCCATTTACCTTTGGGCGATGAGACATGGCCTCGCGCCAGCTCAGCGCGATGGACTGCCGCCAGACATTTCAACAGCAGCAGTTCTGATGCGGTCAACTGATGGGTATCGATCGAAGCGCACTGTTGGCCAAGGTTAACCAGATGATGGGCCTCAGCCGCGTACGTGCATCCCAGCGCCTTCTTGAGCGCCTGAATGTCCGTGATCTTCTTGCTGAGCTTGAGCGCCTTTCGGCCAAGCGCGATCCAGTCGTGACTGGCCATCACTCGCCTCCCTCTGCTGCACCCGTGGGGTTTGGATACGGCCTGTCCGATCGATGCCACTCGCGGACGGCGGCTTCGAAGATCGCGATGCCCTCACCATAACCCAAGCTGCTCAGGACTTCGTTGGTCAGCAGGTCGAGCATCCGGTGTGCTTCGTGGCCTTGATGATCGGTGATAATGCGTCGGCATTCGGCCGAAAAGCGATCCGGTGTCATCATGCCGCTTGCCCTCCAATCGATCGGCGACATGTCGGCCGACACAGTTATGTCCTCAGCCATTGCCTGCCTCCGCGGCCTGAGCGACTGCGCGGAGAAGCTTCCAACTGATTTGCGTACCATCGTCGGCCGGACCATTTTCCGGCCGTCTGTCCGCTGAACATGTCCAGTTGATTGTCGCGCCAATCGTGACGATGACCGTTTTGACCAAGGGCGCTGCTGTCTGCTCCGGCGAAAGGGATAATCATGGGCGACCGCCACGCCCCGAAGCATGTGGGTTTCCGGCCACTGGTTGCCGAACAGTTTACATACATCGTCCATGCGGCGGCGATAAGCTTCGCATCCAACCGCCTTCTGCTCTGGCTTGATCCGCTTCAACTCAGGGTCGAACTCTCCGATCCATGCAATGCAGACCCGAGTATATTTTTCGCAAAGCCGACCAAGGCGGGCGATCGGCCCATTCATGTGCCAGACCGGCATCCCGAGTTCGGTACCAAAAGGCCAGTCGTTCAACAGCCCGTCGTTGAGCTGCGACGGGGCACCGGGAGCATCGGGGATGATGGCCAGCGCGCCGGGCGAATAGAGGCGCGCCTCCAGCCAATCGAAATAGAGTTTGGAATCCCAATCGCTGTCGTCCCACTCCATCCCATTTTTGAGCGCAGCTTGCCAGGATGAGTATTTCCCGTTGTCGTATAGCCTCTTAGCCGCGATGCGATCGACGACATTCACCTGATCCGGTCGGAAGAAGCTGACCATGAGATTGCGGCCGGTGCAGACATCGACAAGTGCAGCCTCCGGCGTGATCGGTGTTACGTGATAGATATCCGGTCCCTCTCCAGCCTCCACCCGATCAGCGCGGGCGATGAGGGTTTCGCGGTCAGCGGCCATCACTCGACTCCCATTGCAGCGTGAGCGCGGAGAGCAGCTGCGGTGAGGGCGAGCGCGGCAGAGTCGCACCCATTGCCATCACGTCCAATTCCGACGCTGGCGTGATATCCAGTGCAGTACCGCCGGGTAATCTGGTATTCCGGCCATTCGGGTCCGGGCAGCGCCATTTCGGCACCTTCGACATGGCCTGTGAAATGATATGGATCTGAGCGGCCGCGCAAATGATCGAACGCATCGCGATAGGTCAGGCCCACAGGCGCGGCATCAACCACCCCAAAAAGCAGCGCGTGGATCTCCGCGTCCAGCAGCCTATCCGGCCCCTGTGCTTGTTCTACCCTTTCAGCGAGGGCGAGGAGGGATTTTGCGTCACCAGAAAAAGTGGTCCGCAAATGGTCCGCAGGTGCCACAATGTTCGTCATCAGTTGCCACTCCGTTCGTGTTCGGAAATGGCTTAAAGCGGTGGAGCTGGACGGAAATTCTTCCTTTACACGGAAGATGTCGGCGGTTCGAGCCCGTCAGCGCCCACCATAGTCCTCACAGGGCGCGGACAAGGCGGACGGCGCGCGCGATCCACGGCGGATCGGCGACGACCTGCTGGCGATTGCCAGCACCCAGCGGCAACAGGTGGAGCTTGCCCGCGACTTCCGCCGATGCCGGTTCCTCCCGGCCGATCAGCCTGCCGAACAGGAAGCGGCCGGTGGGGCGGGGGACGAGAATGTCGCGGTTGAGCGCGCCGGCGAAATCGCGTGCGGCCAGCCGCTCGCACCACAGCTCATCGCCCGCGCGGTAATCGCCGACGCTCGAATCGACCAATATGGCGACCAGCGCGGGGGCGGGCTGCGGCGCGACCACGACCAGTTCGCGGCGCGGCGCGGCGGCCCCGTCCGCGCCGAGCACCGCCGCGACCGGCAGGTCGGGTCGTTCGGGCAGGGTGACAAGGTCCGCCGCGCTGACGCCCAGGGCGGCGGCGATGCGGTTGAGCCAGTCGACGGAGACGGTGCGGGTGCCGGTTTCCAGCCGGCCGATGGTCTGCGCGGTGGTCGGCGGATCGCAGCGCGCGGCGACATCGTGCAGCGTCAGGCCCTTGGCGCGGCGGACCTGCCGGATCGCGGTAATCATCCCAGCCTCCAAAGATAACCAATATGGTTTCTCTATGTCCTACAAAATGTCCGCCGTGGCAAGGGCATCCGACTCATCGCAGCGGGGAGGGACTATATGGTGGATCGGATGTGGCGGGACGGGCCGCGCCTCCTTGCGGAGCGCGCCGACCCGCGCGCGACCCGCGCGACGGCGAGGACAAGCGCCGTTCCGCCCCGCGGCGGGCGCGGAGCGTGACGGTCAACCTCAAGGAATCGCCGCTCGCCTGGCTGAAGGCGCGCGACATGGTGAGCGACCGGCAGTTCGAGGCGGGCGAGCGCCTGCGGCATGACTGGGAGCGGGCCGGGCTTGGCCCGCGCGTCACCATGGCATGGGATGCGGCGCCGTTGGCGCGGGGGCGGCGCGGTGCGCCCGGCGCGCTGGACCCGACGCTGGCCCAACTTTCCGTCAAGCGCCGGTTCGAGGCGGCGACCATTGCGGTGGGCGCCGGGCTGAACGATATTCTGTGGCGCGTGGTCTGCGCCGGTGAAGGGTTGTCCCACGCTGAAAAGGCGCTGCACTGGCCGGCGCGGGCGGGCAAGCTGGTGCTGGGGCTGGCGCTGGACCGGCTGGCGGATTTCTACCGCATCGCCTGATTTGCATATCGGTCTTTTTATGCAACCTATGGTGGAGATGACGGGCGGGCCGTGCGGGCCTGTCCGTCGCAATTTTCAGGAGAGCAGGATCATGATCGTTTACGGCGCCACATTGTCGCCTTTCGTCCGCAAGGTGCTGGTTTATGGCGCGGAGAGGGGGCTGGGCCTTGAATCGAAGGTGCTGGGGCTGGGATCGACCGATCCGGATTTCCGCGCGGCCAGCCCGTTCGGCAAGATACCGGGCTTTCGCGACGGCGATTTCGCGATTTCCGATTCCACCGCGATCGTCACCTATCTCGAGGCGAAATATCCCGACGGCGGGCTGATACCGGCCGAGGCGGCGGCGCGGGCGCGGACCATATGGTATGACGAATTCGCCGACACGATATTGAGCGCGGCGGGCGGCAAGGTCTTCTTCAACCGCTTCGTCGCCGCGATGATCGGGCGGCAGCCGGACATGGCCGCGGCGGACGCCGCGATCCGCGACGAATTGCCGCCGCTGTTCGACTATCTGGAGGGGGTGATCCCCGATAGCGGGCACCTTGTCGGCGATGCGCTGACTCTGGCCGACATTTCCGTCGCCAGCCCGTTCGCCAACCTTGCCTATTGCGACGTGCATGTCGATGCCGCGCGCCACCCCAGGCTGGCGGCGTTCGTGGCCGCGATGCACGGGCGGGACAGCTTTGCCGCGCTCATTGCCGCCGATCGCGCTTTCCTGGCGCGGATGGCCGGTTGAATCGAAAACGCCGCCGACCCTGCCGGGCGGCGGCGTTTCCTGACCGATCCGAACCGGGATCAGCCGGCGGCGTACGCCACCTTGCGGGTTCGCATTCGCAAGGTACCGCCAATCAGTCCAAAGCCCGCGATCATCATTGCCCAGGCGGCCGGTTCCGGCACCGGCGCGGAAACGAAGGCGACGCTGTTCGCCTTGGGCGCGGGGGCCAGTTCCAGCGAGAGGTTGCGTGCGCCGACATAGCTGTTGCCGAACACGATGCTGGCGATGTCGCCGTCCTCACGGCTGAAGCCGTAATAGCCGGGCGCGGTGCCGCCCGTGAACTGGATGGTCTCCAGCAGGTCGCCCGCCGCATTATAGGCGGACATGAAGGCGGCCGGATCGTTGTCGCTATATTGGGTGACGGGCTGGGCGGCCCAGTTGATTTCCGCCAGGAAGCCGGTGACCGCCTGGTCGAAACCCAGCGTCATCGTGCCGGTGCCGGTGTTCAGGCCGATCATCGGCGTGCCGGACCAGCTGCCATTGTCGCTGAAGCCGTAGCCGCGCGACCAGCCGAGCACGCTGCTCGATTCGGAGGAGGACCAGCTTATCCCCGAACCGATGTCGGTGGCCGGCGCGCCATAGGCGTTCAGCTTGGGAATGGCGACGGACGTCCCGCCAGGCAGCGACGTGACGACGGCGGCGAACGCCGGCTGGGCGGCACAGGCCATCAGGCCGGCGGCAATAAGAATGGAACGACGCATCGACTATACCCCTTCAACAAGCGAATTGCTGGCTAGGCGGCGATCGGGGGGATGGTCAACTAACGGGAATGCTTAAGAAACGGACGCTCCATTTTCGGGACATTTACCAATTATATTTTGATTCACCACGCGGCGCGATTTTCAAACCGGCCGCAATAGGGGAAAAATCCCGCATATATTGGGGGATAGGCCGTCTCCGCCCCCGCCGTGAAAGCATTGCCGCGCGATATGGCATGGCCGAATGCGTCCGGGTCTGCTGGGATAGGCGCTCGCGACGCCGTGCCGGGGACAGAATAGCCCGGTGTGATGTCCATCACAGCGGCTGCCGGGAATCGTGCCTAAGGGTCGATTAACCAGCAACCGCAGACAGGGAGGGAAGACGTGAACGCTACGAACGCCGAAGAACTCGCCCGAATGCTGCCGCCCGATGCGCTGCTTTCGTCCTGCGGAAGCGCCGAGCTGGCCGATCTGCTGTCCGGCGCGCCGCTGCAGGCGATGCGCAAGGGAGACACGCTGCTGCGCCAGGGCGATCGCGGCGATACGCTGCTGATCCTGATGGCGGGGGCCGCGCGCATCTCCATGGTCGCGACCAATGGCCGCGAGATCATCCTCGATTATGCCGAGCCGGGCACCGTGCTGGGCGAAATCGCGCTGCTGGACGGCGGCGAGCGGACCGCATCCGTAGTCGCCACGCGCGACGGCCAGTATCTCACGCTCACCGCCGCCGCCTTCGAGGCGTTCGTCGCGCGCCACCCGGCCATGGCCTGGCGGCTGCTGCGCGAGATGGCGCGCCGCCTGCGCCAGGCCAACAGCACCATCGAGAGCGACCGGGCCTTTGCCTCCGGCCCGCGCCTCGCCCGCTTCCTCCAGCGCCTGATGCAGAGCAACAAGGCGGACCCCACGGTGCGCCTGGAACTGAGCCAGACCGAGCTCAGCATGTTCGCCGGCATTTCGAGGGAAAATGTCAATCGCCAGCTGGCCGCATGGTCGGACGCCGGCATTGTCGAGTTAGATCAGGGCCGCGTCAGGGTTCTCGATCACAGCATTCTGTCGGAGATCGCGGCGGCGGCCGAGTAGCGTATCCCGTGTCATTCGCGCCGGGCCTATGCGACCCGGTCCGGCGCGGAAGCTGGCGCGGTTCCGGCAGGGATTTGGGGCAGTCGGGCCATCCGGTTCGGCTGCCCCATTTTCATGGGCGGCAGTTCATCTGCGGCCGGCATTTGGGCCGGTGGCGCCGGGCTCGCCCTCCGTCCGCCTCGCCGGGCGAACTGTGACAGGCGATCCGGCGCCGCAACACCCTCTCCTATTAAACGGGAATGCCCGGATCGCATTGCGATCCGGGCACCCGCGTGACGACTGATCGTCAGCCCCCTTGATTGTCCTTGCTCGACGCGAACATCCCCCCTTTGGTGACGTTGCGGAGCAAAGACCTCCCCGAACCACGGCCGTTGCCTGCGTTTCAGAACTGGGACGCTAGGGCGGGGCGGCGTGATTGTCATGCCGTTTCCCGCCGCCATGATGCGTTTGCGCGAACCCTGTGTTCATTCCGCAACAGGCCTGATCGGTTGCAAGCCGCGACCGGCCGCCCTAGACCAAGCGTTCCTCCAGCCTTCACGGACTGTCAGCCCAGCATGATCCTTTCCCGTTACGAGCGGATGATCGCCAAGCGTTATCTGCTGCCCGGCAAGGGCGAGGGCTTCATCTTCCTGGTTGCCTCGATCAGCCTCGTCGCGGTGATGCTGGGCGTCGCCGCGCTGCTGATCGTGATGAGCGTGATGAACGGTTTCCGTGCCGAACTGTTCGACAAGGTGGTGGGGCTGAACGGCCACGCCGTCGTCCAGGGCTATGGCGGGCGGTTGCCGGGCTGGCGCGACATCGTCGCCCAGGCGCAGGCCACGCCGGGCGTGACGGAGGCAACCCCGCTGATCGAGCAGCCACTGATGGCCAGCTATGACGGGCGGGTGGAGGCGGTGCTGGCGCGCGGCATGCGGGTGGAGGACATCCGCACCAACAAGACCATCCAGAGCAAGGTCGTCGACGGCAATCTGCGCGCGCTGGTGCCCGGCAGCGACAAGGTGGCGATCGGCGCGCGGCTGGCCGAGGCGCTGGGCGCGCGGGTGGGCGGGCAGATCAGCCTGATCAGCCCGCAGGGCCAGACCACGCCGTTCGGCACGGTGCCGCGCATCGTCTCCTACACGGTGGCGGCGATATTCGAGGTGGGCGTCTATGATTATGACAAGGCGTTCGTCATCATGCCGATCGAGGATGCCCAGACGCTGCTGATGCTGGGCGACGCGGTGGGCATGGTGGAGATCCAGACCGTCGATCCCGACAAGGTGGGACAGATCCTCGCGCCGCTGAACGAGAAGATCAGCGCGCAGGGCGTGATCGCCGACTGGAAATCGATGAATTCGACGCTGTTCGAGGCGCTGGCGGTGGAGCGCGTGGCGATGTTTGTCGTGCTGTCCATCATCGTGCTGGTGGCGGTGTTCAACATATTGTCGTCGCTGATCATGCTGGTCCGCGCCAAGACGCGCGACATCGCGATCCTGCGCACCATGGGGGCGACGCGGGCCGGGCTGATGAAGGTGTTCATGACGGTGGGCGTCACCATCGGCGCGCTCGGCATCGTCGCCGGGCTGGTGCTCGGGTCCGTCTTCCTGTTCTTCCGCCAGGCGGTGGTCAATTTCATCCAGCTGGTCACCGGCCAGAACCTGTGGGATCCATCGATCCGCTTCCTGACCGAACTGCCCGCCAAGACCGATCCGTTCGAGGTGCTGGGCATCGTGCTGATGGCGTTCGTGCTGAGCTTCCTCGCCACGCTCTACCCGGCGTGGAAGGCGGCGAGTACCGATCCGGTGCAGGTGCTGCGTTATGAGTGACATCCTGCACGTCGCCGACCTCCGCCGCAGCTTCACGCAGGGCGGCGCGACCATAGAGGTGTTGCGCGGCATCGACCTTCATGTCGCCCCGGGCGAGATCGTCGCGCTGGTCGGCCCCAGCGGCTCCGGCAAGTCCACTTTGTTGCAGGCGGTGGGGCTGCTGGAGGGCGGGTTCCACGGCTCGATCCGCATCCTGGGCGAGGAAGCCGCGCAGCTCGACAATGACGGCCGTACCCGGCTGCGCCGCGACGCGCTGGGCTTCGTGTATCAGTTCCATCACCTGCTGCCGGATTTCAACGCGGTGGAGAATGTCGTGCTGCCGCAGCTGATCTACGGCGCGGAACCGGCGGCGGCGCGGGCGCGGGCGGAATCGCTGCTGACCACCCTCGGCCTCGGCCAGCGCCTGACGCATCGCCCCAGCCAGCTTTCCGGCGGCGAGCAGCAGCGCGTGGCGGTGGCCCGCGCGCTCGCCAACCGCCCGGCGCTGGTGCTGGCGGACGAGCCGACCGGCAATCTGGACGAAGCGACCGCCGATGTGGTCTTGTCCGAATTTCTCGCGCTGGTGCGCGGCGAAGGATCGGCTGCGCTGGTCGCCACGCATAATGAGCGGCTGGCGGCCCGCATGGACCGGATGGTCAGGCTGCACGAAGGGGTGCTTGAATAGGGGAGCGAAAAACATGGCGACGGTTCAGGATTTCACGGTGACGCTGCCGGACGGCGGCACCGAGGCCATGGCGAAACATGCCGGCAAGGTGCTGCTGATCGTCAATGTCGCCAGCAAATGCGGTTTCACCCCGCAATATGCGGGCCTTGAGGCGCTCCACCGCAAATATAAGGATCGCGGGTTCGAGGTGCTCGGCTTCCCCTGCAACCAGTTTGGCGCGCAGGAGCCGGGCGATGCGGCGGAGATCGCCAATTTCTGCTCGCTCACCTACGACGTCACCTTCCCGGTCTTCGCGAAGATAGAGGTCAACGGATCGAACACGGATCCGCTCTACGCGCATCTCAAGGCGCTTGCGCCGGGGCTGATGGGCACCACCGGCATCAAGTGGAATTTCACCAAATTCCTGGTCGGCCGCGACGGCAAGGCGGTGGCCCGCTATGCGCCGACCACCCGGCCGGAGGAGCTGGAAAAGGATATCGAAGCGCTGCTGTGAACATTTGCGGGCACACGGGTTTCGCGAATCGATTGCTGTGCCCATAGTCCTGCCATGCAGCACGCCGCCTTCGTTCCGCTCCGCGTCTTTTCCGCCTTCACCATGCTGGACGGGGCGATCGACCCCAAGGCGGTGGCGGCGCAGGCGCGTGAGCTGGGCTTTCCGGCGGCGGCGGTCACGGACCGCAACGGGCTTTACGGCGCCATGGCCTATTCGGACGCCGCGAAGAAGGCCGGGGTTCAGCCGATCATCGGCACCATGCTGTGCGTGGCGCGGCCCGACCTGCCGGACGGCGCGCCGCGCGCGTTCGACTGGATCGCCCTCTACGCGCAGGACATGGCGGGCTATGAGAATCTGTGCGCGCTGGTTTCGATGGCGCATCTCGACCGGCCGATCGAGGAGCAGGCGCATGTCGAATTCTCCGCGCTCGAAGGGCGCACGGACGGGCTGATCGCGCTGACCGCGGGCGGCGAGGGCGCGCTCGCCCGGCTGTTCGCCGAGGAGCAGGACAGCGCCGCCCAGGCCTATGCCGATCGGCTGGAGGCGCTGTTCCCCGGGCGGCTCTATATCGAGATCGTCCGCCGCCTCGACGAGGTGGAGGGCCGCGCCGAGCCGCATCTGCTGAAGCTCGCTTATGCGCGCGATCTGCCGCTGGTCGCCACCAACCCCTGCTGCTTCAAGACCGAGGATTTCCACGAGGCGCACGACGTGATGCTGTGCATCGCCAGCTCCAGTTACGTGGAGAGCGAGGACCGCAAGGCAAGCTCGCCCGACGCCTGGATGAAACCGGCCAAGGACATGAAGCGCCTGTTCGAGGATCTGCCGGAGGCGATCGCCAACACGCTGGTGGTGGCGCAGCGCTGCGCGGTCGCCGCGCCGCACCGCGCGCCGATCCTGCCCAGCCTGGCCGGCGACCGGGAGGGCGAGGCCGCGCGGCTGCGCGAGGATGCCCTGCACGGGCTGGAGGCGCGGCTCGCCAAGCTGGAAAGCGTGGGCGGAGCGATGGCCGATGCGGACCGCAAGGCCTATTTCGACCGGCTGGCCTTCGAGCTGGACGTGATCATCCAGATGGGCTTTCCCGGCTATTTCCTGATCGTCGCCGATTTCATCAAATGGGCGAAGGGGCAGGGCATTCCGGTGGGGCCGGGGCGCGGATCGGGCGCGGGCTCGGTGGTCGCCTGGTCGCTCACCATCACCGATCTCGATCCGATGAGGCTGGGCCTGCTGTTCGAACGCTTCCTCAACCCGGAACGCGTTTCGATGCCCGATTTCGACATCGATTTCTGCGAAACCCGGCGCGAGGAGGTGATCCGCTACGTCCAGGCCAAATATGGCCGCGAGCATGTGGCGCAGATCATCACCTTTGGCCGGCTGAAGGCGCGCGCGGTGTTGAAGGACACCGGCCGCGTGCTCCAGATGGGTTATGGGCAGGTGGACAGGCTCGCCAAACTGGTTCCCAACCACCCGACCGATCCCTGGACGCTGGACCGGGCGCTGAACGGCGTGTCCGAACTGGCCAATGAATATAAGTCCGACCGCGAGGTGAAGCGGCTGTTCGACCTGGCGATGAAGCTGGAGGGCCTGCCGCGCCACAGTTCCACCCACGCGGCGGGCGTGGTGATCGGCGACCGGCCGCTGCACGAGCTGGTGCCGCTCTATCGCGACCCGCGATCCGACATGCCGGTGACGCAGTTCGACATGAAATATGTCGAGGGCGCAGGGCTGGTGAAGTTCGACTTCCTTGGCCTGAAGACGCTTTCCGTGCTGCAGAAGGCGGTGGAGATGCTGGCGAAGCGCGGCCTTTCCATCGATCTCCATACCCTGGCCTGGGACGATCCGGATGTTTACGCGCTGCTCCAGCGCGGCGACACGGTGGGCGTGTTCCAGCTGGAATCGGAGGGGATGCGCCGCACGCTGGCCGCCGTCCGCCCCACCAATTTCGGAGACATCATCGCACTGGTCTCGCTCTACCGGCCGGGGCCGATGGACAACATCCCGATGTTCGGCGCGCGCAAGAACGGGCGGGAGGCGATCGCCTATCCGCATCCGTTGCTGGAAGGGATATTGGCGGAGACATACGGCATCTTCGTCTATCAGGAACAGGTGATGCAGGCGGCGCAGATCCTCGCCGGCTACAGCCTGGGCGAGGCGGACCTGCTGCGCCGCGCGATGGGCAAGAAGATCAAGGCCGAAATGGACGCCCAGCGCCAGCGTTTCGTAGACGGCTGCGCCGCCAACGCCATCGACGCGCCCAAGGCGAACGAGCTTTTCGACCTGATCGACAAGTTCGCCGGCTATGGTTTCAACAAGAGCCACGCCGCCGCCTATGCGCTGCTCGCCTACCAGACGGCGTGGCTGAAGGCGCATCACCCGCATGAATTCTTCGCCGCGTCTATGTGCTACGATATTTCGCTGACCGACAAGCTGGGCGTGTTCGTGGACGATATGCGCCGCATGGACGTGCCCTGCCTGCCCCCCTGCATCAACGCCAGCGAGGCGGAATTCTCCGTCGAGGCGCGGGATGAAGGGCTGGCGGTGCGCTATGCGCTGGCCGCGCTGAAGGGCGTCGGCGAGAAGGCGATGGAAACGCTGGTCGCGGAGCGCGTGGCCAACGGGCCTTTTGCCTCGATCGACGATTTCGCCGGGCGGATCGACCCGCGCGCGCTCAATCGCCGCCAGATGGAGAGCCTTGCCGCCGCCGGCGCGTTCGACGGCATCGCGGCTGACCGGGCGAGCATCTTCATGGCGGCAGAGACCGTGCTCGCCGTGGCGGCGCAGGCGGAGGACCAGCGCACCAGCGGGCAGGGCGGCCTGTTCGGCGCGGAGGATGTCGCGATATCCGGCATCAAGCTGGCCCGAGACGCGCACTGGAGCCTGGCGGAGCGGATGGCGCAGGAAAAGGAGGCGTTCGGCTTCTACTTCTCGGCGCATCCGATCGACCGTTACCGGCACCTTGCCACCGCCCACGGCGCGCGCAGCTATGTGGCGCTGTGCGCCCAGCCCGCCCCGGCGGAGGGCGGGCGCACCGGCGGGGTGATGGCCGGGATGGTCGAGGATGTGCGCTGGCGCACCTCGGCGCGGGGGCGGCGCTACCTGCTGGCGACGCTATCGGATGCGTCCGGCCAGTTCATGGCGAGCTGTTTCGACGATGGTGTGTGCAAGGACCTGGAAGACGCCGCGCGCGAGGGCAGTTGCGGCCTGCTGACCGTGGAGCTTGACCGCAAGCCCGGCGAAGATGCGCCGCGCGTCGCCATCCGCCGCATCCAGCCGTTCGAGGCGCTGTCCAACAACACCCGGCTGGTGCTGCGGATCACGGTGGAATCGCCCGCCGCGCTCGCGCCGCTGGCGGACATGCTGGCGGGCGGCCGGGGCGGGCGCGGCGAGCTGATGCTGCATGTCGTGCTGGCGGACGGGGCGAGCGCAAACCTGCGGCTGGGCCGCGATTTCATGCTGGATGCGGAGCTGGCGGCGCGGATCGAAAGGCTGCCGGGCATTTCGAATGTCGCGCTGGGCACCGCCGAGGCGCCCCGGCTGGCGCTGGTGTCATAGAGCGGATAGTCATTGAAAAGAGGCTGAGGAGAGAGCGCGATGCTGGGTGGGATGCAGGATTTCGAGCTGCGGGTTCCACGCATCATCGACCATGCCGAGCGCGAGAACGGCCGGCGCGAGGTGGTCAGCTATTGGGCCGACGGCACGACCACGCGCACCGACTGGGCGGGCGTCGCGCGCGACGCGCGGCGGCTGGCGCAGGCGCTGGAGGCGCTGGGCATGAAGCCGGGCGACCGCATCGCCACGCTGGCGATGAACCACAGCCGCCATCTGGTCGCCTGGTATGGCGCAATCGGCATGGGCGGGGTGATCCACACCGTCAATCCGCGCCTTTTCGACGAGCAGCTCGTCTATATCGCCAACCATGCCGAGGACCGCGTGCTGCTCTACGACCGGGCGTTCCAGCCCATCGTGGACCGCCTGCGTGGCCAGTGGACGACGATAGAGCATTATATCTGCTTCGACCCGGCCGATGGCGATGCCGGTTTTGAGGATTTCATCGCCGCGCATGACGGCGATTATCGCTGGGTCGAGGGCAGCGAGCGCGATCCGTGCATGCTCTGCTATACCAGCGGCACCACCGGCAACCCGAAGGGCGTGCTCTACACCCACCGTTCCTCGATGATCCACGCGATGGCGGAAGTGTCTCCCTCCGTCTTCGACCTGTCGGTGCAGACGGTGGCGTTGCCCATCGTGCCGATGTTCCACGCCGCCGCCTGGGGGCTGCCCTTTGCCGGGGCGATGGCGGGCGCGAAATTCGTCTATTCCGCGGTCAACGAGGCGGCCGTGCTGTGCCGGCTGATGAACGAGGAGAAGGTCACCCATTCGGCGGGCGTGCCCACCGTGTGGCTGGCCATGTTCCAGCATATCGACGCGACCGGGCACCGGCCGGAACATCTGCGGCTGGTGACGATCGGCGGGTCCGCCGCGCCGCGCGCGATGATCGAGCGGCTGATGAAGATGGGCATCCGTGTCAGCCATGCCTGGGGCATGACGGAAACCTCGCCGATCGGCACGATGGGCGCGCCGCCCGCCGACTGGGACGGGCTGAGCTTCGACGAGCAGGTCGATCTCGTCGCCAAGCAGGGGCGGGTGCCCTTTGGCGTCGAACTGCGGGTGGTGGACGATGCGGGGGCGGAGCAGCCGCGCGACGGGCAAAGCTCCGGCCGGCTGCAGATACGCGGGCCGTGGGTGATCCGCCAATATTTCCAGGATTCGTCCGGCGAATGCATCGATGCGGAGGGCTGGTTCGATACCGGCGACGTGGCGGTGATCCACCCGTGCGGGACGATGCAGATCACCGACAGGTCGAAGGACGTCATCAAATCGGGCGGTGAATGGATCAGCTCGGTGGAGCTGGAGAACGCGGCGGTCGGCTGTCCCGGCGTGCAGGAGGCGGCGGCCATCGGCGTCTATCACCCCAAATGGGACGAGCGGCCCCTGCTGCTGGTCGTCCGCAAGGAGGGCGCGGATGTGACGGCGGAGCAGGTCATCCATTATCTGTCGGACAAGGTCGCCAAATGGTGGCTGCCGGACGAGGTGCTGTTCGTCGACGGGCTGCCGCACACCGCCACCGGCAAGCTGCTGAAAACCGCGCTGCGGGCGCAATATCACGACCACAAGCTGCCCACCGTCTAGGGGGCGTCCTCACAACAGACGTAGTTGCGCGCCCTGGGGCGGGAGGAAGCGGTCGGAGCGCAGGGCGATGCGTTGCTGGTTCAGCCCATATTTGCGGCAGGCGATCCAGAAGCGGGTGCGCATCAGGTCCGCCCACGGGCCTGTGCCGCGCATCCGGCTGCCGAATTGCGGGTCGTTGTCGCGGCCCCCGCGCATTGCCTGGATGGTGGCCATCACCTTGCCCGCGCGGTCCGGGAAATGCGCGTCCAGCCAGGCGCGGAACAGCGGCGCCACCTCGTGCGGCAGGCGGACGGGGATGAAGAAAGCCGCCTTCGCGCCGGCGCCCGCCGCGCGTTCCAGCAGATGCTCCATCTCATGGTCGGTGATCGCGGGGATGACCGGCGATATGGAGACATAGGTGGGGATGCCCGCGGCGGCGAGCTTTTCCACCGCCGCCAGCCGCCTTTCCGGGTGCGGGGCGCGCGGTTCCAGCGTGCGGGCGATGGCGGGATCGAGCGAGGTGACGGATACCGCCACCGCCACCAGCCCTTCCGCCGCCATCGGCGCCAGCAGGTCGATATCGCGCACCACCCGGTCTGATTTGGTGGTGATGGTGAGCGGATGACGGGTCTCGGCCAATATCTCGATCAGCGCGCGGGTGATCCGCCATTTGCCCTCTATGGGCTGATAAGGATCGGTATTGGTCCCCATCGCGATCGGCGCGGCGCGGTAGCGGGGATTGGACAGTTCCGCCCGCAGCAGGGCCGGCGCATCCGGCTTGGCGAACAGGCGCGTTTCGAAATCCAGCCCGGGGGAAAGATCGTGATAGGCATGGGTCGGCCGCGCGAAGCAGTAGATGCAGCCATGCTCGCAACCTGAAAATCCGTTGATGGAGCGATCGAATCCGATGTCGGGTGATCTATTGTACGTGATAGTCGTCTTGGGCTTAAGGACCGTGATGGTGGTCTGCAATTTCGGCACGGGGCCGTCAATCTCTTCGCGTTCGTCCAACCAATCGCCATCAACTTCCCGTTCGGGAAGGCCGAAGCGAGAGCTTGTCGAATTTTCTGTCGCGCCGCGACCACTAATAGTGACCATGACGCGTTGGAACATATAGTGAACAATTTTGCAAGTTCACAAATTGTCCGAAATTTGCGCTACCGATCGATGGCGAACCAGATCCAATCTGGGTATCGTACTGTAATGAACACATTCTCACTTTCGTTTGAAATCGATGATGATGGCGATTCACGACTGGTGGCGGCGCTCAACACGGGCGATTTCAAAGGTACTTGCTCATATTGGTGCCCGCCCAGCGAGTTTGCCAATCTGGTAGCGGCTTTAAAGATTTATCCCATCGTCGCGGATAACCCCATCGATGAGCGCTGGTATGATGGGTGCGTCGCACTGCGTATCGAGCCGACTAATTCGGTTGGAGGACTATCAGTTCAAGTTGCTCTGCAGGATTTCGATAGCGATTGGAACAAGTGCCAATCACAGTTTTACGCGACATATGGTGATCTCGATCGCTTTCGCGAGCAGCTCGAAGCGGTAATTGCGAGCGGCCTTGGAGAGGCTATCCTTTCAGCGGCCTAAGTCTGATCCCCAAAAAAATTTGGACGTTGCAGAACCCAGAAACCAAAGAAATCAGCGTATTTTTGCATTACACATAAGTTGTGGGGTTGCTCGCAGCCGCGATAGGCGTTGATCGATCGGTCGAAGGGAATGTCCGGGCTGGCATTGCGGCTGATGATCGATTTCGGCCGTTCCACCGTCACCGTCGTGCGGAGCTTCGGTGCCTCGCCGTCAATCTCCTGCCTGTCGTCCAGCCAGTCGCCATCCGCTTCGCGCGCGGGCAGGTTGAAGCGCGTCGGCGCCTCGTTGGTGGGGGCGCCCCGTCCGGGCCGCTGTGCATGGAAGCGCGTTTCGTCCATTGACTCAATTTGCGCGTCGTTTCAGAACATATCAAGAACAAAGGAGGCAGGGCATGGCCCGATTAAATTATGTCGAACTGCCGCTGGCCGATATTCCGGCCGCGAAGCGTTTTTACGAGCAGGCGTTCGCCTGGAGCTTCACCGATTTCGGGCCGGATTATGCCGCCACGACCAGCGGCGACACGGATATCGGCCTGAACGGCGATTCCTCGCAATGGACGGCGGCGCTGCTGCCGGTGATCGAGGTGGACGATCTGGAGGCCACGCTGGCGCAGGTGACGGCGGCGGGCGGGACGATCAGCCTGCCGATCTTCGCCTTTCCCGGCGGCCGCCGCTTTCACTTCCGCGACCCCGCCGGGCACGAACTCGCCGCGATGCAGCCCGCCGATCATTGATTGCGGTGCTTGCCCGGGGTGGGCGCGGGGCGTTAGCATCGCCTTGCCTGTTGTTATGCTGGAAGGATTTTGCGTGACCCGGTTGATGATCGCAGCGGCCGCCATTGCCCTGCTGGCCGGTGGGCCGGCGGTTGCGCAGGATCGTCACGGCATTTCGCCCGCCAACCTGTCCGAAACGGTGAAGCTGCTGGCGTCCGACGCCTTTGAAGGGCGCGCGCCGGGAACGGCGGGCGAGGCGAAGACGGTGGATTGGCTGATCGCGCGGTTCAAGGCGCTGGGGCTGCAGCCCGGCGGGCGGGACGGCGGCTGGACGCAGCCGGTGGCGCTGCTGCACACGCGGATCGGCAGCGGCGGGACGATGCGCGCCGCCGGCATGACGCTGGAGCAGAAGGAATCCATCTATGTCAGCACTGTCCGGCCCGTGGATCGCGTGGCGATCGCGAACGCGCCGATGGTGTTCGTCGGATATGGCGTCACCGCGCCGGAACGGGGCTGGGACGATTTCAAGGGCGTGGACCTGACCGGCAAGATCGCGGTCTTCCTGGTCAACGATCCCGATTTCGAGGCGGCGGCGGGTGACGATGCAGCCGGGCGGTTCGGCGACCGGCGGATGACCTATTATGGCCGCTGGACCTACAAGTTCGAGGAAGCGGCGCGGCGCGGGGCGATCGGCGCTCTGATCGTCCACGACACGCCGGGCGCTGGCTATGGCTGGGATACGGTGATCGCGCCGGCGGGCGAGAATTACGATATCGTCCGCAGCGATCCCAATCAGCGGGTGCTGCTGCAGGGCTGGCTGCAAGGCGATGCCGCGGCGGCGCTGTTCCGGCAGGCGGGGCTGGATCTGGCGGCGCAGCGCAAATCGGCGCGCTCCACTGCATTCCGGCCGGTGACGCTCGACGGCGTGAATTTCTCAGCCGACCTGCCTGTGACGCATGAGCGGTTGGAAAGCCGCAACCTGCTCGCCCGCCTGCCCGGTGCCGGCCATGCGGACGAATATGTCATGTTCGGCGCGCACTGGGATGCCTATGGCGTTGGCGCGCCGGATGCCGAAGGGCGCACGGTCCGCGCCGGCGCGAATGACGATGCGCTGGGCGTAGCCGCCGTGCTGGAGCTGGCGCGCGTCCTTTCCGCCGGGCCGCGGCCGGACCGCAGCCTGCTGTTCGCGCTGTGGACGGCGGAGGAACGCGGATTGCTGGGATCGGAGGCCTATGCCGTCGATCCCGTCTATCCGCTGGAGAAGACGGCGGCCAACCTGACGCTGGATATCCTACAGACCGCCGGGCCGGCGCGGGACGTGATGCTGGTGGGGCAGGGGCAGAACGGCCTTGAGCGCGATCTGGCCACAGCCGCCACCACGCAGGGCCGGGTTGTGACGCCGGAGGCGTTGCCGGAGCGGGGGTTGTTTTATCGCGCTGATCATTTTCCACTTGCCCGGCGCGGCGTGCCGACATTGCTGCTGATGGCGATCAGCGGCGCGCCCGATCTGGTGGCGGGCGGGCGCGCGGCGGGGGAGCAATGGCTGAAGGGCTATATGGCCTGTTATCACCAGCCCTGCGACAGCTGGAGCGCCGACTGGGACCTGCGCGGCGCGGCGGACGATGTGGCGCTGGCCCGCGACGTGGGGTTGAAGATCGCCAATGGGCGCGACTGGCCGTCCTGGAACGCGGGATCGGAATTCGACGCGACGCGGCGTCAGTCCGATGCCGAGCGCGGCCGCTAGCCGCCCAATATGCGCACCATTTCCGCGCGCATCGCGAATTTCTGCACCTTGCCGGTGACGGTCATCGGGAAGCCGTCGACGAAGCGGATGTAGCGCGGCACCTTGTAATGCGCGATCCGCCCGCGGCAGTGGACGCGGATGTCCTCGTCGGTCATCCGCGCGTCCGGGCGCAGCACGATCCACGCGCACAGTTCCTCGCCGAATTTCTCGTCCGGCACGCCGATCACCTGTGCGTCGGCGATATGGGGGTGGGTGAGCAGATATTCCTCTATCTCGCG
>NZ_MEFG01000006.1 GCF_001724715.1 Sphingomonas sp. SCN 67-18
GACGGCCGAGCCGGCGACGATCGGAATATTGTCGCCGTCAAAGTCATACTTCGACAGCAGCTCGCGGATCTCCAGCTCGACCAGCTCGAGGATCTCGGGGTCGTCGACCAGGTCGACCTTGTTCAGGAACACGACCATCTGCGGCACGCCGACCTGCTTGGCGAGCAGGATGTGCTCGCGGGTCTGCGGCATCGGGCCGTCGGTGGCGGACACGACCAGGATCGCGCCGTCCATCTGCGCGGCGCCGGTGATCATGTTCTTCACATAGTCGGCGTGGCCCGGGCAGTCGACGTGCGCATAGTGGCGCTTGCCGGTTTCATATTCGACGTGGCTGGTCGCGATCGTGATGCCGCGCTCGCGCTCCTCGGGAGCCTTGTCGATATTGGCATAGTCGACGAACGTCGCGCCGCCGGTTTCGGCCAGAACCTTGGTGATCGCTGCCGTCAGCGAGGTCTTGCCATGGTCGACGTGACCGATGGTGCCGATGTTGCAATGCGGCTTGGACCGCTCGAACTTAGCTTTCGCCATTGCTTTCCTACCTTCTTAGTCAAAATTGATCGGTCGATCGCCCTGCGAGACGCCCGCGAACCGAGCGCACATAAGGGCAGTTTTCGAATTATGCCAGCTTCGCTTTCACTTCGTCCGCCACGTTCTGCGGAACCTCGTCATAATGCGAGAACTGCATCGAGTATTGCGCACGCCCCTGGGAGAAGGAGCGCAGCTGGTTGACGTAGCCGAACATGTTGGCCAGCGGCACCAGCGCCTCGACGGCGGTGGCGTTGCCCCGCGTGTCGGTGCCCTGGATCTGCCCGCGCCGGCTGTTCAGGTCGCCGATCACGTCGCCCAGATAATCCTCCGGGGTGACGACCTCGACCTTCATCACCGGCTCGAGCAGCTTGATGCCGGCCTTGTGGGCCACTTCGCGCATCGCGCCGCGCCCGGTGATCTCGAACGCCAGCGCCGACGAGTCGACGTCATGATAGGCGCCGTCGGTCAGCTCGATGCTGAAATCGATGATCGGGAAGCCGATCAGCGATCCCGTCTCGGCGGTCTCGCGCATGCCCTTTTCGACGGAAGGAATATATTCCTTCGGCACGTTGCCGCCCTTCACCGCGTCGATGAACTGGATGCCGGATCCGCGCTCGCCCGGGGTCACCGTCACCTTGATGCGGCCGAACTGGCCGGAGCCGCCCGACTGCTTCTTGTGGGTGTAGTCCACGTCGACCTTCTTCGCGAGATATTCGCGATAGGCCACCTGCGGCGCGCCCACATTGGCTTCCACCTTGAACTCGCGCTTCATGCGATCGACCAGGATCTCCAGGTGAAGCTCACCCATGCCCTTGATGATCGTCTGGCCCGATTCATGGTCGGACGTGACGCGGAACGAGGGGTCCTCGCGCGCCAGGCGGTTGAGCGCGATGCCCATCTTCTCCTGGTCGGCCTTGGTCTTGGGCTCCACCGCAACCTCGATGACGGGGTCGGGGAATTCCATGCGCTCAAGGATGATCGGCGCGCTCTGGGCGCACAGCGTGTCGCCCGTCGTCGTGTCCTTCAGGCCGGCCAGGGCGACGATGTCGCCGGCATAGGCCACCTGGATGTCCTCGCGGTCGTTGGCATGCATCAACAGCATGCGGCCAACCTTTTCCTTCTTGTCCTTGACCGAGTTCATCACCATCGACGCGGTCTCGAGCTTGCCCGAATAGATGCGCGCGAAGGTGAGCGTGCCGACGAAGGGATCGTTCATGATCTTGAACGCCAGCGCGGAAAAGGGCGCGTCGTCGGAAGGCGCGCGGGTGTCGTGGGTCTCGCCGTCCAGCTTCAGCCCGTCCACCGGCGGAATGTCGAGCGGCGACGGCAGATAGTCGACGACCGCGTCGAGCAGCGGCTGCACGCCCTTGTTCTTGAACGCGGAGCCGCACAGCACCGGCACGAAGGAGAAGTTCAGCGTGCCCTTGCGGATCAGCCCCTTCAGCGTCGCGGTGTCCGGCTCATTGCCTTCCAGATAGGCTTCCATGACGGCATCGTCCTGCTCGACGGCCATCTCGATCAGCTCGGAACGGGCAACCGCGGCGGCCTCGGCCAGATCGGCGGGGATCTCCTGCACCTCGAACTTCGCGCCCAGGCTCTCTTCCAGCCAGATGATCGCGTTGTTGTTGACCAGGTCGACCAGTCCCTTGAAATCGCTCTCGATGCCAATCGGCAGGTACAGCACCGCCGGGCGGGCGCCCAGCCGGTCCTTGATCATGGAGACGCAACGATCGAAATTCGCGCCGGTGCGGTCCAGCTTGTTGACGAAGCACATCCGCGGCACATGATATTTCTCGGCCTGCCGCCACACCGTCTCGGACTGCGGCTCCACACCGGCGACGCCGTCGAAACAGGCGACCGCGCCGTCGAGCACGCGCAGCGAACGCTCCACCTCGATGGTGAAGTCGACGTGGCCCGGCGTGTCGATGATGTTGATCCGGTGGTCGTTCCAGAAACAGGTCGTCGCGGCCGACGTGATCGTGATCCCGCGCTCCTGCTCCTGCTCCATCCAGTCCATCGTGGCGGTGCCCTCATGGGTCTCGCCGATCTTGTAGTTCTTGCCGGTATAGAAAAGGATGCGCTCGGTCGTCGTCGTCTTGCCGGCGTCGATATGCGCCATGATGCCGATGTTGCGATATTTTTCGAGCGGATGGCTGCGGGCCATGATCTTAGACTCCGATATCGGGAGGGAGCACCCGGCTCCCACCCGACCCTAGGGGATGAAACTTACCAGCGATAATGGCTGAAGGCGCGGTTCGCTTCCGCCATGCGGTGCGTGTCCTCACGCTTCTTCACCGCATTGCCGCGATTGTTCGACGCATCCAGCAGCTCGCCGGACAGGCGGGCCGCCATGGTGTGCTCGGAACGGGCGCGCGCCGCGGCGATCAGCCAGCGAATGGCCAGCGCCTGCGAACGGTCCGCGCGGACCTCGACCGGCACCTGATAGGTGGCGCCGCCGACCCGGCGCGAGCGGACCTCGATGCCCGGCTTCACATTGTTCAGCGCATCGTGGAACACCTGCACGGGGTCCTTCTTGGCGCGCTGCTCGACGGTGTCGAGCGCGCCATAGACGATGCTTTCAGCGACGGACTTCTTGCCGTCCAGCATGACGCTGTTCATGAATTTCGACAGAACCAGATCGCCAAATTTGGGATCGGGCAGGATTTCCCGCTTTTCGGGACGACGACGACGAGACATTTTCTATTCCCTCTTAACTTCAGCCGGTGATCACAGGATCGCCGCGGCTTACTTCGGACGCTTGGCGCCGTACTTCGAGCGAGATTGACGACGGTCCTTGACCCCCTGGGTGTCGAGCACGCCGCGCAGGACGTGGTAGCGCACACCGGGAAGGTCGCGGACGCGACCGCCGCGGATCAGCACCACGCTATGCTCCTGAAGGTTGTGGCCTTCACCGGGAATATAGCTGATGACTTCGCGGCTGTTCGTCAGGCGAACCTTGGCAACCTTGCGAAGCGCCGAGTTCGGCTTCTTCGGGGTGGTCGTGTAGACGCGGGTGCAAACGCCCCGCTTCTGGGGGTTGGCATCCATCGCCGGAGACTTGGAATTCTCTTTCTGGAGCACGCGGCCCTTGCGGACCAACTGGTTAATCGTTGGCATGAAGCCCTTCACCTTTTGCAAAAAGTTACTTTGCTGAAGCCCGCGCAATTTGAATACGAAAATAACCCGGCGGCCAGACTGGCCCCCCAGGCCTTCACACGCATCAGCAATGTTCAAGCTCGCCTGCTCCAGGATACGATCCGGGCAAAACCCGGAGTCGGCTCCGCAGGCAGAGCGGGCCTATAACGATGGAGTCGATGCCGGTCAACCGCGCCCGGGCGTCGCTGCGATGCCGGGCAACCGCGCCGGGGCGGCGGCGCGATGCCCGTCAACCGCCCCGGCGGCGCACCACGCGGTTCAGCGCGGCGCGGCCCCGCCGAAGGTGACGATGCTCTCCGCCCCGTCGGCGGACAGCGATCCCACGCCGACGAAATGGTCGTCGATGATCACGCCGGGCAGCACCATCTCGGTCGCGCTGGTGTCGCGGCTGTCGGTCCATTCGCTGCGGTCGGCCCGCCGCCAGTGGACGCGGTATCCGGCCGCGCCCGGCACCGCGTCCCAGCGCAGCCGGGTGTCGGTGGCCAGCGCCCCGTCCGCCACCACCACCGCCGGCGCGGCGGGCGCGCGCGCCAGTTCACGGGCCAGCGCCACGTTCAGCGCGGTGATGCGGGCGAGATAGGGAAAGTCCATCCGGTCGATGGTGTCGCCGTAAACCCGGCCGTTCTCGGTCCGCAGGTCCTGGTGCTGCCAGTCGTAATTCTCCACGCCCACGGTGAAGCGCACGGCGGGGTAGCCCGCCTCCAGCATCGGCAAATGGTCGCCGCCGCGCCCGAAACGGTCCGGCCGGCGGATGGCGAACACCTCCAGCCCGATGCCGGGGTTGGCCGCGCCCACCCGCACCGCCGCCTTGGCCAGCGCGCGCGACGGGCCGTCATCCTCGCCGCCATTGCCGCGCCGCGCCTTCGCGCCGTCCGCCGCCTCCGACGCGCGGATGCCCTCGCTGAACACGCGCACCCGGTCCGCGACGACGCGGCCGTCCTGCCCCCGGCTGTTGCCGACGATGTCGTTGTTGAACGATCCGCTCACCGTCCACCCGCGCGCCTTGGCGGTGCGGGCCAGCAGCACCCCGCCCAGCAACCCCTGCTCCTCGCCGGAAAGCAGCGCATAGACGATGGTCGCGTCCAGCTTCTCCTTCGACAGCAGCCGCGCCGCCTCGATCACCAGCGCAACCCCGGAGCCGTCGTCATTCGCCCCCGGCGCGTCGCTGGTCGCGTTCATCACGTCGCTCACCCGGCTGTCGATATGGGCGGTGATGATGATCACCCGGCCGGGATCGCCCGTGCCGCGCTGGATGCCCAGCACGTCGACGATGTCGACCCCGTCGGGCGCGCGCGGAACGGTGAAGCGGTCGGCCACCGTCTCCACCGTGATGCAGCCGCCGCACGCCTTGCCGATCTCGGCAAAGCGCCCGGCCGCCCAGCGCCGGGCCGCGCCGATGCCGCGCTTCGGGTCGGTGGCGGAAGAAAGGCTGTGGCGCGTCCCGAAATCGACCAGCGCCTGCACCGTCGCCTTCAGTTCGGCGGGGTCGGGCTGCGGGGCCGGGGCGGACGCCGCATGGGCGGCGGCGGAAAGGAAGAAGGATGCGGTTGCGACCAATATTATTTTCATCAGCTCAGCCTGTCGATCGCCTCCCCGCCCAGCGATCCGGGTATGATCATCACCGGGCAGGGCATCGATCCGGCGTCGGATCCGGTGAAGTGGGCGACCAGCGGACCCGGCGCCCCGGTTGCGGCGGCGCCCAGCACAAGCGCGGCGACGCCGGGATTCTCGGCCAGCACGGCGCGGACCACGGCCACCGGCTCGCCCTGCCGCACGGTGATGGCGGGGCGGATGCCGGCCTCCTCCATCAAGGTGCCGGCGGCGCCCGCCACCAGCGCCTCGGCGCGCAGCCGGGCCTCCTCCTCGATGGTCGCCTGCACGCTGCCCCACTGGACGAACTCGACCGGCGGGATCAGCGCCAGGATCAGCACGCCGCCGCCGGTCTTGGCGGCGCGACGCGCGGCGAAGCGCAGGGCGATGCCGGCCTCCTCGGTTTCGTCCACCACAACCAGATAGATGCGCATGCGCGGTTCTCCCCGGTCGCGGAAACTGCGGCATGATCGCGCTGGACGCAAGCCGCGCGCTTGACCGTGGTTTCCGCTTGGTCGAGAGAGGCCCGAACCCTAGGGGAATCGTAAGAGGATCGCCGCGCACATGCCTATCGAACTGAAGATGCCCGCCCTGTCCCCGACGATGGAGGAAGGCACGCTGGCCAAATGGCTGGTCAAGGAAGGCGATGCCGTGAAGGCGGGCGACCTTCTGGCGGAAATCGAGACCGACAAGGCGACGATGGAGTTCGAGGCGGTCGATGAAGGCACGATCGGCACGCTGCTGGTCGCCGAGGGCACGGACGGCGTCAAGGTCGGCACCGTCATCGCGACCATCCTGGAAGAAGGCGAGGAGGCCGGTTCGGCCCCCGCCGCCAAGAGCGCGCCCGCGCCCGCGCCTGAAAAGAAAGCCGAGGCGGCACAGCCCGCCGCGGCCCCTGCGACCCCCGCCGCCCCCCCGGCTCCCGCGGCGCCGGCAGCCCCCGCCGCCCCCGCCCCCCGGGCGGCTGACGGAGACCGGGTGAAGGCCAGCCCGCTCGCCCGCCGCCTGGCGGAGGCGAAGGGCATCGATCTCGCCTCGCTGAGCGGCTCCGGCCCCAATGGCCGCATCGTCAAGGCGGACGTCGACGGCGCATCCGGCGCCCCGGCCCGCCCGGCCGCCGCCGCCGCACCGGCTTCCGCCCCCGCCGCGGCCCCGGCCCCGGCCGCGCCCGTCACCAGCGATATCCCGCATGAAGCGGTCAAGCTCTCCAACATGCGCAAGACGATCGCGCGCCGCCTGACCGAATCGAAGCAGCAGGTGCCGCACATCTACCTCACCGTGGACATCCGGCTGGACGCGCTGCTCAAGCTGCGCAGCGAGTTGAACGCCGCCCTCGCCGGCCGCGATCTCAAGCTCTCGGTCAACGATCTGCTCATCAAGGCGCTCGCCGTGGCGCTGGTCCGCGTGCCGGAATGCAATGTCAGCTACACCGGCGACCAGCTGCTCAAATATCACCGCGCCGACATCTCCGTGGCGGTGTCCATCCCCAACGGCCTGATCACGCCGATCATCACCGGCGCGGACGCGAAAAGCGTCTCCGCCGTCGCGGCCGAGATGAAGGAGCTGGCCCAGCGCGCCAAGGACGGCAAGCTGCAGCCGCATGAATATCAGGGCGGCACCGCCAGCCTGTCGAACATGGGCATGTTCGGCATCAAACAGTTCGACGCGGTCATCAACCCGCCCCAGGCCATGATCATGGCCATCGGCGCGGGCGAGACGCGTCCCTATGTCATCGACGGCGCGCTGGGCATCGCGACGGTGATGAGCGCCACCGGCAGTTTCGATCACCGCGCGATAGACGGGGCAGACGGCGCACGGCTGATGAAGACATTCAAGGAGCTGGTGGAAAATCCGCTGGGCCTGGTCGCCTGACCGCCCGGCTTCCCGTCTATCCTGTATCGGAGACCCCCTTTGCCTGACACTTATGACCTTATCGTCCTCGGCTCCGGCCCCGGCGGCTATGTCGCCGCGATCCGCGCGGCCCAGCTCGGCCTGAAAACCGCGATCGTCGAGCGCGAGAATCTCGGCGGCATCTGCCTCAACTGGGGGTGCATCCCCACCAAGGCGCTGCTGCGCTCGGCCGAGATCTTCCATTATATGCAGCACGCCAAGGATTACGGCCTCGCCGCCGCGTCGATCAGCGCGGATCTGGACGCGGTGGTGAAGCGCTCGCGCGGCGTCGCCAAGCAGCTCAATCAGGGCGTCACCCACCTGATGAAGAAGAACAAGATCGCCGTCCACATGGGCACCGGCACGCTCACCGCGCCCGGCACGCTCGAGGTGAAGGGCGACAAGGGCAGCGAGACGCTCAGCGCGAAGCACATCATCGTCGCCACCGGCGCACGGGCGCGCGACCTGCCCTTCGCCCCCGCCGACGGCAAGCGCATCTGGACCTATCGTCACGCCATGGTGCCGGCGGAAATGCCGAAGAAGCTGCTCGTCATCGGCTCCGGCGCGATCGGCATCGAATTCGCCAGCTTCTATAATGATATGGGCGCGGAGGTGACGGTCGTCGAAATGCTCGACCGCATCGTGCCGGTGGAAGATGCGGACGTCTCCGCCTTCCTTGAAAAGGCGCTGAAGAAACAGGGCATGACGATCCTGACAGGCGCGGGCGTGGAGGAGCTGAAGGCGACGGCCGGCGGCGTCTCGGCAAAGATCAAAACGAAGGACGGCAAGGTCCAGGCGGGCGATTACAGCCACGCCATCGTCGCCATCGGCATCGTCCCCAATACCGAGGGGCTGGGGCTGGACACGCTGGGCGTGAAGACGACCAGGGGCCATATCGACACCGATCCCTATTGCCGCACCAGCGTGAAGGGCCTGTGGGCGATCGGCGACGTCACCGCGCCGCCCTGGCTGGCGCACAAGGCCAGCCATGAAGGCGTCATCGCGGCGGAAGCCATCGCGCAGGAACTGGGCAACAAGGATGCCCACCCCCACCCGATGGACGCGCGCAACATCCCCGGCTGCACCTATTGCCACCCGCAGATCGCCAGCGTCGGCCTCACCGAGGCGAAGGCGAAGGAAGCCGGGCATCAGGTGAAGGTCGGCAACTTCCCCTTCATCGGCAACGGCAAGGCGATCGCGCTGGGCGAGGCGGAAGGCTTCATCAAGACGGTGTTCGACGCGAAAACCGGCGAACTGCTCGGCGCGCACATGGTGGGCGCCGAAGTGACCGAACTGATCCAGGGCTATACCGTCGGCAAGACGGCGGAACTGGTGGAGGAAGATTTCATGCACACCGTCTTCCCGCACCCGACGCTCAGCGAGATGATGCACGAAAGCGTCCTCGCCGCTTACGGCAAGGCGCTGCATATCTAGGGCGGCAAACCGCAATTTGGATGAGAACATGGACGATGCGTCTGATCTTGCAGAGTTGTTGGCATGTCCATGCGATCACAAATCACCGCTCGTCGCGCAGGACGGCGCATTTTATTGCGCCGATCCTGCGTGCGCGCACGCGGTGGGCGGCAAGCCATTCTCGCGCGTGAACGGCATTCCTGTCCTGATTTCGTTCGATCATTGCGACACCATCTGCAACGAAGCTCGATATCAGGCTCTGGAAACCTCCTTCTATGTTCCTCGACGCCAGCAGAATATGGCGTCGCGGCTGAAAAAGCTTCTCGCTGGCGACAGCGATGTAACGCTATCCAATTGCGCCCGCTTCCTGACGGAAGTCAGACAGAACAGCGCACGCCCCAAAATCCTCGTGATCGGATCCGGAACGAAGGGCCAGGGGACAAACGCGCTGTGGGAAAGTTCCGATATAATAAGAACGGGAATCGATATCTATCCAAGCGATACGACCGATTACATCGCCGATGCCCATTATCTTCCTTTCCGGAACGAGAGCTTTGACGGCGTATGGATCCAGGCCGTTCTGGAACATGTTGCTGATCCCAATGCGGTCGCCGAAGAAATCCATCGCGTCCTGAAACCGGATGGCCTGGTTTATGCGGAAACACCATTCATGCAGCAGGTGCATGAAGGCGCCTATGATTTCCAACGCTTCTCCGTATCAGGGCATAGATATCTGTTCCGGCGGTTCGAACAGATCGCCATAGGGGGCAATAAAGGCCCGGGCACCGTTCTCGCATGGGCGATCCGTTATTTTATCTGGGGCTTGTTCCGAAGCCGAAAAGTCGCAGTATTGCTTTCCTATCCTTTCCTGATGATTTTACGGCTGGCCGATAGATTCACCGACAAGCGCGCGCTGTGGGACGGGCCGTCGGGCGTATTCTTCCTCGGCCGCAAGAGCAACGTCACGATCCGGCAGGAATCATTACCCGATCTGTACCGCGGATTTCAGTGATGGCCGTCCATTCCGCGCCTGCGCCAGCGTTGCGGAACACAGCACCCGTCATCGGCCTTTTATTGCTTGCGGCGGCGTGCCTCGCCGGCTGGTGGATCGCCCGGCACGGCTCGCCGGGCTTTGACGGCCCGGTCATCGCCGCCCTCGCCGGGTTCAGGGACCATGCCGGTTTCTGGCTGGCCGTCACCGCCCTGGGCGACGGCTGGTTCCGCATCGCGCTGCTCCTGCTCGCCGCCGGCTGGCTGCTGCTCAGCGCCCGCCGCCGCGATGCGCTGATGCTGCTCGCGGCGAGCGGCGGCGAGATGCTGGTCAACAGCGCCCTCAAACAGCTTTTCGCCCGCGCCCGGCCGGATCTGCTCGCCCATCTCGATCCGGTCAGCTCCTACAGCTACCCCAGCGGCCATGCCGCCCATTCGACGACGCTCTACCTGCTGCTCGCGCTGCTGCTGGCGCCGCGCACGGCCCGCCCCCTAGCGGTCGGGGCGGCTGCATTGCTGGCCGGCGCCGTCGGCCTGTCGCGCATCATCCTCGGGGTCCACTGGCCCAGCGACGTGATCGGCGGCTGGGCGGTCGGGCTGGGCTGCATGCTGGCGGCATGGGCGTTCGCCCGGCCCCGCCGCCTTCACGATTGACTAAGGATGATGGCGTAGCATCGCGGACATGTTCCCGTTCCGCCTCAGCCGCATCTTCACCAATCGCTGGCTGGCGCTGCTGTGGGCGGCGGGCATCTGCTGGATGGCGGCCGACGTCGCCGGCACCGCGCCGGACAAGCCGGACAACGCCGCCGTCACCGACGCCACCGGCGCGCCGGTGAGCAAGGACGATATCGCCGCCCTGCAACATGCGGTCGAGGATCTGGAAAAGCGCCAGGGCCACCCCTGAGCGGCCCCCGATCGGCCGGCGCCCGATCAGCCCCCGGCCAGCCGCGGCGCCAGCACCGCCACCAGCGCCTCGCACCCCACCGCATCCTCCGCGTCGAAGCGCGCCCGCGTCGGCGCGTCGATGTCCAGCACGCCGATCAGCACGCCCGCATGGACAATGGGCACCACCAGTTCGCTGGCCGATGCGGAATCGCAGGCGATATGGCCGGGAAAGGCGTTGACGTCCGCGACCAGCTGGGTGCGCCGCGTGGCCGCCGCCGTGCCGCACACGCCCGCGCCCATCGCTATGCGGATGCAGGCCACCTTGCCCTGGAACGGGCCGAGCACCAGTTCTTCCCCCGCCGCGCGGTAGAACCCCGCCCAGTTGATGCCGGGCAGATATTCCCAGATCAGCGCCGCCGCATTGGCCATGTTGGCGACAGGGTCCGGCTCGCCGGTGGTCAACCCGTCAAGCGCGCGCGCCAGTTCGCGGTAAAGCGCGGCCTTGTCGCCGCCCGTATCGATGGAAATCTCGTGCACCCTGTCGTCGCTCCCTGCGGGCGGCCTCAGTCGAGATCGACCCTGCCCCGCCCTTTCTTCACTGATCCGCGGATCGCCTTGCCGTCCAGCCGCCGCGCCTTCGCCGCCTTGCTGGGCCTGGTCTTCACCCGCCGCGCCGGCCGTTCATGCGCCCTGGCGACCAGCGCGGCCAGCCGCTCGCGGGCCTCGGCGCGGTTCGCCTCCTGCGTGCGGTGGGTGCGCGCGGTGACGATGATCTCGCCGTCATTGGTCCAGCGGCTGCCCGCCAGTTCCTTCAGCCGGGCATAGACGTCCGGGGCAAGCCGCAGCGCATAGACGTCCAGCCGCAGCTGCACCGCCGTCGCCACCTTGTTGACATTCTGCCCGCCCGGCCCGGTGGAGGCGAGGAAGCGTTCCTCGATCGCCGCCTCGGGCAAAGGCGGATGGTCAGCCTTCGCCATGGCCGGTCGGCCGGTGCGCCCGCAGCGCCGCCGGGGAAAGATAAGCCCCCGCGCCGGTATCCGGCGCAAAACCGGCCGCCGCGAAGGCCGCGGGCAAGGGCGCATCGGCTATGATCGGCGTCTTGCCGTCGCGCACCACGCTGATGTGGGCGGCGTGGAGCAGCATGGCCCCTCCGCCGCGCCCATAGACGGGGTCTCCGACGATCGGGATGCCGATTCCGCTCGCGGCATGCACCCGCAACTGGTGGGTCCGGCCGGTCTCCGGCTCGAAACGGACCAGCGCCCGCCCGCTCATGGTCGCGATCTTCGTCCAGCGGCTGCGCGAAGGTCTGCCCTTGGCATCACCGACGATGCGCCAGCCGGCCTGCCGGCTGCTCACCTTGGCAAGCGGCATGTCGACCAGCCCTTCATCCGCGTCGGGCACGCCGTCCAGCACGGCATAATAGGATTTGGTCACCTGCCCCGCCTCGAAGGCCGCGCCGAACCGCTTGTGCGCCTTGGGGTTGCGGGCGAGCAGCAGGCAGCCGCTGGTGTCGCGGTCCAGCCGGTGAACCGCCTTCGGCCAGCGCCGGAAACCGAATTTCAGGCTGTCGAGATGGTTTTCCAGGCTCAGCGCGCCGTCGCGCGTCGGGTCCACCGGCATCCCGGCCGGCTTGTCGATGACGATGGCTTCGCCGTCGATATAGAGGACCCGTTCGTTCAGCATCCCCGCGCTATGGCCGCCCGCGCGCGAAAGCGAAAGCCCTTCAATGGGTTTCGCCGCCGCGCGCGGGCGGAAAATCAGGCCGCCAGCCTGGCCGCCGTGTCGGCCACGCGCCGGCCCAGATAGCGCGCGCCGTTCAGCTCGTCCTCATGGGGCTGGCGGCTGCCGTCGCCGCCCGCGATGGTGGTGGCGCCATAGGGCGCGCCGCCGACGACATGACCATGGCCCATCTGGTTGGGAAAGCCATAGTCCAGCCCGACGATGGTCATGCCGAAATGCAGCAGGTTGGTGATGATGGAGAACAACGTCGTCTCCTGCCCGCCATGCTGGGTGGCGGTGGAGGTGAAGGCCGCGCCCACCTTGCCGTTCAGCGCGCCGGACGCCCACAGCCCGCCGGCCTGGTCGAGAAACGCCGCCATCTGCGACGATATGCGGCCAAAGCGCGTGCCGGTGCCGACGATGATCGCGTCATAATTGGGCAGGTCGGCAATGGTGGCGACAGGCGCCGCCTGGTCCAGCTTGAAATGCGCCTTGCGGGCGATCTCTTCCGGCACCGTCTCGGGCACGCGCATCACGTCCACGGTCGCGCCTGCCTCCCGTGCGCCCTCGGCGATGGCGTTGGCCATCGTCTCGATATGGCCGTAGGTCGAATAATAAAGCACCAGAATCTTCGCCATTTCGCGAACTCCATTGTCAGTTCTGTTGGGGGAAAAAGGGTGGCCCCGCGCGCCCGGGGAAGGGGTCGGCGCGCGGGGCCGGTCAGGCCGGTCAGGAATCGACGAGCACCAGCTCGGCGTCCTCGTCGGCCTTGATGGTGACGGTCTGGCCACCGCTGATGGCCGCGCCGTCGCGGGCGTTGAACGCCTCACCGTCGATGGTGATCCGTCCGGTGGCGGGCACCAGATAGGCGTGCCGCCCCTCGCCCACCGCATAGTCAACGCTTTCGCCCGCCTTCAGCGTGGCGCCCAGCACCCGCGCATCGGCGCGGATCGGCAGCGCCTCGCTGTCCTCGACGAAGCCGCTGGCCAGCGCGACGAACCGGCCGGACCGGTCGCCCTTGGGAAAGGGCTTGGCGCCCCATGCGGGCGATCCGCCCCGCCGGTTGGGCATGATCCAGATCTGGAACAGGGTCGTGTCCTCATTCTCCAGATTATATTCGGAGTGGCGCACGCCAGTGCCGGCGCTCATCACCTGAACATCGCCCGGCCCGGTGCGGCCCTTGTTGCCCATGCTGTCCTGGTGGGTGATCGCCCCGGTGCGGACATAGGTGATGATCTCCATGTCGGCATGGGGATGGGGCGGAAAGCCGGTGTTCGGCGCAATCTTGTCATCGTTCCACACCCGAAGCGCGCCCCAGTTCATCCGGGCGGGATCGTGATAGTTGGCGAAGGAAAAATGGTGCCGCGCGTTCAGCCAGCCGTGATCGGCATGGCCCAGGCTTTCGAAGCTGCGTTTCTCGATCATATCTCTAACCTTTCACTGTGCCCGTGAAGGGCTTGTCGCAGGCCGAGATAGGGCGCATTGATAAGTTCATAAATAGAAACATTGGAAAAGGATCGTTTCCATAAATGCGCCTTCCGGACTTCGAGGCATGGGCGATCTTCGCCACCGTGGTGGAACGCCGCTCCTTCACCGCCGCCGCCGACGCGCTCGGCCTGTCCAAGGCCACGGTGTCCAAGGCGGTGACGCGGCTCGAGGCGCATGTCGGGGCCAGGCTGTTCCACCGCACCTCGCGCCACCTCTCGCTCACCGAAACCGGCCGCGCCCTGGCCGATCACGCCGCCCGCATCCTGGCGGAAGGCACGGCAGCGGAGGAATCCGCCCGCGACGAGGCGAGCGCCCCCACCGGGCTGGTCCGCCTCGCCGCGCCGATGACCTTCGGGCTTCAGCATGTCGCCCCGGTGGTGGCCGAATTCCTCGCCGCCCACCCCGGCATCGCGGTCGATCTGCACCTCAGCGACGCGCGGATCGATCTGGTCGAGACGGGCTACGACATGGCGCTGCGCATCGCCGCCCTGCCGGACAGCTCTCTGCTCGCCCGGCGGCTGACCCCCATCACCGCCCACATCGTCGCCGCCCCCGCCTATCTGGAAAGGCACGGCCGCCCGCGCCACCCCGCGGAACTGGGGGAACATGCCTGCCTGTGCTACGCCAACCTGCCGACGCCCAATCTGTGGCGCTTCGTCGGGCCGGACGGCACGGAGGCGATGGTCCGGCCGGACGGGCCGTTGCGCACCAACAGCGGAGACGCGATGCTGCCGGCGCTGCGCGCGGGGCTGGGCGTCGCGGTGCTGCCGGATTTCATCGTCGCGGACGATCTCGCCACCGGCCGGCTGGAGGCGATCCTGCCCGGCTGGTCGCCGCCGCCGGTGGCGCTGCACCTCGTCACCCCGCCCGGCGCGCTGCGCCCGGCCCGGGTGGAGGCGCTCATCGCCCATCTCCTCGCACGTTTCGGCGGAGTCCGCGGCTGAGCGGCTGACTTAACGCCATATTAACCTTTTGCGTTCAGATGTCGTTTGGTTAATGAATATGTCCGGGGGCCGAAGGATTTCGTTCGGGCCGTGAACAAAGGGGTTTGCAGCTATGCGCGTATTGCTGATCGAAGACGAGCCGACGACGGCCAAGGCGATCGAGCTTATGCTCACGACTGAAGGTTTCAATGTCTACACGACCGACCTTGGCGAAGAAGGCCTCGATCTCGGCAAGCTGTACGATTACGACATCATCTGCCTGGATCTCAACCTGCCGGACATGCACGGCTATGACGTGCTGAAAAAACTGCGCGTCGCCAAGGTGCAGACGCCGGTTCTCATCCTCTCCGGCGTGTCCGAAATGGATTCCAAGGTGCGCAGCTTCGGCTTCGGCGCCGACGATTATGTCACCAAGCCTTTCCACCGCGATGAACTCATCGCCCGCATCCACGCCGTGGTCCGCCGGTCCAAGGGCCACAGCCAGTCGGTCATCCGCACCGGCAAGCTGGCGGTCAATCTCGACGCCAAGACGGTTGAGGTCGACGGCAGCCGCGTCCACCTGACCGGCAAGGAATATGCGATGCTCGAGCTGCTTTCGCTGCGCAAGAGCACCACCCTCACCAAGGAAATGTTCCTCAACCACCTCTATGGCGGCATGGACGAGCCGGAGTTGAAGATCATCGACGTCTTCATCTGCAAGCTGCGCAAGAAGCTGTCGCTGGCCTGCGGCGGCGAAAATTATATCGAGACCGTCTGGGGCCGCGGCTATGTGCTGCGCGATCCGGACGAGGAAACGCTGGCGCCCCAGGCCGCCGTCGCCTGATCCCTTCCCCTTCCCGGTAAGCGCAAAAGGCCGGCGGAGCGATCCGCCGGCCTTTTGCGTCCCCCCGTCAGCCGAGCAGATCGGTGGTCCGGTCGCCGGGCTGGAAACGCAGCCACCCGCCGGGGCCAAGCCGCTCCATCGGCTGGAAACGCACCTTATACTGCATCCGCGCCGATCCCTCGACCCAATAGCCCAGATAGACATAGGGCAGCCCGTTGCGCCGGGCGCGGGCGATATGTTCCATGATGATGAAATTGCCCAGCCCGGGGCGGCTCGGGTCGTGCGGCTCGAAAAAGCTGTAGATCATCGACAGGCCGTCTGCCTGCTGGTCCATCAGGCAGGCGCCGACCAGCCGGCCGGGCGCGTCGCCGACCCCCGGCTCGCGATATTCGATGACCGCGCTGTTCACCGGCGTCTGCTCGATCATGTCGGCATAGTCCATCTCGTCCATGCCGCTCATCCCGCCGCCGGGGTGCCGCGCGGTCAGGTAACGCTGCAACAGGGCGAACTGCTCGTCGGTGGACCATGGCTTGCACGACGATATTTCCAGGTCCTCATGCCGCTTCAGCAGGCGGCGCTGGGTCGCGTTGGGCTGGAACTCGCCGGTGATGACGCGCACCGACACGCAGGCCGAACAGTCGACGCAGCTCGGCCGGTAGGCGACGCTCTGGCTGCGGCGAAAGCCGATGCGCCCCAGCGCGTCGTTCAGCTCGGATGCGTGCGGGCCGCTCAGCTCGGTGAAAACCTTGCGCTCGCTCCGCCCGGGCAAATAGGGGCAGGGCGACGGACTCGTGACGAAGAAACGTGGAAATCGAAAGGGTGCGCTCACCGCTTCTTAACCTTTTGCAACCGCCGCCCTCTATGGGACTCCCCCTTGTATGAGAGTCCGCGAGTCGGTTGAAAAGCATGTTTACCACGATTGTCAGTTAATGAGTCACCATAGCGCCCGTCGCGCATGGGCCGGCCCGCACCGCCGCCGGGCCTGCCGGCGGCGGATCATGCCCCGAAATGCCGGGCGCGGGCGTGGTTGGGGGCGGGGTCCGAAACCGGTTTTCCCGGTGAATTAGGCCAGTTCCACCATGGTCACGTCATAGCCGTTCTCGCGCAGCGCGGCGAACAGCCGGTCGAGATGGGCCTGGTCGCGCGTCTCGCACTCGATCTGCGTCACCAGCCCCTTGGCGGGCAGGGTGGTGAAGACGCGCTGGTGCGACACGTCGATGATGTTCACCTGCTCCTGGTCGAAGATGCGGGCGACGTGGAACAGCGCGCCGGGGCGGTCCTGCAGGCGGATCCGCATCCGCGCCAGCCGGCCGGACCGGGCCAGGTCGCGCAGCAGCACATTGGCGAGCAGCCGGGTGTCGATGTTGCCGCCGCACAGGATGATGCCCACCGTCTTGCCGGCAAAGCGTTCCGGCTGCGCCAGCAGCGCGGCAAAGCCCGCCGCGCCCGCGCCTTCCACCACCGTCTTCTCGATCTGCAGCAACAGCGCCACCGCCTTTTCCAGATGCGCCTCGCCGACCAGCACGATGTCGTCGGCCAGCGCCTCCACGATCCGCGACGTCAGCGCGCCCGGCTGCTTGACGGCAATGCCCTCGGCCAGCGTGTCGCCCTCGCACGGCAGCTCGACATGCTTCAGCCGGGCATACATGGACGGGTAAAGCTCCGCCTGCACGCCGATCAGCTCGATGTCGGGGCGCAGCCCGCGCGCCGCCGTGCCCATGCCGGAAAACAGCCCACCCCCGCCAATCGGCACGACCAGCGTGTCGATGGCCGGCGCATCGGCCAGCATCTCCAGCGCCACCGTGCCCTGCCCCGCGATGATATGGGGGTGGTCGAACGGGTGGACGAAGGTCAGCCCGCGCTCCACCTCCAGCAACCGGGCATGGGCGTTGGCGGCGTCGAACGTCTCGCCTTCGAGGATCACCGTCGCGCCGTGGCTCTCGGTCTGCATCACCTTCACGGTCGGAGTCGAACGCGGCATCACGATGGTCACGGGAATGCCCAGCCGGCTGCCATGATAGGCCAGCCCCTGCGCATGGTTGCCCGCGGACGCGGCGATCACGCCCTTGGCGCGCGCTTCCGGCGCCATCAGCAAAAGCGTGTTCAGCGCGCCGCGTTCCTTATAGGCGGCTGTAAACTGGTGGTTTTCAAATTTCAGCCACACCTCCGCGCCGGTCATCATCGACAGCGTCTGGCTCTTCAACGTCGGCGTGCGGATAATATGATCGCCAATCCGCGCGGCGGCGGCGCGGACATCGTCAAGGGTGACGGGGGCATCGGCGGATGCGGCGATCGGTTGATGTGCTGTAGCCATGAACGCCGCCCCTAGACCATCTAGCGGATCAGGGAAACACGCGTTAACCGGAGGGCATGGCTCAAATCGCATTCATTGGCATCGGCATCATGGGCGGACCGATGGCCAGACACCTCGCCGCCGCCGGGCACGCCCTCACCGTCTATAATCGCAATCCGGCCAAGGCCGAGGCATGGGTGGCGGCGCATGGCGGCGCGCTCGCGGCCAGCCCGGCCCACGCCGCCGAGGGCGCGGACGCGGTCATCAGCTGCGTCGGCAATGACGACGATCTGGCCGGCATCACCCTGGGCCGCGACGGCGCGTTCCGGGCGATGCGCAAGGGCGCGGTGTTCATCGATCACACCACCGTCTCCGCCCGCATCGCCCGCCAGCTCGCGGTCGAGGCGAAAAGCCTCGGCCTGCTCAGCGTCGATGCGCCCGTCTCCGGCGGTCAGGCGGGGGCGGAAAAGGGCGCGCTGTCCATCATGTGCGGCGGCAGCGAGGCGGCAATGGCGGCGGCCAGCCCGCTGATGGGCGCCTATGCCGGGCGGATCGTCCATGTCGGCGGCCCGGGCGCCGGGCAGACCACCAAGATGGTCAACCAGATCGCCATCGCCGGCACGCTGCAGGGCCTGTCGGAGGCGGTGCGCTTCGCCCAGATCGCCGGGCTGGACATGGACAAGGCGCTGGAGGCCGTCTCCGGCGGCGCGGCGCAAAGCTGGCAGATGGTCAACCGCTGGGGCACCATGGCCGCGGATCAGTTCGATTTCGGCTTCGCGATAGACTGGATGCGCAAGGATCTCGGCCTCGCGCTGGATGAGGCGCGGGCCAACGGCGCGTCGCTGCCGGTCGCCGCGCTGGTCGACCAGTTCTACGCCGAAATCCAGGCGATGGGCGGCAACCGGCAGGATACCAGCGCGCTCATCCGGCGCCTGCCCAAATGAGGCTGTTGCGCGCGGCCATCGGCGCGGCGCTGCTGGCGTTCGCCGCCGCCCCCGCGCTCGCCGACGGGCTGATCGACAATGTCAACGGCCTCACCCTGGACGATCAGGGCCGGCTGGTCCGCTTCGACGGCCTGCTGGTCGATGGCGAGGGCAAGGTGGCGAAGCTGCTGGCCCGCACCGACAAGCGGCCCGAAAAGCTGGATTTCAGGCTGGATGCGCGGGGCCGCACGCTGATGCCGGGGCTGATCGACGCCCACGCCCATGTCATGGGCATCGGCTTCCAGGCGCTTCAGCTCGATCTGTCCGCCGCGAAATCGCTGGACGAGGCGAAGGCGATGATCGCCGCCTATGCCGCCGCCAATCCCAAGCGGCCGTGGATATTGGGCGGCGGCTGGAACCAGGAGGCATGGGGCCTCGGCCGCTTCCCCACGGCGGCGGATATCGACGCCGTGGTCGCGGATCGTCCGGTCTGGCTGGAACGGGTGGACGGCCATGCCGGCTGGGCCAACAGCGCCGCCATGGCCGCCGCCGGGGTGACGGCCAGGACCGCGACGCCGCCGGGCGGGCGGATCGAGCGGATCGGGCCTGAAAAGGCCGGGGCCGCGCCCGCCGGCGTGTTCGTCGACGCGGCGCGCGGGCTGATCGACCGGGTGGTGCCGCCGCCCCTGCCCCGCGACCGCGATCTCGCGCTCGCCCGCGCCCAGCAGATCCTGCTCGGCCAGGGCGTCACCGCCGTCGCGGACATGGGCACCTCGCTCGACGACTGGATGACCTACAGGCGGGCGGGCGATCTCGGCGCGCTCAGCATCCGCATCATCGCCTATGCCGGCGGCATCGATCCGCTGCTGCAGATCGCGGGGCCGGGGCCGACGCCCTGGCTTTATGGCGACCGGCTGCGCATGGTCGGCGTGAAGCTCTATTCGGACGGCGCGCTCGGCTCGCGCGGGGCGTGGCTGAAACGGCCCTATGCCGACGCGCCGGGGCAGAGCGGGCTGGGCCTGCTTGACGACGCCAAGCTGCGCAACCTGATGAGCCGCGCGGCGATGGACGGTTTCCAGGTCGCCGTCCACGCCATCGGCGACGCCGCCAACGCCCAGCTGCTCGCCGCCATAGAGGAATTGTCGGAAACCTATCATGGCGACCGGCGCTGGCGCATCGAACATGCCCAGATCGTCGATCCAGCCGATATCGCGCGCTTCGGCCGCCACGGCATCGTCGCCTCCATGCAGCCGCTCCACCAGACGTCGGACCGGCTGATGGCGGAAGCGCGGCTGGGGCCGGACCGGCTGGCGGGGGCCTATGCCTGGAAATCCATCCACGCCGCCGGGGCGCCGCTCGCCTTCGGTTCGGACGCGCCGGTGGAGCCGCCCAATCCCTTCGCCGGCATGGCCGCCGCCATCTCGCGCGAGGGCGCGGACGGCAATCCGTTCGGCGGCTGGATGCCGGCGGAACGGGTCAGCCGCGAAATCGCCCTGGCCGGCTACACCACCGCCGCCGCCTTCGCCGGCATGGCGGAGGACCGGATCGGCAGCCTCACGCCGGGGCACCGCGCTGATTTCCTGCTGCTCGACGGCGATCCGATGGAGGTGTCGCCCGCCGCGCTCAGGGCAATGACGGTGCAGGAAAGCTGGATCGCTGGTAAACGGGTGTTCGTCCGCAAATAGGGTTTCGCCGATGATGACAAGGGCAGTGGCCGCCATGTTCGCGCTGATCGCGCTGGCCGGATGCGACAGATTGTCGTCGGACGGCCGCTCCAACGCGGTTTCCCCGGCGGAGGCGGAGGTCAGGCTGGACGATCCGGAGGCCATGGCGGAAACGGCCAATACCACCGCCCCCGCGCCGATGAGTTGGACCGTCCATCACGATCCCGAATCCCCCGCCGCCAGCTATGGCGCAAGCGGCGCGCAGCCCGTCTTCGCGCTGCGCTGCGACCGCGCCGCCGGCCAGATCGCGCTGATCCGCGGCGGCGGCGCGCCGGGCGGGCTGGGCATCGCGGTCGACGGGGCGGACAAGCGTTATGAAAGCCGCCCGCTGCGCGGCGACGTCACCGGGTTCGAGGCGCGCACCCCGCTCGACGATCCCTGGCTGGACCGGATGAGCGCGGGCGGCGCGCGCCTCACCCTCAGCGCCAATGACGGCCAGCCGATCGACATCATCGGCGGCCCGGCCATCCGCCGGGTGGTCAGCGCCTGCCGCGCGCCCAAGGTGGAGCCGATCGACGGCGCGACCTTCACCGGCGCCCTGCCCTGCGCGGACTGCCCGGGGATAGACGTGACGCTGACCTTCCAGGACGCCGTCCAGCCCGGCCGCTACCGGCTGGTCTTCCGCTACCGGGAACGCGGCACCATAACGACGGAAGGCAACGCCACCGCCGCGCCGCCCGATGTCGGGCCGGTCTATCGGCTCGCCCCGGACAAGGGCGGCGAGATAAGCTGGATCGAACAGGTCCGACCCGATATCATCGTCTTCCGAACGCCGGACAATTTCCGCAGCGATGCCATGGCGCGCTACCCGCTCACCCGCACACAGGGACAGGTGCAATGACGATGCGATCCGCGACGATGACGATCATGACGGCGGCGCTGGCCCTGGCGCTGGCCGCCTGCCAGAAACCGGCGGGCGAGGCACAGGGCGACGCGGCGCAGCCATCGGGCCGGGCGGGCGATCTCGTCGGCACATGGACCACGGACGCGCCGGTCGATTTCAGCGGCGAAGGACTGCGCACCCAGATGGTGGGCGGCAAGACGGTCTACGCCGCGGATCGCAAATTCACCTATAGCGGCCGCCTCACCATCTTCGGCAACAAACTGCCGGTGGACGGGCTCAACTTCCAGGTGGCGGGCGAAGGCGACTGGACGCGCGACGGCAACCAGCTGACCGAGGATTATACCAGGGTGACGATCACGCCGGAGGCGGGCAACCCCACCCTCGCCCGGCTGGCGCGGCAGATGGCGGATGAAATGGTGGCGGAAGCGCCGACGCGCAGCCGCATCGTCGAACTGTCGGACAGCCGGATGGAGCTGAGCGACGAGGCGTCGGACCGGCGCACCAGCTACAGCCGGGCGCCCGCCGCCGCCCGCTGATCAGCCCTTGGTGCGATAGCCGCAGATGATGCCGAGCACGAAGGACAGGAACAGCGCAACCTGGATCCGGCTGCTATGGTCATGCCAGCCGAACGCCTGATCGCCGAACGCGAACAGCCCTACGAAGATCATGATGGCCAGTCCCATCATCGCTCTTATCCGATACCTGTTACAGATCAGCGGCCCATTATGATGGCGATGGTTAAAGAATCGATGAATCCTTGCCCCTGGCGGCGGGGATGGCCATAGAGCCGCCAACGCTGACTCCGCTTCCCGAAGGACCAGACCGCCAATGAAGATCCGCATTTTCGTCACGCTGAAACCCGGCGTGCTGGACCCGCAGGGCAAGGCCATCCATCATGCGCTGGACGGGCTCGGCTTCACGGGCGTGAACGATGTGCGCGCCGGCAAGCTGATCGAGCTGGACGTGGCGGACGGCACGGCGGATAGCGACATCGAGGCCATGTGCACGAAACTGCTCGCCAACACGGTCATCGAGAACTTCCGGATCGAAAAGGCCTGATCGCCATGAAAAGCGCCGTCATCGTCTTCCCCGGCTCCAATTGCGACCGCGATCTCGCGGTGGCGCTGCGCGACGTGACCGGGCGGGCGCCGGCGATGGTCTGGCACGGCGAAAGCGCGCTGCCGGACGATATCGGCCTCATCGCCCTGCCGGGCGGCTTTTCCTACGGCGATTATCTGCGCTGCGGGGCAATTTCCGCGCGCAGCCCCATCGTCGCCGCGGTGGTCGCCGCCGCCGGGCGCGGCGTGCCGGTGATCGGCGTGTGCAACGGCTTCCAGATCCTCACGGAGGCCGGGCTGCTGCCCGGCGCGCTGATGCGCAACAGCGGTCTGGATTTCGTCTGCCGCGACGTCGCGCTGACCGTCGACAACAGCCAGACCGCCTTCACCAGCCGCTATGAGGCGGGGGAACGCATCTCCATGCCGGTCGCCCATCATGACGGCAATTATTCCGCCGACGCGGAGACGCTGGACCGGCTGGAAGGCGAAGGCCGCGTCGCCTTCCGCTATGCCGAGCCGGTCAACGGGTCGGCCCGCGCCATCGCCGGCATCGTCAACGCCGCCGGCAACGTGCTGGGCATGATGCCGCACCCCGAACGGATGATCGAGACCGGCCATGGCGGCACGGACGGACGGCGCCTGTTCGAAGGCCTGCTGGAAACCGTCGCAGCCTGAAACCCCGCCCCGAACGGCCGATCTAGGCCGACCATGGCGGCACGGACGAGCGCGGCTGTCCAGGGACCACTGCAACCCGTCGCGGCTCGACGCCCTGCCCCGCCCCACTCCGGCGCGCCTCCGGCCCCAGCGCGGCCCCGCGCGCTGAACCGCGATCCGCGCTAGCGCTTCAGCACGCGGGTGAAGCGGGCGAGCAGGAACAACACCGTCGGCCACAGCAGCGTCAGCCATATGTCGTGCCAGTTATCCCCGTAGCGCGGCGTCATCTTGTGCCGATAGACGTCGAGCAGGTCCCAGCATTCCCCGGCGCACGCGGCCAGCGCCACCAGCGCCAGCAGCCGCCAGTCCCGCACCGGCCGCCGCATCAGGATCGCCGCGCCCAGAAAGATCAGCATCCCCACGCAAATGTGCAGCGCATCCTTGGGCAGGCCGGTCAGATGGATGAGGTAGAGCTTGCTGTCCTGGAATATGTCGAGCGTCACACACGGGTCCGGAATGGCGTGAAATCGGTGCCCTCGTCATAAACGTCCACGCCTTCGCGACGCTTCAGCCAGCCGACGGCAACATAGGTGGCCGGCGTCAATAACACCTCCCAGCTCACCTTCAACGCCCATTGGGTGAACATCACCACGATCACCAGATGCGTCGTCCACCCCTCCGCGCCCAGAAAGGCGAGCGGGTAGAAGATCATGCTGTCCACCCCCTGCCCCACCACCGTGGAACCGATGGTGCGGCTCCACAAATGCCTGCCCTTGGTCCAGATCTTCATCCGCGCCAGCACATAGCTGTTCACCAGCTCGCCCGCCCAGAATGCGATGATGGACGCGCAGACGATGCGCGGCACCTGCCCGAACACCGCCTCATAGGCCGGCTGATTGGTCCAGTCGTCGGCCGGCGGCAACGCCACCACCACCCAGGCCATCACCGCCATGAACAGCAGCGCGCCGAAACCGGCCCAGATCACCCGCCGGGCGCGGGCATAGCCGTAAACCTCGGTCAGCACGTCGCCGATCACATAGGATACCGGGAAAAACAGGATGCCCGCGCCGAACGGCCACGGCCCGATCGCGGGCAGATCCACCACCGCCACCTTGCCCGCGCCCAGCACGTTCGACAGCAACAGGATGGTCACGAACGCGGCCATCACGAAATCGAAATAACGAAAATGCCCGCCGGCCACCGCATTGGCGGCAACGGCGCGCGGCGCGCCCTGTATGTCCTCGCTCATTCCCACCGCTTTATCCCGGTTTCAGTGCGCTGCAAACCACGCTATGCGGTCCGCACGCGCCCGTAGCTCAGTTGGATAGAGCACGAGCCTTCTAAGCTTGGGGCCGCAGGTTCGAATCCTGCCGGGCGCGCCACTGCCTGATGAGCCGTGTTTCATCAACATAATCGCCGGACACGCTCTTGATGTGTGAGCATGTGGGCCAACCTAGCGCACCGTCGGCAGTGAAGCGCCGGCATAAGGGTCATAAGCCCGCGCTGGCGCAGCCGGGGAGTATATCGGCATCGTGGGCGGAGCGGAGAGCGAGGACGCCCCTATTCCAGGATCACCGCCAACCACCCCCCCCAGCACATCGCCAATCTCTCGCGCGCCGAACAGGATGAAGCACCCCAATATCGCCAAGACGCCGCGTCTCAACTCAAACCGACCGGTCAGCATCAATATACCGATGGCGGCGACCGCGATGATCGCAATGACAGTCGCAACGGTTCCCAGCGCGGCGGTCTGAATCCAACCAATCGCATCTCCTATTGGACTGGTCATCGGAGGATCCGTCAGCGCCACAGGATAGGCCATTCCACACTCTTGGGTTTCCGTAACCGATCAGGCTAGACAGACGGGTGGATCATGCAAACACAATTATTTAAAGCCATATAACCAACGAATATGCGCTTGGCAGCCCTGCTGTTCGAGAGCTATCACAGCGTCGGAATATTCCGGCGAGAATATGTTGGGGAGCATCGGTCCATGAAATCACGCGCAGTGCGCTCCGGGGTTTTCAGCGCGCTCGGCGCCGTGGTGGGCCTGATCAATGCGACCGCCGCATCGGCGCAGGACATGGTCGACCCCGCCGGTTCCGGCGTTCTTGTTTCGGCAGTCCGCTGGCTGGAAGGAACCTTGCTCGGCACCGTCGCGACGGTTGTTGCGGTGATCGCCGTCGCCTCGGTCGGATTTCTGATGCTCATGGGGCGGATCAACTGGCGTTATGGCGCCACCGTGATCCTCGGCTGCTTCATTCTGTTCGGGGCCGCCAGCATCGTCGCCGGCATTCAGTCCACTGCCAGCCTTGGCCAATAAGCGATGAATGGTGTCGAGCGCGATCCGGTCTTCACCGCTCTCACTCGTCCGCAGATGTTCGCTGGCGTCACTTACAGCTATTTTGTCGCCAATGCGGTCCTGGCGACCGAGCTGTTTCTCATTTTCCGATCGATCTGGGCCATCATCATCGCGCTTGCGGTCCATTTGGCCGGTGTTCTCCTTTGTCTGCGCGAACCGCGATTTTTCGATCTCTGGCTGACCAGAGCGGGGCGCTGCCCGCGCGTGCGCAACTATGCGATCTGGCAATGCAACTCCTACCGGCCCTAACGCGATCCCCCAAGTTCGTGGCGCGCGAGGCACCGTCGGGTCAGCCAGCGCCACCTTTATGTGAACGACCTGTACCTGACCCTTGTGCGCCGTCCGCTACAGGGCCGCGTCGGCCTGCTCGACGGTGTGCGCAATATGCTGTCCCGCAGCAGCCCCGACACGGGTTTTTCCCTGCCCGAGCTGCGCCAGCTGGACACGGCACGGGATGCTTTGATGGCCGCTCTCGGCAGCTATGAGCCTACGCTTCTTTCCGTCTATGAAAGTGACGGCGGATTTTGTTCGGAGCCGATCGAGTTTCTTTCCACGCTGTTCAATGGAGAAACTCGGCCGATCCGCTTACCGACGCAGGATATCGGCGCTTATATTCCCGATCGGCGCATCAGTTTCGGTCAGGAGACGATAGAACTCGGCCCGGCGGGCCTCGCCGGACGCAGCTATCTCGGCCTGATTTCGATCAAGGATTATCCGGGACAGACAAGCCCCGGCATGTTCGACGAACTCTTGCGGTTGCCGTTCGAGTTGACGGTGTCGCAGTCCTTTGGTTTCGTCGAACGCCAGATGGCCCTCGGCCGGATGAACCTGACGCTCCGGCGAATGGGCTCTGCCGAAGATGAGGCGCGCAGCCTCAGGGCTGATCTTTCAAACGCCAAGGATGATGTGGCCGCCGGGCGCGCCGGCTTTGGCGAGCATCATATGACGATCAACGTCCGCGGCGCTTCGCCCGCAGACGTGGATGCCGGCGCCGCAGAAGCGCAAGCCGCGCTTGCCGATCTGGGCATCATCTCGGTTCGGGAGGAGATTGCTCTGGAACCGGCATATTGGGCTCAATTTCCTGGTAACTTCAAATATATCGCGCGACGCGGTCTGGTCTCCACTGGCAATTTCTCGGGCCTGGCCAGTGCCCATAATTTCGCGCTCGGCCAGCCGGACGGCAACCATTGGGGCGAGGCCGTCACATTGCTCGAGACGACCGCCGCCGGCCCCTATTTCTTCAACTTCCACCAGGGAGATCTCGGCAATTTCACCGTCATCGGCCCATCGGGTTCGGGCAAGACCGTCGTTCTCAATTTCCTGCTCGCCCAGGCGCGCAAATATGATCCGTGCATTGTCTTCTTCGACAAGGATCGCGGCAGCGAGCTGTTCATCCGTGCGATCGGCGGGCAATATGATGTGCTTCGTCCCGGCCGTGCCTCCGGGCTCAACCCGCTTCAGCTTGAAGATACCGCCGCCAATCGCCAGTTCATGATCGATTGGCTGGCCCTTCTTGCCGATGGCGCTGAGGTCGACGAGCTCGCCCAGATCAAGGATGCGATCGACGCCAATTATGCGCAGCCGCCACATTATCGTCGCCTGAGGCATATCGTCGAGCTTTTCCGCGGGGATCACCGCCCCCAAGCGGGCGATCTCTGGTCGCGGCTGCGGCCTTGGTGGGGTGATGGCGAGCGCGCCTGGCTGTTCGACAATGCCGACGACGCGACCGACATGACGGCCCGATCGATCGGGTTCGACATGACTCAGATACTGGATGATCCGACGCTGCGCACGCCGGCGATGATGTATTTGTTTCATCGCGTCGAAGAACGGCTGGATGGCAACCCGGCCATCATTGTTGTCGACGAGGGCTGGAAGGCGCTCGACGACGATGTGTTCGTCCGCCGGATCAAGGACTGGGAAAAGACGATCCGCAAACGCAACGGCATCGTCGGTTTCGCGACGCAGAGCTGATGTTCGCCGATGAGGGCGCGCTATTCAAACGGCTGCTGCACCGATTCCTCCATATCGCAACCGTGTCGAGCATCCCGGAGCATCTCGCCCTCGACAATGACCTGCGCATCTATTTCGAGGCGGACAGCTGTCGCTGCATGCATGGTGCCTGTGCGCAAGCCTCCTCCGCCGCCACCTCGTTTCATCTCCACCCACTAGGATCTCCCGCCCTGGCCGCTCGGGCCAGACAGTAAGCTCGCTAACCCCCTTTCGCGACGTCGTGCTGCACGGCAATGCGCTCACCCCTTTGATGGAAGTCGATCCTGTGGTTGCGTAGGAAGTGCTGCTCGCGGCCATCGTCGAAGGCAATCCGACGCGCGAATATCGCCCCGGTACGAGGAAGACGAATATGGCGCTTACGCCACCTCAGCGCCCTAAAGCGGCCGTTCCGGTTTTCACAAATTGCACGCACCAATCCCGAATTAATGAATGGTAGCTTTTGGGTTTTATTGACGGTTCGGCGAACGGTGGAAATTGGACGCGAAGCTGACACGCTGGTTCACCGCCTGGAACGTCCACTATCCCAATCGCCATTCATAAAAGCCGCCCTTCAGGACCGTCGATTTAGCAGCCGATCTACCTGCATCTGGCTATTGCCCGCATTCAGAGCGCGGTCGCCAGTCTGCGTACGACCAATATCAAGGCGCATTCAAAGCATTGAGACCGAAATTTGCCAATGATCTGGGTGCCCATCATACTCATGCCGGGCGCGCCACCCATTGCGCACATGTCGGGCGCACTCAGGACAGCTTCCGACCAGCCTCATCGGGGGCAAGGTCATGGGTGCGCCGACCAACCATAAAGTCGATCTCCGAACATCGCCCGCACCGGATCCGACCCCGCTCTCACCCCGCCTTGCGCGGTCCCGTTCCCTTCCATCGCCCCGGCCGCAACCGAGGTTCAACGGCGCGTCCGGATGATGATATTCTTCAGGTCCGCATATTTCTCAATCGCGTGGAACGAGCGATCCCGCCCGAACCCGGATTCCCTGAACCCGCCATAGGGCAATTCGACAACCGGTCCCGTTCCGCCGTTCACGTTGATGTTGCCGGCCACGATCCTGCGGGCGGCATACATGACCGTGTCGATGTCGCTCGACCATATCGAAGCGCCCAGGCCGTAACAGCTGTTGTTCGCCATCGAGACCGCCTCGTCTATGGTGTCGAACTTGAACAACGACAGCACCGGCCCGAAAACCTCCTCCCGCGCCAGCGCACTATGTTCAGCCACGTCGGTCGCTACGGTCGGTCCAAGATAATAGCCTTCTTCAGGCACCGCCGCCTTGCGCCCGTCCATTTCCAGCGTGGCGCCGTCGGCTTCAGCCTTTGCGATGTGGCTGCAGATCATGTTGCGCTGCTTTTCATTCACGATCGGGCCGAGCTGGGTCGCAATGTCGAGCGGATTGCCGATCTTCAAGGCCGCGGTCCGGGCCTTCACCGCATCAAGCAGCTCGTCAAAAACGGCACGCTGGACGAGCATGCGGCTGGGCGCTTCGCAAACCTGCCCCTGATTTGAAAACATGAAGGCGACAGACGCGGCCGCTGCATCCGCGATGCTCTGCGTGTCCGCCATCACGATGTTCGCGCTCTTCCCCCCAAGTTCCAGGCTCACCCGCTTCAGGTTGGAGCTGGCGGCGGCTTTCAATATCGCCCTGCCCGTCGTTCCTGAACCCGTGAAGGCCACGCAGTCGACGTCGGGGTGATGCGCCAGCGCGGCGCCGACGCTGCCGTCGCCGGTGACGACCTGGACAACCCCCGGCGGCATCCCGGCCTCCTGGGCCAGCTCCGCGATCCGCAGGCAGACCAGCGACGCCTCCTCGGAAGGCTTGATGATGACCGAATTGCCGGTGACCAGCGCCGGCCCCAGCTTCCACGCGCCGATCATCGCCGGCGCGTTCCATGGCAATATGGCCGCCACCACGCCAAGCGGCATGCGCGCGATGATCGCGCTCAGCCCGTCTTCCAGCACCACGGATTCATCGTACAGCTTGTCCGCCGTCTCCGCGTACCAGCGATAGGCGTCTATGGCGAAACCGAGGTCAAGCGCCCACGCATGTTCCACGGGTTGCCCCTGGTCCCGCGTCTGCAAAACCGCCAGCCGCAATCGTTCCGCCTCGATCAGTTCGGCCCAGCGCAACAGGATGCGCTTGCGTTGCTTGGGCGGCATGCCCTGCCAGCTCCGCCGCTCGAACGCCTGCCGCGCCGCGCGCACCGCGCGGTCGACATCCTGCTCGTCACAATCGGGAATATGCGCGAGTATCGACCGGTCGAGAGGCGAGACGACCTCCCTTACCCTGCCCGATGCGGCATCGCAGCGCTGTCCGTCGATGATAATCCTCGTCGCCGGCACGGGGGCATGGGCGATGGCGTCGATATTTTCCTGCGTCAGTTCCATCACCGCTCCGTCTGGCAGAAAGGGCGATCATCAAGCATTGCTTTCATGACGCCGCGCCCCGCACCTCGATTGAAACATTTTCCGTGGGGCCGGATCATTGCCGTAAATGCCCCCGATCCGCGATAGACATGTCGCGCTGTGCCCGCAGAACCCGCTCCGCCGCCCGTTCCAGGGCGCTACCCCTTGTCGGGAAGGCTGTTCAGCCTGCTGTTCAGTTCGGCGGCTTCATCGGGCGTCCAGCGCCTGAACCCTTCTCCGGTCTTGATCCCCAGCCTGCCCTGTTCCACCAGCGCGACCAGCAGCGGCTGGGGGCTCGTGCTCCGGTCAAGGTCGGGCAGGATGACCTTGTGGATGTCCAGCGTCAGATTCAGGCCCACCAGGTCGGATTGCTCCAGCGTCCCCATCATCGCCAGGCGGCTGCCGAAACTGTTGCGGATGACGAAATCCACAGTCTCGGCGTCGCAAACGCCATTTTGCACCAGCGCGATCGCCTCGCGCTTCAGCGCGTGCTGCATCCGGTTGCCGATGAAGCCGGGAATGTCCTTGCGCACATGCACCGGCTTCTGCCCGATGGATTCAAGCAGGATCATCATCGTATCGACCGTCGCCATCGCGGTGCGCTCGCTCTGCACCACCTCGACCAGCCTCACCTTGTAGGGCGGGTTCCAGAAGTGCGCGCCCACGACGCGGGACTGGTCAGCAACCAACGCGCCAATGTCGCGGATCGGAATGACGGACGTGTTGGTCGCCAGAATGGCGTCGGCGGCACAGATCTGCCCAAGCTCGGCGAAGATCGACTGTTTGAGCTCAAGATTCTCGTTCACCGCCTCGATGACCAGCAAGGCTCCCGCCACAGCGGATAAATCGGGTGAAAGCTGGAACAGCACCGCGTTCCAGTTTGCGCCCGCAAGGTCCGCCAGCGCCCGCAGCTCGCCCGCTATCGCGTCGCGCCGCGGCGCGGACGGCTCGACCAGCGTCACCCTGTGGCCCGCGGCCAGAAAGAGGTGCGCGATCGCAACCCCCATTCTGCCGCCGCCGACAATGCCGACCGGCCAGTCAGCCAGCGGTAAATCCTCCGTCGACATACATCACCTGTCCCGTGCAGAATGCCGATGCGTCCGTCAGCAGATACAGCGCCATGCCCATAAGGTCCTCGACCTCACCCAGGCGGCCGAGCGGAATCCGCGACAGCGATCTTGCCGCCGTCGCGCGGCCAAGCTCGTCATCGCCGAACATCCAGCTCGTCAGGTTGGACCGGAATACCGTGGGCGCGATCGCATTGACGGTGATTCCATAGCGCGCCCACTCGGTCGCCAGCACGCGGGTCAGCGCGTCGGTCGCGCCCTTGGACGCGCAATAGCCGGTATATCCCGATATGTTGCCATGACGGCCCCGGACGGATGACATCATCACCATCTTCCCGCGCACGTCATTCTTGATCCAGTGCGCGCCCACCGCCTTGGCCGCCAACCAGGCGCCGCGGACATTGGCATCCATCACGGCCTGCCAGTCCTCATAGGGCATGTCCTGGATATAGCCGGGCTTGTTGTAGCCCGATGCGATGACAAGCTGGTCCAGCCGCCCATATGCATCAAGCGCGGCATCCCGCATCGCCTCGACATCGTCCAGCGTGTCGGGCCGGCGGCAAATGGTTACGGCCTTCCCGCCAAGGCTGCGCACCTCCTCCGCAACCTCTTCGAGCTTGCCCGAAGACCCGGCCGCGAGCGTGAGATTCCCCCCCAGCGCGCCCAACGTCAGGGCAACCGCCCGGCCGAAAGATCCGGTCGCCCCCGTGATCAATGCAGATTTGCCGCGAACCTCGAATTGATGGAGCGGGTTGCGGAGCGTTTCAGATATCAAGATCTATTCCTCCGCGATGACGACCAGCATGGTGGCGACATCATTTGTGTGGTTCAAAATCGAGCGCTGCTCGCCGGGCGGGATCATGCAGCTGTCATTCTTTTTCAGGATGTCGGCCGATCCGTTCGTCCCGATCGTGATTTCGCCGGACAAAAGAAAATAGAAGCGTACACGGGGGCTCGCCTTCATCTGGGCGCCGCCGCCGGGCAGGAAATGCGAGACGCCGCAAATCAGCGCCCCGCCCTGCGGCTCCTCGCCCACGGGCGGGAACAGGCGCAGGCCGTGCATCCCGAAATGGTCGGCCGCATCATAGGACCGGGCATCTTCAAATCGCATTATCCGCACGCCTTCAGCCCCTCTCGAAGGCGAAGCGCCGATCCGGGTCGATGACGGCCACCACGCGGATGCCGGAGCCGTCGCCCTCCGGCCACCGCCACGGAAAGGCCATGAACGTGCAACGCTTCCCGGTCACCAGGTCGAGATCGCCCCCGACATTCTCGATGCCGGGGATGCCGTTCAACAGCATCACCTTGTGCGCCGGTTCCCACAGCGGGAAATCATCCGCGATATCGCGCCCGGTATGTGCGCGATACTCGTCGATCAGCCAGGGGTGGGAAGGCCCGGTGCCATGATCCACCAGCTTGGTGCCCAGCGGATGGTCGAGCGCCTGCACGTCTATGCCGACCAGCTTGACCTGCCGCTCGACCAGCCACTCGGCAGCCTCCTTGTACAGCCCTGGGGAGTATAGGAAATAATCGTCATTATCGCCGAACAGATGGTGGCTGCCGGTGTTGATCATCACGATATCGCCAGGCTCGATCCTCGGCTCGGCCGCCTCCAGATCCGCCGGGGTAATGACCTCCCATTTCCCCTTGGGAATCGAAACCGCGACGCCGGTACCAAAGAAGCGCCACGGCTCGAAATCGGTGATCGTGCCCGTGTTCGCGGTGACATGGTTCGGCGCATCCATATGGGTGCCCCGGTGCATGATCCCTTCCATCTGCTGAACGTAGATGCCGTCCTTTGAAAGGAACTTCAGGGTGCGGAACTCAAGGTTGGAGCTCGACGGCCACTGGGGCATCCCATGGCCCCACGCGACGGAAAGGTCATAATATCGCAGGCCGTTGGCGCCGACTAATTCACCTGGCATGTCAGATCCCCCTGGGAGTCGGTGTCAGGGCCGCGGCCCGATTCAATCTGGCAGGATCCATCGGCGTCGATGAACGCGACAAGGCGCACGATGCAGCCGTCGCCGCGCTCGAACCGCCACGGCATGGCATGGAATGTCGCGCGCTTCCCTGCCAGGGCCTGCAACTGCCCGCCCGCATTCTCGATGGTCGGCACGCCGGCCGCCAGCAACAGGCGATGGGCCGGCATCCACCGGGGAAAATCCGCCTTGGCATCGCGCCCCGTCATATTCTGATAATGTTTCGGCAACCGCCGGATCAGCGGTCCGCCGCGATGCGCGGCCAGCGATGTCGCCATCGGGTGGTCGACCGCGGCGGTATCGACGCCGACCAGCTTCACCTTTCGGTCGATCAGCCACTGGGCGGCGCTGACATCCAGGCCCGGCGCTTCCCCGAAATATTCCATGCTGTCGGAATAGCGGGCGTGCCAGCCCGTGCAGATGAACACCATGTCCCCGTCCCGCACGCGCCCGCCGGCTGCATCGAGATCAGCCGCCATGACCAGCTCCCAGCGCCCTTTCGGCACGTCGAGCACAATGCCGTTGCCGAAAAAATGATCGAGCGGCAGCTGCGCGACGTCCGCGCCGCCCTGGATCATGTTGATCGGCGCATTGACGTGGGTGGACGTCTGCATGTTGGCGGTGATGTGCTGGCTCAGCACCCCGTCGCGCGCATGATAGACGCCGCGCCTGATCATTATGTCGGCATCGCCGGGCCATATCGGCGTCCCGTGCCCCCACGGGTGGCTCAACTCGTAGATGTGCAGGCCGGAAATCGGGTCCCGGGTCGGTTGGTCTGTCATTCCTTGGCTCCTCGGCGCACCTTGAGCGATGGGGAGGATCAAGCCCAATGACAAATAGGCGAATTCCAATACATTATCTTTATGGGCGCAACGTCGCCGCGAACCGCCACAATATTGGAAACGATCGCGATGATGCGATCGGGATGATGAACTTCTGAAAAAAGCGGACGATTATCGGATGATATTCATCGCCGGTCTGGGCGCGTGCCCCTTGCCGTCATCCCGCGGCACGGCCGCGCCGGTCACGATCCGCGAGTTACATTGAACATCATGTGCAGATGTTCGACGAACCGGTCGATCGCCAGCGATCCCCTGAACTGGGATCGCATGGCGATGCCTGCCGTATAATCCCAGATGGGACGGTCCACTTTCAGGGCCACAAGGTCGTTGCCGATCCGGCTGCTCAGCAACGGCTCGGCAAGGCAGGCTATGAATTCCCCACTGGCCAGCATTTCGCAGACGAACCCCACCGAAGGCGATTCCAGCGAAATGATCGGCGCGTCCACCCCCTGTCCGGTGAAGAAGGACGCGACACGCCGCCGGCCGATCAGGTCATCTTTCAGATAGGCCCATGGAAATGCAGCAAGATCCTGGGCGGAAACGCTTTCCCTCGCCGCAAGAGGATGTTGCTTGCTGGCCATCACGACATGCTGGATCGGCAAAAGTTCATCCTGCTGAATCTCGGGATGGTCGGGAAAATCCAGCGATCCGCAGAACATGTCGATGGCGCCGGAAAGCAATGCCGGCAGCATCGTCGTGATGGTTCCCTGGCTGACGGAAAAGCGGACATCGGGCCAGCGCTTCCGAAACCGGCCGATGGCCAGCGGCAGGAAATGCGCTATCCAGATCGGCCCGGCGCCGATCTGGATCAGGCCGGAAGCCCCGCCGCGCATCGCATCGATCTCGGCCAGCGCGTGCCGGTAATCCTGGTGCATCCGCTTGGCATATTGATACAGCAGCTCGCCGAACGCCGTCGGCACCATGCCGCTCGGCAGCCGTTCGAAAAGCTTGACCCCCAACTCGTCTTCCAGGGCCTTGAGGCTGCGGGTCAGCGCCGGCTGGGTGATGCTCACATCATCCGCTGCGGCGGTCACGCTCCTCCGCTCAAAGGTCGCTATGAAATGCCGCAGGGATCGAGAGATCATCGGCAGTATCTACACGAAATACTCATGCCGGGTGAACCCTGCGCGTAAACATCAGCGGATGGGGGTTGGGCATCGGCGATACGTTGACCTCGATCAGCACCGGCCCGTCGCGTGTCAATGCTTCCCGGACAAGCCGGGCCAGCCCCTCGGGGGAATCGGTACGCATGGCGGCCATGCCGAAACTCTCCGCCAGGCGCACGAAATCCGGGTTGTGGAGGTCGGACGAAATATAGCGCGCGCCGAACTGCTCCTTCTGGATCCGCCGCACATTCCCGAAAGCCCCGTCGTTGAATATCACCGCGATGACATCGATTCCAAAGTGCATCGCCGTCGAAAGCTCCTGGCAATTGAACATGAAGCCGCCGTCGCCGCCAATATAGACGACAGGCTTGTCCGGCATCGCGACCTTGGCGCCAAGCGCGGTCGGATAGCCGTAGCCGAGCGTTCCCTGATAACCCGGCTGGATGACGCTGCGGGGCCGATATGCCGGAAAGCCGAACCATGAATAGAAATGAAGCTGCGTCACGTCGAAACAGAAAACCGTGTCGTCCGGCACCGCGCTGCGGATGGCCCGGGTGTAATCCCGCTGCGGCTGCAACAGGTCGCCATAATGCTTTTCCGTGGCCGCCTTCCGCTCCGTCCAGATCTCCAGCCGCGATTCGCGCGGCGCGGCCCGCTGTTCCAGCACGGCCAGCATCGCCCCGGTCACCGCCTCTGCGCCGCCGACGATGGTGACGTCCGATGCCTTGGGAAGCGCTGCCTGAACCGGGTCGATATCCACCCGGATGATCTTCACCGAGCCGTCACAGCCCCAGTCGAGCAAGGGATGCAAAAAGCGGGTCCCGATCGCCAGCGCGACGTCCACCGTCCGCCAGACATCGTTCGCCACCTGCATGTTCTGGGCAAGCGGATGCCGCGCATCCATCGCGCCCAGCGCGTGCGGGGTCATAAACACGGGAGCCTGAAGACGCTCGGCAATCGCCAGCAGCGCTTTCTCCGCGCCCCAGATGCCGCCGCCGACGAAGATTGCGGGGTTGGCGGCATTCGCCAGCAAATCCGCCGCGGCGCTGATCGCATCGTCATCCAGCGCCGCCGCCTGCACCGGCTGGGGGGCGGCCCCCGCGCCGGTCCCGGGCGCAATTGGCTGCGCCGCGATATCCATCGGTATCTCGACCGCAACCGGCCGCCGCCGTCCGGTCTGTAACTGCTCGAACGCCTCCTGCATCACCGGCCCCACCTGGTCGGTCGATGCGATATGCCCCTGCCATTTGGTGACGGAGGCAAGCGCCGTCAGCTGGTTGGGAATTTCGTGGAGAACGCCCAGCCCGCCGCCGATCAGCGCCGACGGGATCTGCCCCGTCAGGGCCAGCACGGGCGCGTTGCACGCATAGGCGGTGGACAGCGCGGCCATGGTGTTCAGCACGCCGGCCCCCGGCACCACCAGCGACGTTCCAACCTCGCCGCTGGCCTGCGCATAGCCGAACGCCATATAAGTCGCCGCCTGCTCATGGCGCGTGTGGACGACGCGGATTGAATCCGTTTCGCGATAAAGCCCGTCGAATATGTAATCCAGCTGCAAGCCGGGAAGGCCGAACACCGTCGTCACGCCATGGTCCTTCAGCGCGCCGACAACCGCCGATCCGCCCGTTCTCTGATGATCGACCATCTACCGCTACTCCCCTGTTCAGCTCATCATTCGCGCCACGGCAAGGTCCGGGCATGATGAAAATATGATTGCTATCGGTCCGCTCTTCATCGGAAGAGCTCATGCTTCGTGTCACTGGAAAATCAGGATATCGGGGCCAGGCAAGACGGCGCCTCCGCAACCGGACGATCCGTTTCGCGCGCAAGCGGGCCCCGATCCGTCCGGGTGAACGCGGCCGCTCCGTAAAGCCCGCCGCGTCCACCCGCCTCCCCCCGGAACGGTCAGGCCGCCAGCGCCCGCTTGTGCAGGCGCTCGATCGCATTCAGCGCGGAAAGCAGCGCGCCTTCCTGCCAGCAGCCATAATAGGAGGCATGTTCCCCCGCGAGGACGATGCGGCCGTCCATGGCGACCAGATTGTCATAATGCTGGGCGCGCGACGCATCGGTCCACAAGGCGCAGCAGCCCAGAGACCAGGGCGTGCGGCTCCACGCCCAGGACACGCCGTTCATGAACTCCTTTCGGTATTCGGCCGGATGAAACACAGATCCCTGCGCCAACGCCGCCTCGATGCGCCGCTCCGGCGTCATGCCGGCAAGGGCGTAAGCGCCCATCCCCCTCGACACCGCACCCGCCAGAACCGCCGGCTTGTTCTTGAAGAAATCGTAATTCGGGTAGGAAATGGCCGTTATGTGCTGGTCGGTGAAGCTATGGCCGCCGTAAATGCCATAATCCTCCTCCCAAAAGCGCCGACGCATCTCCAGGCCGATCTTGAGCTGCCCGCTATATGGGATCGCGCCGATCGCCGCCTTCATGCCCTTGCTGACCTGCGGATCGATCTGCTTGAGCACCGCAAGCGGGATGGTGCACACGCAGAAATCCGCCTTCACTTCGGATTTCCGGCCCGTCTTGATGTCCTCATAGGCTATGGAGACGCCATTATCGTCCTGCGCGATTGAGGACACCTTGGCGTTATAGGTGACGATATTGCCCAGCTGACGGCCAAATGCCTTGCCGATCATGTCCATGCCGCCCTTGGGCTGGAACATCGTCGTCTGCATCACATGGTTGGTGTAGAAATTCATCTGCGACCAGATCTTCGAATCCAGCAGCTCCGAAAGGTCGTTGATCTTCGACGCCACCGGCTCGCCGCCCACGCCGCCCCCCGGCGTCCGCTCGTAACCGCGATCATAGGATGTGGTCAGCCCGGTCTCATATTTGAGGTCGCCGTTCAGCAGCCCCCACTCACGCAGGGCGGCGATCAGCCGTTCCTTGTCCTCCTTGCTCACGGTCTGGTCGAGCCCGCCCGCATGCAGGGATTTTGCGAGCAGTTCGGAAACATGCCCCCTGAAATCGACCGAAAGCTCCCGGTAACGCTGCGGCTTGCCGCCGAACGCCTTGGTCTGGTGGATGAAGCCATTGTGATTCATCTGGATGAACGGCTCCAGCTCCACCCCGAACTGCTTGCAGTAATAGAGCAGGGTCTGGTGGTGATGCGGAATGCGCCACGGCCCCGGGTTCATGTAATTGCCCGGCTGGAACTGGCAGGTCTGCGTCGCGCCGCCCACCTCGGTATAGGTATCGCCCCCGCGGATCGTGAAGTTTCGTCCGCCCGGCCGATTCTGATATTCGAGCACCCGGACCAGATAGCCCGCCTTGCGCAACTCATAGGCGGCGAGCATCCCCGCCAGTCCCGCGCCCAGCACGACGACTTTCGTCCCCTGCCGCGTGCCGGACAGGCGCGGCGGTCCGGAAAATTTCGATTCCGCGGCATGGCCGAGCGCGGTCATCGCCTGATACATGGCCAGCGTGCCCCCGACCTTGCCGATCATCGTCAGCAAGCTCCGCCGCGTGGGACCGGATTTATTCACCATATGGGCTCCGCTTCAAAAGAGTGGACGGGGGTTGGCGCACGGCAGGATCAGCATGAGGTGCAGGGCGGCGGGGCCGGAGAAGCCGGCCCGTTGCTCGCGACTCGGTCGACGTCCGCCTCGGTCACCGCCTCCGGATAGGCGTTGAATTCACGCCGGACATAAGTCGCCACCGACGCGACCTGCTGGTGCGACAGAAGATCCTTCAGCCACGGCATGCCGCCGCGGCCGTTCAGGACGACGTTCACCATGAAATCCTTGTCGGCAAGGTGGACATTGTTCGCGAGGGCCGGGATTTCCGCCCCCGCATCGCCGCCGCCCTTCGCATCCGCCATGTGGCACGCCTGGCAGACCGCCTCATAAACTTCCCTGCCCTCCGACGAGGCGGCATCGGCGGTCGCCGCCTCCGGCGCCTCCTGCGCCCGGACGGTCGCCGTTCCGGCGACGAGACCCACGGAAATGATGATCGCCATCGCCACAGCGAAGTCAGCGCCCTTCGACATATGCTTCCTACTCCCGTTCCGGCAGCGTCATTTCATCGGATCGCGCCTGTCGATCGATGTGCGCCGCGCTTGCTTGTCCTTGCCGCCGCCTCCGCTTCCCCCGGGGCGCACCCCCGCTCATCCCCGCAAGCCTAAGACGCTGACGGTCACGCGATCACGGCATGTCCGCGGCAATGGCTTCGATTTCCACCAGCACGTTCGGGCTGCCCAGCCCCGCCACCTGCACGGTGGAGCGCGTCGGCTTGTTCGGCTGGTCCGCGGAGCCGAAGAAGGTCCGAAACACCTCATTCATCGCTGCCCGGTCCATGCGCCCGCCATTTTCCGGCACCCCCACCAGAAACACCGTCATCTTGACGATGCTGCCCATCGAACTGCCCAGACCCTCGATCTGCGCCTTCATCCGGGTCAGGATGTCCAGGGTCTGGCGTCTGGTATCCCCCAGCTCGTCGGGACGGGACGGGTCGATCGGCGACGCGACCAGTCCCGACAGGAAGATGAGGTTCGCCTTCGCGGGCACAGCGGCCGAGGTCGCAATCGGCGCGTCGGGCGGCATGACGCGCACGATACCCTCGGCACCGGCGGAACTCGCAAACAATGTTGCGAGCACCGCCGCCGTCGCCCCCCTTGTTACAGCATGGATGATCCTCATTACTTCCTCCGCATCACCTGAATTCGGGGTTCAAATCCACGATTCAGAATTTAAGAGACACTTTTGCATAATAATATCCGCCGTTTGTGCCGTATGGCCCAAAGTTAAATGGACTATCGATCGGCGAGGCCATGGATCCATTAATATAAGGCGACGTACCTTGTGCAACCGCAACCGGAATGATTGCCGGGACTTCAGGCTTCTTATTGAACAGGTTATTGGAACCAATCGACAAATTCGCCCACTCGGTAATGTCGTATCCGATTTCCAGGTCCGCGATGACGGTCGATTTCACGATGCCGGGATAAAAGTTTCCGGGGATGGGTGCGGACGGAACGCTGACCGCCGGGCTGACCAGAATTGTCGATTTCGAATAATATGTCCCGCGGGTGTTGAGGCTGAACGGGCCGGAGGTCAGCAGCGCGCCCACGATGCTCTTCAGCTTTGGGGTGGACGTCTCGATGATCGCGCTGGCCTGGGCGTTGAACAGGGTTCCAAGCCGGTTGGAGAGTACCTTGGTCTTGTTGTAATTCGCGCCCCAGCTCAGGTCGAGCCTGCCGAAATCCAGGTCGACCGGGTAGCGCGCGGAAAGTTCCACGCCCAGGGTGCGCGTGTCGATGCCGTTGGTGAACGTCTGGATGCCCAGCGTCGGAACTGCGGGGTCAATAAACCTGCCGCTCGCCGCGATGGCGTCGTTGACGGCGTCAAACGGCGTCTTGCCGTTGATGATCGGCGTCAGCACAGGATTGCCGTTCCGGCGCCCCGTGATCGTCCCTGATGAAACGATGCGATCGCGGATCTTGATGTAGTAGCCGTCGAGCGTGATCACCATCCGGCTCACCGGCCGGAAGACCATGCCCGCCGAAAGGTTGGTGGACTTCTCAGGCTTGAGCGGACCAAATCCGAGCGCGGTCGAACCCGGCGAATTCGGCGCCAGCTGCACCGTCGCCGTCGCCGGCCCGACATTGGTCGACGAATAGTTCGATTCCGCCATGGTGGGAGAGCGGAAGCCGGTGCTCGCCGTCCCTCTCACCGCAAATGCCGGCGAGAAATCGTAGCGCGTGGTGATCTTGCCGATCGTGGCGCTGCCGAAATCGCTGTAATTTTCGTGGCGGCCGGCGATATCGATCGTCCAGTCCTCCACGGGATAGGCGATCAGGTTGGCATAGACGGCCTTGGCGTGGCGCTTGCTCAGGCCGGCGTCGCTCGGGAGATAGCCGGGAAAACCCTGCCCGCCCTCCTTATAGGTGGACGCGGCGTCGCCGGCGAAAATCTCGTAGCTCTCCTTGCGGTACTCCCCACCCACCGCCAGGGTGAGCGGGCGCGCCATCCCGGCATCGAAATCGCGGCGGATGTCGACCGTCGCCACGAACTGCGTGAACTTGAAGCCGCCATCGTAGAAATCGCGCGGCGTGAAAGCGCTGTCGGCGGTGGTCGGCGTTGCCGCGGCGGCCCGGTACGTATCCTGGAACAGCGACGTATTGGCCGAATTGGTGGTGCTGACGAACGAGCGTTCTTCCGAATAATTGGCCGCGACGTCCCAGTTCCAGTCCTCCGTCGACCCGCGCAGCCCGCCGGTCAGGGAGAATTCTTTCTGAACGACCTCGAGCACGGGCGTAAACCCGTCCTTGACCGTTTCCGAAAAGCAGGTGGTCGGATCGGCGGCCGTGACGCAGACCCGGTTCGGCGGGCGATATCCCTGCGTCTGCGCGCCATGGCGGCGGGAAATATCGCCGAAGGAATACAGCTCGACGCCGCCGAAGTCATAACCGGCATTGTAGAATGCGACGCTCAGGTTCGATTTCGGCTGGCCGCCGTTCCGGGGCGTGCCGCGCGCATTGAGCGAATCGTAGATCGGCTTGAAGGCGGCGGAAACGTTGGTGACCGTGCTGCCGTCCAGGTTGCGGACGGAAAACTGGCCGGTCCCCGTCGTGGTCACCGCGTTGCGCCGGTGGAACAGCGACAGGTCCAGATAGCCCCCCTCGCCCAGCGGCACGCCGATGCGGCCGCTCGCGCTGTAGGAGGTGCCCTCCCCGTCGAAATACTGGCCGGTGTTCAGGTTCAGATTGCCGCCGGACGTATCGTTCTTGAGGATGATGTTGATCACGCCGGCAATCGCGTCCGAACCATATTGCGCGGCCGCGCCGTCCTGCAGGATCTCGATGCGCTTCACCATTTCCGGCGGAATGAGGTCGATGCTCGGCGCCGCGGATCCCGCGAAGGCGCTGTTCGCCACCTGAAGGATCGAATTGCCGTGCCGCCGCTTGCCATTGACCATGACCAGCGTGTGATTTGGGTTGAGGCCGCGCAGGCGGGCGCTCAGCGACAGGTTGGCAAGGTCGCCGCCCTGGGTCTGCGCCTGGAATGACGGCACCAGCTGGGTCAGCGCCTGGTTGAGATTTGGCTGCCCCACCTTGGAAAGCGCCGCCTCGTTCAACAGCTGGATCGGGGTCGCGCTCTCCGCGACCAGCCGGCCGTCGCTGCGGGATCCGGTCACGACGATTTCATCGTCGGCCTGGCCGTCCGCCGATGCGTCCGCCGTCGCCGCTGCATTTTGCGCCCACCCGGCGCTGGCGGACCCCATCGCGACAGCAACGGCCAAAGCCAACCGTGAACTGACTCCAACTTGAATGCCCATGTAAACAGCCCCCTCTCTTATAATATTGCCTTCGCGATTAGGTCATGCCGCCCAACCTGCCACGTGCCGACGCGCAACCGGTATTTGCCGATTACGTCGGATATCAGAGAAATAGTTCGCCCTCAGGATGTTCGATTTAAGGGCTATCAATCGATCGGGAGAGAGGCCAATGCAAAAATGGCTCTTATCCATGCCTATTGGTGTGTCCGCGATGGAACGGGTCCGCCATGGCCAGTTCGCGCCCCTTGCCCTGGCTGACCAGATGCTTGCGGACGCCCGGCTTTTCACGCCGCCGGGCCGCCCGGACCCTGAATGTGCCGAACAACGGCCCATCATCCTAGATGCGTTGCAAGTGATAGGAATTATTCAGTCATATGAAAAAGAAAATGTTCCGCATCAATGATATAACTGAAAATACTACTGGCCCCTCGTTTAACGATGGCGTGGCACAGCTATTGCGGATCACCCCTGATTCATCCATCATTTTTGGACGCGCTATGCCGATAACTTATTGCAAATAACTTTCTTCGCATTGGACGGTCAAGGCGTCGTATCCAATCATGAACGGGAGGGGAAACAGTTATGACCTTGGATAAGCGTGAATTTGACTGGATCGATACTGCGACATCGACCCGTCGCACTCTGCTCAAAATGTCCGCGAGCACTGTCGCCGCGCTTGCCGCTTCAAAAGGCGTAGCCGCCACCGGCAAACAGCCGCCCAACATCATCTTCATCATGGCCGACGATCTCGGCTTCGCGGATCTCAGCTGCTACGGCAGCGCCTACCGCACGCCGCAGATCGACCGGCTCGCGCGCGAAGGCCTGAAGATGAACCAGGCCTACGCCAATTCCGCGGTCTGCTCGGCCACCCGGGTGGGGTTGATCACCGGACGCTATCAATACCGCTTCCCCGTCGGCCTTTGGGAGCCGCTCGATCATATCGACGGGCTGGGGCTTGACCCCAATGTCCCGACCCTCCCGTCCAGGCTCAAGAAGCTCGGATACCGCACCAGCCTGGTCGGCAAGTGGCACATGGGCAGCCCGCCCGAACATGGTCCGCTGCGCAGCGGATATGACCATTTCTACGGCATGCTGGGCGGATGGGCGGATTATTTCCCGCGCCCCGACCGCAAGCTCGAAAATGTGCTGCTCGATGGCTACACCCCGGTCGGCCACCATGGCTATGTGACCGACGAGCTCGGGCAACGCGCGATCAAGGAAATGACCGAGGCCGCCGCCGCAAACACCCCGCTTTTCCTCAGCGTGCATTTCACCGCCCCCCACTGGCCGTGGGAAGGCCCGGACGATCAGGCCATTGCCGAGAAGGTCGACGATCCCCGCTTCGTGGAAGGCGGCAGCGTCGCCAAGCTGCAGGAGCTTCTCACCGCGCTCGATCGCAATGTCGGGGCTATCCTCGATGCCATTGATCGCCTCAAGATGACCAACACGATCGTCATCTTCACCAGCGATAATGGCGGGTCGCATTATTCCAACACATGGCCGCTGTCGGGCATGAAGGGTGAGCTGCTGGAAGGCGGATTGCGCGTGCCGGTGCTGATGCGCTGGCCCGGCCAGATCGCACCGGGCTCGACCAGCGATCAGGTGACGATCTCCATGGATTGGGTGCCAACGCTGCTTCGCGCCGCCGGCGGGCCGCAGCTTGCGGACGATGAAACGGACGGGCTGGATATCATGCCGCTCATCGAAGGGAAGGCGCCGCTCAAGCCGCGCTCGCTATGCTGGCGGTTCAAATCCAACGAACAGTCGGCGCTCCGCGAAGGAGACTGGAAATATCTCAAGGTCGGCGGCAACGAATGGCTGTTCGATCTCGGCAAGGACCAGCGGGAACGCGCAAACATGCGGCTGGTGGAACCAGCGATCTTCACGCGCCTCAAGGCTAAATATGAAGCATGGGACGCCACGATGCTGGCCTATCCGGAAAAATCCTTCAGCATGCCGACGATAGGGAAGACGCCGGATCGCTACTAGGGCCGGCCATCCCGCGCCTGTGGCGCATTTCCTGAACTCAGGGATGGTCCTGACCAAAATGGCCACTGTCCTGCCGCAACCGCTCTGCGGCAGGATTTCCTCGACGATCAAGGCTGGAATGTCGCGATGAGCAATAACGCCAACGATCCCTCCCGAAACGGCATCGCGGCCACGATGGACAGAAGCCCGATCGGCTATGGCCAATGGCTCACCGCGGGCCTGATCATTCTCGCGCTGACGCTCGACGGCCTGGACCTGCAATTGCTCGGCATCGTCGCGCCATTCCTCATCGCAGATCTCAACATCACGCGTGAGGTGTTTGCCCCGGCCCTGGCGGCGGCTGTGCTCGGGCTGGCCATCGGCTCCAGCATCGGCGGATGGTTCGGGGACCGGTTCGGCAGCAAAAGAATATTGCTGGTCAGCATGGCCTTTTTCGGCCTGATGACCATCCTCAGCTCCTTCATCACCACCATCGGCATGTTGATGGCGGTCCGCTTCGTCAGCGGCCTGGCCTTCGGCGCGGCAACGCCCAACGGGCTTGCTCTGGGTTCGGAATGGCTGCCGCGTCGCGCCCATCCCATCTTCAGCGCCATCGCCAGCATCTGCACCCCGCTCGGCGGCCTGATCGGCGCGGGATTGACCCTGTTCCTCATTCCCGTCGGCGGCTGGCGCATGTGCTTTCTGGTCTGCGGCGTGCTTACATTGATCGCGACGCTCGTGATGAGCTGGCGCCTGCCCGATTCTCCGGCCCATCTGCGCCGGCACGGCCGGCTTGAGCAGATCCGGCACCTCGGGCGGAAGGTGCTGGGCACCGATATAGACGCCGGCGCGGACGATCGGCCTGCGGAGGCGTCCGGGGCCGACCGGCCGAGGGGGCGGCTGTTCACCGCCCCGCTCGCAAGAATGAATGTCGGCACGCCGATCGGCTTTTTCTCGATCGCGTTCGTGACCTATACATTCCTCAGCTGGACGCCGGTCATGCTGACCATGAGCGGCTTTACCATGGCAGAGGCGATCCGGGGCAGCATCTCATATAATATGCTGGCCCTGTTCGCGCCGCTGTGCGGCGGACTGCTGATCTCAAGGTTCGGTTCCCGTGCGGTGTTGATCGGCGCTGCGGGCGCGACGATGCTGATCCTGGTCGCACTCGCAACGCTTCTGGAATCGGGGCGGCATATCGGCTCCACTCCGCTCACCTGGGCGGTCCTGGCCGGCTTCGGCATGCTCGGGGGCCTCGCCGGCATCGTCACGGCTGCCATCTATTCCGTGCTCACCAACGGCTGGCCGGTGGAATGCAGGGCCTCGGGCATGGGCTTCGGCTTCATGATGGGGCGGATCGGCGGGTTCACGGCAATACTGACCAGCGGGAAATTGCTCGGATTGAGCGACCACAGCGTCCTGCCGGTTTTCCTGACGGCGCTGGTGGCGTTGCTGTTCGTCATCATCGCGGCGCTGGTGGTGGACCGGCACGTCCCCGCCCGCCAGCGTGCGGTCGCAGCCCCTTAAAAGCCGCGCCATCATGGCAGGGCCGGATCGGGCAGGCCCTGTCCATCTGAACCGTTCGCCATGATCGCTCACCTCCCCGCCAGCGGGTGCGGGGCAGCAAGCGGAAACGCCCATTCGAACGAACGGGATCGATCGGCGAAGGCGCCCGGCCCGGCCGATCGGCTGAGGAAGGAGACGCCGCTTGAGCCAGATTGACCATAGCCACCGCGCGGACGCGTCGACCTGGGTGGACGGCGCCGACCACCATCCTGACTTCCCGGTTCAAAACCTGCCGCTGGGCGTCTTCGCGCCCGCCAGCGGCGCGGCGCGGATCGGCACCGCGATCGGCGACTATATACTCGATCTCTCCGCCATGGCCGCTCAAGGCCATCTGCCGCAGGCGGTTGCGCCCGCGCTGCGCCGGCCCACGCTCAACCCGCTGTTCGCCTTGCCCGCATCCGCCCGGCGCGGCCTGCGCCACGCCCTGTTCGAACGGCTGACCGGGGAAGACGGTTATGCCCTGCTGCATCCCCATCTGCACCGCGCCGCGCACTGCGCCATGCACCTGCCGTTCCAGGTCGGCGACTACACCGATTTCTACACCGGCATCCATCACGCCGCCAACATCGGCAGGCAATTCCGGCCCGACAACCCGCTCCTCCCCAATTACAAACATATCCCCATCGCCTATCATGGCCGCGCCTCGTCGCTGCGGGTTTCGGGGGAGCCGCTGTTCAGGCCAAGGGGCCAGATCAAACCAGCCGCGGACGATGCGCCGCGTTATGAACCATGCCGACCGCTGGACTACGAGCTTGAGCTGGGCATCTGGATCGCCGGGGAAAACCCGCGCGGCGCCCCCGTGCCGGTCGGCGATGCCGCGGATCGGATCGGCGGCTACTGCCTGCTGAACGACTGGTCGGCGCGCGACATCCAGGCATGGGAATATCAGCCGCTCGGGCCCTTCATGGCCAAGAATTTCCTGACCAGCCTGTCGCCCTGGGTGGTGACGCAAGAGGCCATGGCGCCCTTCCGCCTGCCCCAGCGCGCGCGCGCCGCCGGTGATCCCGCCATTCTCCCCCATTTGCTTCACGAGCGCGATCAGGCCGGGGGCGCGCTCGCCATCACCCTTGAGGCCGGGCTGCGAACGGCGGCCATGCGCGCCGCCCGTCAGCCAGCGCATCGGCTGAGTGAGGTCGGCGCCGACCACATGTATTGGACGCCGGCACAGATGATCGCCCATCACACGTCCAACGGATGCAATTTGCGGCCCGGCGATCTGCTTGGCACCGGCACCATCTCCGGCCCCGATCGCACCGGTTTCGGCAGCTTGATGGAAATCGCCACGGGCGGCGCAACGCCGATCACGCTTCCCAATGGAGAGGTGCGCGCCTTTCTGGAGGACGGCGACGAGATCATCTTCCGCGCGAAAGCGGAGAAGCCTGGTTATCGTTCCATCGGCTTCGGCATATGTACCGGGGTCGTCACCGCGGCCATGCCATGATCCGTCGGCCGAGGGGGGGGGGTGACGCCGCACCCCGGCTCCACGAGCCTGCGCGAATGGCCTGCCGACCGCACGCAGCACAGCGGGGGCGCTGGTGCACGCCCGGAACGCCGCAACGGGCCGGGCCATCGTCAACCCGCCACGCCGCCTGACCTCAGATCTCGGGATCCTGCAGGCGAAAACGACGGACGCCGCCGGCCCGCGCGATCGCCGCCTGAACATCCGGCCGCACCTTCAATTCGCTGCGCCGGGTATCGACGGGGCTGACGGGATATGATGCCGGGGGCGGATCATAATCGGAAAGATAGCGCAGTGCCGCTGGCCGCAGCTCGGGATCGTCCAGCCGGTGGATGATCGCGGCGGCCGCTCCGTCAAGGTCACCCGCACAGAGCCGAAGCATGGTCAGCACGCCCGGATTGTCCTGCTCATGCGCCGCCGCATAATCGAGGTCGTCCTTCGCCGACGCGGCCTGTCCAAGCGCCAGCCGCGCACAACCCTGGAGGCCGCGCATCTCCATCCGGCCATAGGGGCTGAGCTCAGCCGATTCCGGCTTCAGGAGCGAAACGGTCGCCAGTGCATCCGCCGGGCGGCCAAAACGCAGCTGGGCATAGCCCAGATTGATCGTCTGGCTCACATTGCGCCCGTCGCCTTCCTTGAATTTCATCGCCCTACGGAAAGCGGCAACGCCATCGTCATAACGGCCGAGCATCAGATAGGTGCGCGCTTTCGCATCCAGCCACCATATGTACTTCTCGTCCCAATCCTTGAGCGCCGTGCTGCCTCGCTTACCCGACCTAACCGCTTCCAATTCCGTCAAGGCCTCCTCGCCCCGGCCCAACTGCATCAGATAATCTGCGATCATCAGCGTCGCGGAAAGCGATTCAGGGTGATCGGACACAATCCGCCGTGTCACGCTGAGGTCGCGCTCCACTTCGGCGCGGCCATCGAACCCGGACGGCATCGCCTCGCGCAGCCGCGGGTCAAGGCTTACATCGATGAGTGTCGACAATATAGCGATAGGCGACATCATATTGCTTCAGTTCGAACGCGCTCGAACTCGCCCGCAGGTAGATCATCGCCTGATCCTTCTCCGCCAGCCTGGCGAAGTCCTGGTCGGCAATCGCGGCCTCCCACAGTTTCAGGCTTTCGCGATGATTGCCCCGCGCCCGCGCCCGCTCGGCAGCTTCAATATGCCGTATCACGGACGAGTCCGCCGAAATCATCGGGGCGTCCGCCGAAGCGAAAGCGGCCGGCACGGCAAATATGCCCAGCGCCAAGACGACTCCCGAAACCAAAATTGCGTGCCGCATGAACACCTCCAGGCTCATTCTGGAGCCTCACCGGCGTCACACGCAACCCGCATTTCGACGCGCCGCGCAGCGGAGCGGGGTCCGCACACCGCTCGCGGCCATGCGCGGCCGCTATGAACAGGCAGGCCCGGCGCTCGAGGCGCAGCTGGCCGCCGGCGTCTCGTTCGACGATTTCTTCGCGCAGGCGCCGGGCCTCAACCCCGCGCGGATGCGCGTCACCGGCACGGTCTGCGGCGTCCGGGTCGAAACGGTGGAAGAACCGACGATGCGCACCATCCGCATCCTCGACAGGCTGGTCGACGAACTCGCCCGGGGCCGCGGGATGGACAGCATCCTGGGCCGGTAGGCCGCGCCGTCAAACGGGCGGCACGACCACGCCGGTCCCGCTCTTCACCCGGTCCAGCGCCACCAGCGTGCGAAAGCTGGCGACCCATTCATGGTCGGAAAACAGGCTGCGGGTCAGCGCCTCATAAGCGCGCATGTCCGGCGTCAGGATCACCAGCACGAAACTGGTCCCGCCGGTGGTGTAATAGCATTGCTGCACTTCCGGCGTGCTGCGGAACAGCGCCTTGGCGCGGTCGATGCTCTCGGTCCGCTCGTCGCGCAGGAACACCTCGACGATCGCGGTGATCGCCACGGCCAGCGCATCGGGGTCGACCAGCGCCACATTGGCGCGGATCACCCCGGCCTGCTCCATCGCCGCGATCCGCCGCTGCACCGCCGCGGCGGAAAGGTGGACCGCCTCTGCGATCACGCGCTGCGGCGTCTTGTTGTCGCGCTGGACGATGCGCAGGATCTGGCGGTCGAACGCATCCAGGCTGCGCGCGGCGGAGGGCTTTTTCGGCATGAACGGGTTTTTGTTGCATTTGGGCGGGCAATCAAGAGCGCTCAACTCGCCCCGGCGGTGATATTTCACGCCCAGCCCCCTTCCCGGCGCAGAAAGTCTTTCGATGCAGGCCGCGCTTCCCCACCCCTCCGGTTCCGGCAACATCCTGGCCGGCGTGCTGTGCGGCATCGCCGCCGGCGCGCTGTGGGGGTTGGTCTTCCTCGCGCCGGAACTGGCCCGCGCCTTCAGCCCGCTGCAACTCAGCATCGGCCGCTACCTTGCCTACGGCCTGCTCTCGGTGGCGTTGATCGCGCCGCGCTGGGCAAGGCTGCGCGCCCTGCTCTCGCGCCGGGACTGGCTGGACCTCGCCTGGCTCGCGCTGGCCGGCAACACCCTCTATTACATCCTGCTCGCCGCCGCGGTGCAGACCGGCGGCATCGCCATGACCTCGCTCATCGTCGGCTTCCTGCCGGTGCTCATCACCCTCATCGGCAGCCGCGCCCGGGGCGCCGTGCCGTTCGCCCAGCTGCTCCCCTCGCTGCTGTTCTGCGCGGCGGGCGCCATCTGCATCGGCTGGCACGCGCTGGCGGCGCTGGCCTCCGGCGCGCAGCCGGGCCAGCTCGTCGGGCTGGCCTGCGCGGTCGCCGCGCTGCTCTGCTGGACCGCCTTCGCCATCGGCAACAGCCGCGCCCTCGCCCGGCTGGGCGGCGTCTCGGCGCATGAATGGAACCTGCTGCTCGGCCTCGCCACCGGCGCACAGGCGCTGCTGCTCCTCCCGGCGGCGCTGATCCACGACACATGGACGCAATCGGGCGCGGACTGGCTGCTCTTCGCCGCCCTCTCGGTCGGCGTCGCGCTGCTCGCCTCGCTGGGCGGCTATGCGCTGTGGAACCGGATGAGCCGCCTGCTGCCGCTCACGCTGGTCGGCCAGATGATCCTGTTCGAAACGCTGTTCGCGCTCATCTATGCCTTCCTCTGGGAACAGCGCCTGCCCACCGCGCTGGAGGCAGCGGCCTTCGTCTTCCTCTCGCTCGGCGTGGTCACCTGCCTGTCCGCCCACCAGCAAAGGCCGCGCTGACCCGGCCACCCTCGGCCCCACGTCACAAATCTTGCACGCAACGCCAACCGGCCCGTCACATTGCCGGGCTAGCAGCGCGCGGTGACCATGCGACCCGCCCTCCACAACCGCCCGCTGCGCATCCCCGCTCATGCCAAGGCCGCGCTGCGCATCCTGTTCCTCGCCAAACACGCGCTGGGAGACGGCCGCCCGGACAGTATGGACGGCAACCACGCCACCTATCATCACGAACTGCTGACCACGCTCGGCGCGATCGGCCTCAACGTCACCCCGGCCAATGATTATGCCGCCCTGTTCGCGCGGCCCGATGCGGATTTCGTCATCCCGCTGCTCAATCGCGGCGGCTTCCAGAACAGCGAGATGCTGGCGCCGCTGCTCCTCGCCCGCCACGCCATGCCCTATCTCGGCGCGCAGCCGATCATCCGCGGCCTGTCGGACGACAAGCATCTGATGAAGGTGGTCGCCCGGCATCAGGGCGTGCCAACGGCGGACTGGGCGGTCTACCGCAGCGGCGATCCGGTCATCGCGGAACCCGCCTTCCGCGCCGAACGGCTGGTGGTGAAACCCAACGCCTCCTCGGCCTCCTGGGGCGTGGCGATGGTCGACAGCTGGGCGGCGGCCCGCGCCCATGTCGCGGCGCTGCACGCCCAGGGCCATGACGTGATCGTGGAGCCATGGACCCCGCTCATCGACGTCGCCGTGCCGGTCATCGGCGCGGACGGCCCCTGGCTGCTGCCGCCCATGGCCTATCTGCCGGACGATCCCCGCCAGTTCCGCTCCTATGAGGAAAAGCGCGCCCTCGTCGAAACCGCGGACGATCCGCTCGCCCCGGTGGACGATCCCGCCATCGTCGCCCGGCTCCACGCGCAGGTCAGGCCGCTGGTCGGGCAATTATGGCCGTTCGATTATGGCCGCTTCGAATTCCGCTACGATCCGCTTGCCGGCCGCATCGCCTTCATGGAGGTCAACCTGTCCTGCAACCTGTGGTCGCGCAAGACCATCTCGCGCGCCGCGCGGCTGGCGGGGATGGACCATGAAATGCTGGTCGAAACCATCGTCGCGCACAGCCTGATGCGCCAGCGGCTGCTCTGCCCGGATCAGGTCCGCCGCGCGGCATGACGACCGCCCTCATCCTCGCCGGCAAGCGCGACGGGCTGGTCGATCCGCTGGCCGAAAGGGCCGGGGTGTCGCACAAATGCCTGGTCCCGGTCGCGGGCCGGCCGCTCATCGCCCATGTCCTCGCAGCGCTCGCCGCCGCCCCGCACGTCCGGCGGATCCTGATCTCCATCGACGATCCCGCGCCCCTCGCCGCCGTGGCGGAGGTGCGCGACGGGCTGGCGCAGGGCCGCGTCGCCATCGTCCCGGCGCGCGCCAACATCGTCGACAGCGTGGCGGACGCGGCGGCCGGCGCGCCCTTCCCGCTGCTCGTCACCACCGCCGACAATGTGCTGATCGATCCCGCCGCGCTGGCGGAGATCGACATGGCCGCGCGCACCATGGCCGCCGACGTCGCCGTCGCCTTCACCCGCCGCGCCTCGGTGCTCGCCGCGCACCCGGACGGCCAGCGCCGCTTCTACCGCTTCAGCGACGACGCCTATTCCAACTGCAACGCCTATTGGCTGGGCAGCCCGCGCGCGCTGGCGGCGGCGGAGGTATTCCGGCAGGGCGGCCAGTTCGCCAAGCACCCGCTGCGCATCGTCCGCGCCTTCGGCATCCTCAACCTGATCCGCTTCCGCTATGGCATCGGCAGCCTCGACGCTGCCTTCCAGCGCTTCTCCCGCCGCTTCGGCGCGGCCATCCGCCCGGTCATCCTGACCAACGGCGCGGTCGCCATCGACGTCGACAACCCCCGCACCCACGCCATCGCCGAATCCCTCCTCACCGCCCGCAACCCGCAAACGGCCTGATCCCGACGCACGCCCGCCCCGACACACCGCCAGCCCAGCCTCCATGTTTCCGCCCGCAGGGCACGACACAGCACAGCACAGCACAGCACAGCACAGCACAGCACAGCACAGCACAGCACAGCACAGCGTCACCGGGGCCGGAAAGCATTTCAACCCTCAGGCGACCCGATCCCGGTACAAGACCGCCCCGACGCCCGCGCTCCGCCAAGCACCGTCGCCCGACGAAGGACAACGTCGCTAATCGCAAGCAGCCTGATCCCGGCACAGCCATCCCGACACTCGCGCCTCCGCCGCATCACACGGCGCGCCGTCTCCGGCGACGCAGAACATCACAACCCACCGGCGGTAAGATCCCGACACCCGCGCTTCCACTACATCACAAGACACGCCGTCGCGCAGCAACGGAAAGCATCGCCGCCCGCAGGCGGCATGCTCCCAACAGACAGCCGCCCCGATGCCCCTATTGCCGCCCGGATCAAGCCGCGCGCCGCCGCCCGGCAACGATGGACACCGCCGCCCGCAGGCAGCCTGACATCAGCGCAACCACCCCTAAAAACCGCGCTTCCGCCCGCACCGCATCACACGGCGCGCCGTCGCCCGGCGGCGGGAAGCATCGCCGCCCGCCACCGGGCCGATCGCGCCTGCGCAGATCGGCGCGATTCACCCGCGCCGGGCCGGAATCACCCGTCGTCCGTCGCCGCCTACAGCTTCAGCGTCGCCACCAGCGCGCGATATTTCTCGACGTCGCGGTCGAAGAAATAAAGCGCCGGCGCCTCGAAGATCACCAGATAGAGCCGGCCGTTCACCATCGCCCCCACGCCCTCGCCCTTGCGCCGCACCTCGTCGTCGGCGCGGGTGAAGTCATAGGTGAAGCGGATGCCCTTGTTGCCGGACAGCAAGGCGGGCTCCTGCGTGGCAATCTCCATCTGGTTGACGGCGAACTGGCTGCGATAGGTCGATTCCAGCAACGCCGGAATGTCGGTGATCAGCATGTCGGCCGCCACTTTCCGCAGCGGCCGGTTCTTCTTGTCCACCTCGCGCACCAGCGGCTGGCCCGCCGCGATGCCGCCGAAGAAGGTCACCTTGTTCAGCGAATCCCCGTCGAGCGTCCACAGCTCGACATTCTTGCCGTCGCTGCGGCTCAGCCGGTTCCACTCCCCGGCGGGCGTCGCGGACAGGCCCGATTTGGCGATCCCGGCGCGCGGCCCGGGCGCGACCAGCGAATTGGCCAGGGCGGGCGCGGCGCTCAGGGAAAACAGCGCGATGTAGATGGCGGCACGCATGGTCGGAACTCCTTAATTCGCCAGCAGGGCGTTGATCGCTTTGGCGTCGGGTGCATCGGGACGGGCGGAAAGATAGGCGGCCAGCGCCGCGCGGGCTTCGTCGGTCTGGCCGTTGCGCAACAGCGACAGGCCAAGGCTGCGGTCCAGTTCCGGCGCCAGATAACCCGCCGCCCGCGCCTGCCGGTAATAGTCGCTGGCCAGCTGCAGGTCGCGCGGGTTGGCGCGGGCGCGGTAAAGCTCGCCGCGGGCAAAGAGCAGCTCGCCGGTCCACCCCGCACGGCTGGCGACATTTTCAAGGATATATTCGCTGCCGCCAAAATCGTTCAGCTTCACCTGCGCGGCCAGGAAGCGCGACAGATAGGGAGCCATCGCCTCGCTGAATTCCTGCGCCCTGGCGTCGCCGCCCGGCGGCAGCTTGGCGGCCTCTGCGGAAAGATAGGCCGCGCGCTGCGGCGATGCGGGATGGGTGTCGAAAAATCCGGCGGAATATTTGGTCCGCGCCTTCTGGTTGCGCCCGGCGGCGCTGGCGTCGGCCTCCGCCATCAGCGATTGCCAGATGTTCGCCGCCGCCTCGGCCGGATAGCCGGAGCGGGCAAGATATTTCAGGCCCAGAATGTCCGCATCCGTCTCCTGCGCGCGGTCGAACCGATAGATGGATCCCGCCAGCCAGAAGTTGGCGATGCCGGAATTGGTGGCGCTGGCCATGCCGATCACCGTCAGCCACGCCATCATATCGGTCGCGCCGCGCATCTTCTTATAGCCGTTCAGGCCGTGGCGCAGCTCGAAATGGGCGAATTCATGGCCCAGCACGGCGGCCAACTCGGCTTCGTTGCGCACCCTCAGCAACAGGCCGGATTGCACCTGCATCGCGCCGTTGGGCATCATCGATGCGTTGAACTGGGGAATCTCCATCGCATAGACGCGCACGCCCCGGCAGCGGTCCTGCCCCACCTCGCGGCACAGCACGGCCAGCAGATATTCCTCCAGCCGCCCGTCCCTAATCCGCGCCGGGCTGTCGCGGATGACCCGCTCGGCCTCATCGGCCTGCATCCACAGCCCGCGCTCGTCCACCGTCGCCGGCTGATAGCCGGCCGTATAGGGCGGCAGCGTGAAATCCTCCGCCGCCATGGCGGGCTGCATCGCGGAACAGCCCGCTATGGCGGCGAGCATCAGGGCGATCCGCCTCATGCTACTGGCCGGCGGCGGGCGCGGCGGACCGGCCCGGAAAACCTTCCAGCAACTGCTCGACCCGCTTCTGCGCGCCTTCGGGCGTACGCACGTCGCCGCCCATCTTCCGGTCCGCGTTCAGCCACACCAGCGCGCCGGTCTTCAGGTCGATCAGCCCGGCATGGCCCACATGCACGCCGGTCGGCACCGATACCCCGCCCAGCGCGCCGACCAGCTGCAGCATCTTGCGCCCGGTCGATCCATATTCGTCATGGGTGGTGATGAAGAGCGCATAATCCGCATCCCCCAGCGATTTCAGGCCGGAGATGTCGGGGCCGATCCCCCACTCGAAACTGTCCTTGCGCTTCTTGGTGGGCAGCCGGTTGCCGGGGAAGAACTGATATTCGATCACCGAATCCGCCACCGCGGTGAACACGTGGCTATATTGGCTCACCACCGCCCCCTCGCCGCTCGCCGCCTCGGAATAGGCGACCACCTGGTTGCCCAGGCGGGATTGCGCCTGCTCCAGCGCGGCGGTGATGTTGTCGCGCGCCTGGCTGGTCCAGTCGGCATTGGGTTCGTAGACGCCGCCGGTCGATTGCGCGCCCACGCCGATCACCGGCCGCATCAGCACGATGCGCGCCGTGCCGGGCTTCAGCGCAAAGCCGGGCTGGCTGCCGGTCTTTTCCTGCCCGAAGGCGACGGATGAAACGCACAATGCCAGCGCGAGCACGGAAAAGCGCGCGAACCTGTCGAGTCGCATATTATCCCCCAGATGACCCCGCGATTCCTCTAATCCCATGAATTATAGAGGTAAATAGCGCGACTCGCCGCTCCGGGAAATTGCCCGCGCCCGCCTTTCACCGTGTCGCGGTGGCGATCAGCCGGGCGTAGAATCCGGTCATCCGCTGCAGGTTGGCGATGGTCATATGCTCGTTGGTGCCGTGGATCATGCCCAGCGCGCCCATCTCCAGGATCAGCGGCTGGTAACGATAAATGTCGTCGGCGATCGGGCTCATATAACGGCTGTCGGTGCCGCCGGTGACCAGCCCGGGCGCCACCGGGGTCCGCCCGCCGTCCCCCGCAAGCGCCGCAATCACCCGCCACCCGTCGGATCGGGTCGACGCTATGGGGGAAGGATTGCTGGCATGGCCCTCCCACGCCATCTCCACCTTCAGCCCGGCCGTGGCCTCGCGCGCGCGGGCCATCACATCGTCCATCGTCTCGCCCGGCGCGATGCGGTAGTTGATCCAGGCGGTGGCGTCCTGCGGCAGCACATTCTCCTTGGGACTGCCCTTCAACATGGTCGGCGCGATGGTGGTGTGCAGCGTCGCCGCCCCCGCCGGCGTCGCCGCCACCTGGCGGACCAGCAGCGGCCCGAACAGCCACTGGTTGGCGACGACGATCCGGGTCATCAGCGGCCCCTCCGCCGCCAGCGTGCGCACCATGTCCGCGCCCGGCCCCTCGAAGCGCATCGGGTCCGGCCGGGCGGAAATGGCCAGCACCGCGCGGGCCAGCGTCTCCACCCCCGTCTCCGCCGGCGGCGCGGAAGAATGGCCGCCGGGCGCAGGCGCCGTGACGCGCAGCGTGGCATAGCCCTTCTCCGCCACGCCGATCAGCGCCGTCGGACGGCCCAGCAGCGCGAAATCCTTGATCGTCGCCATCCCCTCGTCGAGCACGAACTGCGCGCGCACGCCCCGGCTCTTCAGCAGCGCGGCCGCCACCCGCGCGCCGCTGCCGCCGGTCTCCTCGTCATGCCCGCTGACCAGAATGAGCGTGCGGCGCGGCCGGAACCCCTCCGCCGCCAGCGCCTCCACGGCCTCGAACAGCGCGACCAGCGATCCCTTGTCGTCAATCGCGCCGCGCCCCCACACCGCGCCGTCGGCGATCACCCCGGCAAAGGGCGGGTGGGTCCAGTCCCGCTCCGTGCCGGGCGTCACCGGCACCACGTCCTGATGCGCCATCAGCACCACGGGCGGCAGCGCGGGGTCGCTGCCCAGCCAGCTATAGATCAGCGTGTGCCCGGCCACCGTCTCGCGGCGCATCGCGGCATGGGCGGCGGGGTAGGTGGCGGCCAGCCAGCGGTGCAGCGCCTCCCATTGCGCGGCGTCGTTGTCCGCCGCGTCCTGGTGGCTCACGGTGGCGATGCGGATCGCCTCTGACAGGTGCCGGGCGGCCAGCGCCGGGTCCATCGCCGGAGCCTCGGCCAGCGCCACCGCCGCGCCGTCCGCCGCCACCGGGGACCGGAAGGTCGCCGTCCGCACCGCGATCACCCCCGCCAGTATCGCTATGGCCCCCGCCGCGCCCAAAGCCGCCTTGCCTGCTGTCCTCACGCTTATGTCCTTTTTCCAAGCTCATGCGATCGGATCATATTCCGCCCGCCGGGGCAACCGTGGCGGCGCGCGGTTCCCGCTTCCCAAGCGCGCCGGAAGCGCCGATAGGGCGCAGCGTGAACGCGCGCGCCATCCCCGCCTCCTCCTGGACCTCGGCGCTCATCGCCGCGCTGGTCGGCTTCGGCGGCACGGTGGCGCTCATCGTCCAGGCCGTGCAGGCGATGGGCGGCACGCCCCATCAGGTCGCCTCGGCGGTCACCGCGCTGTGCGTCGGCATCGCCGTCACCGGCGCGGCGCTCAGCCTCTCGCTCAAAATGCCCATCGTGCTGGCCTGGTCGATGCCGGGCGCCGCGCTGGTCGGGGCCAGCACGCTGCACCCCGGCTGGCCCATCGCCATCGGCGCCTTCATGGCCGCGGCGGTGATGATGATCGTGCTCGGCCTCGTCCCCGCGCTCGGCCGCCTCGCCGCGCGCATCCCCGCCTCCGTCGCCTCGGCCATGCTGGCGGGGGTGCTGCTGCCCTTCTGCCTCGCCCTGTTCCGCACCCTGGAATCGGACGTCGTCCTCGCCGGGGTGCTGATCCTCGTCTTCATCGCCGCGCGCCAGCGCTTCCCGCTCTATGCGCTGCTCATCGTGCTGGGCGTGGCGGTGGCGCTGGTCTTCGCGCGCGGCGACGTGGCGGGGATGCCCGCCGGCACGCTGTTCGGCACGCTCGCCCCCACCGCGCCGGAATTCAGCAGCCGGGCGATCATCGGCATCGGCATCCCGCTCTTTCTCGTCACGCTGGTCTCGCAGAACCTGCCCGGCCTCGTCGTGCTGCGCTCCTCGGGCTACGCGCCCCCGCCCCAGCCGCTGCTGCTGTTCACCGGCCTCACCACACTGCTGCTCGCGCCCTTCGGCGCCTACAGCGTCAACCTGTCGGCGATCACCGCCGCCATCTGCACCGGCGCGGACGCGCATCCCGATCCCGCCCGGCGCTGGACGGTCGGGCTGTTCTATGCCGGTTTCTACCTGCTGCTGGCGCTGTTCTCCGCGCCGCTGGTCTCGCTGTTCCTGGCCATGCCGATGACGACCATCGCCGCCATCACCGGCATCGCCCTCATCGGCCCGCTCGCCGCCGCGCTCGGCAACATGATGACGGCCGCCGACGACCGGGAAGCCGCCATCCTCACCTTCGCCGCCACCGCGTCGGGCATGTCGCTTTTCGGCATCGGCTCGGCCTTCTGGGGCCTTGTGGTCGGCTTCACCGCCATCGCCGCCCGCGCCTGGCTCGCCCGCCCAAAGGCAGCGATGTAAAAAATATTGGCCTTTATCCCCTTGGAGCAAGTAGCGATGACAACGGATAAAACCGCTGATATTGCAGGGGGATGGGGTGGGTATCTACTGCTTGGAAATTTGGCTCCGCAAGAGCAGGTGAAGTTGTGATGGCCAAGGAGATTTGGCCCCTTGTCACGACCGCTATCGTGCCGCTTCCGACATGGTGGCTCCTAGCTAAAAATTTCGCCGTCACCAATTCAGCGGCGCTCATCGTCGCCGCTGTCGCTACATTTTTCGTTTTTCACATTACTCAGATTTTGATGGCCGCAATCATCATCTGGAAAACCCCGAAATGGTGGGAAGGGAGGCAGCGTTTCAAAATTTGGGAAGGCGCCTCCGCTCTTTGTGAAATTATGCCCTCTCAATACGAAACATCGGATCGCGCAAAGGGTTTCGCCTACGACATTCTTGGCGGGGTTCAGAACGGCAGAATCCGACAAGCCGATGAGTCCTATACCGTCCACAACATCGCATTGGCGGGTGATCCAATCCCTTCCAAATATCCTAAAAAGCCGGACGCAAATATTGACACCCTTATTGGCAAAAATACCCTTGAGGCATTCGCTAATAACAGGTCGATGAAACTGCCTTGGGCCGCCGACCCCAAAGCACAAGATTAGCCCACATTCCCCACAATCCGCCCGAATAACACCACCGGCTCAACGCCAAGCGCTTTTGCGATTTCGATAAACTCCACCACATCCACGCGACGTTGTGAGCCTTCGATTAAGCTGATCCAGCTTTGATCGCGCCCGAGGCGGATTGCCAAATCCTCTTGCCTCAAACCGGCCTTCAATCGCGCCTCACGTAGCGCGGCGACCACCACCTGATTTGCTCCAGTGAAGATCGTCTTTGGCATCGACCATTCGGGTAGATGCCATTATTCCATATGACACTTTTCCATATGGAGACGGGCGATGCGGGCGATTGTTCTGGTGTGTGCGATGGCGCTTTCGGGGTGTGACAGCGGACTGACAATTAAAGACGCATACAATATGTCGGTGACGGAAACGGAGGGCCGCATACCCAAGCGGGTCTCCGTATGCTGGGCGCTTCAGGCGAGTTATATGAACGGCGAGCGCGAGGATGGCGTTGAGCAGGACATTGTGGATACCTGCAATCGGGCGTCGCGCGAAGTCGAGTTGAGCGGGGAATGCCGGGAGTATGCCGCCATTGCCTCGCGTTATGGCGAGGCGACGCTTAGGGGTGCTGATTTAAGGGAATTGGCGCGGGAGTCTGAGACGGCGTTTTCTGAATGCGCCACCTGAACGGCCCTGACCTGGTTAGCGGCTTGAGTTAGGTGTGCGGCGAAAGGAGTTTCGCTGTGAGAGTAGGGGCAATCAGTTTTATCGCCGAACGTCGAGATGGAGATGGGTTCTTAACCCCGTGCCTGTGGCTTTCGGGATGGCAAGCAAGTAATCGCGAGAACGTAATGGAGGTGTCAGCGGGTTGGTGGCGGTGGGTTGTCAGCGCTAGCTTTCTTGTTAGTCGCGAGCGAGCATTTCCGCGTGGTCTCTCCACTTTCTGGCTACGCCTTCTAGGCTGTAGCCCTTCACGCTAAACCTACCGCCACGAGGGTGTGGCCCCGTTGCCTCCCACTTTTTGCCGGAACCGATAACGGTAATTGGCGTAGCAACACCATCGACATCCACGGACCAATCCACACCCCCTCCTGACACACGGCCCCCAATGCCGTATCCTACGGACATGCCAGAAAAGACCAATGATTCCAATGCCCGCTTCGACCGACTCCTGTCGGCAATGGCGAACGGTCCCAAGCCTAGCGGGAAAAAGAAATCATCAGCCGATCGAGCATCAGGTGAGGCGTCGCCCGCATGTTCCAGCGATACTCAAACTCCCCGAGATACTTCGAAAGATGTTTCGCGCTGACGTGAATGTGCGTGCCGTTGATCCCGCGCTTTAGCTGCGCCCAAAAACCTTCGATGCTCTGAACATGTGATCCCGTCTCGCTGACATACTGGCCGGCGTTATGGTTGACCCGATCGTGTTCGTATCCGCGTTCCCCGAGAATTTTATAGCTATGCAGGTGGTCGGTATGAACCGCGCCGCCCTTAATCACCGTGGATTCGATGACCGGCAACAGCGTTTCACGCTTCACGTTGGGGACGATGCGTGTGACGATATCGCCGTCTCGCTGGGC
>NZ_MEFG01000007.1 GCF_001724715.1 Sphingomonas sp. SCN 67-18
GCGGCGGATCAACGAGGCGATCGACAGCGGCCTGACCGCCGAGGCGGCGATCGAGCGCGTCCAGCAGCGCACCCGGATGCGGATGCGCCAGATCGACGATCCGCTGCTGGCGGACCGGATGCACGATCTGGAGGATCTGGCCAACCGCCTGCTCAGGATCGTCTCCGGTCAGCTGGGCACCGCCGCGCAGCTTGGCCTGCGCCGCGACACCATCTTGATCGCGCGCAACCTCGGCCCGGCCGAACTGCTGGAATATGACCGCCGCCGGCTGAAGGGCGTGATCCTGGAGGAAGGATCGCTGACCGCCCACGTCACCATCGTCGCGCGGGCGATGGGCGTGCCGGTGCTGGGCCGGGTGCGCGGCGTCCGCCGGATGATCGGCGAGGGCGATCACCTGCTGCTCGACGTGTCGGAAGGCGCGGTGTTCGTCCGCCCGACGACGACGATGGAGGAGGCGTTCGACGCCAAGCTGCTGCTCAGCCAGAAGCGGCGGGCCGCCTTTGCCGCGATGCGCGGCGAGCCGCCGGTCACCCGCGACGGCACCCGTGTGGCGCTGATGGTCAATGCCGGGCTGCGCGACGACGTGTCCGCGCTCGACGTCACCGGCGCGGACGGCATCGGCCTGTTCCGCACCGAATTCCAGTTCCTCGTGTCCGCCACCCTGCCGCAGCGCGAGCGCCAGCAGCGGCTGTACCGCGAGGTGCTGGACGCCGCCGGCACACGGCCGGTGGTGTTCCGCACCGTCGATATCGGCGGGGACAAGGCCCTGCCCTATATGCGGCAGGACGTGGCGCAGGAAGAGAATCCGGCCATGGGCTGGCGGGCGCTGCGCGTCGCGCTGGACCGCGACGGGCTGATGAAGGTCCAGGCCCGCGCCCTGCTGGAGGCGGCGGCGGGCCGCACGCTGAACGTGATGTTCCCGATGGTCTCCGAACCCTGGGAGTTCGACACCGCGCGGGCGATGTTCGAGGCGCAGCGGGCGTGGATCGCCGCGCGCGGCCGGATGCTGCCCACCGCGATCCGCTATGGCGCGATGCTGGAGGTGCCGGCGCTGGCCGAGGTGCTGGACCAGCTGCTGCCCCGCGTCGATTTCCTGTCGATCGGCACCAACGACCTTACCCAGTTCCTGTTCGCCGCGGACCGCGCCCATCCCAAGCTGGCGGAACGCTATGACTGGCTCAGCCCGGCCATATTGCGTTTCCTGCGCCGGGTGACGCGGCAGGCGCAGGAGGCCAATGTGCCGGTCACCGTCTGTGGCGAAATGGGCGGCCGGTCGATCGAGGCGATGGCGCTGCTCGCGCTCGGCATCGACCGGCTGTCGATCACCCCGGCGGCGGTCGGATCGGTGAAGGCGATGATCCGCTCGCTCGATCTGGCGGCGGTGCGCGGCGAGATGGAGGGATGGCTGGCGCAGCCGCCTGCCGACATGCGCGCCGTGCTGACGGCATGGGCGGCGGAAAACCAGGTGGAACTGGCCTGACGGCGGTTTGGTCCGGCCCGGCCGATCGCTTTCTCGGCGCCCCGGTTGACATTGCGCTGCGTCTCTTGTGACATGGCGCGATCAAGGGCGCGCTCGATATTCCCCAGGAGAGGGACATGGCCGAATTGGATACGGAAACACCCGGCCACTCTCCCGCATCGGTTGGGGAAAGGCTGAAAGCGGCACGCGAGGCGGCCGGGCTTGACCTGGCCGATGTCGCGTCGCGCACGCGCATCCCGCTGCGCCACCTGCAGGCGCTTGAAACCGACGATTTCGACGCGCTGCCTTCCCCCACCTACAGCGTCGGCTTTGCCAAGGCCCATGCCCGCGTCGTCGGGCTGGACGAGGTGGATATCGCCGCCGGGGTGCGCAGCCAGCTGGACCGCGCCGGGCGCGACCGGTTCGATTATGTCCCGCACGAACCGGCCGATCCCGCCCGCGTGCCGCCGCGCCTGCTCGCCTGGACGGCGGCGGCGATCGCGGTGCTGCTGCTGATCGGCTATGGCGTGTGGCGCACCGTCTGGCTGAACGGCGCCGCGCCCAGCGTGACGACCGAGGTGGCGACCAACGACAGCGCGGCCCCGGCGCCGGCTGCGACGCCGACGCCCGGCCCGGCTGCCGCCGCCACCGGGCCGGTGGTGCTGACCGCGACGGACGCGGTGTGGGTGCGCATCTACGACGCCGACAATAACCGCCTGCTGCAAAAGGAAATGGCGGTGGGCGAGCGTTATGAGGTGCCCGCCGACGCGAACAATCCGCAGATCCTGACGGGCCGGCCGCAGGCGTTGCGCGTCACCGTGGGCGGACAGGAAGTCGCGCCGCTGGGCGATGCGGACAAGACGGTGAAGGATGTCGGCATCAGCGCCGCCGCGCTCGCCGCCCGCGCCAATCCGCCCGCGCCTGCCCCGGCGGAGACGGCTGCGACCCGCCCGGCGCGGGCGCCCGCTGCCGTGCCGACGCCGACGCCGATGCCAACGCCCGTCGCACCGGAGCCGTTGCCCACCGCGATCCCCTGATCCCGGCGCTCAAGGGTGGCGACAGGCGCGATCCGCCAAGCTATTGGCTGTCCTTTCGATTGACCTGGGGTTTGTCACCATGCGCAAAACGCTGATCCTCGCCATCCTGCTCGGCGGCATCGCCGCGACGCCGCTTGCCGCCCAGAGCGGCAATATCAACGCGCGCGTCGACAAGCTGGAAAAGGAATTCCGCGCTGTGCAGCGCAAGGTGTTCCCCAATGGCGCGCTGGTGGAGGCGGAGATCATGCCGGAAACCACCGCCGGTCCGCCCCCCGGCACCCCGGCCTCTGCGCCGCTTGCGGACCTGACCCAGCGGGTCGACGCGCTGGAATCGCAGCTTGCCGCGCTGACCGGGCAGAGCGAGCAGAATGCCTATCAGATCCGCCAGTTGCAGGATCAGGTGAAAAAACTGGTCGCCGATGCCGAGGCGCGGGCTGCGGCGGAGGCCCCGGCGGCGCCCGCCGTCGCGCCGACGCTGCCGGCGGCCGGCGGCCGTCCGCCCGCGACCGCGGCGGCGGAACAGCCGGCGGCGGACGGCATCGCCCGCCCGTCGACCGGGGACGAGGCGGATGACGGCTATGTCTACGGCTTCCGCCTGTGGCAGGCGAAACGCTATGGCGAGGCGCAGACCGAGCTGAAGACGGTGGTGGACAAATTTCCGCAATATCGGCGGGCCAGCTTTGCGCGCAACCTGCTGGGCCGCGCCTATCTGGACGACAACAAGCCCGCGCTGGCATCGGTCGCCTTCTACGACAATTACCAGAAGCTGCCGAAGGGCGAGCGCGCGCCGGACAGCCTCTATTATCTGGGCGTGTCGCTGACCCAGCTGAAGAAGCCGGCGGACGCCTGCAAGGTCTATGAGGAATTGCAGGACGTCTATGGCGCAACGCTGAGCGCGTCGTTGAAGACGATGGTCGCCGACGGCCGCAAGAAGGCGAAGTGCACCGCCTGACCGCAGGGCGCGACACGGGAGTCCCCCCCGGCGCGGAATCGCGATAAGGGCGGCGGGTGGACGCATTCACCCCCCTTGATCCCGTCGGCCGCTTTGCAGCGGGGCTGGGCGCGCATCGCGAACCGGCGCTGGCCGTCGCCGTTTCCGGCGGGCCGGACAGTCTGGCGCTGATGCTGCTCGCCCATGCCGTGCCGGGCCTGACCGTCACCGCGCTCACCGTTGACCATGGCCTGCGCCCGGAAGCGGCGGAGGAGGCGCGTTTCGTCGCCGCGCTGGCGGCGGCGCGCGGCATTGCCCACCATATCCTGCCCGTGCGGGTGGAGGATTGCGGGCAAGGGGTGCAGGCGGCGGCGCGCGCGGCCCGCTATGCCGCGCTGGGCGGCTGGTGCGCGTCTGCCGGCGTCGGCCTGCTGGCGACCGCCCACCATGCCGACGATCAGGCCGAAACGCTGCTGATGCGGCTGGCGCGCGGCGCGGGGGTGGGCGGCCTTGCCGGGATTCGCCGGGAAAGGCCGTTGACGGCGCAGGTCACGCTGCTCCGCCCGCTGCTCGACTGGAAAAAGGCCGAGCTGGTCGCAATCGTCCGCGCCGCCGGCATCGATCCGGTCGACGACCCGTCCAACCGCAGCCCGCATTATGACCGCACGGCGGCCCGCGCGCTGCTGGCCGAATCGCCGGGGCTGGACCCGGCCCGCATCGCCGCCAGCGCCGCCCATCTTGCCCAGGCCGATGCGGCGCTCGATTGGACGGCGCGGCGCCTGCTGGCGGAGCGCATGCGGCGCGAAGGACCGGTCATCTTTCTGAATCCGCAGGATTTACCGTCGGAGATCGTGCGGCGGATGCTGGTCATGCTGTTCGCCGCCTTCGATGAGGCGCCCGACGGCCCGTCGCTGGCGCGGCTGCGCGCGCGGCTGGATGCGGGCAGCGCCGCCACGCTGGGCACGGTCAAGGCAAGCCCCGGACAAGCCTGGCGGTTCGAGCGCGCGCCGCCCCGGCGCGGGGCCGCAAACGGGGCAAGCATTGTCCATTAACCCACATGTGCCTATCTTGGGGGCCAACGAGCGAGAGTGAGTATGAGCGACAACAAGGAACCCGAGGGCAACCCCTGGATGAAGAGCCTGCTGATCTGGCTCGGCGTGGTCGTCGCACTCATCCTGTTCGTCTCCATGTTCGACGGTGCGAAGCGCCAGGCCAGCGGGCAGGCGATCGCCTATTCCGAATTCCTCGCCCGGGTGGACGAGGGATCGGTGAAGCAGGTCGATATCGCGGAGAATGTCGTCACCGGCACCTATACCAACGGCACCGCCTTCCGCACCATCTCGCCCAACGACCCCCGCCTGCCGGACCGGCTTTTGGAAAAGGGCGTGGTCTTCACCGGCAAGGCGAAGGAGGAGCCGAGCTTCTGGCAGATCATGCTCTACCAGTCGCTGCCCTTCCTGCTGATCCTCGGCATCGCCTTCTTCGTGCTGCGCCAGATGCAGAAGAACAGCGGATCCGGGGCGATGGGCTTCGGCAAGTCCAAGGCCAAGCTGCTCAGCGAGAAGCTGGGCCGCGTCACCTTCGCCGATGTCGCGGGCATCGACGAGGCGCGCGAGGAGCTGGAGGAGATCGTCGATTTCCTGAAGGACCCGACCAAGTTCGCGCGGCTGGGCGGCAAGATTCCCAAGGGCGCGCTGCTCGTCGGCAGCCCCGGCACCGGCAAGACGCTGCTCGCCCGCGCCATCGCGGGTGAGGCCAACGTGCCCTTCTTCACCATTTCGGGTTCCGATTTCGTCGAGATGTTCGTCGGCGTCGGCGCCAGCCGCGTGCGCGACATGTTCGAGCAGGCGAAGAAGAACGCGCCCTGCATCGTCTTCATCGACGAAATCGACGCGGTCGGCCGCCATCGCGGCGCTGGCCTCGGCAACGGCAATGACGAGCGCGAGCAGACGCTGAACCAGCTGCTGGTCGAAATGGACGGGTTCGAGGCGAACGAAGGCATCATCATCATCGCCGCCACCAACCGGCCGGACGTGCTGGACCCCGCGCTGCTGCGCCCGGGGCGGTTCGACCGCCAGGTCGTCGTGCCCCGCCCGGATATCGAGGGGCGCGAGAAGATCCTCGCTGTGCACATGAAGAAGGTGCCGCTGGCGCCCGATGTGGACGCCCGCACCATCGCGCGCGGCACGCCCGGCTTTTCCGGCGCCGACCTTGCCAATCTGGTCAACGAGGCGGCGCTGCTCGCCGCGCGGCTGGGCAAGCGGCTGGTCGCCATGGCGGAGTTCGAGCACGCCAAGGACAAGGTGATGATGGGCGCCGAGCGCAAGTCCATGGTGATGACCGAGGACGAGCGGCGGATGACCGCTTATCATGAGGCCGGCCACGCCATCGTCGCCATCCACGAGCCGGCGTCCGATCCCATCCACAAGGCGACGATCATCCCGCGCGGCCGTGCGCTGGGCATGGTGATGCGCCTGCCGGAACGCGACAATTATTCCTACCACCGCGACAAGATGTACGCGAACCTGTCCGTCTCCATGGGAGGGCGCGTGGCCGAGGAAGTGATCTTCGGTTACGACAAGGTGTCGTCCGGCGCCTCGTCCGACATCTCCTATGCGTCCAGCCTGGCGCGCGACATGGTGACGCGCTGGGGCATGTCCGATGCGCTCGGCCCGCTGGAATATGCCGAGCCGGAAAGCGAGACTTTCCTCGGCTATTCGGCCAACCGGGCGATCCGCATGTCCAACCAGACGGCGCAGCTGATCGATACCGAGATCAAGCGCATCGTCGAGGGCGCGCACGACCGGGCCAAGCAGGTGCTGACCGACAATATCGACGAGCTGCACGCGCTGGCCAAGGCGCTGCTGGAATATGAGACGCTCACCGGCGAGGAGATTGCCCGCGCGGTGAAGGGCGAGGATATCGGCCGTGGCGAAGGGGACAAGAACCGTCCGCCCTCGCTGGTCAGCGGCGGATCGTCCATTCCCAAGACCCGCCGGCCAAAGGGCGGCATCGGCGGCCCCGCCTCGCAGGGCGCCTGACCCGGCACATAAGAAAAGGCCCCGCGCGCAAGCCGGGGCCTTTTTTACGTCTCAGCCCTGCGGGCGCAGCATCTCGAACAGGTCGGTCTGCCGGGCGTACCAGCCCGCGCCGTGCATCCGGGCGATCAGCTTCATCGCCGGCACGTCGATCAGCAGCCTTTCGGCATCGCTGATGAATTCGTCCCGCACATGGGCGTGCAGCACCTCCGCCAGCACCGCGACCTGATGCGCGCCCGTTTCGATGAAATGGGTGGTCCGGCATTCGAAGCTGGCCGGGGCGGTGGCGATGCGGGGCGGTTTCACGGCGACGGCGGGGGCGAGCGCCAGCCCGGCCAGCGCGCCTTCATCTACCTCCGGTTCCGCCTCGGCGGAGGTCATGTTCATCACCCCGGCATGGCTTTCGTCGACCAGATTGATGACGAATTCGCCGGTCTCGCGGATATTGGCCGGCGTGTCCTTCAGCCGCCCCCTGCCATGCGCCACCATGCCGATCGCGACGGTGGGCGGATCGTGGCCGATGACGTTGAAGAAGCTGAACGGCGCGACATTGGCTATTCCGGCGGCGGACAGGCTGCTCACCCAGGCGATCGGCCGGGGCGTCACGCAGGCGGAGACGATCTTGTAGCGCTGCCCCTTGTCGAGCTGCCTCATGTCGAAATGCACGCTGCTCTCCCGGGCGGTCGGCGCGGCGCTGCCGCGCCGTCACGCGGCTATAGGGGCATCGGCCTGATCCGGCATCCCTTATATGGCCGGGGGCGTGGCCATGGCGGTCGCCGCCGCGCCGCGCCGCGCCGGCTGTCAGCCGTTCACCGGGCTCATCCCCGGCATCGGATCCGTCGCGATGCGCTCGCGGCAGAAATCCTGAAAGGCGATCACGGCGCGGGTCTTCTGGATGTTCTTGGAGGTGAGCAGGCCAAGCTCCATCGGCCGGAAATCATTTTCCAGGCGCAGATAGGCGAGCGGCTTTCCGTTCGGCGCGACAAGGCTGCGCGGCCGCGCGGTCATCAGCGAATAGCCCAGCCCGGCCGCGACATAGCTGCGCACGGTTTCCGGCTGTTCGCTGCGCGCGACGATGTCCGGCTTCACGCTCACCCTGCCGAACAGTTCCATGAAATAATCCCGGCTCACCGGCAGGTCGAGCAGGACGAAGGGGTCGTCCGCCAGCGCCTTCAGGTCGACGCTGCCTGCGCTGGCCAGCCGGTGCGATGCGGGCACCAGCGCATAGGTGGGGAGCAGCGCCAGCGTTTCGAACACAAGGTCGTCGCCGGCCTGCGCATAGGTGATCGCAACATCCAGTTCCGCGCGCCGCAGCCGCGCCGCCAGTTCGGATTCGTCATTCTCGTAGATTCGGGTGGTGATCCTCGGGAACAGGTCCCGGAACTCCATCCAGAGATCGGGCAGGATCAGCGGGGCGAGGGTGCGGAACGTGCCGACGCGCAGCGGCCCGGAAACATCGTGGGTGATCTCGTTGGCAAGGTCCTGCAGCCCTTCGGCTTCCCGCAGCAATTGCCGGGCGGCGACGAGCAGCCGCTCACCGGCGGGCGTCAGCGCCAGCCCCTGCGCGTGATTGCGGAAGAACAGCTGCACGCCGAATTCCGCCTCCAGATGCGATATCGCCGAGGATATCGATGGGGAGGAAATATGGATGCGTTCGGACGCAAGGGTGATGCTGTTCGATTCACCCGTCGCGACGAAATAGCTGAGTTGCTTCAAAGTATAGCGCATGATGTGATGATGCCCGGCATGGTCGGATGGATTGAGCCTATTGAACCGGCAATTGCCGCGCAATCATTTTGCCGGGGCCTGTTGTATCCGGGGTAATACATTGACTTTAAACGGCAATGATCGACCCCGCTCATCATCCGAGCAGGGCGGGATCAGCCGATGCGTGTTGTTTCACCCGACATCAGGGATCCCCGGCGACCCCGAAGGACGGGGCGGCCGTGGGGTCGAGGCCGCGGCGGACATAATCCTCCATCTGGGGTTCCCACAGCCGCCACAACGCCTCCAGATCGCCCAGCGGATCGTCCGCCCAGTCCACGCGCAGGTCCGCGACCGGCCAGGCGGCCTCGCCGACGATGAGCAGCCCGGCGGAACGCACCGGCCCCGCTTCTCCCCCGGCTGTCAGTCCGGCGCGCAGCGCGCCGATCAGCCGTGCGCCCAGGGCCGCGTCGGGCCGGGCGCGGAAATGCTCCGCCATGGCCTCCGGGACATAGCGGTTGGCAAGCAGGTTTCCGGCGGCGACGACATCCGGCGCGGTGCACTGGGCGTGGATGCCGAGCGCCATTGCGCCGCTGAAGGCGCGCGCTTCGCCATGCCGGTCCACCAGCGCCAGTTGCCGGTAGGGCAGCGCATCCCCCGCATGGCGGCGGAGCGCGGCGAGCGCCGCGTCCGCGGACAGGCCGGATTGCAGCAGGTCCAGCCCGGCCGGCCCCAGCCGGGGGTCGGTGATGTTCTGGCTCAGCACCGCGCCGACCCCGGGCCGCGCATGGGCGCAGCGCGCGGCGACGCACGGGCTGGAGGATGAGATGGCGATCCCGAAACTGCCCGATCGCGCGCATCTGGCGACAAGCGAAAAGGTCATTCCGGGATCACCGCCGTCACTTCGATCTCCACCAGCCATTCGGGCCGGGCAAGGGCGCTGACCACCAGCCCGGTGGAGACGGGGAAGACGCCCCTCAGCCATTCGCCGATTTCGGTATAGACCTCCTCGCGATAGCGGATGTCGACCAGGTAGATGACGATGCGGCATATGTGGGACAGATCGCTGCCCGCCTCGTCGAGCAGCAGCTTCACATTCGCCATCGCCTTGCGCGCCTGCAGGCGCGCATCGCCGACGTGCAGGCTCTCGCGCGTATCGAGATCCTGGGCGATCTGGCCGCGGACGAAGACCATCCGGCCCTTCGCGACGACCGCCTGGCACAGATCGTTGGAAAGCTTCTGTTCGGGATAGGTGTCGCGCGTGTTGAAACGGCGGATGCGGTGGTGGACGGTCAATCTATCCTCCCCGGTGCGGGTTCGGTGTGGCGGGGCAAAGGCTCATTCATCGACGCGGACCCGGCGCCCCTCCGCCGGGGCGGCGTCGGCATCGCGCCCGGCGATATGGGCCGCGACATATTGCGCGTCGTGCCACGTCCCCCAGATGAAGGGAGAGGCCCGGCGCGAAAGCCAGGGCAGGCCCAGAAAATAAAGGCCGGGCACGACGGAGACGCCGCGCCGGTGCCTGGGCTGGCCATGGCTGTCGAACGCGTCCAGCTTCAGCCAGCCGAAGTCCGAACTATAGCCGGTCGCCCAGACGATGGCGGTGATCTCCACATCGCGCAGGCCCAGTTCGCGGATGGGAATGGTGACGCAGAGCGGGTAGCGCGCGATCTTGCGGGCATCCGGCTCCTCCGGCAGGTCCAGCCCTTCGCGGGCGATATAGGCGTCGGCCGCGTCCAGCAGGGAGAGGTAGTCCGCATCGCCCTGCGCGATGTTCCTTTCCAGGTCGGGCGCGAAGCGCAGGCTGTCGCCGCCAAAGGATTCAAGCGTGCCGAGCAGCGTGATGCCCGAGGCGGCGAGCGACCGGAAATCCACGGTATGGCCGCCGCGCGCGCCGCTGACCGCAATGGTGACATGCTCCATGTTCGGCTCGCAGGTGGTGGCGTCCCATTGCCCGAGCGCGCCGAGCCACCAGACGAAATCCCGCCCCCGATAGCGTCGTGGAGGCCGGTTGTGCGGGCCGACCGACAGGAAGGTGCGCCGCCCCGCGCGGGCCAGCTCGTCGGCGATCTGCACGCCCGACGATCCCGCGCCGACGACCAGCACCGCGCCTTCTGGCAATTGGGCGGGGTTGCGATAGCTTTCGGAATGGATCTGGACCAGCCCGGGGAGCGACGGCACCAGCGGCGGGATGGCGGGTTTCTGGAAAGCCCCGGTCGCGACGACGATGTTCCGCGCCACGAAGGCGCCATCGGAACTCTCCGCGCGAAAAGCCCGGCCGTCATCGACTGGGCTGACTGAAAATATCTCCGTGCCGGTCCGAACAGGCGCCGATATCTGCTCGGCGAAGGAAGAGAAATAGTCGACGATCTGGTCTTTGGTCGCAAAGGAATCCGGATCTATTCCTGTAAATTCCCGGGTGGGGAACCGATCATGCCATGCAGGACCATTGGCGACCAGCGAATCCCAGCGTCGCGTGCGCCAGCTTTCGGCAATCCTGTCCTTCTCCGCTATAATATGCGGCACGTTATTATTGGAAAGATGCTCGCTTGCCGCCAGTCCGGCTTGGCCCGCGCCAATAATGAGTGTATTTGTATGTACAATTGACATGATCAACTCTAATGTTGGACGGAAAATCCGTCCGTCCGGCTGTGTAAAAAGAGTTGCTAATGTCTGGTCCGGAGTCGCGATATTATGTTTTCACAGAGCGGCGGTTAGGTTCTTTTGAACAACCCGCGCGCTATGGCCTGCGCCGCCGACCTATAGGGTGACGCCTGCTTCCATCCGGTCGAGCAGCGCGGCCAGCATGGCGTCGCACCGCGCCATCTGGTCGCGGCTGACGAATTCGTCCGGCTTGTGGCCCTGATCCATCGATCCGGGCCCGCAGATGACGGTGGGCGTGCCCAGCCGCGCTGCGAACAGCCCGCCTTCCGTGCCGAAGGCGAGTCTGGTTTCCGTGTCATTCCCCCCGGTCAGCGACGCGACGAAGCGGATCGCCCCGTCATGCCGCGTGTCGAGGCCGGGATAGCCGCTCACCTGGTCGATCCGGATGTCCGCTTCCGGAAACGCCTCGCGCAGCGGGGCGACGATGGCGCGCGCCTCCGCCCTCACCGTCTCGACGAGCCTGTCGATATCGTCCGCCGCGATGTTGCGGATCTCGAAATCCACCGTGCAGCTGGCGGGCACGATGTTGAGCGCCTCGCCGCCGCGCACCATGCCGACATGGACGGTGGAATGCGGGACGTCATAGGCCGGATCGGCATTGTCCTGCGATGCCAGCCGGGCCTGAAGCCGTCGCAGCGCCGCGATGAAATCCCCGGCCAGATAGACCGCGTTCAGCCCGGTGTCGGGCAGCGCGGAATGCGCCTCCCGGCCGGTGCAGAGGGCGCGCAGCCCCACCTTGCCCTTGTGCCCCACGGCGACGCGCATCGATGTCGGCTCGCCGACCAGGCAGAGCAGCGGCTTCAGCGGCAGATCCTCCAGCCGCGTCAGCATGGAGCGCACGCCGACGCACCCGATTTCCTCGTCATAGGAGATGGCGAGCTGCAGCGGCGTGGCCAGCCGCCGCGTCGCCGCCCGTTCGGCGCAGGCGATGGCGCAGGCCAGAAAACCCTTCATGTCCGCCGTGCCCCGCCCGTAAAGCCTGTCGCCGACCTGCGTCAGCCGGAACGGATCGTGCGACCAGCGCTGGTTCGCCACGTCCACGACATCGCTGTGGCCGGACAGCATGACGCCCGCGCGGTCCGCCGGCCCCAGCGTGACGAGCAGGTTGCTGCGGCCCTTCTCCGCGCCGATCAGCTCCACCGACGCCGCGCCGGGCAGCAGGTCGACGACATAGTCGAGCAGCGCCATGTTGCTCGCCCTGCTCACCGTCCTGAACGAGACCAGCCTCTCCAGTATCTCGATGCTTCTCATCCCGGCCCCGGCAATCGCTGCCAGCGCCCGTCGCGCACCATGTTGAGATCGATCTTCATGTCCAGCCCGGCCTGCCCGCTCCGGTCGAAGCGGAACGTGCCGAGCGCCCCGTCATGCTGCATCTGCCTGATGGCGGCGGCCAGCGCCTCGCGGTCGCCGGTCCCGGCGCGTTCTATCGCGCGCAGCAGGATGCGCGTCGCCTCATAGGCATATTTGGCGTAGCTGCCGGCCGGGTCGGCATAGGCCTTGCCGGCATAGGCGGCCTCGAACGCGCGGAGATGCGGATTTTCAAGTTCCGACGGCGTTCCGGCGATCGTCCCCTCGGCGGCGCGCCCGGCGATCTCCAGGAATTTGGGGTCGTAAATGCCGGATATGCCGTACATGGGCAGCGCCGCCATGCCCAGCGTCGCCATCTGCGCGCGGACCAGCGCCGCCTCCGTGACCACGCCGCCGAAATAGATCGCGTCCGGCCGCCTGGCGCGCGCGCTGGTCAGCATCGCCCTGAAATCGGTGGTCCCGGTCGAAGCCGCCCCGGCATAGACCACCATGCCGCCCGCCGCCTCGAAGAAATGCGCGAACCATTTGGTGTTCGCCACGCCATAATCGGACGTGTCGGAGATGATGGCGATGCGGCGGATGCCCTGGCCGCGCGCCACGGCCTCGGCAAGCGGCCGGTTTTCGTTGAGCAGGGTCGGCACCACCCGCGTGACATAGTGGTAATTCTGTTCGGTGATCTTGGGGCTGACCGCGCCCCAGACGATCAGCGGCACGCGCGACCGGTCGAATATCGGCGCCGTCGCCAGCGCCACTGAACTGTTCCAATGGCCGCTCACGCCCATCACCTGCGGGTCGTTGACCAGCTTCTGCGCCGCCGAGACGCCGGCCGTGGGGTCTGATGCGTCGTCCAGCACCACCGGTTCGATCCGGTAGGGGAAGCCCGCTGCATTGGCCTGCTCCACCGCCAGCAAAAAGCCGTTGCGCGCGCCCAGCCCCTGCTGCGCGTTGCCGCCGGACAGGGGGCCGATGAAGCCCAGCTTGATCACGTCGTCGCGCGTCCCCGCGGCGCTGACCGCGAGCGCGACCAGCGCGACGAGCAGGTTGGCGGCCAACAGCAGAAATGGCAGGCGCAGAAGCACAGGATCCAGACCTTCCTTGCATCGACTTGCTTCGGCCCAATAGTGCTGCAAATCGTCAAGCAATGTTCGTGCGGGTAGCGTTAGCTTGGACGCGAAGGGCGTTAAATTCGGAATCTGCGATCCCCGGATTAGTCGTTTCTTTCTTTGACGGCGGGGGGCAGGATTCTATCCAATCGCACTGGGATGGCGGTCGGGGAGGGCACATGCTCGCGCAACAATTGTTGAACTGGGCGACCATGGGGTGCCTCTATGCGCTGTTCGCCCTCGGCTTCAGCCTGATTTTCGGGATTTTGAAGGTCATCCATTTCTCGCATGGCGACGTCGCGATGACGGCGCCCTTCCTGTGCCTGGCGCTGCTCCATTTCGTCAGCGCGCCGGGCGCTGCGCCGGCGCTGCTGGCCGTGGCCGTGCTGGTGCTGGCCGTCGCCGCGGTGGGCGGGCTGGGCTGGGGGCTGGACAGGACGATCATCCGCCGCTTCCGCGACGCGCCGCCGCTGATGGCGCTGGTCGCCACCGTGGCGCTGGGCATCATGGTGCGCGAAGCCATCCGCCATCTCTATCCTGAAGGGTCGAACCCCCACGCCTTTCCGAATATCGCGCCCGGCGCGTCTCTGACTGGAAAGGAGGGGGCGGGTTCGCTGGCATTGACGATCATCGCCGCGACGGCGCTGATTTCCGGCCTGCTTTACCTGTTCCTCTACAGGACGAAGATCGGATTGAGGACGCGCGCAGTGTCGGAAGACCCCGTGGTGGCCCGGATATTGGGGATAAAGGACGGCCAGGTGTTCGGCGCGACCTTCTTCATCGCGTCCGCGATCGGCGCGACCGCGGCGGTGCTGATGTCCAGCTATGTTGGAATGGCGCGGTTCGATTTCGGGATATTGGTGGGGCTGCTCGGCTTTTCGGCGGCGGTGATCGGCGGGCTCGGCTCCATGCCCGGCGCGATCGTCGGCGGGCTGATCATCGCCGGGGTGGAGACGCTGGCGCAGTCCGTCATCCCGGGCGCCACGCCCTATCGGCTGGCGCTCGTCTTCGGGCTGGTGATGCTGGTGCTGATCGTGCGCCCCACCGGCCTGTTCGGCCGCGCCCTCATCGAGAAAGTCTAGGCGTGGAACCGGATGCCCCGAAACGCCCGGGCAAGGGCGCAGCGATTATCCTCACCCTCTTCTTCCAGATCACCGTCGCCCTGTTCATCTACGCGCTGCTCAAGGCGGAAAACGCCGTGGTGGTCGCGCTGCTGCTCGCCTCGCTCGGCGCGTCCTTCTGGACGGTCAGCCGCAACCCGGCGGCGCTGGACCAGCTTGCCGCCACCCTTCGCCAGCACCGGGCGATGGCGCTGTCGCTGACGCTGCTCATCCTGCTGGCGGTGCCGCTGCTCGTCGGGTCGGACGTCTATATCCTGCACCTGCTGATCCTCGCGCAGCTCTACGCCGTGCTCGCGCTCGCGCTGAATTTCCAGCTCGGCAGCGCCAACATCCCCAATTTCGCGACGAGCGCATCCTATGGCATCGGCGCCTATGCCTCCGCGCTGCTGGCGACCGGGCTGGGCATCGGCTTCTGGCTCGCGGTGCCGGCGGCCGTGCTGATCGCCACTTTGCTCTGCCTTGCCGTCGGGTTGCTGGCGATGCGCGCGCGCGACACCCATCTCGCGCTGGTCACCATCGCCTTCGCCGTGGTCGTCCACCAGCTGCTGAACACGCTGGCATGGACCGGCGGGGCCAACGGCCTTTCCGGCATTCCGGTGCCGACGCTGTTCGGCCACTCCTTTGCCGATCCGCTGCGCGCGCTCGGCATCCGGCTGCCCAGCCAGGCCAATTTCTATTATCTGTCGGCGGCGCTGCTGGCGGTGATGATCCTCGCCGCCCGGCGGCTGCAGGCGTCGCGCGTCGGGCTGGCCTGGAACGCCATCCGCGCCGACGAGATCGCCGCGCGGGCGCAGGGCATCGACGTTACCCGCTACAAGGTCACGGCCTATCTGGCCGACGCCGCCTTCGCCGCGCTCGCGGGGGCGATCTATGCGGCCTATATCTCCTATATCTCGCCGGAAAATTTCACTTTCCTGCTCTCCGTCACCATCATGACGATGGTCATCGTCGGCGGCATGGACAATATCGCCGGCGTGCTGATCGGCGCGTTCCTGATCACCGTCCTGCCGGAAAAGCTGCGGCTGTTTTCCGACTATCGGCTGTTCATCTTCGCCGCGATCGTCATCGCCTTCCTCCTCATCCGCCCCCAGGGCCTGTTCCCCAAGCGGCTGCGCGCATATGGGGCCGCCGCATGAGCCCGCTGCTGCAGGTCGAGGGCGTGGCCATGCACTTTGGCGGGCTGGTCGCGCTCGACCATCTCGACCTGACGGTGGCGCGCGGCGAGCTGGTCTCGATCATCGGGCCGAACGGATCGGGCAAGTCGACGCTGTTCAACGTCATTTCGGGTTTCTACAGCGCCACGCGGGGCCGGGTGATGCTGGACGGCGAGGATATCACCCGCGCGTCCGCGCACCGGCTGCGCGACAAGGGGATCGCGCGGACCTTCCAGTCCTCCCGCCTGTTCCTCGACCTCAGCGTGCTCGACAACATCATCATCGGCATGCACACGGAAAAGCCGCCGACCGTGCTTGGCGTGCTGTTCCGCCCGGCCAATGCCGGCAGGGAATTGAACGACTGCGCCCGCCGGGCCGAGGCGCTGCTCGGCGAAGGATTCGGCACGCTCTACGAGCAACGCCACAGGCCCGCCGGCACGCTCGCCCAGGCCGACCGGCGGCGGCTTGAGATCGTCCGGGCGATCGCGCGCGGGCCGAAGCTGCTGTTGCTGGACGAGCCGTCCGTGGGCATGGCGGAGGCGGAGACCCAGGGCTTCATCGACGATATCGCGCGGCTGCGGGTCAATTTTCCCGATCTGGCGATTGCCCTCATCGAGCATGACATGCGGGTCGTCGAGGCGTTTCCGGACAATGTGATCTGCATCGATCAGGGCCGGGTCATCGTGCGCGGCGATTTTTCGGCCGTGCGCAAGCATGCGCTGGTGCAGGAAGCCTATCTGGGGAAGGCCGCCCATGCTGACGCTTGACGCGGTCGACACCGATTATGGCGGCGTGCCGATGCTCCACGATATCGCGCTCGACGTCGCGGAGGGCGAGCTGGTGTGCCTGCTGGGGCCGAATGGCGCGGGCAAGTCGACGCTGTTCATGACGATATGCGGCGTCGTCCATGCGTCGAAGGGCGCGGTGCGCGTCATGGCCCGCGACATGCGCGAGGTGGGGACGGAAAATCTCGCCGCGCTGGGCGTGGGGCTGGTGCCGGAGGGGCGGCGGTTGTTTCCCGGCCTCACCGTGCGCGAGAATCTGCGGCTCGGCTATGAGGCGGTCTGCCGGAACGGCGCCGCCTTCGACGATAATCTGGACCGGATGACCGCATTGTTCCCGCGCATCGGCGAGCGGCTTCATCAGGCCGCCGGCACGCTGTCGGGCGGCGAGCAGGCGATGGTCGCGCTGGCCCGGGCGCTGATCGGCAACCCCCGGCTCATCATCATGGACGAGCCTTCGCTGGGCCTCTCCCCCAAATGGATCGAAGAATATTTCGCCATCGTCCGCAGGATAAACCGGGAAGGCATGACGGTGCTGATGATCGAGCAGAATGCCGAAATGGGGCTGAGCATCGCCGACCGGGGCTATATTCTGGTGAAGGGCAGGATCCAGGCCGAAGGGAGCGCCGAAAAACTCAGAAGATCGGAGGTTGTGGAGAGCCTGTATTTCTGAACAGAGTGGATGTGAAATTTCATCGTCAAATAATATAGAATATTAATCCGGCATCTGCACAAAAATCAGATGTCTTGATTTCTTATGTTCTCATATCAAAAATAGAGAATTCGGACGTTTTGAGATTTATTCTACAATATATCCCGGATATGTGATCGATCTATTTGGTCATTCGGTATTTCTGATCCGGTCGTTCGAATAATCCTTCTATGCCGCCCCCGGGATCGGGGACTAATTCATCACCCTCATATGAAAAGTCCCGAAAAGGTGTCCGCGCGCGGGCCCGCAACGGGAGACGAGGGGGATCCGTTGAAAATGCGTAAGTTGCACTATCTTCTCCTGGCGCTGTCCGCGCCGGCATATGTGACACTGGCGCAGGACGACCCCGCCCTCGATCAGGCCGTGACCGGCCCGCGGATCGACAAGACCACCTTCCACTACAATATGCAGCGCACCGGCTGGAACGACCAGGAAACGGTGCTGACCCCGGAGACCGTGGCGCATCACCGCTTCGAACTGCTCTGGGAATCCCCCGAGCTCGACCGGCATGAAGGCCGCGAAGCCCGGTTGCAGGCATCGCCCCTCTATCTCGATTCCGTGACGATGGGCGAGGGGCCGTATAACGGCAAACGCTTCTCCGTCGCCTACCTCGCCTCCGCGAACGGCTTTGCCTATGCGGTCAGCACCGCACCGGTGGACGGCGTGGCGCCCGGCACGATCCTCTGGCGCGCGCAGCTTGCCACCAATCCCTGCGGCATCCCCGCCGAAATGATCAGCGTGCTCAGCACCCCGGTGATCGATGTCGCCCAGAACCGCATCTATATCAGCGCCTGCGACACCGTCGGGAAATGGCAGGTCCACGCGCTCGACATCCGCACCGGCAAGGGCATTCCCAACTGGCCGGTGTCGGTCGACGCGAGGAACGTCAACCGGCCGGGCATCATCAAGAACGGGTCCAGCTTTCCGGCTGAACTGAAGCACTGGCAGCGCGGCGCGCTGAACCTCAGCCCGGACAGGAGCCGGGTCTATCTGTCGTTCGGCAAGGACGGGCAGAGCGGCTGGCTGGTCAGCGTCGACACGCGGCAGGCGCGGGTCGCCTCCGCCTTTTCGACCACGCAGGTTACAGACGAGATGCAGGGCGGCATGTGGGCGTCCGGCGGCCCGGCCATCGACGCGCAGGGCCGCATCTACATCACCACCGGCGCCAGCGCGCTCGTCATGCGGGAAAAGGGCGCGGCGGGCGTCTATTCGGAAAGCCCCAACAGCTGGGGCCAGTCCATCCTGCAGCTGCGCGACGACCCCAAGACCGGCTTCAAGCTGATCGGCACCTACACGCCGTTCAACTATTGCCACGCCGTTTCGAAGGATATCGATCTGGGCAGCAGCGGCCCGATCGTCGTCGATCTGCCCGGCGGCGCCTCCGCCACGCCGAACCTGCTCGCGCTGGGCGGCGCCAAGCAGGGCAATTTCTACCTGCTGAACCGCGACAAGATGCCCGGCAGCCTGGTGAAGCGCCAGCCGTGCAGCTATGATTCCGCGTCGGACCTGTCGCTGCTCGATCCGGAGCCGCAACCCCATTTCAACAAGCGCGGGCCGATCAACCTGTTCGGCGCCTATTCCGAAGACAGCGGCATGTTGAACACGGCCAAGAGCCGGTCGACCGCCGCCTATTTCTCGGATGGGGAGGGCAATCATTATGTCTTCGCCAGCGGCAGCAGCAAGAAGGGTCACGACCTGACCACGCCGACGCCGCCCGGCCTGGCGCGGGTGCGCCTCGTCACCCGGCCCGGCGAAGCCGCCTATCCCAGGATCGACCAGCTGGAGATGACGCAGACGCTCGCCAACCCCGGGTCGCCGGTCGTCACCAGCAACCGGGGCAAGGATGCGATCCTGTGGGTCATGGACCCCAACGCGCCGCGCATGGCGCTGCTCTACGGGTCGCGCGCGCCGCGCCCCACCCTCTATGCGTTCGACGCGAAGACGCTCCGCCTGCTCTGGAAGAGCGGCCGGGACGATCTTTTCACCAGCGGCAAATATAATGAACCCGCCATCGTCAACGGGCTGGTGCTGGTCGGCACGGACAGGCTGCAGGCCTTCGGCATCCGCCCCGCCGACGCGCCGACATACAGGCGGTCCGGCGATGCCGGCCTCGCGCCTGTGGCGGAGCCGCCGCAGATGAGCCCCGGCGAGGCGATTTTCCAGCAACGCTGCATGGGTTGCCACACGGGCGGGGAGGCGCCGTCACGCGGGCAGCTTGCGGCCTTCCCGCGCGAACGGATCCTCACCGCGCTGACCAGCGGGCTGATGAAGCCGATGGCGACGGGGATGACCGACGAACAGATCGAGCAGGTCACCCAATACATCAAATCCGCCCCCTAGGGCGAAAACACGGCAGATCGGGCGGCCGCAGGGCCGTCGCATCGAGAATAGAAACAGGGAGAAAGACTATGTCACTGTCAGTGGCAATTGCATTGCTGTTGTCGGGCGCGAGCGCCGAAGCCATGGTTCAGAATGCGGAGCCCGGGGCCAGCCCGGCATCCGCCCAGCCGGCGCAGGACGAAGCCGGCGAAGCGGGGGGCCAGGTCGATATCGTCGTCACCGGCTCGCGCATCGTCACGGACGGCACCCGCGCGCCGACGCCGCTGACCGTGGTCAGCTCGGAATCGCTGACCAGCCGCGCGCCGGGCAGCCTGGCGGAAGGGTTGAACCAGCTGCCCATCTTTCAGGGCGCGATCAACTCGCAGATGACCCAGCTCGTCACCACCAACCGGGTCCGTTCCGGCAACTATATGAACTTGCGCAACCTCGGCCCGCAGCGCGTGCTGGTGCTGTGGGACGGCTATCGCCTGCCGCCCAGCGGCAATAATGGCGGCGTCGACACCAACATCATCCCGCAGATGCTGATCGAGCGGGTGGAGGTCGTCACCGGTGGCGCATCGGCCGTCTATGGGTCGGACGCCGTCTCGGGCGTGGTCAACTATATTCTCGACAAGCGTTTCTCGGGCGTCAAGGCGCTCGCCCAGACGGGCATCTCCACCTATGGCGACGCCTTCTCCTACAGGCTGGGCGCCGCCGCCGGCACCGCGCTGCTCGACGATCGGCTGCGGCTGCAGCTGAGCGCCGAATATTATTCGAACGACGGCATTCCGCGCCGCAGCGCGCGCCCCGGCGGCGCGGACAGCTGGATAACCGGCGCGCGCGATCCTTCCAGCCTGTCCGGTGCGCTGGGCACCATCAACAACCCCTATGTCGACTATCCCAATGTGACGGTGACCAATCTGGCGCCCGGCGGCCTCATCATCGCGGGGCCGGCGTCGGTGCTCAACCAGCAGTTCCTGCCGACAGGCGCGCTCGGCGCGTTCAACCGGGGCACGCCGATCGGCCGGCCGGGCTTCGGCCAGGGCAGCAACGCGCTGCCCAACTGCCTTGATTGCACGCTCGTTCCGGAATCGACCACCGGCCAGCTGTTCGGCCGCGCAAGCTATGATTTCGGATCGGACGTCAGCGGCTTCGTCCAGGCCAGCTACAACACCGCCACCAACTATGGCGAGAACACCCACATCAGCGTGGGCGACATGTATATCTATGGCGACAACTATTATCTGGCGCAGTCGCTGACCCCCGCCCAGCTGGCGGATATCGGCACCGGCCGCATCCAGGTCGGCCGCCGGATGCAGGACTGGGATACGCGGGCGAAGCGGCTGGGCGCGATTCCCGCCAAGCAGGACATGACCTCGCTCACCATCACCACCGGCCTCGCCGGCGGGCTGTTCGCCGACTGGAAATGGGATGCCGCCTTCACCTACGGCATGACGGACGTGAAGAGCGTGACCGAGGAAGTGCGCAGCGACCGCTTCTTCGCCGCCATCGACACGGTGGCCGGTCCCGGCGGCGCGCCGGTGTGCCGCGTCACGCTGGTTTCCAGCCGCTTCTCGGACTGCAAGCCGCTCAACGTGCTCGGCGTCGGCCGGGCCGATCCGGCGGCGGTCCAGTGGGTGCTCGACGATTCGACCTGGCGGACCAAGAACCACCTTTATTTCGGCGGCCTCAACTTTACCGGCAGCCTGTTCTCCACCTGGGCCGGGCCGGTTTCGCTGGCCTTCGGCGCTGAATATCGCAAGCAGGAAATCGTCCAGACCAGCAACAGCGATCCCGCCGTGCCGGTGGATTTCACCGGCCTGCGCGGCACCAATGGCGGCGTCTTCCGCTCCACCAATGTGGGCGTCGCGGACGGCACCTATAATGTGAAGGAATTCTACGCAGAGACGGTGGTGCCGCTCATCAAGGACGCGCCCTTCACCAACTCGCTGGAACTGAACGCCGCCTTCCGCCACGCGGATTATTCGACCAGCGGCGGCGTCAACACCTGGAAGATCGGCGCGACCTGGGAACCGGTCGAGGATATCAGCTTCCGCGGCGCCTTCTCGCGCGACATCCGGGCGCCTTCGCTGTTTGAACTGTTCGCCGGCCAGACCGTGCTGAGCAGCCTCGTCTTCGATCCGGTGACCAACCAGTCGCACAACGTCTTCGTGCGCGGCGGCGGCAACCTCAACCTCAGGCCGGAAAAGGCGGACACGCTGACGCTGGGTGTGGTGCTGAAGCCCACCTTCGTGCCCGGCTTCTACGGGTCGATCGACTATTTCGACATCAAGATAAAGGACGCCATCGGCACGCCCGGCGCGGCGCTGCAGATCTTCCAGGCCTGCGCCGTCAACCCGGCCAGCCCGCTCTGCGACCTGATCAAGCGCGACTCCAACAACATCCCGCTCGAAGTGTCGGGCGTGAACAACAACGTCGCCGAACTCAGCTCCAGGGGCGTCGATTTCGAATTCGGCTACCGCGCCGATGTCGGCAACGGCCGCCTGACCACCCGCGTGCTGGGCACCCGCCTGCTGTCGTTCAAGCGGCAAGACACGGCGGCCCTCCCGCTCGTGGAATATGTCGGCACGTCGGATCTGCCGGGGTTGCTGACCTCCACCTTCCCGCTGCCCAAATGGCGGGCCAATCTGGACATCAGCTATTCCAACGACAGCTTCACCGTCGGCCTGCAGCAGCGGATGATCGGCGGCTATGTGAAGTCGAAGATCCAATATTATGTCGACAACCATATCGAGCCGGTTTTCTACACCGACATCAATTTCGCCAAGAAACTGTCGATCACCGGCGAGCAGTCGGAAGCCTTCGTGACGGTGAACAACCTGTTCAACCGCAAAGGCCCCTTCTTCCTCACCGACCAGAATCCCGGCACCCAGCTCCCCACCGCGCGCGCGATATACGACGTCATCGGTCGCTATATCACCGTGGGCGTGCGGACCCGGTTCTAGACCCTGGCGGGGGCGCTGCGGCCGGCCTGTCGCCGCTCGGGGAGAGCGGCGGGCCGGTCGCAGCGTTGGCCAGGCGGGGCATGTGTAGCGGACGCAAGAAAGAGAAAGGGACGCGCATGATCCGGGATGCGTCTTCAGCGGATCGGTCCGCTTTTCCGGCGGCAGGGCCGCGGCGCTGGCGGGGGCTGGCGGTCGCGGTTGCGGCCGGCCTGTCGCTGGCCGGATGCGCCGCCGCCCAGTCCCGCCCCGCCGCGGCGGGGGACGGCTTCATATCCCTGTTCGACGGCAAGACGCTGGACGGCTGGCGGGGCGATCCGGCGCTATGGTCCGTGCGGGACGGGGCGATCACCGGCCACGCCCCCACCCGCCTGCCGCAGAGCGCCTTCCTGATCCGCGACGGCAGCTACCGGGATTTCGAGCTCCATTTCAAATATCGCATGACCGAGATCGGCAATTCCGGTTTCCAGTTCCGCAGCTGGGTGAAGGACGAGGCGACGTTCAGCGTCGGCGGCCCGCAGGCCAATGTCGTGCCCGCGCACCAGCATGTGCGGTTCGGCATGATCTTCGAGACGCTGGGGCGGCTGGAGGTCGCGCTGCTCTCCGAAAATGTCGAGATTTCCAGCGTCGACGGCAAGATGGTGCGCGCCGTCAAGGGCTCGGTCAATCCGGTCGACACGCTGCTCGCAACCTATCGCCCCGCGCCCGGATGGAATGATTATGTGGTGATCGCCTATGGCAACCGCGTCATCCACGTCATCAACGGCCATGTCGCGCTCGATGCGGTGGACAATTCGCCGCAGGCCGCGCGCGAGGGCGTGTTCGCGGTGCAGATCGACCACCAGAACGTGCCGACGACGATCCAGTTCAAGGACATCGCCGTCAAGCGGCTGACCGCGCCGCCGGACATAACCGGCCGGTTCATCACCAGGCCCGGTCCGCCGGAAACCGGCCCGGCCATCCCGCCGCGCCCCCAGCCGCCCGCCAACTGAGGAAGCCTTGATGCATATCGATATACTGAAAAACCGGATGCTCCCGCTGGCCGCGCTCTGCGCGCTGTGCGCGGCGGGCCATGCCCATGCGCAGGGCGCGGCAAAGACGGTGGGGCAGACCGTCCCGCCCGGCTTCACCGCGCTGTTCGACGGCTATTCGCTGAACGGCTGGCGGGGCGACGAACGCTGGTGGTCGGTGGTCGACGGGACGATCACCGCGCGGACGGACACGAAATTGTCGTCCAATACCTTCCTCTATTACGACCGCCCCTATGCCGATTTCGAGCTGCGCTACAAATATCGCTGGCGCACGCCCAAGGGCAATTCCGGCGTGCAGATCCGCAGTCATGTGCTGCCGGGCAGCCATGCGATGACCGGCTATCAGGTCAACATCGTCCCCCACCTCGCCGTCAGGGGCATGGCCGACAACACGCCGGGGCAGGTGGTGTACAACATCGAACGCTTCAACATGCTGTACAATGAAAAGGGTGATCGCCAGGAAATGGTCCTCCTCGGCCAGCGCGCGACGATTTCGCGCGGCGCGGCGACGGCGGGCGGGACGGGCCGTGTGATCCGCACGGTCGCTGAACTGGTCAACGATCCGCAGGCGATTGTCGACGCGGTGAAGAACGGCCCGGAATGGACCGAGGTGACGGTGATCGCCTATGGCAACCGCATCGTCTCGGCGGTCAACGGCATGCTGGCGTTCGACGCCATCGATGACGACCCGGTGGGCAAGAGCGACGGGCTGATCGGGATCCAGCTCCACAGCACGGCGGGAACCTGGTTCGAGCTGAAGGACATCGTCATCAAGCCGCTGATCGACAAACCCGATCTCGCCGGGCGTTTCAAGACCAGCCCGCGCCCAGCACCCGAACCGCGCGTGACCTACAAGGATTCGACGCGCGCCGGGTTGAGCGACGTGGCGCTGCCGGCGGAATAAGCACGCGCAGGCAGGGGATCGGGCGCGCGGCCGCCTTTGCCCGATCCCCTGCCGGGCGACGGCCGGGCAGGCGCGCGCCATGCGCCGCCGTTGGTCCGTTGTTTCCGAAACTTGATGGTGGCACGTCTAGACGGGCAGCAATGGTGCGCTCATCGGACGGGCTGGATGCGGCAGCAGGTTGATATGGACGAGTCAGACGACAGGCCGCTGGGGGACGAGGAGTCCCGTGCGCGCCAGGTCGCCCGTCTTTTCCACGAGCATAATGCGGCGCTGTTGCGCTTCCTGCGCCTCCGGGTGAAATCCGACCAGGAAGCCCGCGATATCGCGCAGGAAACCTATTTGCGGATGCTGCAGATCGACGCGCAGGACGCCATCGTCTTCATGCGCGCCTATCTGTTCAAGATCGCCAATAATCTGGCCAATGACCGGCTGCGCAAGGTCCAGGTCCGCGCCTGCTGCCACAGCGACCCGATGTTCGACATGGGGATGGACGAACTCGGCCCGGACCGGCATGTCGCGGCCCGGCAAGAGCTGACGATCATCCAGCAGGCGCTTGACGAGCTTCCCCCGGGCGTCCGCACGGCCTTTTTGCTGCGCAGGATAGACGGGCTTTCCACGGTGGAAATCGGGCGGCACCTCGGCATGACAGAGCGGAGCGCCCATAATTATGTAGTCAAGGCGATGGTGCATTGCCGGAAGCGACTGGACGAGGCGGAGTTTTAGTATGACTGTTCGTTCGCTTGTCTATAGCGGCGATGCGCGCCAGGACGCTGCGGCCAATTGGGTCTTGCGGCTGGAGGGCGCTGACGTGTCTGAAGCGGTGGTCGCCGAATGGCTGGCCTGGTGCGATGCGGATGCGCGCAACCGCGCGGCGTTCGACCGCATGGCGGCGATGTGGGATGCGGGCGGGGCGCTTGAAAGGCCGGAGGAGGGCCGCGAGGCGCCCGTCGCCGCTGCGCCGGCATCCTGGCGCGGGATGGCCGGGCGGCGGCCGATGATGGCGATCGCCGCGAGCATCGCGTTGTTGGTGGTGGCCGGATCGGCCTTTTTCATCCGCCATGCCTACGCGCCGCATTCCGCCGAGATAAGGTTCGCCCGCTTCGAAACCCCGGTGGGCGTCACCCAGGCGGCGACGCTCAGCGACGGATCGAAGATCGAGCTGGGCGGGCGCACCGCCTTGACCGTGCGCTATTCCGACGATGCGCGGATGATCGCCGCCGAACAGGGCGAGGCCTATTTTCAGGTCGCCAAGAATCGCGAACGCCCCTTTGTGGTGCAGGCGGGGCCGGTGACGGCGATTGCGGTGGGCACCGCCTTTTCGGTCGAGCGCGCCGGCGACACGGTGGTGGTGAGCGTCACCGAGGGGATCGTGGAGGTGCAGACCAACCCGAGCGTGCAGCGCAGGGGGGCGACCGCCGCGCCGATCGTACTGCGCGCCGTGGCCGGGAGCCGGGTGCGCTTCGACAGGGGCGAGCTGGTCCAGGCGGCCGAGCCGCATGCCGCGATAGGGCCATGGAAGGCGGGCAACCTCGAATTCCGCGATGAGCCGCTGCGGCTGATCGTGGCGCGGATCAACCGTTATTCCGACATCCAGCTGGAGATCAGCGATCCTTCCATTTCCGACCTGCGGGTGACGACGACGATCGACCGGCAGCATATCGGAAGCTGGCTCAAGGGGATCGAGATGGTCCTGCCCATTCGGGTATCGCGGCCGGACGACAAGAGTGCTGTAATCTCCCCGGCGGCATGAGATAAGCGGCGGAAAGAAGATTTTCCGGAGGTGGCGGCTCGGCCGCATTGGAGCGAGAAATATAAGATTCCGCTGAGGGAGAGGGGCCTGAGGCGAAAGTGAGAGGGCATAATCTCGTTGTTGCGTGCGGCATGGCTGCGGCCTTTCCGGTGCCTGCGGCTGCGCAGTCCCTGGAGGAGGTGCGGTCGTTCAGCATCGCGTCCCAATCCATTGCCGACGCCCTTATCCTGTTCTCACGCCAGTCCGGCGTTCAGATCATTTCCGCCAGCACCGGCCGGCAGCGTTCTTCCGCGGTCAAGGGCAAGTTCCCGGCGCGCAAGGCGATCAGCCTGATCCTTGACGGGACCGGACTCAAATGGAAGCGGGTGGACGATCATTCGATCATCGTCGGGCCGAAAAGCCATGCCGCGCCTGGCGCTGCCGATCAGCCCGCGCACCCGGGCGATCTGAAATTCGGTGGGCATATAGCGAGCATCGCCGTGCCGCCGTCAGACATTGTCGTCACGGGCTCCCGCATCGTGGGGGAAGGGACGCCGCCGACGCCGTCCATGGCCGTCTCGACGGATATGCTGGCCGCCCACGCCCCCGGCAGCATCGCGGAGGGGCTGTACCAGCTGCCGGTGTTCCAGGGATCGATCAGCGCCCAGCAGACGCAGCTCGTCACCACCAACCGGGTCCGATCCGGCAATTACCTCAACCTGCGCAATCTGGGGCCGCAGCGTCTGCTGGTGCTTCAGGACGGCTACAGGCTGCCGCCCAGCGGCAATAATGGCGGCGTCGACACCAACATCATTCCCCAGATGCTGGTCGAGCGGGTGGAGGTGGTGACGGGCGGCGCGTCTGCGGTCTATGGGTCGGACGCCGTATCGGGGGTGGTCAATTATATCCTCGACAAGCGTTTCACCGGCCTGAAGACGCTCGCCCAGGCGGGCTATTCCACATATGGCGACGCCTTCTCCTACCGGCTGGGGGCCGCCGGCGGCGTCGCGCTGGCCGAAGGCAGGCTGAGGATCCAGGCGAGCGCGGAATATTATTCGAATGACGGCATTCCGCGGCGGAGCGCCCGGCCGGGCGGCGCGGACCTGTGGGTCACCGGCGCGTTCGACCCCACGTTGCAGGCCGGGCCCTTCGGCACCGCCGACAATCCTTATGTCGATTATCGCAACGTCACGCAGACCAGCTTTTCCCCGGGCGGGCTGATCGTCTCTGGCCCTTCCGGGCTGATCAACCAGCAATTCCTGCCCAACGGGACGCTGGCGCCGTTCAATCCCGGCGCCTCGATCGGCAGGCCGGGCTATGGGCAGGGCGGCGACGGCCCGGACGGCTGCGTCGATTGCACCTATGTGCCCAGGACGACGACCGGACAGATTTTCGGCCGGGCCAGCATGGATTTCGGCGACGGGATCGAGTGGTTCGGCCAGCTCAGCTTCAACACCGCGACCAATGCGGCGGAAAATGTGAACCTGTTCAGCGGGGAGGTCGAGGTCTTCGCCGACAACCCCTATCTCAGGCAGCAGCTGACCCCCGCCCAGCTGGACGCGATGGGCGGCGGCAGCGTCACGCTGCGCCGTTATTTCCGGGAATGGGATTCCCGCGCTTCGCGGTTAGGCGCCATTCCCAGCAAGCAGTCGATGCGGTCCATTACCGTGATGACCGGGCTTTCCGGCCGGCTGTTCGGAGACTGGAAGTGGGAAACGATCTTCACCTACGGCCTCACCGACCTGCGCAGCCGGACGCAGGAAATACGCGGGGACCGTTTTCTGGCGGCGGTGGACAGCGCCGCCGGGCCGGACGGCAGCCCGGTATGCCGGGTGACGCTGGTCGCGCCGGATCGGTTTCGCGATTGCAGGCCGCTCAATATCTTCGGGGTCGGGCGGGCGGATCCCGGCGCGGTGCAGTGGGTGCTGGATGAATCGCGCTGGCGGACGAGGAATTCGCTCAGCCTGGGCGGCTTGAACATCTCAGGCTCTCTCCTTTCGGTTCCCGCCGGGCCGGTGTGGTTCGTGCTGGGCGGCGAGATACGCAGGCAGCATATCTCGCAGACCAGCAACAGCGACCCTGCCGTGCCGGTGGATTTCACCGGCATACGCGGCGGCAATGGTGGCGTGTTCAGGAGCACCAATGTGGGCGTGGCGGACGGCGCCTACACGATCAGGGAAATCTATGCCGAGACGACCGTGCCGTTGCTGAAGGGCGTTCCCTTCGCCGATTCCCTGGAGGTGAACGGCGCGTACCGATACACCCATTATTCCACCAGCGGCAGCGTCGAGACATTCAAGCTGGGCGCCGCCTGGCAGCCGATACCGGATATCAGCTTTCGCGGCGCCTATTCGCGCGACGTGCGGGCGCCGTCGCTGTTCGAACTGTTCGCCGGGCAGACCCTGCTGCAGAACCCGGTGTTCGATTCCGTCACCAACATGACGCATATCGTGCTCAACCGCGGCGGCGGGGACCCCAATCTGACGCCGGAGAGGGCGGGCACCATCACCCTTGGCGCGGCCCTGCGCCCACGATCGCTGCCGGGGCTGACGGGCTCGCTCTATTATTTCGACATCAAGATCAAGAACGCCATCGCGACGCCGGGAAACACGTTCCAGATCTTCGTCGCCTGCGCGGCCAACCCCGCCAATCCGCTGTGCAACCTCATCAAGCGGGACAGCAGCGGCAAGCCGGTGGAGGTGCTGGGGATCAGCCAGAATCTATCCGGCCTCAGCATCAAGGGCATCGACGCCGATTTCCGCTATTCCGCGAAGCTGGGCAAAGGGCGGCTGACCGGCAGGCTGGTGGCAACCTATCTGATGTCGTACCGGCGCAAGGACGGCAGCGATGTCGCGTCCGTCGAATATGCGGGCACGGCCGACCTGCCCGGCTTCCTTGCCTCCACCTACCCCTTGCCGCGGCTGCGCGGGAATATCGACCTGTCCTATTCCAGCCGGCATTTCACGATCGGCCTTCAGGAAAGGATGATCGGCGCCTACGCGAAATCGCACATCCAGCATTATCTGGACAATCGCGTGGAGCCGGTTTTCTACACCGATATCTATGTCAGCAAGCCGCTGGCCCTCGGCGGCACCCGGCCCGAATTTTTCCTGACGGTCAACAATCTGTTCAACCGCAAGGGACCGTTCTTCGTGACCGATCAGAATCCGGGGACGCAGCTTCCCACGGCCCGCAGCGTCTACGACATTGTCGGCCGCTATGCGACGATCGGCATCCGCGCGCGCTTTTGAGAAAAATTCCGCGGTTCGTGACAATCAGATTCCGAAATTCATCCATCGCCCGTCAAGGCTAATAGAGAAGAATAACGGAGGAGATGGCGTGGCGAGATTGCGCGCAATGGCCGCATAGCGGCAAATATTCCGACATCTATAAACACATCTGATCTTTGGAGATCGATATTCCCTAATGAATATCGACCGGTATCGAGCGTATTTGCTTAATTTAAATATTCAGAATCCGTCATGAACGAGCGGATATTTCAATAAACCGGATCATTGGGAGCGGGAAGATTCATGCGTAAGTTCCATTATTGCCTGCTGGCGCTGTCTCTTCCGGCTTATGCTGCCCTGAGTCAGGACGATCCCGGCGTCCGGATCGACAAGACTACCTTCCATTATAATATCCATCGCACCGGCTGGAACGACAAGGAGAAGATCCTGACGCCGGAGGCGGTGGCCAGCCATCGGTTCGGGCTGCTTTGGGAATCCCCCGAGCTCGATCGCTATGAGGGCCGCGAGCCGCGTTTGCAGGCTTCGCCACTCTATCTCGATTCCGTGACGATGGGCGAGGGGCCGTATAACGGCAAACGCTTCTCGGTCGCTTATCTCGCCTCGACCAACGGCTATGTCTATGCCGTCAACACCGCGCCGGCCAACGGCGTTGCGCCGGGCGCGATCCTGTGGCGGGCGAAGCTGGCCGAAAAGCCGTGCGGCAACGCGACCGAGATGATCGGCATATTGAGCACGCCGATCATCGATCTGGGCCAGAACCGCATCTATGTGAGCGCCTGCGACGCCGGCCAATGGTCCGTCCACGCCCTCGACGTGAGGAGCGGCAAGGGCGCGCCCAACTGGCCGCTCGCCATCGACGCGAAGAATGTGAACCGCCCCGGCGTGATCAAGAACGGGACCGCCTTTCCCTCTGTCGTCAACGTCAGCCGCGGCGCGGGCTGGTGGCAGCGCGGCGCGCTGAACCTGAGCCCGGACAAGAGCCGGCTCTATCTCTCCTTCGGCAAGGACGGGCAGAGCGGCTGGCTGGTCAGCGTCGATACGCGGCAGGCGCGGGTCGCCTCCGCCTTTTCGACCACGCAGATCACGGACCAGATGCAGGGCGGCATGTGGGCGTCCGGCGGCCCCGCCGTCGACCCGCAGGGCCGTGTCTATATATCGACCGGCGCCAGCTTCCTTGTCGCCGTCACCATGAAACTGGGGCTGAAGGGCGTCTATTCGGAAAGCCCGAACAGCTGGGGGCAATCCATCCTGCAGTTGCGCGACGACCCCAGGAGCGGGTTCCAGCTCACCGGCACCTACACGCCGTTCAACTATTGCCACGCCGTTTCGAAGGATATCGACCTGGGCAGCAGCGGCCCGATTGTCGTCGATCTGCCGGGCGCGTCGTCGACCACGCCCCGGCTGCTGGCCTTCGGCGGCGGCAAGCAGGGCAATTTCTACCTGCTGAACCGCGACAAGATGCCGGGCAGCCTTGAGCAGCGCCACGCCTGCACCGACGATTCCGCATCCGACATGTCGCTGCTGGACCCCGACCCCCAGCCGCAATTCAACAAGCGCGGGCCGATCAACCTGTTCGGTCCCTATTCCGAAGATATCGGCATGCTCAATTCGGCGAAAAGCCGGTCGACCGCCGCCTATTTCTCGGATGGGGAGGGCAATCATTATGTCTTCGCCAGCGGCAGCAGCAAGAAGGGCGCGGATTTCTCCACGCCCACTGCGCCCGGCGTGGCGCGGGTGCGTCTCGTCACCCGGCCCGGCGAGGCGGCCCACCCCAAGCTGGACCAGCTTGAAGGCACGCAGACGCTGTTCAATCCCGGCTCGCCGGTCGTCACCAGCAATGGCGGCAAGGACGCCATCGTCTGGGTGATGGACCCCAATGCGCCGCGCCTCGCCTCGATGTACGGGCCCCGCGCGCCGCGCCCCACCCTTTATGCGTTCGATGCGAAGACGCTGCGGCTGCTCTGGAAGAGCGGACCCGACGATCTGTTCACCGGCGGCAAATATAATGAGCCGGCCGTGGTCAACGGCATCGTGCTGGTCGGCACGGACAGGCTGCAGGCCTTCGGCATCCGCGCGACCAGCGCCATGGCCTATCGAAGGACGGGCGAAGGCAATCCCGGCGCGCCGGTGGCCCAGGCGGCGCCGATGAGCCCGGGGGCGGCGATTTTCGAGGAACGCTGCGCGGGTTGCCATACCGGCGGCAGCGCGCCGACCCCGCGCCAGCTGGCGGCCTTCACGCAGGAGCGGATCGTCGCGTCGCTGACCCATGGGGTGATGGCGCCCGTCGCCGCCGGGATGACCAAGGAACAGATCGAGCAGGTGGCGGTCTACATCAGGACCGCGCCGCAAGAGGCGAACGAATAGCGCGCGCCGCTATGCACGCGGCCTGAGAGCGGCCGCTCGAACATATTACCGACAAGAAAAAGGGGAAGGTTCACCATGTCCTTATCCATGGCCATCATGTCGCTGTTGTCCAGCGCAAGCGCCGCCGCCGTTGTTCAGCCGATGGAGCCCGCCGATGCGCTCCAGCCCGATCCCGTCATGCAGGATCAGGCGGTCGCCGATGCGGGCGCCGCCGGGGAAGGCGCAGCCGGGCAGTCCGGCGACATCGTCGTCACCGGATCGCGCATCGTGCGCGACGGCACCCGCGCGCCGACGCCGCTGACGGTGGTCAGCTCGGAATCGCTGGCGGCCAATTCGCCGCAGGGCATTGCCGAGGGGCTGAACCAGCTGCCCATCTTCCAGGGCGCGATCAACGCCCAGATGACCCAGCTCGTCTCGTCCAACCGCGTGCGCTCCGGCAACTATATGAACCTGCGCTATCTCGGGCCGACGCGCGTGCTCGTCCTGCAGGACGGTTATCGCCTGCCGCCCAGCGGCAATAATGGCGGTGTCGACACCAACATCATCCCGCAGCTGCTGATCGAGCGGGTCGAGGTCGTCACCGGCGGCGCTTCGGCGGTCTACGGGTCGGACGCCGTTTCCGGCGTGGTCAACTACATCATCGACAAGCGGTTCACCGGCATCAAGACGCTCGCCCAGGCCGGCATCTCGCATTATGGCGACGCCTTCTCCTACCGGCTGGGCGCGGCCGCCGGGGCCGCGATGCTGGACAATCGGCTCAACATCCAGCTCAGCGCCGAATATTATCTGAACGAGGGCATTCCGCGCCGCAACCGCGGGGCCGACGAACTGTGGATGAACGGCTCGGTGGATACCACGCTCGCTTCGGGCGCGCCGGGATCGAAGAACAACCCGTTCATCGACTATCCCAATGTCTACCGGAACACGACCTCCAAGGGCGGCCTGATCTTCGCCGGGCCGGCCGGGTTCGTGAACATGCAGTTCCTGCCCTCGGGCGCGCTCGCGCCGTTCGATCTGGGCACGCCGATCGGCCGGCCCGGTTTTGGCCAGGGCGGCGATGCGCCGGCCCAGTGCAGCGAATGCTATCTCGTTCCCAAATCCTCGACGGCCCAGCTTTTCGGGCGGATGACCTATGATTTCGGGTCGGACACGGTCGGCTTCATCCAGGCCAGCCTGAACGAGGCCAAGAATTACGGCGAGAATGTCTATGCGACCAGCGGCGACGTGTTCATTTATGCCGACAACTATTATCTCAACCAGCAGCTGACCCCTGCCCAGCTGACCGCACTGGGCGGCCAGCGCCTGTCCCTGCGCCGCAATTTCGGGGAATGGGACACCCAGGCGGACCGGCTGGGCGTGATCGCCAGCAACCAGAACCTGAAATCCTTCGTCATCAACGGCGGCCTGTCCGGCGGCCTGTTCGGCGACTGGAAGTGGGATACGGCGGTCACTTACGGCCTCACCGATTTCAAGAGCACCACCTATGACGAGATCAGGAGCGATCGCCTGCTCGCCGCCATCGACGTCGTGGCCGGCCCCGGCGGCGCCCCGGTATGCCGGGTGACGCAGGTTTCCACCCGCTTTCCGGATTGCAAGCCGCTGAACATCCTCGGCGAAGGCCGCTCCGATCCCGCCGCCCGGCAGTGGGTGATGGAGGATTCGAAATGGGGGGTGAAGAACCACCTCTATTTCGGCAGCCTGAACTTCACCGGCCCGCTTTTCTCCACCTGGGCCGGGCCGGTGTCGCTGGCCTTCGGCGCTGAATATCGCAAGCAGAAGCTGATCCAGACCAGCAACAGCGATCCCGGCGTGCCGGTCGATTTCACCGGCATACGCGGCGGCAATGGCGGCGTCTTCCGGGGCACCAATGTCGGCGTCGCCAACGGCGCGTACAACGTCAAGGAACTCTACGCCGAAACCGTCATTCCGCTGGTCAAGGATGCCAGCTTCACCGATTCACTGGAGATCAACGCCGCGTTCCGCCATGCCGACTATTCGACGAGCGGCGGCGTCAACACCTGGAAGATCGGCACCACCTGGGAGCCGATCAGCGACATCATCGTGCGCGCCGCGCTGTCGCAGGACATTCGCGCGCCATCGCTGATCGAGTTGTACGGCGCGGTGACGGTGCAGGAACGCTCGGTCTTCGATCCCGTGACCAACGCGATCCATACTGTCAGGAACCCCAGCGGCGGCAACCTGAACCTCCGGCCGGAAAAGGCGGATACGCTCACCATGGGCGTGGTGCTGAAGCCGTCCTTCGCGCCCGGGCTTTATGGGTCGATCGACTATTTCGACATCAGGATCAACGACGCCATCGGCACGCCGGGCACCATCCTGCAGATCTTCGATGCCTGTACCGCGAACCAGGCCAGCCCGCTGTGCAACCTCATCATCCGCGACGCCAGCAACAACCCGGTGGAAATATCGGGCATGAACGAGAATGTCGCCGTGGTCAGCACCAAGGGCATCGATTTCGAGTTCGGCTACCGTGCGCCGGTGTTCGACGGCAACCTGTCGGTGCGGCTGCTGGGGACGCGGCTGACCTCGTATAAGCGGCAGGACACCAACGCCGTGCCCATCGTCGAATATGTCGGCACGGCGGACCTGCCGGGGCTGCTCACTTCCGTCTATCCCCTGCCCAAATGGCGCGGCAACCTGGATGTCTCCTATTCCACCGACAGCTTCACCATCGGCGTGCAGCAGCGGATGATCGGCTCCTACATCAAGTCGCGCGGTCTTCAGCACTGGGTGGATAACAGCATCGGCAAGGTGTTCTACACCGACCTGAATTTCTCGACCAACGTGGAGGCGTTCGGCGGGCAGTCGCAATTCTTCATCACGGTGAACAACGCCTTCAACCGCAAGGGGCCTTTCTTCGTGACCGATCAGTTCCCCGGCAGCCAGCCGCCGACCGCGCGGACCATGTACGACATCATGGGCCGTTATGTGACCGTGGGCATCCGGGGCAGGTTTTGACCTGGATCGCCCCGTGACCGGCGGGCGGCCCGCCGTTTCTCATTCCAGTCGAACATCTCCCAAGATGCTGGAATTACTCGGGTCGTTCGAGCTCTCCCCCTCCTGAGTTCGGGCGGCCCATTTTTTCGGTCTTTGAACGCTCCCATCGCAAATGAGGTGCCGGCATGCGCTTTCTTCCGAATATCACCGTCGCCCTGGCGTTCGCCATGGCCGCGCCCATCGCCCCCGCTGCGGCTGAGCCGCTGCCGCCCGGATTCGTTTCTCTGTTCGACGGCAGGACGCTGGCGGGGTGGCGGGGCGATCCGCGGGTCTGGTCGGTCAGGGACGGGGCGATCAGCGCGACGACGGACAAGGCGCTTTCGCACAACACCTATCTGATCCACGATAGCAGGTTCAGGAATTTCGAGATCAGGCTGAAATATCGCTTCCTGAAGGAGGCGGGCAATTCCGGCCTGCAGTTCCGCAGCGGCCTGATGGAGGGCGATTTCGTGCTGGGCGGACTGCAGGCGAACATCACGCCGTTGCCGACCGAGAATTGCGGCCGCCCGCGCTGCGGGCCGGAACGGTTCGGCATGTTGTATGACGAGCTGAGCCGGCAGGAGCTGGTCATGCTGGGCGAGCAGTCCACCATCACCCGCCGGCAGATGACCACCGGCGGCTTCGGCCAGATCGTGCGCACCGTTTCCGGCACCACCAACCCGCCGGCGGACATATTGAAGGCCGTGCACATGGCGCCGGAATGGAATGAGGTGGTGGTGATCGCCTTTGAAGGGCGGATCGTCCATGCGATCAACAACATGGTGCTGTTCGACGCGCACGACAATGATCCGCTCGCGCCGACCGAGGGGCTGATCGGCCTGCAGGCCCATGCCGACGGCGCCGTCGATTTCCAGTTCAAGGATATCGCGATCAAGCCGCTCGACAGCTTCCCGGACATTAGCGGCCGGTTCGTCTACAAGCTGCAGACGCTGGCCGAGCCGCGCGCCAGCTATCGCGACGTGCAGCTTTCGGACGGCAAGCTGCACGTGCCGGCGCCCTAGCCGCCGGTCCGCACCGTCATGCGCGCCCGGCCAGGATCGATCGGTCGATGGCGGCGATGTCCGGACAGCCGGTGAGCGCCATCGCCAGCTCCAGCTCTGCGCGCAGCAGGCGCAGGACATGGGCGACGCCGACCGCGCCCGCCGCGGCGAGCGCGAAGATATAGGGGCGGCCGACCAGCACTGCGCCGGCGCCGAGCGCAAGCGCGCGGAGCACGTCTGTGCCGCGCCTGACGCCGCCGTCCATCAGCAGCGGCACGGCGCCCGCGACCGTATCCGCGATGGGGGGCAGCAGGTCGATGGCGGCGGCGGCGCCGTCGAGCGAGCGGCCGCCATGGTTGGACACGATGATGCCGTCCGCGCCCGCGTCGATCGCGCGCCGCGCATCCCCCGCATCGGCAATCCCCTTCAGCAGGATCGGGAGCCGGGTGAGCCCGCGCAGCCAGCCGATCGCCTCCCAAGTCGGCGCGGCGGCCGCCAGCGGCGTGCCGAACAGCAGTGCGTCCCGTGGGGCGGGCGGCAATCCCCTCATGCCGCGCAGGTTCACCGCCTCGATGCCGGCGGGCAGGGCGAAGCCGGCGCGCTGCTCGCGCCAGCGCATGCCGGTGGCGGGCGCGTCCACCGTCACCACCAGCGCGCGATAGCCAGCCTCCTCCGCCCGGCGGACCAGCGCGGCGGTGAAGGCGCGGTCGGGCTGGATATAGAGCTGGAACCAGAGTGGCCGGGTGGCCAGGCCGGCCAGGTCGGCCAGGTCGACGCTGGCCTGGGTGCTGACCACGGCCACCGTATCCAGTGCGCCGGCCGCGTGGACGGTCGCATATTCGCCGTCGCCATGCGCCATGCGCTGGAACGCCACCGGCGCGAGCAGGATCGGCGCGGCGAGGTCTAGCCCGAGCAGGCGGGTGCGCGTCGTCGCGGTGGACAGGTCGCGCAGCGCGCGGGGCCTGAGCGGCAGGCGGTCGAACGCCGCGACATTCTCGCGCCGCGTCCACTCATCGCCCGCGCCGCCGGCGAAATAGGCCCAGGCCGCCGCGCTCATCCGTTCGCGCGCGAGCGGCTCATAATCGGTGACGGCGGCGACGCTGGCGGGAATCGCGTCCAGCGGGGGCAGGGTCATGTCTCCGCCCATTCGCGCAGCAGATTGTGATAGAGGCCGGTCAGCCGCACCACCTCCGGGTCCGCCATGTCGCGCGCGGCCAGCGTCTGGATGCTGTCGTCCAGCTCCAGCAGGAGCGCGCGGCGGGCATGGCTGCGCACCAGGCTCTGTATCCAGAAAAAGGCGGCCAGCCGCGCCCCGCGCACAACCGGCATCACCTGATGAAGCGAATTGGCGGGATAGAGCAGCAAATGCCCGGCGGGCAGCTTAACCTGCTGTCGCCCCACGCCGAATTCAGCGACCAGTTCTCCCCCGTCATAGCTTTCGGGATCGCTGAGGAAGAGCGTGGCCGAAAGGTCGCTGCGCACCCGTTCCCGCGTGCCCGGCGCGCTGAACACGGCGCTGTCGATATGACGGCCATAGGCGCCGCCGCCGGCATAGAGGTTGAAGCGCGGCGGCAGGATGCGCAGCGGCACCGCGCTGGCGACGAAGCGCGGCGTCGCCGCCAGCCGCGCGACGATTTCGGCGCCGATCTCCGCGCCCAGCGGATCATTGTCGGCAAGCTGCAAATTGGTCTTCGCCCGCGCCGCGACATGCCCGGCGGTGCCCGCGCCGTCGCGCCAGCCGGCCTGTTCCAGCCGGGCACGGATTCCGGCCGTCTCCTCGGGTGAGAATATGGCCGGAATCTCGATCAACATGCCCGGTCCCCGTTGTTCAGCCGCCCGTCGCCGCAGGCGTTGCGGGGGCGGCGACCGCGATCAGAAACGGAAACCCGCGCTGACCAGATAGCTGCGCGGGCCACCCAGGCTGGCACGCGTGCCATTCCAGTTCGTCGTCAGCGCATACTTCTCATTAGCGATATTGTCGACGTTCAGGCGGATGTTGATCGATTCCGTCACGTCATAGCCGATCATGCCGTTGATCAGCGTGTAGGAAGGCAGCTTGCCGAAAATGCCGTTGGGGATCACGCGCAGCGCGTCGTCCGGGCGGCCGAGATAGGCCGAGCCGACATGCTGCACGCCGCCGCCCACGGTCAGCCCGAAGGGCAGGCGATAGCTGGTCCACAGCGTCGCCGAGAAATTGGGCGTGAAGGCAAGGCGATCGCCGCTCAGGCCGGATGCGGGGAAGGCCACGCTGTAGTCGCCCGAATTGCCGAAGCCCAGCGCGGTCTCCATCGCGTCGCTCATCCGGCGCTCGCTGTCCATCACCAGCACGCCGCCGAAGATGTTCCATGCGGGCGTGATCTGGCCGCTGATGCCGAATTCCGCACCCTCGACGATCAGCTTCTGATAGCCTTGCAGGCTGTTGGTGCCGGCCGCTGCGGGGCGTCCGACAACGGGCACGTTGCGCTTCTCGCCGCGAAAGCCGGCCAGCGTCAGCGACAGGCCGCCGTCGAACAGGTCGAGCTTCGCGCCGATCTCATAATGGTGCGAGCGCACCGCCTTCGCGCCTGCGACCAGGCCGGGGAAGGCATTGTCCCCCTCGCGCGAGATATCGGGGTTGGAGAGGTAGGAGCCCGGTGGCAGCGCCGATGTGCCGAACGATGCATAGATGCTGGCATTTTCCACCGGCTTCCAGGTCAGGCCCAGCTTGCCGCCCCAGGTGAAGGGCGAGCGGCTGAAGCTGTCGAAGGCGCCGGTCGGCGCGCCCGCGACGGTCCGGCTGTCGATTTCGACGCGATAGCCCTCGCCGCGAATGCCGCCGGTCAGCTCGATCTGCTCGCCGAGAGAGATGGTGTCGTAAAGGAAGACCGCGAAGGTCTCGATATCCGCGCGCGCGACCTGTGTGGGGGTGAAGGGCGCCGCGCCGACACGGCCGGGATTGGGGTTGAACAGATCGGTATTGCCCGCGGCGGGCACCGCCGCACCGAAGCGGAAGGCGGCCGATTTTTCCCAGCTCAGTTCCACGCCCGCCGCGACCGAATGGCCGATGCCGCCGGTGTTGAACTGCGCGTTGACGGTGGAGAGGTTGGTCAGGCTTTTGTTCGTGCGGTCGTAGAACCAGGTTCCGCTGGTCACCGTCGCCGGGGCGGTGAAGCCGGTCGGCGCGGTCAGCCGCGAGCGCCGGTCGACGCGCGACCAGCGGGTCTGGTTGGCCAGCACGAAACCGTCGAACGGCTCATATTCGATCCGGCCGAGCACGGCATCGGACGTCGCGTCGTCGAAATCGCTGGCGAGGCCGTAATAGCCGTCGCGGGGGGCGCCCTCGGTCGCGGCATTGTAGCGGAAGCTGTCCTTGATGGTCGCGCCGGGCACACCCCAGTCCGGCCGGTCGTCGCGCTCGACATGTTCCCAGGACAGGCTGGCGCGAAGCGCCGTGCCGAGGCCGACCGCGATGGACGGCGCCACACCCCACAGCTTGTTCTTCGCGACATCGCGGCCCGGAATGCCGCTATCCTCGATCACCGCGTTCAGGCGGAAGGCGGCGCTGCCGCCCAGCGGCTGGTTGATGTCGACGGAGGCGCGCTTGCGCGACTTGCTGTCATATTGATCGAAGCCGAAGCTGAGATCGCCGGTGACGAAGCCGTCGAGCGTCGGCCGCTTGGTGTTGATGTTCACATAGCCGCCGGCGCTGCCGCGCCCGTTGTCGGCGGCCGCGCCCTTCACCACCTCGACCGATTCGAGGTTGAACACGTCGCGGGCATAGCTGCCCGAATCGCGCGCATTGTCGATGAACACGCTGCCGCTGGCATCGAAGCCGCGCATGGTGAAATTGTTGCTGGAGGTACCGAAGCCGTTCTCGCCGGCTTCGAAGCTGATGCCGGGCGTGTTGCGCAGCACCTCTGCGAGCGAGCGGGCGCCGCGATCGCGGATCAGTTCCTGAGAGAGCACGCTCACCGTCTGCGGCGTGTCGAGCAGCGGCGCGGTCGCCTTGTCCGACCGGGTCTCGCTGCGCGCATAGCTGTCGTCGATCGCGGTGTCGGTCACCGTCACGCCGCCGATGCGCTGGTCGTCCTGCGCCATCGCCGGGGCGGCGCCTGCCATCAGGCCGATGCCGGCCAGCGCCAGCAGCGCGCTCGGCGATGCCTGAACGGCTGCGGAGGCCCCTTCGCGGCGGATCGAGTCTGTGTCACCCACTTTGCTTTCCCCTCGGAAATTGATAATCAGTCGCAATCTCAGCTGCGCCTAAGGGGGAGAGCGGGTCTGGCTGTCAACGATCACCGGCGACGCGAAAAAATTTAAAATGCTCATGCAACAAACCAGCAATATTCCCGGTGCCGCCGCCCCTGCGCTCCCGCGCGCCGGGCCGGCGACGATCCTGATCGTCGATGACGATGCGGGGATGCGCGCCGCATTGCTCAAGGTGTTGCGCAAGAACGGATTTCACTATCTCGTCGCCGCCGACGGCTATGAGATGATGACGATATTGGCCGGGCAGCGGGTCGATCTTGTCCTGCTCGACGTGATGATGCCGGGGATCAGCGGCTTCGACCTGTGCCGCACGCTGCGCCAGGAGCAGAATCCGGTGCCGGTCATCATGATCAGCGCGCGCGGCGACGAAAGCGACAAGGCGACCGGGCTGGAGCTTGGCGCCGACGATTATATCGCCAAGCCCTTCGGCGACCGGGAATTGCTGGCCCGTGTCCGCGCATTGCTGCGCCGTGGCCATATGGCGCCGGCGCAATCCGCGCGACGCCCGCGTGCGCTGTGCTTCGGCGACTGGACCGTCGACCTGCCGCAACGCCAGCTGTTCGCCCCGTCGGGCGCACGGGTGGAACTGTCGGGCGCGGAATATGATCTGCTGATCGCCCTGCTGGAGCATCCCCAGCGGGTGATCGACCGGGAATCGCTGCTCGAAATGTCGCGCTCGCGCCTGGGCAACGCATCCGACCGGACGGTGGATGTGCTGGTCTGCCGGTTGCGGCGCAAGCTAGGGCAGGACGAACGGCGCGAGATCATCCGCACCGTGCGCGGTGTCGGTTATATCTTCACCGGCGACGTCGAAACCCGTTGATGCGCCGCCGCTTCGGCTTTCTTCAGGGGTTGCGCGCCCGCATCGCCATGGCCCTGCTCGGCGCGCTGCTGCTCCAGTTCGTCGGCGGCGAGATCATTTTCGCCCGGGTGGAAGATGCGCGCATGGAGCGCGGCCGGTCTCAGCGCCTTGCCGACTGGCTGCTGTTCGCCGACGAGTTCATCGACGCCCGGCCCGATGCCGTAGCGCGGATGAACGATATGTGGCATCCGCGCCTGCGCATTACGCGGCACGACGCCCCGCCGGCGGTAGGCGGGGGCGCGGTGTCGGCCGACCGCGAGATCGCCCGGCGGGTGATCGCGTCGCAGCCCCGCTTGGCGCCGCTCGACCTCCACGCCGTGCGCGACGGCGACGCGCTCCACGGCACGATCCGGCTGAGCCATGGCGGCTGGCTGAGCTTCCGGTCCGAAGATTATTTTCAGGGCTATCCCTATTTCTACCATTATACCGCGTCGGTGCTGTCGCTGCTCGTCAGCGTGGTGCTGCTGGCGCTGCTGTTCGGCCGGATGATCGGGCGACCGCTGGCCGATATCGCGGCGGCGGCCGAGCATGTCGGGCGCGACGCCCCGGTTGCCATCGCCGCCACCGGCCCGCGCGAGGTGCGCCAGGTGGCCGCCGCCTTCGACCGCATGCAGGCGCGGCTGCTCGACCATGTCGGCGAGCGCGTCCAGTCGCTCGCGGCGATGTCGCACGACCTGCGGACGCCGCTCGCCCGGCTGCGGCTCAACGCCTCGGCGGTCGACGATGCGGAGACCCGCGCCGCGCTGGATCAGGACATTGTCGAGATGGAGGCGTTCGTCACCTCCGTGCTCGATTATCTGCGCGGCGACGAGCCCGAGCAGGAACAGTGGGCCGACCTGGCGTCGATCGTGATGACGGTGGTGGACGAGGCGCGCGATGCCGGCGGCGCGGTAAGCTATGACGGGCCGGACCGGCTGGAAGGCGTCACCCGGCCGCTGAAATTGAAACGCCTGTTGCGCAACATCGTCCAGAACGGGGTGCGCCATGCCGGGCCGACGCGGGTCCGCCTGATCCACGATGCGAATCGGATCGTCATCGGGGTGGATGACGACGGCCCCGGCATCCCCGAAGACAAGCTCGACGCCGTGCTGAAACCCTTTACGCGGCTGGAGACATCGCGCAGCCGGAGCACGGGCGGAGCGGGTCTCGGCCTTGCCATAGCGCACCAGCTTTCTCAGCGGCTTGGCGGTGAGATTGCCCTGTCCAACCGCTCCGGCGGCGGCCTTTCAGTCACCATGTGGCTGCCGTTCGCGCCGCGGCAAAGTTGAGAATAGATCGCAACAATGTTAGGCGGCCCTTCCAGACAGCCATTTTTGAAGGAGTGGAGCGTGCGGAAAATCGGGATGGTGACAAGCCTGGCGGCCACGATGATCCTGGCTGCCTGCTCCGGCGGGGAGAAGGCAGCCGGCCCGCAGGAGGTGAACCTCTACACCGCGCGCCATTATGACAGCGACCAGCCGCTCTACGACCGTTTCACCCAGGAAACCGGCATCAAGATCAACCGCATCGAGGGCAGGCCGGACGAGCTTGTCGCCCGGATGAAGAGCGAAGGGGAAAACAGCCCCGCCGACCTGTTCATCGCCGCCGATGCCGGTGCGCTGTGGCGCGCGCAGGAGGCGGGCCTGTTCCAGCCGATCCAGTCCGAGACGCTGAACGCGCGCATCCCGGAAAACCTGCGCGAGCCGGGCGGCAACTGGTACGGCTTTTCGCGCCGTGCCCGGGTGGTCGCCTATGACGCGGCCAGGGTGAAGCCGGAAGAGATCGACGATTACGCCAAGCTCGCCACGCCGCGTTTCAAGGGCAAGATCTGCGTCCGTTCGTCGGACAGCGTCTACAATCTTTCGCTCGTCGGCGCGCTGATCGAGGCATGGGGGCCGCAAAAGGCCGGCGAGTGGGCGAAGGGCATCGTCGCCAACATGGCGCGCGCGCCCGAGGGCGGCGACCGCGACCAGATCCGCGCCGTGGCGGCCGGGGTGTGCGAGGTCGCCATCACCAACAGCTATTATTACATCCGCATGGCGAGCGGCGACGACGCCAAGGACCGCGAGGTGACCGGCAAGGTCAAGCTCGCCTTCCCCAGCCTGGACGGCAAGGGGGCGCATGTGAACATTTCGGGCGGCGGCGTCGCGAAACATGCGCCCAACAAGGCCAACGCCATCAAGCTGCTGGAATTCTTCGCCTCGGCGGATTCGCAGAAGCACATCTCCGCCAGCAACAATGAATATCCGGCCTCGCCCGACGTTCAGGTGCCGCCCCCGGTCGATGCCTATACGGCGTTCACCGCCAATCCGATGAGCGTCGCCGCCTTTGCGGCGCGGCAGCCGGAGGCGCAATCGCTGATGAGCGCGGCGGGCTGGCGCTGACGGCGGCGCCAGCCCGCGGCCTCTCCCGGGTCCGCCTTTCGCCGATAGCCGGCCTTGCAGCCTGCGCCGCGCTGGTGGTGGCGCTGCCGCTGGCGGGCGTTGTGCTGGCGGCGCTCGGCACCGAAACGGCCGATATCGCGGGCCGCGACGTCGCGCGCTACGCGATCACCTCGGCGTGGCTGGCGCTGCTGGTCGGCACGGCCACGGCGGTGGTCGGGACGATCGCCGCCTGGCTGGTCGTGATGTACCGTTTTCCGGGGCGGGGCCTGTTCGCCTGGGCGCTGGCGCTTCCGCTCGCCGCGCCGGCCTTCGCGCTCGCTTATGGCTATGCCGATCTGCTCGACGTGGCCGGCCCGCTGCGCACCGCCCTGCGTGGCGCGACCGGACAAGACCTGCCGTTCGAGCCGCGCAGCATAGGTGGGGCGGCGTTCATCCTGTCCGCCGCCTTCTACCCCTATGTCTATCTTGCCATGCGCGCGGCCTTCATCAACCAGTCGGCCGGCGCGCTCGAGGCGGCGCGGATGCTGGGGTGCGGCGGCCTCGGTGCGCTGCGTCGCGTCGCCCTGCCGATGGCGCGTCCGGCGCTGGCCGCAGGCGTGGCGTTGGCGGTGATGGAGACGTTGGCGGATTATGGCGCGGTTCAATTTCTCAGTGTCCAGACCTTGACCACCGGGGTGGTGCGGGCCTGGTCGGTCTATGGATCGACGGTGAGCGCGGCGCGGTTCGCGCTGCCCTTGCTGCTGGCGGCGGCGCTGCTGCTCTGGCTTGAGCGCGCGGGCCGCAAGGGCCGCACCCATGAAGGCGGCAAGGCCCGCTGGCGGGCGATCGACAGCCAGCCGCTCGGCCCCGTGCAGCGCTGGGCGGCCAGCGCCTTCTGCCTGTTCCTGCTGGCCGCGGGGCTGCTGGTGCCGATCGGCTGGCTGATCTGGAATCTGGGGCAGACATCGCCTGACTGGCCGCGGCTGGCGGGGGCGATGCGGACCAGCCTGTCGCTCGGCGCGGCGGGTGCGCTCGTCACCGTGGCGCTGGCGACGATGCTGGCGCTCGGGACGCGCAACCTGCCGCTGGCCGGGCGGATCGCCAGCCTGGGCTATGCGACGCCGGGCGCGGTGATGGCGATCGGCCTGCTCGCGCCCGCCGGCGTCATCTGGACGATCGCGCCGGGATCGGGCGCGGCGATTGCGGTGACGCTGCTCATCCTCGCTTATGCCGCGCGGCTGATGGCGGCGGCGCTGGAGCCGATAGACGCCGGGCTGGCGCGGGTCACGCCCTCTATGCGCCACGCCGCGCGGACGCTGGGCCGCGGCGAGACCGGCGCTGCGCTGGCGGTCGACCTGCCGGTGGCGCGCGGCACGATGTTGACGGCGGGGCTGATCGTCTTCGTCGACATATTGAAGGAGCTGCCCGCGACGCTGATCCTGCGCCCGTTCGATTTCGATACGCTGGCGGTGATCGCCAATAATTATGCGCTGGACGAGCGGCTGGGCCAGGCCGGGCTGCCGTCGCTGCTCATCGTCCTGCTGGCGACGCCCGCCGTCATCTGGCTCACCGGGCGCGTTGCCCGCGCCCGGCCGGGGGCCTAGGCAGGAAGCCATGTCCGCCACCGCCCTCATGGACGTTCGCGACGTCGCCCGCCGCTATCCCGGCCGGGTGGCGGTGGAATCGGCGCGCTTCGCGCTGCAACCGGGGCGGGTGGCCTGCCTGCTCGGCCCGTCCGGCTGCGGCAAGAGCACGCTGCTGAGGATGATCGCCGGCCTTGAGCCGGTGGACGAGGGGCAGATCGTCATCAACGGCGCGCTGATGTCGGCGCCGGGAACGGCCGTGGCGCCGGAGCAACGCGGTATCGGGCTGGTCTTTCAGGACAATGCGCTGTTCCCCCATCTCGACGTCAGCGCCAATATCGGCTTCGGGCTGAAGGGCATGAAGGCCGCGCCGCGCCGCGAGCGGGTGGCGGCGCTGCTGGCGCGCCTCCATGTCGCCCATCTGGCCGACGCCTGGCCGCACATGCTTTCGGGCGGGGAGCAGCAGCGTGTGGCGATAGCCCGCGCCATGGCGCGCGAGCCGGCGCTGCTGCTGCTCGACGAGCCCTTTTCGGGCCTCGACGGCCATCTGCGCGCCATGGTGCGCCAGGCGCTGCTTGCCGATCTGCGCGCCATGGGCACGACCGTGCTGGTCGTGACCCACGACCCGGAGGAAGCGATGACCATCGCCGACGACCTCATCCTGATGGCGGCGGGGCGTGTGTTGCAGACCGGCAGCCCGGAACAATGTTACCGCCGGCCGGTCTCGGAGGCGGCGGCCCGGCTGCTGGGCGATGCGACGCTGCTGGACGGCACGGTGAAGGACGGCCGGGCGACGACCGCGCTGGGGCCGCTGGGCGCGCCGGGCCATGCCGACGGGCCGGTTCGCGTGATCGTGCGTCCTGAAGGGCTGCTGTGCGGGGCTGATGGCCCGGCCGCGCGGGTGACGGCGGTGCGCTTTGCCGGCAGCGCCTATAATGTCGACCTCGCGATCGGCGATCTCGCCATCACCGTCCGCCACCCCGGCCCGCCGCCGGTGCCGGATAGCATGGTGGCGCTGGGCGTCGATCCGGCCGCGGCGCATATTCTGGCGGGCTGAGCGGGCCGCCGCCCGCCCGGACGGCGCGGACAAGGGCGGTTTCGCAGCCCGGGGGCAATCAGTATCCCGCGCCGTTCGCCCGCAGGAACGCCGCGATTTCACGGCCCTCGTCGTCGGTCGGTCCGGTTGCGGCGGGCCGTCCGGCCCGGCGATACCAATAGGCCGCATTGGCCAGATCGCCTTCGATCCGGTGGAGCCAGCCATGCACCCATGCGCCGGCCGCCGTCATATCGTCCTGGGCCAGGGCGTGCGCCGCCTCCCAATCGCCGCCGAGCGCGTGCATGACCGCCCGCAGCAGCGGCGGCGCATCGTCCCGTTCGGGGAGGGGCGGATCGTCCATCTTCGTCATGTGCCGCCTGAGTGAGTGAAATCCAAGCGCCCGAAGGCCGAGCGGCGTCGTTTGATCGACGAACGCCGCCGCCCCCGGGGACGCATGGAGGGCCGGGGCCGATGGCGCAGGTCCATCGGCCCCCAGCGCCGTCAGGCGCTGAAAGCCGCCTGGGTGATCTGCTGCGCGTCTGTGTTGAGCATGACGGCAAGGAAATCACCGGAGGTGGTGCGGATCACCGTGTCGGTCGTGGCGACGCCGCTGCCAGGCGTGCCCTGTTCGATGATCAGATCGGCGAAGGACAGTCCTTCGGGCAGGCGCAGAAGATCGTCCTGGGGGGTGAAATCGACGATGATGTCGGCCAGCGTGAGGCTGCCCGCACCGTTGGTTTCAAGGACGAAAATATCCTCCCCGTCGCCGCCGATCAGCGTATCGCGGCCGACCCCGCCGGTCAGCACGTCATTGCCCGGGCCGCCCTCGATCAGGTCGTCGCCGTCGGTGCCGATGAGGATATCGTCACCCGCCGTGCCGGCCAGCGCCGCCCCGCCCGCGAAGACCGGCGCATCGAGCGCCTGCCCGTCCGGGCCGAAGGTCTGGACGAACACGCCCTCGGGCAGCGGCGTCCCTTCCCGCACCAGCAGCGATCCGGTGAGGCTGCTGCCCGGCTGCAGATTATTGCCGATCAATATGGCCTGCGCGCCGTTGCTGCCGAGGAAATCCAGCACCGCCTGCGGCACCGTCACCACGCCATTCCCGTCCGGCGTGACGGTGATGAGGATGCTGCCGTCGAGCAGGCCGACCCCGCCGACCGACTGCGCGACCGGCTGCACCATGTTGGTGTCCAGCGGGGTGCGGATCAGCAGCTGGAAGCTGGCCGTCATGCCCGGCCTGGCGGTGAAGGCGTCGAGATCGAACGCTTCCGTCCGGCCCGTCACCGCCGCCAGCGCGCCGGTGCCGTTGGCGTTCACCACCACGCTTTGCGAGACGGATTCCAGCGCGTTCCAGGCACCGTAGCTTGCCGTCATCACCGTGTTGATGGCGATGCCGCCCAGCAGCGGCGCCGCCCCGTTGATGACGAGCGTGAAGCGGTCGGTCACCGCGAAGTTCGCGAGGATCGCGTCGGTGATGACGATCTCGCCGTCCACCACGGTCAGCGGCACGGTGACCGGCCCGTTCGGCCCGGTGCCGGAAAGCGCGATGGTCGCGCTGCCCGGATCGCCGCTCAGGAACATCGTCGTCGGTTGGCCGACGATGCCGACCGACTGGCTCGGCAAGGCGGTATTGAGCGGCACGAACTTGCTGCTTTCGGGCAGGGTGGCCGCCCAGCTGACGGCATAGCCGCCATTATCCAGCAGCGCGATATCCGCCATGACGAGCTCGTCGAGGGCGAGCACGCTGGGCGCGATATCGTGGAGCAGGACAACGTCGCCCTGTTTCGTGCCGTCCGCCGCGAAGCGCTGGATCCCGATCGTATCGAGCGCGCCGTCGCCGTCGATGTCGGCGGCCCAGTGCACGGCGAAACCGCCGCCGCGCGCCGGGGAGATGGCGACGCTGCCGTCATCGTCCGAGAAGCGCGCATAGCGATGGCCGGCCCCGTCGACCTGGACGGCATCGCCCAGCGCCTGCCCGTCCGCGCCGAACCGCTGGACATAGACGCCCGCCGGCGGCAGCGCCGTGCCCTCGCGCACCTGCGCGGTGACGCTGAGGCTGCTGCCCGGGGCAAGGTTGGTGCCGATCAGGATCACCGCGATGTCGCGGTCGCCGAACTGGGACAGGAGCACCGGCGGGACCGGGATGACGCCATCGGGATCGGGCGTGAGGCCGGAGATCTGGATGGTGCCGTCTGGCAGGCGGGTGGCGCCCGGAACCCCGCTGATGTCCAGATCGGGTGCGCCGCGCAGCTGCAAGATGAAGCCGGCATTCATGCCGGGCGCGGCGGTGAAGCTCTCCACATCGAACGCCTCGATGCGGCCCAGCGTGCCCAGGCCGGCGCTGCGGCCGGCGCTGACCGTTGCCGAAAGACTGACGCTTTCAAGCGCGCTCGACGGATCGTAGCTGTACGCGGCCGCCGTTTCCACGCCGAAGCTGATCGGCGTGTTCGGCGTGGTCTGGATGACCAGCGTATAGCGGCCCGCGACGCTGAAATTGGCCAGCATCGCATCCGTGATGACTGCTTCTCCGTTGACGTTGGTCAACGGAATCGAGACCGGCCCGTTGGGGCCGGTGCCCGACAGCGAAAGGCTTGCCCCGGCCGGAATGCCGTAGGTCGCGATCGTCGAGGGAATGCCGATGACGGCAACCTGATACAGCCCCGTGGCCATGCCCGGCAGGCTGAATTCGCGGAAGGATTCTTCCACCTCCGTCGCCCAGGCCACGGCGTAGCCGCCGCTTTCCAGCGCGGTGACCCGCACCGAATTGGCGAAACCGTCACCGCCATTTTCGTTGAGCAGCAGGGGCGACAGGCCCTGCAGCAGCACGGCGTCGCCCCGCGGCGTGCCGTTGGCGTTGAACTGGCGCACGGCGATGCCGTCGCCTTCCCGGTCGCCATCGGCGTCGATCGCCCAGTGGACGACGAAGCCGCCATTGGGCAGGGCGGTGACCTGAACGCCTTCTTCATCGTCCAGATCGCGGGCCAGCGGCGCATTGGCGCCGTCCACCCGCACCGCATCGCCGATGGCCTGGCCGTCAGCGCCGAAGCTTTGGGTATAGACGCCGGATTCGGGCAGGGCGGTTCCATCCCGCACCTGCAGCACGGCCGTGACGCCGCTGCCCGCCAGCAGGTTGGTGCCGATGAGGATGATGGCCACGTCCCGATCGCCGATCTGGCTGAGCAGGGTGGCGGGCACGGGCGCGTTGCCGTTGCCGTCCAGCGTCACCGGGAAGGTGATGGTGCCGTCCGGCAGGCGCGTCGCATTGGCGACGCCGCTGATGTCGATGGTGCTGGTGTCGATCCCGCGCAGCTGCATCAGGAAGGATGCGGGCGGCCCCGATCCGGGCGTGAAGGCATCGATATGGAATGCCTCGACCCGGCCGGAAGCGGCCAGCACGGCGGTGCCGTTGGCCGCCACCGTGGCCGACTGGTTGACCGACTGGACAGGCGCATCCTCAGTGTAGGCGACCAGCCTTGTCGTCTCGATCCCGAAGTTGATCGGCGTGTTGGGCGTGGTCTGGATGACCAGCGTGTGCCGCCCGGCCACCGTGAAGTTGGCCAGCATGGCGTCGGTGATGGTGATCTGGCCGTCGACAGCGGTCAGCGATATGCTGGTCTGCCCGTTGGGGCCGGTGCCCAGCAGGGAATAGGTCGCCCCTTCCGGTATGCCGAACGTTTCGATGAGTTGCGGCTTGCCGACGATGGTGACCTGGGTGGTGCCGTTGGGCGTGCCGGGCATGCTGAGGAAGCGGAAGTCGCTTTCCGATTCCAGCTTCCAGGTGACGACATGGCCGCCATCGGCCAGCGTCGCGACCTTGATCGACCCGGTCGACAGCGAGGAATCATCGTCGATCTTGAGCAGCGGAGACAGGCCGCTGAGCAGTAGCGGCGCACCCTGTTTCGCGCCGTCCGCCGTGAAGCGCTGCACGGCGATGCTGTCGCTGCCGCCGTCGCCGTCGACATCGACCGCCCAGTGGGTGGCGAAGCCGCCGCCGGGCAGGGCCGTCACCTGGACGCCCTCTTCATCCTCCAGTTCGCGCGCGACGCGGAACCCCTCCGTGTCGATCCGCGCCGACGAATCGACGACCGGGTTGCGCGTGTAGAGGAAGGCGCCGGCCGACGAGACGGGGCCGACATTGCCGGCCGCGTCCGTGCCGATCGCGGCGAAGCGCACCGTGCCTTCGCCCAGCGCCGTCAGGTCGGCGGGGGAGAGCGCCACGCTGAAGCTGCCGTCCTGCGCCACCGTCGCGGCCCGCGTGAAGGCGGTGTTGCCGCTATACACGGTCACGGCAACGCTGCTGCCCGGCGTCGTCGATCCGGTGATGACGGTGCCGTTGGCGGCTTCGCTGAGGGTGAGATAGGGGCCTTCGCCGGCGGTAAGGCCGGTCACCGCATCGCCCACCCGGTCGAGCACGACCGCGCCTGATGCGACCGCGCTGACATTGCCCGCGCTGTCGGTCTGCTGGGCGCTGAGCGACAATGATCCGTCCGCGAATTGCGCCAGCAGGGCGGGCGAGAGCGTGAATGCGCCGCTCGCCGAAACGGGCACGGCGAGGGTGAGCGTCTGCGCGGGGTTTGCGGCATTGGGGCCGCTCACCGTCAGCGTGGTTTCCGCGCCCGGCTCGATGCCGGAAAGCTGGCCGCTTATGCCGGCCGCCGCCTCCGCCGCGCCGATGGCGCCGCCGGACAGCGTCGGGATGACCGGCGTCACCGCCCCGGTGTCGATGGTGAGCAGCAGCGGCAGCGACAGCGGGCCGGTTTCGCCGTTCGCGCTGACGAAGCGGGCCTCGAGGCTGCGGGTGCCATCCTCACCCAATATCGCCGCGCTGAGCGGGATGTTGATGCTGAGCGTCTGGCCCGCCGTCGGGATGTCCGCGGCGGTCAGGGTGACGCTCGCCACCTCATTCTGGCCGTAGAGCAGGCTCAGCCGGTCGCCGGCGGCGACGCCGGCCGACGAATCGTAACGCAGCGTCACGACGACGCCGTCGCTGATCTCGCTTGCCGACACGCGGGTGCCGTCATCGACGACCGGGCGTTCGGGCGCGCCCAGAGTCTGTGATTCCGGCACGTCGGGGATGATGATCTCCACCTCGTCGCCCGCATCGTCCAGCTGGGCGGCGAGCGCCGGGCCGGTGAAGTTGGCGGGGTCGAAGGGCTGGCTGGTGGCGACGGACTGGGCCGCCTGTTCGGCGACGCCCGCCTGCGCGACGATCTGCGCCGCGGCGATGCCGCCCAGCGCGCTGGACGCGTCCGCCGCCTCGACGGCCGCGATGGCCGCGTTGACGTTGGCGAGCGCGATGGCGATCTGCGCGCTCGGCCCGCTGATCGCGGCGGCGACCGCCGGATCGCCGGCCGCCTGCGCGACGCCGTCGAATACCGATGCGATCACCGACGGGGAGGTGAGATCGACGGGCGCGCCGCCATTGCCGGCGATGATCGCGGCGAGCACCGTCGCGGTCGAGACGCTGGCGCCGGTGATGCCGCCGTCAATGCCCGCGGCGTCGGCGGATGCGCTGACCACGGCCAGCAGGTTGGCGACCTGCGCCGCCGCTTTCTGCACCGCGATCGCCTCCGCCAGCTGGGCGGCGTCGCCGGCGCCGGCCGCGGCGGCGATCGGGTCATAATGGCCGAGATCGACGCCGGCCGGCAGGCCGAGCGCCGCCTTGACCGCGGCTTCGGCGGCGGCGATCGCCGCCGGATTGGCATTGGGACCGGCCACCGCCGCGACCAATGTGGTCAGCGGCGAGACCACGCTGGCGCCGTCCGGCGCGGTCAGCTGCGCGGTGAACGGCTTGCCGACCGAGATGTCGCGGGTCAGCACGGTGCCGTCGTTCGCGGTGATCGGCGTCAGGATGATGTTGCCGGTGCCCAGCAGGTTGGCGAACTGGCCGTTGGCGTCGGTCACTGTCCAGTGCTCGCCGGAGAGGATGCCGTCGCCATCGGCATCGATGTCGCCTGCGTCGAACACGCCGTTGCCGTTCACGTCCGTAAAGGCCTCATGGTCCCATACGCCGTTGCCGTTGGCATCGCGGAAGACCAGCCCGTTGGCGATATAGCCGTCGACGGCCGCGCCGCTCGCGCCCGGATCGTAAGACAGGGCGAAGTTGACGGCCGCTGCGGACGCGTTGCCTGCGGCGTCGCTGAAGCCGGTGCCCACCTCGATGGAGATCGGCCCCGCATCGGGCCGGGTCGCGGCCAGCGTGGCGACATAGACGCGCGGATTTGGCGTGGCGCTGAGGGCGCTCAGCGAACCGCCGGTCACGCTGATGTCGGCGGCGGTGAAGCCCGTCGGGGCTTCGCTGAAGGTGAAGGTGACGGTGGCGGTTTCACCGAACAGCAGCGTTTCGGTCGAGGCGCTGACCGTTACGGTCGGGCGCGTGGTGTCGAGCGACACGGTGACATTGCCTGCGTTGCTGGCGTTGCCGGCAACGTCCGTCTGGGTTGCCGAGAGGGTCAGCGTGCCGTCGGCGAATTGCTGCAATATGGCGGGGGTCAGCGTGATCGCCCCGTTGGATGCGACGGGCAGGGGAACGGACAGCGCGCCGCCGCCCGCCTTGGCCGTGCCGCTCAGGCTGGCGCTCGCGCTGGCCCCGGATTCGAGATTGCCGAGCGTGACGCTGGCGCCCGCCGCCGCTTCCGCCGCGTTGATCACGCCGTCCGACACGGCCGGAACGGTCGGCGCGCCCGGCGCCGTCGTGTCGACGGTGATCGCCAGCGCCGTCGAGGACGCGCCGACATTGCCCGCCGCGTCCGTGGCGCGCGCGGTGATCGAATGGGTGCCGGCGGCGAGCGCGACGTCGATGGTGAACGCGCCCGATGCGTTGGCCGTGGCGGTGCCGAGCGACGTCGTGCCGTTGAACAGCTCGACGCGCGCATTGGCTTCCGCCGTGCCGCTGATCGTCAGGCCCTGGGTGATGTTGGTGATGCCGTCGCTGGAGGATGCGCCGCGATCGTCGGCCGCCGCCAGCGTCAGGCCGGTGGGCGCGGCCGGGGGTGTGGTGTCGGCCGGCGGGGTGGGCGGCGGGCTGCTCGACTTGCCGCCGCCACCGGCGAGGCCCACGCCCGCGCCGATCGCCAGCGCGCCGCCGAGCAGGCCCAGCAGCGCGCCGTGGCCGCCGCCGCC
>NZ_MEFG01000008.1 GCF_001724715.1 Sphingomonas sp. SCN 67-18
TTATCTCCACAGTAAGGTTGGTAATGGTGTCGCGCTATACAACAGTCAGACCGGTGCGGACGAAGACGTCAGCGGAAATCGTTTGCCGCGTTCGCCGCAGTGGACGATAGGCACGACCGCAACTTACACGGTGCCGCTACCCAATGGCGAGCTATCCGTGACAGGTGAGTACCGGTATCAGACGGGCATTTTCTTCGACATCTTTGATAGAAGTCTTGCTCAGCAAAGCGCATATTCCCTGGTCAATGCGCAGTTGCGATACACCGCTGAGGACGGGAAGTGGTACCTGGGCTTGTGGGGTAAAAATCTCACCAATACGACTTATAAAGCAAGCGCCCTGTTTAACGGGCTGGGTGGAGCGCTGGATTTCTACGCCCCGCCGCGAACCTACGGTTTGCAGCTCGGATTTAAGATGTAGGTGAAAGCTGAGGGCCCCAAATCCCATGGTTCATAATGAGCGCGCTAGCCGCGAGGAAGGTTCTCAGTTCAGTGGAAGCTCCTCCAAGATCGCACAAGCAGTAGGAGATTTACGATCGTCGTCAAAACCGAACGAGCCTGCTCTTGAAGATCAACCGGGGGATCAAGGGCTCTCCCGGGAACTGAAGGGACGGCACGTCCAGCTGATTACCCTCGGCGGTGCGATCGGTGTCGGACTCTTCCTTGGCTCCGCGCGTGCGATCCATCAGGCGGGACCGGCATTGTTGGTGGCTTATGCCATCTCTGGGGCCCTCATCTTTGTTGTAATGCGAGCGCTTGGTGAGATGCTGGTCTATCGCCCGGCGGCGGGTTCATTCGCGCTTTATGCCGAGGAGTTCCTGGGGCCGTGGGCGGGGTTTGTGACCGGTTGGTCTTACTGGCTCAACTGGGTTCTCGTTGGGATAGCGGAAATAACGGCGATCGCGCTCTATTTTCGTTATTGGGTCCCGGACTGTCCGCAATGGATTCCGGCTGCGGCTGCTCTGCTGGGAATGTTTTACCTGAATACACGTGCCGTAAAAGTTTTCGGCGAAATCGAATTCTGGCTCGCTCTGATAAAGATCGCTGCGATCGCGGCGCTGATAATTGTGGGTGCCGGCCTCATCTTCGTTCAAGTCGCAGACAATGGCCATCCCGCGGGTCTCAATGGGTTCACAGCCAATGGCGGTGTTTTCCCAACGGGGTTGATTGGATTGCTGCTTTGCTTGCCTGTTGCGACCTTCGCGTTCGGTGGCGTGGAGATGATCGGGGCAACTGCAGGTGAAGTCCGCGATCCAAGCAAGACGATGCGCCGGGCCGTCAATGGCGTAATCTTCCGGATCGGGTTCTTCTATATTGGGGCCTTGGCCGTCATCATGTTACTCGTGCCGTGGTTTCAACTCGATCCGGACGTCAGTCCCTTCGTGTCAGTTTTTGGAGCCGTTGGCATCCCATATGCCGCAGGAATCATGAATCTGGTAATCCTGACTGCGGCGATTTCTTCGTGTAATAGTGGCATGTTTACGACTGGGCGGATGCTCCAATCTCTGGCTTCATCTGGCAAGGCGCCCAAGAAACTGATTAGGCTCAATCACCGGAATGTGCCTTCTCGCGCTGTCCTATTCTCGACAGCTGGAATGTCGGTTGGCGTTGTATTGAACTACTTTGTTCCTGGACATGTATTCGACTTCGCCATTAGCTTAGTTCTTACAACGGCACTCTGGGCGTGGAGCACCATTCTCGTTTCCCACGTGTCATTCCGTCGGCGCGTTGCACAAGGGGTTATCGATGCGCCGGATTGCAGGAAGACGGGCATGCCTTGGGCCAATGTGTTGGCGCTTCTATATATAGGCGTCATCATTATCGCGATGTTGGCCGATCCGATTGGCCGACTAGCACTTGCGGGTTTTCCAGCATGGTTTCTCGCTATCAATATCGCCTATCTGCTGTTGCGATTGAACGCCAAAGGCAAAAACCGATCCTAAGACAAATCCGGCGCTTACAGATCAAGGAAATAAAGGAAAATTGATGTGAGAAGCCTCCCGCGAGCAGCACAAACGCTTGCAGATGAGCTAATCGAGCGCTGCAGCGCCGAGCCGACGCGGGGGGTGTCCTTCCAGGGGGCGCCCGGAGCCAATTCGCACCAAGCGGTTGTTGAGGCGTTTCCCGACGCTATTCCACTCCCCTGCTTTTCCTTCGAGGATGCGCTTGATGCCGTGCGTGAGGGGAAGGCCAGTCGAGCGATGATCCCAATTGAAAACTCCAACCATGGGCGCGTCACCGATCTTCATGTTTTGCTACCGGAATGCGAGCTTTCGATCGCAGGCGAGTTCTTTCTGCGCGTTCGCCATTGTCTTGTAGGCACTGGAACCCTCGATGACATCACCGAAGCCACGAGCCATCCGCAAGCGCTTGGCCAATGTCGTCGTTGGCTGCGTGCGAGGGGAATTACACCTATTCTCAATGCGGACACAGCAGGCGCGGCCGCCGAGGTGGCTGAGATTGGAGACCCGAAAGTAGCGGCCATTTCGTCGAAACTGGCTGCAGAATTGTATGGCCTCAATGTCTTGGCAATGGGCATCGAGGACGACCCTTCGAACACTACGCGCTTCGTCATATTGACGACAGATCCGCCGTCGAATGTTTTTCTACCTAACTCGATCGTCAGTCTGTTTTTTGAAACAAAGAACGCGCCGGCGGCGCTGTACAAAGCGTTAGGCAGCTTTGCGACACGCGGGGTGAATCTCACTAAGCTTGAAAGTTATCAGCGCGAAAGTGGATCCTCGATCAGTCGGTTTTACGCCGAGGTGGCGCATGGAACGGATGAGGCAAATGTCGCAGCCGCTATCGATGAGTTACGTTTTCACTGTACTATGGTGAAGGTCCTTGGCTGTTATGAGCAGGCATGGCGACCATGAGATTGCAGATGAGCTTTTTTGAAGATCTATTCGACTGATACTGGCCGGTCGATCCTCACGCACCAGCGCCATCGAGAACAGCCCCCTGATGTCCTTCGCGACATCGGGGGCTTTTTGGATTTTAGCAGCGGCCTCGGTCGAGCTGAACGCGGTCTGGCCGGCGATGATCAGTCGTCGCCATGATCCTCATATTGATCCAGAACATCAAATGGGAACAGCGGCGGGCAGTTTTTTGTCATGCCCGCCGCCAAAATGGCTCTCCAGTTCTGTTCGACCGCGCTCTTCAGCGACAGCACCAGCCGGTCCGCTTCCTCTGCATCATATGATTGCTGTCAATTTGTCTACGCGCCGGAGAACGGGAGCTGGCTATGCGGCGTCGCGATGGGGAGCCACTGAATCGATCAACGCTTTGCCGATAGGGCTGATCGTCCACCAAGCGAGCAAATCGCTCGGGCCGGCATCGGCGACGGCAAAGCCTCGCTTCGCCAGCTTAGCGAGCGCCGGATCGCTGGCCGAAGCCAGAAATCCCTTGTCCTCAGTGGGCAACGCGGCAAGCTCGGCCAACGCTTCCCATTCGGCATCAGGAAGTAGGCCGTTGCTGGCTGGGGCTGCCTCCTTGATCGGTATGGGTCTGGGCGCCTTGCGACGCTTGCGGGGGGCGGAACTGATCGCGCCAGCCAGCGCGGAGGCGATCCGGCGGCCTACGCGATTGGCGGCCTTCACCGATGGATCATGCTGGACATGGGCATAGATCATCGTTGAGCGCAGATTCGCATGGCCGAGGATCGCTCCGGTTAGCGCCAGCGCCTCGCCGTGCGAGGTGGCCGTGGCACCCACCGTATGACGCAGCGTATGCGGGGTGACGCCGGCCAGTTCGGCCTTCTTCACGATCTTCGGCCAGATGTTCTTGGTGCCTTGGAAATAGCTGTCGCCTTCATCGGCGGGGAACACATAGTCCGTGTCGTCCACCTTCTCGACGCCTTTGAGCAAGGTCGCCGCCGCAAGGCAGAGCGGACGGATCGACTTGCCGGTCTTGCTGTCGTCGAGGACGAGCAGACCATTATCCAGATCGACTTCATCCCATTTCAGCTCCGCGATTTCATTGCGGCGGCAGCCGGTCAGCACCCACAGCCGGGTGATGTTGAGCGCCTTGCTGTTGACGCCCTCGGCTTCCAATGCGTCACAAGCCGCGCCCAGGCGTGCGACTTCCTCCAGCGTAAGGAAGCGTGTGCGCTTGTTGTCCGACTTGTTCACCACGGCCTTCTCGCAGGGGTTGGCTGCGACGATCTCGTGCCGCTTGGCGAAGCTGAACACGGCCGACAGATCGCGGAACACCTTGCGCGCCGCACCAGCGCCACCCTTGACGATGATCCGCGTGCGCGGCCCCGTCTTTTCATTCTTCGCCGTCTTGCCAGCTTCGACATCGCGGAAGAACCGCTCGATGTCGGCCGCGCCGATCTCCGTCACGCGCTTCCGGCCGAGCAGCGGCACGACATGATGGCGCAGCCGGGCGATGGTGTATTTCTTGGTCAAGGGTTTCATCGGCTGGCCCTGGCGCTTGCCGCGCTGGATGAAACAGCCCTCCTTCTCATAGCGGTCGACCAGCCCGCTCATCTTCATCTCGGCCCGTTTCGCGTTACGCTTGTTCGCAGGATCGTCGCCAACGGTAGCCGCGGCCAGCAGTTCCTTTGCCTTCTTTCTGGCTTGCTCCACCGTCAGGGTTCCGAAGCGGCCGACCGTCATGAACCGTCGCGGTGCGGTGCGGCCACCGCCCTCCGCACGATAGCGAATGATGAAAGTCTTGCGTCCGGTCGTCGCGATGCGAACACCAAACCCGGATAATTCGCTATCCCAAATCTCATAGCGTTCCGAGCGCGCACCCGCTGCATCGACGACCGTTTTCGTCAGCTTGACCGATTTTTCTTCCGCCATCTTCTTACGACTCCGAGCGGTCCCGCCCTCCAATTGGTGTCCACATGGTGTCCACCAAAAGAGAAAAATATGGGTTTCCTCTTGGATCGTTCTAGCGTAGTTTCATGTAGAAAACAAACTGATAATCAGTGACTTAATCGTAGAATGGCGAACTATGGCGCAGGCCTGAGGTATGGTTGATGCAACTTTGCCAAGGTTGGGGTCGAGGGTTCGAATCCCTTCGCCCGCTCCAGTTTCTTTCATGTCGGATCGTGAGCCGGCTGCGGGGCGTGCGTGATGCGCCGCCCGGTGCGGGGAAGTGCGCCGCGCGGCGACGGGGTGGTCTTTGCGTTGCTGGCCCCGGCTGGCGCGGTTCAGGCGGCGGGGTCCTTGTGCAGCCATTCGGCATGGCGGGGCGCGCGTTTGGTGCGGCTCCATTCGTCCAGCATCAGGGGCGCGACGCGGGCCAGTTCTTCATATTGGTCCGGCGTGCCGATGTCGCAGGCCAGTTCGACGCGGTGGCCGTTGGGATCGAAGAAATAGATGGAGCGGAACACGCCGTGGAAGGTGGGGCCGAGCACGGCGATGCCCTGTGCCTCGATATGCGCCTTGGCCGCGTGCAGCGCCGCCACGTCCGGCACCTGGAAGGCGATGTGCTGCACCCATTCCGGGGTGTTGGGGTCGCGCGCCATGTCCGGCTGGCCGGGCAGTTCGAAGAAAGCGAGCACATTGCCGCCGCCCGCGTCGAGGAAGACGTGCATATAGGGGTCTTCCTCCCCCGTTGAGGGGACATGATCCTCGGCGAAGGCGGTGGTGAAGGCAAAGCCCAGCACGCGCCCATACCATTCCACCGTTTCCTTCGCGTCGCGGCAGCGATAGGCGACATGGTGGATGCGCGAGACGGCGAAGGGCGTGCTCACGCGGCTTCCCCCGCCGGCACCACGCCGCGCCGGATCTGGTCCAGCTCGATGCTTTCGAACAGCGCCTTGAAATTGCCTTCCCCGAAGCCGTCATTGCCCTTGCGCTGGATGATCTCGAAGAAGATCGGGCCGACCATATTCTCGGTGAAGATCTGGAGCAGCAGGCCGCCGCCCGTTTCCGGCGCGCCGTCGATCAATATGTCGCGCTTGCGCATCGCCTCGACATCGTGGCCGTGGCCGGGCAGGCGCTTGTCGATCAGGTCGAAATAGGTTTGCGGCGTCACCTGGAAACGGATGCCGTTGGCGCGCAGCCGGTCCACCGTGGCGAAGATGTCGTCGGTGGCCAGCGCCAGGTGCTGGATGCCTTCGCCGCGATAATCCTTGATGAACTCCTCGATCTGCGAATGCTCGTCCTGGCTTTCGTTCAGCGGGATGCGGATCTTGTTATCCGGCGCGGTCATCGCCTTGGAGAACAGGCCGGTGGACTGGCCCTCAATGTCGAAATAGCGGATCTCGCGGAAATTGAAGATGCGCTCATAATAGTTCGCCCAATAATCCATCCGGCCGCGATGCAGATTATGGGTCAGATGATCGAGCGTGTGCAGCCCGACGCTGTTCTGTTCCGCGCTGGCGCCGGGCACCGGCTCGAAATCGATGTCGTAGATGGTGGCGGCGCCGCGCCGGTCGACCAGATAGAGATTGGCCCCGCCAATCCCCTCTATCGCCGGCAGGTTCAGCTCGCCCGGCCCGGCCTTGCCCTCCACGGCAACCGCCCCGCGCTCGACCGCGAGGCGCAGCGCGCGGGCGGCGTCCGCGACGCGAAAGGCCATGGCGTTGGCGGAGGGGCCATGGTCGTGGCGGAATTCCGCGACCTGCCCGCCGGCATCCATGTTGAGCAGGAAATTGATGTCGCCCTGAGCATAGCGGCGGACATTTTTCGAGCGGTGGGTGGCGACATGGGTGAAGCCCAGCCGTTCGAACAGGTCGGCGAGGGCATCCGGGTCCGGCCCGGTGAATTCGACGAATTCGAAGCCGTCCAGGCCGAGCGGATTATCGTGACTGGTCATCGTTCCATATCCTCGCAGATGGTCGTCCTTGGTGGCGCGTCCTGCCGTGGCGCGCCGTCGCCGGGCAGGCAGGCGGCCAGCGCGTCGGTGAAGCGCGGCAGGTTGGCGGGGGAGAGCCCGGCAATGTTGATGCGCCCGCTGCCCGCCATGTGGATGCCGTGTTCCTGCCGCAGCCGCGCGACGGCGTCCGGCCCGACCGGCAGCAGCGAGAACATGCCGCGCTGCCCGGCGATCGCCGCCAGCGCCGGGTGCGCGGCGGCCAGCGACCCGCGCACCGCGTTCAGGCGCGCGCGCATCGTCGTCAGTTCCGCGCGCCAATCCTGCGCCAGCGCGGCATCGTCCAGGATGATGCGGACCACCGCCGCGCCATGATCCGGCGGCATGGACCACAGGATGCGCGCCAGGGTGAGCAGGTTGGCGCGCGCCAGGTCCGCCGTGATGGGCGTCGCGGCCTGGATCCAGAGCGCGCCCACCCGTTCCCGGTAGAGGCCGAAATTCTTGTCGCAGCTATAGGCGATCATCGCCCCCGGCACGGCGTCCACCATCAGCCGCACGCCCCCGGCATCCTCGTCCAGCCCGTCGCCCAGCCCCTGATAGGCCAGGTCGATGAAGGGCAGCAGCCCGCGCGCGATGCAGAATTGGGCGAGCGCGCGCCACTGATCGGGCGAGAATTGCGTGCCGGTGGGGTTGTGGCAGCCGCCGTGCAGCAGCAGCACGTCCCCCGCTCGCGCGTCGGCCAGCGCCGCCATCATCGCGTCGAAGGCGATCGTGCCGGTCGCGCGGTCGAAAAAGGCGTGGGCGATGGGCACCAGCCGCGCCGCGCTGAAGATCGGCCCATGGTTGGGCCAGGTCGGATCGCCGATCCACACCCGCGCCTGCGGCGCCATCCGCGCGATCAGTTCCGCGCCCAGCCGCAGCGCGCCCGTGCCGCCCGGCGTCTGCAGGCAGAAGCGGCGCGGGTCGTCCGCACCCGGCCCCAGCAGCAGTTCGGCGATCAACTCGGCATAGCGGGGGTCGCCCTCCGAACCCAGATAGGCCTTGGTCGGCTGTTCGGCGAGCAGGCGCGCCTCGGCCGCCTTCACGGCGCGCATCACCGGCGTGCGTCCGTCCGCGTCGCGATAGATGCCGACGCCGAGGTCGATCTTGCCGGGCCGCGGATCGGCGCGGTGCATCGCGATCAGCGCCAGCAGCCCGTCCGGATTTTGCGGCGACAGCGCGGCGAAGGGGCAGTGCGGATCGCTCATGCCGGAACCTTCGCGCGGGCATAGGCCTGGGTGCCGGCATGCAGCACCTTGTCCGTGGGCAGAATCTCGGCGACCGGGATCAGCGGTGCGGCGCGCAGCCGGTCGTAAAGCGGGCCGAAATCGGCGTCGCGGGTCTGGTGCAGCAGGTCCTCGAAACTGTCGATGACGAAATAATTCTGCTGATAGTCGTCGATGCGGTAATCGGTGTGCATGATCCGCTCCAGATCGAAGCCGATCCTGTGGGGCGAGGGGTCGTCCAGCGCGAAATGGCTCTCGCCATAAGATGAGACGATGCCTGCGCCGTAGAGCTTCAGCGCCCCGTCGTCGCGGATCAGCCCGAATTCCACCGTGTACCAGTAAAGCCGGGCCAGCGCGTCGATCATCCCCATCTTCGCGGCGCGCAGCCCGCCTTCGCCATAGGCCTGCATATAATCCGCGAACACCGGGTGGACGAGCAGCGGCACATGGCCGAACACGTCGTGGAAAATATCTGGTTCCTGCAGGTAATCGAGCTGGTCCGGCGTGCGGATGAAGCGCCCCGCCACGAAGCGCCGGTTGGCGAGATGATCGAAGAACACCTCTTCCGGCACCAGCCCGGGCACCGCCACCACCTGCCATCCCGTCGCCTTCATCAGCCGCGCGTTCAGCTCGTCGAAATCGGGGATGCCGGGCCGGGTCATGCGCAGCACGTCGAGCCCGTCGATGAAGGCGGGGACGACGCGCGAGGGCAGCATCGCGGCCTGCCGCGCGAACAGCCGGTCCCACATCGCATGTTCGCCGGGCGTGTAGGCGGCCCAGTCCTGCGGGATCGTCCAGTCCGCCGACGCGTGCGCCGGGGGTGTGATGAGATCTGTCGACATGACCGGAATCTAACGAAAACTGGTGAAAAACCATTTCAGATGCCGCATGTTCTGGCGCATCCATGATGAGAAATTTGCTGATTTCGCATTTTTGGGATTAATATGTTTCATAATCACCCGGAACCGGGCCTTGCCCGGTTTCGCGCGGCGGAGGCATGGCATGAGCCGGACGGTCGACAATGTAGTGCTGGGCGGATGAGCGCGGTGCGCGCCATCGATGCGATCGATCGCAAGCTGCTGGGTGAATTGCAGCGCGATGCTTCGCTGAGCCTTGCCGACCTGGCCGAACGCGTCGGCGCGTCGACGGCGTCCTGCTGGCGGCGGATCCGCGCGCTGGAGGCGGACGGGGTCCTGGGCCGCCACGTCCGGCTGGTCGATGCGACGCGGCTGGGCCGGGGCGTCAACGTGCTGTGCCATGTGCGCATGAAGACCCATTCGGCGGAATCGACCGAGAGCTTCGAAAGATTCGTCGCCTCGCGGGACGAGATCATCGAATGCTATTCCATGTCGGGCGACTGGGATTATCTGTTGCGGATCCTGGTGGCCGACGTGGAGGATTACAGCCATTTCCTGATGCGCGTCGTGCTGCGGCACCCCGCCATCGCCACGGGATCGTCCCATTTCGCGCTGGCGCAGGTGAAATACACCACGGCGGTGCCGCTCTGACCGTCGGCCCCCGCGCCAAGAAGAGGCATATCGATGCGGATTTTGCTGGTTGAGGACGATGCGGCGCTGGCGGACGAGCTGGCGCGAGCGCTGCGCGCGGAGAATTTCGCCGTCGATGTCGCCAATAATGGCGAGGATGGCGGCCATCTGGGCATGACGGAGCGTTATGACGCCGCGGTGCTCGACCTTGGCCTGCCGGTGAGGGACGGGCTGTCGGTGCTCCAGTCCTGGCGCGCGGAGGGCAATGCGCTGCCCGTGCTCATCCTCACCGCGCGCGACGGATGGTCGGAAAAGGTGGCCGGTTTCAAGGCGGGCGCGGACGATTATCTGATCAAGCCGTTTCGCGTGCAGGAAGTGGTGATGCGGCTGCGCGCGCTGGTCCGCCGCGCCACCGGCCATGCCGCGACGCGGATCGCCTGCGGGCCGCTGGTCTATGACGCCCAGCTCGGCAATTTCGAGCTGGACGGCCTGCCGCTCAGGCTGACCGCGTTCGAATGGCGGGTGCTCTCCACGCTGGTGCTGCGCAAGGACAGCGTGGTGGAACGCGGCGAGCTGCTCGACCGGGTCTATGAATATGATGCCGACGTCGACTCCAATTCGCTTGAAGTCATCGTCGGCCGGCTGCGGCGCAAGATCGGCGCCGCGATGATCGAGACGGTGCGCGGGCGCGGCTATTGCCTGCGCAACGCCGGCGGGGAGGATGCGGGCGGCTGACCCGGCTCAGGCGGGCAGGGTCAGCGTCGCCCGCAGGCCGCCCAGCGGGGCCGTGCCCAGTTCCAGCCCGCCGCCGTGCAGTTCGGCAAGCTCGCGCGCGATGGGCAGGCCGAAGCCGTGGCCGTCGCCCTGCTCGTCGAGCCGCTGGCCCGGCACCAGCGCCTTGTCGATGGCGTCGCGCGACAGGCCGTGGCCGTCGTCGTCGATCATGACGGCGACCGACGAGCCGTGGCCGACGGCGCTGATCGCGATCCGGCTGCGCGCCCATTTCCAGCCATTGTCGAGCAGGTTGCCCAGCATCTCGTCCAGGTCCTGCGGGTCGCATTTCACCGCGATGTCCGGCGCGATGTCCACCGTTACCGCAATGCCGCGATCGGCATGGATGCGGCCGAGCGCGTCGGCCAGTTCGCCGACCGCGCGGGCCAGCGGCACCTGCGGCTGGCCCGGCGCGCCGGGGGAGGCGGCGCGGGCGCGCCCCAGATGATGCCGGATGCCCCGGTCGATCTGGGCGACCAGTTCGGCAAGCTCGCCGTCCGGGTCCCGGCCGGTCTGCTTCAGCCGCAGGCTCAGCGTGGCGAGCGGCGTCTTGAGGCTGTGCGCCAGATTGGCGACATGGCCGCGCGCCCGGGCCAGCGCGGCCTCATTCTCGTCGAGCAGGCCGTTGAGTTCGCTCACCACGTCGGTCAGCTCGGCCGGCTGGCCGCCCGGCACCCGCTCGATCCGCCCGGCCCTGACATCGGCCAGCGCGGCCTTCAGCCGGGCCAGCGGCTTCAGGCCGATCCGCAGCTGGAGCAGCGTTGCCGCGAGCAGGAACAAGCCCAGCGCGGTCAGCGACAGCAGCAGCGGGCGCACGGCGGCGTTGCGCGCCCGATCGATAAAGGCGCGCGGCGCGGCGACAGTGATGGTGATCTTGCCGCCGCTGGTCTGCCGGGTCAGCACCCGGGCATAAAGATCGGCATTCTGTTCGGAACGCGGCCCGTTCCTTTCACGCCGGGCGCGGGCGCCGGGCGGGGGGCGCAGGCTGTCGCGCGCCAGCACCTCGCGCGAGGTGAGGCTGGTGCCCGGCGCGTCGATCCGCCAGCGCCAGCCGCGCCCGTGCTGGGTGAACGGGCCGATCTCTCCCAACATGCTCCGGTCGATCGATCCGTCCGCGCGCACCGTCCGCGCCAGCAGCGCGATCTGCGTGTCCAGCCGCTCGTTCAGGCCGCGCGTGACGAAGCGGTCCAGCACCTGGCCGATCGACAGCGTCGCGAAAAGCAGCGCGACGGCGGTGAAGGCGATGGCGGCCAGAAGCAGCCGCCCGCGTATCGATTGCGGGATGAATTTGATCGTCACGTCGCCACTGCCAAGATTGCCGTTGCCCACCCGCTGTTCTAGCAGCGCAAGCCAAACCGAAACTGAACCATCCGATTCAGCCTGCGTATTCCGGCACGCCCTAGGAGCGCTGCCAGGGTGACGAATCAAGGACGTGAGATTTCATGAAGCGACTGACACTGGTTGTGGCGGGCCTCGCCGCCTGCACCCCCGCCTCCGCGCTGTTCGCGCAGGAGCTGGCGGCCGCCGCCGCCGCGCCGCGCGCCGCGCATGAGGACGGCGCGCTGGCGGAGGACGAGGCGGAGACCATCGTCGTCACCGGCCAGCGGCTGGAAGGGGCGGTGATCGGCGACATCCCGCCGGAGGTGACATTCTCCCCCGCCGACATCCGGTCCTTCGGCGTCAGCTCGCTCAACGACCTGCTGGCCGAACTGGCCCCGCAGACCGGCAGCAGCCAGGGACGGGGCGGCGAAAGCCCCGTCGTGCTGCTGGGCGGCAAGCGCATTTCCGGCTTTTCCGAAATTCGCGACATCCCGACGGAGGCGATCCAGCGCGTCGAGATATTGCCCGAGGAAGTGGCGCTGAAATATGGCTACCGGGCGACGCAGAAGGTGGTCAACGTCGTGCTGCGCAAGCGTTTCCGCGCCTTCACCGGCGAGCTGGAGGCGGGCGCCGCGACCGAGGGCGGCCGCTTCAGCCCGGAGGTGGAGGGCAGCTTCCTCAGGATCCGCGACGGCGGGCGGCTCAACATCGCCTTTGAATATGAGCGCAGCAACGCGCTGTACGAGAGCGATCGCAACGTCACCGCGCAGACGCCGCGCCAGCCCTATGACAGTGTCGGCAACATCGCCTCGGCGGTGTCGGGTGCTGAGATCGACCCCGCGCTCAGCGCCTTGCTGGGGCGTCCGGCGACGGTGGTCGGCGTGCCCGCCACCGCCGCCAGCCGCGCCCCGACGCTCGCCGATTTCGCCGCCGGCACGGTCAATGCCGGCGATGTCGGGCGATACCGCACGCTGGCCCCGGAAACCGACGATTTCACGCTCAACGCCGTCTATGCGCGCTCCATTTTCGGCAACGTCTCGGCCAGCTTCAACGCCAGCTTCAATTATAGCGAGAGCGACAGCGCGCAGGGGCTGGCGGGCGTCGGCCTGGCCCTGCCCACGGGCAGCCCCTATTCGCCCTTCGCGAGCGACAGCATCGTCTATCGCTATCTTTCGGAATTCGGCGCGCTGGGCCAGCAGGGCCGCGACATGACCGGCCATGTCGGCGCGACGCTCAACGGGGCGGTCGGCGCATGGAACTGGACCTTCACCGGCAATTTCGACAGCAAGACCAGCCGCACCGTCACCGCGCGCGGTTATGATCTGGACGCGTTCCAGGCGCGCATCGACGCGTTCGATGCCCAGGCCAATCCCTTTGCGCCGCTGACCGCCGCAGATGCCGGCCCGGCCCTGACCGACCGGGCGCGTTCCACCGCCAATGTCGGCGACGCGACGATGGTGGTCACCGGATCGCTGTTCAGCCTGCCCGCCGGCACCGCGACCACCACGGTGAAGATCGGCGGCACGACCAGCGACCTTTCCGTGCGCTCGGTCAGGTCCGGCATCGCCACCGCCGCCGATCTGGGGCGCGACACGGCATCCGGCCAGATCAGCTTCGATCTGCCGCTGGCCAGCCGCAAGAAGGGCATATTGTCCCCGCTCGGCGAGCTTTCCGCCAATTTCAACATCGGCTACGATCATGTCTCCGATTTCGGCGGGCTGCGGACGATCGGCGCCGGGATCAGCTGGACCCCGGTGACGCCGCTGCGGCTGATCGCGTCGTTCAGCAAGGACGAAGGCGCGCCGACCATCCAGCAGCTCGGCAATCCGCTGGTCGCCACCACCGGCGTGCGCATCTTCGATTATGTTCAGGGCGAAACCGTGGACATCACCCGGCTGACCGGCGGCAATCCGGCGCTGTCGGCGGACGACCGGCGGGTGCTGAAACTGGGCGCCACGCTGAAGCCGATCACCGGCACGGATCTGAGCCTGACCGCCAACTACACCAACAGCCGGGTGCGCGATCCGATCGCGTCCTTCCCCACCGCCACGGCGGCCATCGAGGCGGCCTTCCCCGACCGGTTCACCCGCGATGCGAACGGCCGCATCGTCCAGATCGACAGCCGGCCGATCAATTTCGCGCGGCAGGACGAGGAATCGCTGCGCTGGGGCATCAATTTCTCCAAGCAGCTGTCGACGCCGCCCCGCCCGACCGGCGGCGCGGAGCAGCGCGAGGGGCAGCAGCCCAATTTGCGGGATCTGGTTCCGCCGGGGCAGAATGCCGGGCAGCAGCCCAACGCGCCGGGCGGGCCGGGCAATGCGGGCGCGCGGGGCGGATTCGGCGGGCCGGGCGGGCGGCCGCCGGGCGGCGGCTTCGGCCCCGGCGGGCGCGGCACCCGGATGCAGCTGGCGCTTTATCACACCGTCCACCTGCGCGACGAGATTCTCATCCATCAGGGCGGCCCCGCGCTCGACCTGCTGAACGGCGACGCCATCGGTTCTTCCGGCGGCCAGCCGCGGCATGAATTGCAGGCGCAGGCCGGGCTCACCCGCAACGGCTTCGGCGCGCGGCTGAGCGCGGACTGGCGCAGTGGCACCACCGTGGCGGGCGGCACCACCGGCGCGCAGGCGCTGCGCTTTTCGGACCTCACCACGGTCAACCTGCGGCTGTTCGCCAATCTTGGCCAGCAGCAGGCGCTGACCGGCAAATGGCCGTTCCTGCGGGGCGCGCGGCTGAGCATCGCGGTGGACAATCTGTTCAACGCCCGCATGAACGTGCGCGACGCGACGGGGGAGACGCCGATCAGCTATCAGCCGGGCTATATCGACCCGGTGGGCCGGACGATCAGAATCAGCTTCCGCAAGCTGTTCTTCTGACCGGGCGGCGGCTCAGGCGGTTGCGGCCGCCTGCGCCAGGAAATGGGCCGACAGGTCGAAACAGTCGCCGGGAAAGGTGTGGCGCACCGAGGTGATCGACGCGCCCGCCCGCCAGGTCTTGCGCTCGAGGATCAGGCAGGCCGTTTCCGCCGCCACGCCCAGCACGGCGGCGAGATCGCCTGCCTGCGCGGCCATGATCTTGTGCTCGGCCTCCGTCCAGGGAACATGGGCGAGCAGCCAGCTGCCGGGCGGAGTCTGGCTGAAATCGGCGTCGGCGGCGTCGGGCACGGCATCGAGGTTTATCAGCCGCTCCTCGACCGCGAAGACGCGGGTGTCGGCGATATGCAGGCAGCGCAGCGACAGGATCTCGCCGGCGCGCCCGGTCCGCATCGCCCCTTCCGGAATGGCGGAGCCGGCCACGCGCTCGCTTGAGAGAAGCTCCAGCCGATAGGCGAAACCGCGCTTGACGATCTCCTCGCGGATATCGGGGATGGCCAGCGCCGCCATGTGGATGCGCGGCTGGGCGACGACGGACCCGGCGCCGCGCTGTCGGTCGATCAGCCCGGTCGCGGCCAGCGCCGACAGCGCCTTGTTCACCGTCATGCGCGAGCAGCCATATTCGCGCATCAGCTCATGCTCGAAAGGCACCTTGTCGCCGGGCTTCAGCAGGCCGGACATGATCCGCGTCTCGATGTCGCCCCGGATTCGCCGGTGAAGCGGAACCTCGGCCGATTCGGCCCCCGCCGCCTTCACCATCGGCCGGTTTTCCCCGGGTTTGCGCGCCATTGCGGCCGCCATGCGCCATAGGCCATGGGCATCGTCCGTCGTTGAAATCGCGCGCTGGAGACGTTCATCGCCCTTCCTTGTGCCAAAGTGCGTGGCAAGCGCAATGCGACATCCGCATATTCGCAGGCCCGCTGCCCTGCCCGGCCTGTCCGCCCCGTCCCGCCGCGGCGGGGTGGACAAGACGCGTCGCCGGGTAAATATATATACATTATCGCAAGCGGCGGTCGAAAGGGCATGATCCGGTGCGCATTCTCAGATCGGCGGACTATCCGGCCATGGCGTGGAAGAATGGCGGGGGCGAGACGCGCGAGATCATGCTCTTGCCCGCCGGCGCGTCGCTGGACGATTTCGACTGGCGGGTGAGCATTGCGCGGGTGGACGGCGACGGCCCCTTTTCCGCCTTTGACGGGATAGACCGGACGCTGACGCTGTTGAGCGGCGCGATGACGCTCACCGATGCGGCGGGGGAGGTCGCCCGGCTCGATCCGGCGTCGCCGCCCTTCGCCTTCGACGGCGGCCGGGCGATCGCGGCGACGGTGAGCGACGGCCCGGTCCTCGACCTCAACGTGATGACCCGGCGCGCCAGCCACCGTCACAGCGTGCGGCGGGTGCCGGTGCGCGGCGACATCAGCCTGGTCGGCACGGCTCCCGTGACGCTGGCCGTCGCGCTCGAAAACGGCCTCGCCTGCGCCGCCGCGTCTCTCTTGCAGTATGACGGCGTGCTGCTGGAACGCGGTGAGACCGCCCGGCTGCAAGGCGACGGAACGGAGCGGACCATCCTGCTCATTGTCATAAATTAGGTTATAAACTAGATAAACATATCACCATATAGGATAATTATCCGGGCGCTCGCCCCACGTGGATCGTCCCGCTTCGCATCTGCCCCGCCATCATCAGCTTTCCGCCGGCCCCTCCATCCGGGCCAGCGCGCGGCGTAGTTTCAGGCCCAGCATGCGGTCGTCGCGGGCGGTCAGCAGGTGCAGGCCGCCCGGCACCGTGGCGACGGCGCGGATCCCCGCGGTGGCGAGGGCGTCTGCGGATATGGCGTCCGGGTGGCGGCAGGACAGGATGATGCGCCCGCCCGCCATCTCCACCGTCTGGACTTTCGCGGGCTTCAGGAGCGCGGCGAGCGCCGTGACGGCGGGGTCGTCGGGCAGATCGTCCGTGCTTTGCGCATGTGCGGCGGCGGGCGTTTCGCCGGTCGCCGCGCTCGCCACGGCGGTGCTGCGCCGCATGGCGGAGGCGATCTGGTCGGCCTGCGGCCCCATGACCACCTGAAGCCCGTTCTGCCCGACATGGATCACGCCGCGCGCCCCCGCCGCGCGCAGGGCGGCCTCGTCGATCTTTTCGGGATCGGCCAGGGTCAGCCGCAGCCTCGTGGTGCAGGCGTCGATGGACTGCAGGTTGCCGGCCCCGCCCAGCGCCGCCACGATGGCCGCGCCGTCACCATCCCGTCCCTGCACATGGCCCGGCGCGGCGGCGGCCTCCACGCCGTCCCGGCCCGGCGTCTTCAGGTCGAAGCGGCGGATGCACCAGGCGAAGGCCGCATAATAGACGAGCGCATAGGCAAGCCCCACGGGCAGCAGCAACAGGGGGCGGGTCGCCAGCCCGAAATTGAGCAGATAATCGAACAGGCCGGCGGAAAAGCCGAAGCCCAGCTTCACGTCCAGCGCGGCCATGATGACCATCGCCAGTCCGGTCAGTATCGCGTGGACGAGGAACAGCAGCGGGGCGAGGAACAGGAAGGTGAACTCGATCGGCTCGGTGACGCCGGTGAGGAACGAGGTGAGCGCCAGGCTGAGGAACAGGCCGCCCACCGCCTTGCGCCGTTCCGGCGCGGCGGCACGATACATTGCGAGGCAGGCCGCCGGCAGGCCGAACATCATCACCGGAAAGAAACCGGCCATGAACGCGCCGGCCGTGGGGTCTCCCGCGAAGAAGCGTTTCAGGTCGCCGGTCGCGCCCTGGAAATCGCCGAGCAGGAACCAGGCGAGGTTGTTCAGTATATGGTGCAGCCCGGTGACCAGCAGCAGCCGGTTGAGCAGCCCGTAGGCGAACAGCCCGGCCGATCCCGCGCCGACCACCCACCGGCTGAGCGCGTCCACCCCCGCTTCGAACCATGGAAAGCCGAGGCCGAAGGCGGCGGCGAAAGCGATGCCGACAATGCCGGCGGCGATCGGCACGAAGCGACGGCCCGCGAAGAAGCCCAGATAGGCGGGCAGGCGGATCTCGGCGAAGCGGTTGTAGAGCGCGCCCGCGGTGAGGCCGGAGATGATCCCGGCGGGCACGCTCAGCTTGGCGATCTCCCGCGCTTTCCACGCATTGGCCGCAAGGTCGCGCGCGGCGGTATCGGCAAAGGCGGCGGTGGCGGCGGGCGGAACCGCGAGCAGCGCCTTGGCGCCTTCGGTGGCGACCAGATAGCAGACCACGCCCGCCAGCGCCGCCGCGCCGTGATTTTCGCGCGCCAGCCCCACCGACACGCCCGCCGCGAAGATCAGGCCCAGATTGGAAAAGATCGCGTCGCCGGCCGCCGCGACGAAGGCGATGTCGAGCATGTCGGGCTGGCCGAGGCGCAGCAGCAATGCGGCGATCGGCAGGACCGCGATGGGCAGCATCAGCGCGCGGCCGAGCGGCTGCAGCTTTTCCAGCGGCGCGCTCCAGCGGCTCATGCCCGCGCCTCCGCCAGCAGCGCGCGGACGGCGGCGGGGGAGGCGGCGTCCAGCGCCCGCGCCGCCAGCGCCCGGCATATCGCCATGTCGAGCGCGCGCACCGCCGCCTTCAGCGCCGGTATGGCGCCGACCGTCGCCGACAATTCGGTCACCCCCAGGCCGATCAGCAGCGGCGCGGCCAGCGGGTCGGATGCGAGGCCGCCGCACAGGCCGACCCAGCGGCCATGCGCCTGCCCGCCCGCCGCCGCCTGCGCGATCAGGCGGAGCACGGCGGGGTGCAGCGCGTCCACCTTGGCGGAGACCGCGCCATTCCCCCGGTCGCAGGCCAGGGCATATTGGGTGAGGTCGTTGGTGCCGATCGACAGGAAATCGGCTTCGGCGGCGATCTGGTCGGCCAGCAGCGCGGCGGCGGGGGTTTCGATCATCACGCCGAGCTGGACGGGGTTTTCACGGCCGACCGCAGCCATCGCCTGCGCCAGCATGTGCCGGACGGCGCGCAGCTCGTCGCGGTCGACGATCATCGGCAGCATGATGCGGCATTGGTCGCCCGGCACGCCGGCCAATATGGCGCGCAGCTGCGTCGCCAGCATGTCGGGCCGGGCCAGCCCCAGCCGCACCCCGCGCAGCCCCAGCGCCGGGTTCTCCTCATGTGCCTGCGGCAGATAGGGGACGGGCTTGTCGCCGCCGATATCCAGCGTGCGCACGACGAGCGGCCTGTCCCCCAGCGTCGTCGCGATACGGCTGTAGAGCGTGCGCTGCTCGTCCTCGCCGGGCGGGGTATCGCGGTCGAGAAACAGGAATTCGGTGCGCAGCAGGCCGCAGCCCTCCGCACCGGCGGCGACCGCGCCGGCTGCTTCCTCCGCCGACCCCAAATTGGCGAAAATCTCTATCCGGGTGCCGTCCGCCATCCGGCAGATGTCGCCCGCCGCCTTCAGCGCGGCGCTGCGCAACGCGCGGGCGGCGGCGATCCGCTCGCCGGCCTCGGCCAGCGCCGCGATGCCGGGCTGCGGGTCGATCCGCCCCGCATCCGCGTCGAGGATCACCGAGCGCCCGTCCGGGATGGCGAGGATATCCGGTCCGGCCGCCACCACCATCGGCACGCCCGCCGCCGCCGCCAGAATCGCGACATGCGCGGTCGGCCCGCCCGCCGCCGTGCAGATGCCCGCAAGCCGGCTGCCGTCCAGTGCCAGGAACTGCGACGGCAGCAGGTCTTCCGCAATCAATATGGCGTGGCGGGGCAGGTCCGGCAGGGCGGGCTGTGGCTGGCCGATCAGATGGGCGATCACCTGCCGCTCCAGATCCTTCAGGTCGGCGACGCGTTCGATGAGCAGGGGGTCGCCGGTCGCCCGGATCGCGTCCGCCGCCCCGGTCAACGCCGCGCGCCAGGCAAAGGCGGCGCTGCGCCCCTCGGCGATCTGCGCGGCCGCCGCCGCCCGCAATTCCGGGTCTTCCAGCAACGCCCGGTGCGCGTCCGCGATCGCCGCGGCGACGCCCTTGCCGCCGATGGCCCCGGCCGTCGCCGCAAGCGCGATGTCCAGCGCCGCATTTTCGGCCACGGCGCCCGCCCCGTCGCGGGGCAGATCAGGATCGGGCGCGCGCAGCTGCACGGCGACGCCGATGGCGAGGCCCGGCGACGCCGTGACCCCTTGTCCGTCCGCGCCGGCATCGACGCGCGGTGCCGGGGGTTGGTTGTCATCCGCCGCATCGTCGCCGAAATGCCGTTCGGCAAAGGCGGCGAGCGCGTCCAGCGCGGCCGCGCCGTCCGGGCCGGCGGCGTGCGCCGTCACGGTGTCGCCGCGACGCGCGCCGAGGCCGAGCAGGGCGACGGTGCTGCGCGCATTGGCGCTGCGCTCGCCATGTTCGATCGTCACCGAGGCGACATAGGGTTTCAGCAGGGCGACGATGCGCGCGGCGGGGCGGGCGTGGATGCCGTGGGGCGCGACGATCGGTATGGCGCGGGAGAAGCGGGCGGCGGAGATGCCCGGATCGTCCGGGCGCGCCGGGCCGGTGACGGTCGCCACGGGATCGCCCGCCGCGACCCTGCGTCCGGGCCGGTCGATCCGCACCACGGCCCCGTCGCTGGCGGCGACCAGCGGGGTGATCATGTCCTTGGCCGCGCGCGCGACGGCATCGAGATCGAAGGCGATCAGCAGTTCGCCGGCGCGGACCTGATCGCCCGGCGCCACGCGGGGCGTGAACCCGCTGCCGGCCAGTGCCACCGTTTCCAGCCCGATGTGGATCAGCAGTTCGACGCCGTTGTCGAGCGCCAGGGTGACGGCGTGGCCGCTTGCGGGAACGGCGATCACCCGCCCGTCCGCCGGCGCGCGCAACGCGCCTTCCACCGGGTCTATGGCCAGCCCTGCGCCCATCATCCGCCCGGCGAAGACGGGATCGGGCACCTCGTCCAGCGCCGCCAGCCAGCCCGCGCAGGGCGCGTGGAGCACCACCGCGTTCATCGCGGCTCCAGCGCGACGGCGTCGAGCGCCCACATCGGGCTGACCCCCCTTGCGGTATAGGTGATGCACAGGTCCGTCCGGCGCGCGCGTGTGGGCGCGACCGCCGCCTCCAGCCGGGTCAGGCCGGGATTGTCGCGGGCCGGGGCGAGCGGGAGCACCGCGATCCGCCGGCCCTTGCAGCCGCCGGCGCGCACCTCGAACTCCCCGTCCGGCGTGGCGGGCGGGCGGAAGCGGATCTTGTCCAGATCGACGCCGATCTGGAAATTGAAGGGAATCTGGCCGACCGAAAGGCTGATCCGCCCGGCCCCGGCCAGCGGCGCGCCGCGCCAGATCCAGCAGGGGTTGAGGATGTCGGTGAGGAAATGGGCGCGCGGCCCTTGCGCGGGATAATCGTCCTCCAGGTCGAGCAGGATGCCGCCGGTGCAGCTTTCCAGCTGCCGGCTGGTGCGCGCCAGCGGCGCGAGCGGCGGCGCATCGGCAAAGGCGCTGTCCGCCGCCTTGAGCCCCAGCGGCGCCATCCGCGCCAGCTGCGGCTTCAGGCGGGAGAGGAAATCCGCATAATCCTTGCCGCCCGCCGGCGACCAGCCGATTTCCGCCACCGCCGCGGCGCGCGGGAACAGCATCCACGCGGCCCGCGCCTCGGTGCGGACATGCTCGGTCCATAAATTGCCCTGCACCCCCATGATGTGGCGGTGCTGGTCCGGCGTCAGCGCGGCGGGTGCGAGATCGAAGGCATAGACGTCGGCAAGCGTCACCGGCGCGCCGCGCCCCGGCGGCTCGTCAGGCCCGGTGCCCTGGCGATGATCGAAATAAAGGGTGGGCGCGGCGCTCAGGATCGCATCGTGCCCGGCCCGGGCGGCGGTGACCGCGCCGTCCACGCCCCGCCATGACATGACGACGGCGTCAGCGGGCACGCCGCCTTCCAATATCTCGTCCCAGCCGATCATCCGGCGGCCATGCCCGGCCAGATAATTGCCGATCCGCGCCATGAACCAGCCCTGCAGGGCATTCTCGTCGGCGAGGCCCAGCGCCCTGATCCGCGCCTGCGTGGCGGGATCGGCCTTCCACTGCTCCTTGGTCGCTTCGTCCCCGCCAAGGTGGATCCAGGGCGAGGGGAACAGCGCCATCACCTCGTCCAGCACATCCTGCAGGAAGGCGAAGGTCGCATCGTCGCTGTTGTAGAGCCACGGGAATACCCCCCAGTCCGACCAGACGCCCTCGGGCAGCGGCACGCCCATGCCCAGCGCGGGATAGGCGCGGATCGCGGCGGTGGCGTGGCCCGGCATCTCGATTTCGGGGATGATGACGATGCCGCGCGCGCCGGCATAGGCGACGATGTCGCGGATCTCCGGCTGGCTGTAGAAACCGCCGGTCGGCGGCAGCGGCGGGGCGCCGGGCGCCACGGCCGGGCTGCGCCAGGCGGATATGCCGGTCAGCTCCGGATATTTGCGGATCTCGATGCGCCAGCCCTGATCGTCCACCAGATGCCAGTGCAGGCGGTTGAGCTTGTTTGCGGCCATCCAGTCGATCAGGTGCTTCACGAAGGCGGGCGACTGGAAATGGCGGGCGCTGTCCAGCATCACCCCGCGCCAGCCGAAGCGCGGCGCATCTTCGATCGTCATATAGGGCAGGGGGCCGGGCGTGCCGGCGAGCTGCCACAGGGTGACCGCGCCATAGAGCAGCCCGCTGTCGTCGCTGGCGGAGACGGTCGCGCCGTCCGCGTCGATGCGCAGGCGATAACCCTCAGCCGCGAGGCCCGGCGTGCGGGCGAAGCGGATGGCCGGGCCGTCCGCGCGCGGCACCGGGGCTTGCAGCGGCCGCCCCGCCGCCGCCATCCATTCGGCAAGGCGCAGCGCGGCGTTCCGCGCGCCGCCGTCGTCCGCCGCGGCGACCAGCGGCGTCGCCGCCGTCAGGTCGAACCGCCCGGCCTGGACGGCGATGTGGGCGGGCCGGGGCAGCAGCGCGGGGGCGTCCGCCGCCGCGGCCGGCGCCGCCCAGGCCAGCAGGGCGGGGAGAAAAAGGAAAGCGCGTCCGGTCACGGCCAATCCTGCGCCAGAGGAATCATCTTCCGTCGTAACGGGATGCGCGGGCTGCGCAAGGCGGCGAAATGGGGCGGGCGCCGCGGGTGGCGGCGCCCGGCAGGGGGAGGATCAGAAGCGGAAGCGCGCGCCGACATAGAATTGCCGGCCATTGTCGTAGATGGCGCGCGGCCTGTCGGGCGTGCCCGAATATTGGATGACCTTCTCGTTGGTCAGGTTCACCGCGTCGGCGGTCAGCGCGACATTGGGGGTGATGTTGACGCTCAGCGATGCATCCACCGATTCCAGCGCATGTTCGTTCAGCGGCGCGTTGCGATCGATATCGATGAAGAATTTCGACCGGTAGGTGTAGGAGACGCGTGCGCTGAGCAGCGTATTTTCGAAATAGCCGGTCAGGCTGCCGGTATGCTTGCTGTTGTCGGGGATCGGATCACCGTTGTTCGCCTTCGCATCCGAATAGGTGTAGCTGGCGATGACGCCGAACCCGCCCCATAGCGGCCGGGAGACCTGCAGCTCGATGCCCTTGTTGGTGCCGCCCTGGCCGTTTGACGGCCGGTTGATGTCATAGGGGCAGCTGAACAGATTGGGGTTGCCCCCGGCAATCGGCGTGCAGGACGCCGGCTGGGTGCCGATGACGTCGAACTGGGTGGGGAAGCTCTCGGTTGTCGTCTGGTTGACGATGTAGCTCAATATATCCTTGTAGAACAAAGCGGCGGCGACGATGGTCTGGCGGTCCGGATACCATTCGAACGACACGTCATACTGGTTGGCGCGGAACGGCTTCAGCGCCGGATTGCCGCCCGATCCGCTGAGCGTGGTGCCGTTCAGGTTCACGCCGGGGGCGATCTTGGCGAAATCGGGCCGGGCCACCGTGCGGCCGGCGGCGAAGCGCAGCACCATCTGGTCGCTCAGATCGACCGACAGGTTGGCACTGGGCAGCACGTCCGTATAGGAGGATTTGATGGTGATCGGCGTATAATCGCCGAACGGGCTGGTGTTGGTGGGGTTGGGCGCACCCAGCAGGTTGCCGTTGGCGGTCTGGTCCGTGCGGACCACGCGCACGCCGACATTGCCCTTCCAGCCGTCGCCGCCGAACTTGGCCATGCCATATCCGCCATAGGCCTTTTCGTTGATCGAGAAGGTGGCGCTGGCGACGAGGAAGCGGGCGCGGTTGGCATCCGGCTGGGCGGCATAGATGCGCTCCAGCGTCGCCTGGTCGACCATCCAGTAATCGCGCAGCGTGCCGCCCGATGCGATGTTCTTCAGGAAATCCGACGGGGTGGAGGCGCCGGCGGAGAAATCGGCCACCGTGCAGGGCGCGCTGCCGCAGGTGAGGCCGGGCACGAACACCCCGCCATTGGTGCTGAGCCACAGCGCCGAGCGGTCATGATCGGTATATTTGACGCCGAACTGGAGGGCGTTCACCGGCCCCCAGTCCACCGTCTGCTCAATGTCAGCGTAGAGATATTTCTCTTCGTCGCTGCTGCGAACCGTGGGCTTGCGGCCGAAATCGATCCCCATCCCGGCGGGCGACGTGGCGTCGGGCGACAGGATGGTGACGGACGGGGCCTGCGTCCTCAAATCGAAGGAAAAGGAACCCGGCGCGGCGGATTCGAAGAAGGATTCGTTGACCGTGTTGCCGCGCGCCTTGGTCCAGCCCGCCTTCAGGTGCAGGGTGGTGGCGTCCATCGGGCGGTATTTGATGTCGAGATCGGCCGATTTCGTTTCGGCGAGCGACTGGCGGCTGATCGCGTCATACACCACGCCGCGGCTGTCGGGCAGCGACGTCACGGTTCCCGCGACCAGCGTTCCATTCTCGACCACCGGGTTGGCGACAGTGCCGCCGTCGCCCAGCGCGCGGCCCGCCCAGGCCAGATAGTTGAGGTTGAAATTATTCGCGTTGAAGCGCGAATAAAGGCCGGTCAGATTGACCTCGAGCGCGTCGGACGGGCGGAACTGGATGCCGATATTGCCGCCATAGCGTTCGCGGTTCTGCTGGAACAGCGCCGATCCGATCAGCGTCGGGATCTGCACCGACTGCCCGGCCAGCGTATAGGCCTGATAGCCGAGCGTCTCCACGCCGTCGCGCCGGGTCTGGCGCTTCTGGTACAGGCCGCTGACCAGGATGCCGAAGGTCTCGTCGGCATTCTTCCAGCTGAACAGCGCGGATGCCTGCGGATCGAACTTCTTCGACCGTTCGGAATAGACGCCCTGGATGGAACCCGTGGCGGTGAAGGCCTTCAGGTCCAGCGGATTGCGCGTGCGCACGTTGATGGTGCCGCCGACGCCGCCTTCCTCGACATCGGCCTGCGGGCTTTTATAGACCTCGAGCTGGCCGACGATGTCGGACGGGAGGATGAGATAGTTGAAGCTGCGGGTGGCATTGAGCTGATCGAGGATGAACCAGTCGGCGGTCGCGACCGAATGGCCGTTGAGCAGCGTCTTGGTCAGATTGGCGGCCGTGCCGCGCAGCGACACCCGCTCCCCTTCGCCGAATTCGCGGTTGATGACGATGCCGGGAATGCGCTGCAGCGATTCGGCGACGTTCTTGTCCGGGAACTTGCCGATGTCCTCCGCGCTGATCACGTCGGCGATCACGCCCAGCTCGCGCTTGGCATCGATGGACGCGGCCTGCGATGCGCGGATGCCGGTGACGACGATCACGTCGTCGTCACCCGTGGCCGAATCGGCGGGCGCGCTGCTTTGCCCATGGGCCGCGCCGGCCAGGAACAGGCCGGTCATCAACGCCGTGAAGCTGGCGGAGCGCGTAAGGATGCTACGGGTGGTCATGGCTCATAATCCCCTCTTTCCCACTTGGCGGGCTGGCCAATCCCTTCTTACAACGCGGGTTCGCATGACCAGTTTGATACCAATAACAAGACCATCTCGCTATTTTATCCTTCCGTCAATACCATTTCTGATATTTTTACGGAGAATGGCGAATTCAACTTGCAATAGGTATTCGATTGGTATCATATCTTCAAAACGCAACGGCAAGAGGGGGGCTGGGTGGCAAGCCTGATCGAACAGATAGGACCGCTGGACGAGGCCGGGCGCGGCTCGCTCTACCGCAAGCTGCAGAACGCGCTGCGCGCCGCGATCGACAATGGCGTGCTGAAACCCAATGAGACATTGCCGCCGGAGCGCGATCTGGCGGCTGACCTGGCGGTGTCGCGCATCACCGTGCGCAAGGCGCTGGATGCCCTCGTCGCCGAAGGGCTGCTGACCCGGCGGCAGGGGGCGGGCACTTTCGTGGCCGGGCGGGTCGAGAAGCAATTCTCCAAGCTCTCCTCCTTTTCCGAGGATATGGCCGCGCGGGGGCGGACCGCGCGCAGCGAATGGATATTGCGGGCCGAGGGCGCGGTGACGCCGGACGAATCGCTGATGCTGGGCCTCAGCCCCGGCAGCCCGGTCTATCGGTTCAACCGCATCCGCTTTGCCGACGATCTGCCGATGGCGCTGGAATATGCGGCCATACCCGGTTTCGGGCTGGATGGCGTCGATGCGGTGGCGGCGTCGCTCTATGCCGCGCTGGAAGCCGCCGGCAATCGCCCGGTGCGCGCGCTCCAGCGCCTGCGCGCGGTGCTGTTCGACGAGGAGAAGGCCCGGCTGCTGGGGGTGGAGCCGGGCGCCGCCGGGCTGTTCATCGAGCGGCGCGGCTTCCTGGACGACGGCCGCGCGATCGAGGCGACGCGCAGCTGGTATCGCGGCGACGCCTATGATTTCGTCGCAGAGCTGAACACCCGGGGATGAGCATCGCCCCGGACTCGACGCGCATGTTCGCCGAAGCCGCCGAAGCGGCCGATGCCGTCGCCCGCCAGCGCCTGGCCAATGCGGCCGCGGCGCGGCGGCTGGGCGCCCGGCTGCGCGCCGCCCCGCCGTCCGCCGTCATCACCTGCGCGCGGGGCAGTTCCGACCATGCGGCGACCTTCGCCAAATATCTCATCGAGACGCGGGCCGGGGTGATGACCACATCCGCCGCGCCGTCCATATCCTCGGTCTATGGCGCGGCGACAGACGCTTCGGGGATGCTGGCGATCGGCATCTCGCAGTCGGGCCGCAGCCCGGACATCCTGTCCGCCATGGCGGCTGCGCGGGATGGCGGGGCGGAGACGCTGGCGCTGGTCAACAACCCGGATTCGCCGCTGGCCGGCATGGCGGACACTGTCCTGCCCCTGCACGCCGGGCCGGAAAGGAGCGTCGCCGCCACCAAATCCTATATCGCGACGCTGGCGGCCGTCACTCAACTCGTCGCGGAATGGACGGCGGATGCGGCGCTCGGCGACGCGCTGGAGCGCCTGCCGGACCTGCTGCGCCATAGCTGGGAAGCGGACTGGTCCGCGCTGGTCGCGCGGCTGGCGGGTGCGCGCGGCCTCTACGTCATCGGCCGGGGCGTCGGCTTCGGCATCGCGCAGGAGGCGGCGTTGAAGTTCAAGGAAACCTGCGGCCTCCATGCCGAGGCGTTCAGCGCGGCGGAGGTGAGGCACGGCCCGATGGCGCTGGTCGGGCCGGATTTTCCCCTGCTGGTGTTCCGCCAGGCCGACGAGGCCGGCGACGGCATTGACGCGCTGGTGGCCGATGTCGTGGCGCGGGGCGGATCGGTGCTGGTGGCGGGGCGCGCGCCGGCCGGCGCCACCGCACTGCCGCTGGCCGATGCCGATCCCGCGATCCAGCCGATGCTGGCCATCCAGTCCTTTTACCGCGCGGCCAATGCGCTGTCCGTGGCGCGGGGTTTCGACCCGGATCGGCCGCCCCACCTCGCCAAGATAACCGAGACGATGTGATGCGGTTCGCGCTGACCAACGGCCTTGTGCTCACCGATGCCGGCTTCGTCGAGGGCCGGGCGGTGCTGGTCGAAAACGGGCGGATCAGCGCGCTGCCGGCGGCGGACGCCGTGCCGGGCGATGTGGTGCGCCACGACCTTGAGGGCGCGATGCTGGTGCCCGGCTTCATCGACACGCAGGTGAACGGCGGCGGCGGGGTGCTGTTCAACGACGCGCCGGATGTCGAGACGATCCGCGCCATCGGCGCGGCCCATGCGGCCTATGGCACCACCGGTTTCCTGCCGACGCTGATCAGCGACGACCTGCGGGTGATCGAGGCCGGCATCGCCGCCGTGGACGCCGCCATCCGCGCGGGCGTGCCCGGCGTGCTGGGCATTCATGTCGAAGGGCCGTTCATCAATGCCGACCGGCGGGGCATCCACGATGCCGCGCGCATCCGCCCGCTCGACGATGCCGGGCTGGCGGCGCTTGCCGGGCTGCGGACGGGGCGGACGGTGGTCACCATCGCGCCGGAAATGACGACGCCGGATACCGTTCGCCGCATGGTCGCATCCGGGCTGATCGTCTCGGCCGGGCACAGCAACGGCAGCTATGCGGAAATCAGCGCCGCCATCGATGCCGGGCTGACCGGCTTCACCCATTTGTTCAACGCCATGTCGCAGCTGGGCAACCGGGAGCCGGGCGCGGTCGGCGCCGCGCTGGCGAGCGAGGCGGTGTGGTGCGGGCTGATCGTCGACGGGATCCACGTCAGCCCGGTGACGATGCGGCTGGCGTTGCGCTGCAAGCCGGCGAACCGTTTCATGCTGGTGACGGATGCCATGCCGACCACCGGCTCGGCGCGGTCGGATTTCCTGCTGCAGGGCCGCCGCATCTTCGCCCTGGACGGCCGGCTGGTCGATGCGGAGGGCACGCTGGCGGGATCGGACCTGACCATGATCGACGCGGTGCGCAACGCGGTGTCGCTGCTCGGCGTCGGCATGGAGACCGCCTTCACCATGGCGAGCGCGGCGCCGGCGGCTTTCCTTGGCCTTGGCGCCAGCCATGGCCGGATCGCGCCGGGCCATGCCGCTTCGCTGCTCTGCATCGGCGAGGATTTCGAGATCCGCCGAAGCTGGATCGACGGGCGGCAGGTGATCGGCCTGCCCTGACCGCCGCATCCGCCGTGCCTCCCCCGCGCCCGGCAATGACATAGACAGGCCCCGGCGGCGGCCATAGGCTCGGCCTGCAACAGGAGGGGAGAAGCCGGCCATGTTCCAACGTGCCTTGCTGGGATGCTGTCTCGCGGCCACGGCGATGCCGGTCGCGGCGGCCGATTATATCGTCATCCGCCGCGAGATAGAGGTGGATCGGCCCGCCGATCTGGTCTGGGCGCGGGTGGGCGATTATTGCGGCATCACCGAATGGCTGAAGCTCAGTTGCGCCATCGTTTCCGGGCAGGGCGATGTCGGCACCGTGCGCACGCTGAACAACGAGACGATCGAGCCGATGGTGGCGAAGACGGCGCGATCCTACACCTATGGGCAGACGGTGGGCGGCATGGCCAATTATGCCTATAACGGTACGCTGGCGGTGGAGCCGATCGGCGAGAAGCGCGCGAAGATCGTCTATACGCTGATCTACGATGCCGACCTGATGCCGTCCGATGAGGTCCGCAAGGCGCAGTTCGAGCGGATCAGCACGCGCTTTCAGGGCGCCGTGGAAAGCATGAAGGCGATTGCGGAGGCCAAGCCCTAGCCGCCCCTCCCGGCAGTCCGCCCCCTTGGTCGCCACGCACCGCCGGGCGGGATGGCCCCTCGGGCGGCTGTGGCCACGCGGACGTGCAACCCTGCGTTTGCGGGGGCCAATATCTTCTGCTGACGAGGCGCGGGACCGGCCGGGATATAGCTTGCCCGGTTGTTTGCGTCAGTCAGAGAGCCGATCGGCAGATGTCCGCCCCCATGCCCGCATTCATCGCCCCCTTGCGCGGCGCCCGTCATCATCGCCGGGGCGCTGCGTGGAGGCAGCGATGACGGCGCCGTTCGTCCATCCGCCTTACCGGCCGTCCGAAGCGCGCAAGCCGGTGATGGGCGTGCTGTGCTGCAACGAGCAGTTCGATCGGCCCATCCAGTCCGTCGCGTCCCGCTTCATCGCGCCGCTGGCCTCGCTGTCGGGGGCGACTGTGCTGCTGGTGCCGGCGGTGCAGCAGGCGTTCGACGCGATCAGCCTGGTCGACCGGCTGGACGGCCTGCTGCTCACCGGATCGCGCTCGAATGTCGCGGGCGACCGTTACGGGCAGGGGCGGACGGGAAGCGGGCCGCTCGACATGGAGCGGGACGAGGTGGCGCTGACGCTGGCGGGTCATATGATCGAGGCCGGGCGGCCGGTCTTCGGAATATGCCGCGGCTTTCAGGAACTGAACGTGCTGTTCGGCGGCACGCTGGCCCCTGTCGAAGGCCCGGTGCACCAGCGCGCGCCCGGCCCGGACCTCGCCTTCAAGGATCTGTTCGACCATTATCATGATGTCGAACTGAGCGCGGGCGGCCTGCTTTCGGATGCGATCGGAACGGCGCGGCTGGCGGTCAATTCGGTCCACGGCCAGGGAGTGGACAGGCTGGGCGGCGGATTGAAGGTTGAAGCCGTCGCCTGCGACGACGGGCTGGTGGAGGCCTTTTCCGCCCGGCCGTGCGGCGCGCCGGTGGTGGCCGTGCAATGGCACCCGGAATGGCAGGCGGCGCACCGCCCCGAAGGCCGTGCCTTCTTCCGCCTGATCGGCGATGCGCTTCATCGGCAGGCGGGGGCGACGCCGCCGGAATGGGCGGACGCGCCGGACGGGCGGGCGGCAACGCCGCTTTGAAACGCCTGCGTGGAACCGGCCCGCAACCGTGCGTGCGCCGGCGCGCGAAACCGGCTCATCCTATGCGGATTCGGGCGATCCCTTGGTGAAACGGTGAGCCGCGCGGCGGATGTGCGACCGCATGATCGCATCCGCCCAGATCGCGTCGCGCCCCTGAAAGGCCTTCACCAGATCGCGGTGATCGGACAGGCTCTGGGCGAGATCCAGGCCGCTATAGCGTTTCGCGGTGCCATGGACGATGATCGGCTCGACGATCATGCTGCTCATTCGGGTCAGCCGGAGCGAGCCCGACGCCTCCATGACCAGCGCATGGAATTCGCGGTTGCCGGAAAGGAAGCCCTCGATATTGCCGGGGTCGCTGATCGCCTTTTCCATCCGCTCGTTGCAGTCGTGCATCGCGGCGACCTGATCGGCGGTGGCGTGGCGGGCGGCGCGGGCGGCGGCGTAGGATTCGATCATCACCCGCAGGGCGAAGACCTCCTCGATCTCGTCGTGCGGCCAATCCGGCACGAAGGTGCGTTGGGTATCGCTGCGCCGGACCAGCATTTCCGCTTCCAGCCGGCTCAGCGCGTCGCGCACCGGCGTGCGGGAAACGCCGCACAGCGCCGCCAGGTCAGTCTCCTTCAGCTGCGTGCCGGGCTGGAGCGCGCCGGACAGGATGTGCTGCCGGATGGTCTCGTACGCGATGTCGGATGCGCGGCTCACCGCGCCGCCGTTCCGCGCAATATGGCCATGGCCGCCGCCTCGTCGACGACTTCGCCATATTTGAGTTGCAGGTCGCTCAGATTGGCCTCGTGAGGAGCTTTGGCGCGGTCGGCGCAGGCGTCCCTGACCACATAGGGCGCGAAGCCATGTTGTAAAGCATCGAGTGCCGTCGCCCGCACGCAGCCCGATGTGGAAAAGCCGCAGACCAGCGCGGTGTCGACCCCCAGCGCCGTCAGCGTGGAGGAAAGCGCGGTCCCGAAAAAGGCAGAGGCATAATGTTTGGTGACGACCAGATCGTCCGCCGCCGGGGTGAGCGCCTGCGGGAATGCGCCGAGCGGCGAGCCGTCCTCGAAGGCGGCGAGCACCGGCAATTTGCGATAGAAAAGCCCGCCTTCCACGCCGCCTTTCGAATAGCGGACGTTGGTGAACACCACCGGCGCGCCGGTACTGCAGGCGGCATCGCGCAGGCGGCCGGCGGCGGCGAGGGCGTCATGCGCGCCGTCGCCCGCATAAAGCGGCGAATCCGGCTGAAGATACGCCTCCACCATGTCGATCAGCAGCAGCGCCGGGCGTTCCCCGGCCGGCAGGCGGCCGTGAAAGGCGGCGGCGTGGCGGCCGAAGGCGGGATCGTCCGTCGCCGCCATGTCTAGATCACGCCCTGCCCGGCCAGCGCCTTCATCTCCTCGTCGTCGAGCCCGAGCAGCGCGCCGTACACTCCGGCATTGTCCTGGCCGATCGTCGCCGGGGCGGGGGTGCGGACGCTGCTTGGCGTGTCTGACAATTTGGGGAAGCAGTTCTGCATGGTCAGCTTGCCCCATTGCGGGTGATCGACGGAAATCAACGCCTCGCGCGCGGCGAAGTGAGGATCCTCGAGCATTTCGGGCGCGCGGTAGATTTTGCCGGACGGCACGCTGTGGGCGATCATCAGCGCCGCCACCTCGGCGATGCTGTGCTGGCTGGTCCACGCCTCGATGAGTCCGTCCAGTTCCATCTGGTGCCGCCCGCGCGCCACATGGTCCACATAGCGCGGGTCGCTGGCCAGTTCCGGCCGGCTCATGGCGGCGCACAGCCGGGCGAAGACGGCGTCCTGATTGGCGCCGATCAGATAATCCCCGTCCTTGCACCGATAGACGTTGGACGGCGCGATGCCGGGCAGGGTGGATCCGGACCGTTCGCGGACGTAGCCGGACACGACATATTCCGGGACCAGGCTTTCCATCACCTGCAGCACTGCCTCGTAAAGCGCGGAATCGACGATCTGGCCGCGCCCGGTGCGTTCCCGGGCGTGCAGCGCGGCAAGCGCGCCCATGCAGCCATAGGTCGCCGCCAGGCTGTCGCCGATCGATATGCCCATGCGGCTGGCGGGACGATCCGGCTCGCCGACGACATGGCGCCAGCCGCCCATCGCCTCGCCGATCCCGCCGAAGCCCGCGCGGCCTGAATAAGGCCCGGTCTGGCCATAGCCGGAAACGCGCACGACGATGAGCCGGGGGTTGATCTCCATCAGCGTCTGCGGATCCAGATTCCAGCGCTCCAGCGTGCCGGGCTTGAAATTCTCGATCAATATGTCCGCCTGGGCGACGAGCTTGCGCACGATCTCCTGCCCGGCGGGCACGCGGAGGTTGGCCGAGACGGATTTCTTGTTGCGGGAGACGACCTCCCACCACAATTTGGCTTCCCCCCGCCCCCAGTTGCGCATCGGATCGCCCTGGCCGGGCGCTTCGACCTTGATGACTTCAGCACCCATGTCGCCCAGCAGCTGGCCGCAGAACGGCCCGGCGATCAGCTGGCCAAGCTCGATGACCCGAATTCCGGCGAGCGCACCGGCCTGTGCCGCGGCGCTCATTGCGACACCCGGTTGAGATGCGGCCACACCGGCCTGCGCGGCGCGGGCAGCCCGGTTTCCGCCTCCGCATTGGCGCGCAGCGTTTCGATGTCCGGGCCGAAATCGAAGACGGGAAGTTCGCCGGTCCGCCCGGTGCGCATCGCCGCGCGCAGGGCGTCGGTGGCGGCGCCGTCCACATCTCCACCGCCGTCCAGCACCACGCCATAGGCGCGCGCGCCGTCGATGGAGACAAGGCCGCGCCGGACCTCCTGGGCGACCGTTGCCGCCGCGCGTTCCAGCGGGTCGCCCCAGCCGCCCCCGCCCCAGGTGATGAAGTGCAGCTGATCGCCCGGCTCGACCCGAAGCTGCTCCAGCTTGTTGGCGACGATCTGCGTGGTGCCGTCCGCCTTCTCCAATATCTTGCGCGCGCGCGCTCCCGGCTTGCCGCCGTTCACCCCCCAGGGGTGCGTGAACCAGCGGTCGTCGTGGATGGAGACGGTGCCCGCCGCCAGGAAGCGATAGGTCATGCGGATGCCGTTGCCGCCGCGATGCATGCCCGCGCCGCCGCTGTCCGCCTCTGTTTCATATCGTTCGATCATCAGGGGGAAATAGCGCTCCAGAAATTCATTGGGGACGTTGGTGAAGCCGGGCCACAGCGAATGGCCGTCCGGCCCGTCGCCCATCGGCCGCCCGGGGATGCCGCCGAAGCCGATCTGGAACAGCTGGAACCACTCGCCGTTCGCGTCATTGCCGGAATAGAAGAGGTGCGGCGAAGACGAGAAGCCGGCGGCGTTCAGGAATTCGGGCGTGCGCTGGCCGAGCAGGCCGCCCAAAATATCGAAAATGCGCCCCAGCGCGTGGGTGCGGCCGGACAGCGCCGCCGGGAATCGCGGCTTGAGCAGCGACCCTTCCGGGATGCGGACCTCGATCAGGTCGTAAAAGCCGTCGTTGAACAGGATCTGCGGGTCGAAGACCATGATCATGTAGATGCCGAAGAACATCTTGAACATGTTCTCGTTCAGATAGAAGTTGATCGACGCTTCGGACTGCGGGTCCGTGCCCGCGAAATCCAGGATCACCCTGTCGCCCTCGCGCCACATGGTGCACGCGATGCGATAGGGGCCGTAGCCCAGGCCGTCGTCGCAGATATAATCCTGGAAGCTGACCGGTTCCTCACCGATGGAGGTGGCGATGAGCTGTTTCATCGCGCGGTGGTTGCGGGCCAGCAGTTCCTGCGTGGCGGCGACATATACATCCTGTCCGAAGCGGCCGCACATCTCCACCACCCGGCGCGCGGCGACGCGGCAGGCGGCGATCAGCGCGTTGAGATCCGCCGTGCACCAGTCCGGCTTGCGCGTCTGGTGCATGATCAGGCGCACCAGATCGGCATTATATTCGCCGCGCGAATAGATTTTCACCGGCGGGATGCGCACTCCTTCCTCGAAGATGGAGCGCGCGTCGATCGGCATCGATCCGACGACCTTGCCGCCGATATCGGACTGGTGGCCGAACATGGCGGTGTAGGCGATCAGCCGGCCGTCGATGAACACCGGCAGCAGCACCAGCCAGTCATTATTGTGGCTGATCGCGCCCTCGACGGAATAGGGGTCGGACAGCAGGATCATGTCGCCGTCTTCCAGCGTGCCGTGGAAGCCGCGCAGGAAGCCGTCGATGAACGACCCGAACTGGCCGACGATCATCCGGCCCTTGTGATCGGCGATCAGCGGAAAGGCGTCGCCCTGTTCGCGGATGCCGGGCGACATGGCGGTGCGGACCAGGGTGGCGTCCATTTCCACGCGCGCGTTGCGCAGCGCGTTTTCGATCACTTCCAGCGTGACCGGATCGATGCTGCGCGGCTGGAACGGGGCGGCATTGGTTTCGATGATTGTGGCTGGCACGATCGCCCCCTTATGCCGGATTGATTAGGATGTTGCCGACACGGTCCACCGTGCCGACGCAATCGGCCTCGATCAGCGTGGTCGAGTCCATTTCGATGACGATCGCGGGGCCGGCGATCCGGTCTCCGGCGCGCAGCTTCGCGCGGTCGTAGATCACCGCGTCGCGCTCCTCGCCGTCCATCCACAGCCGGTGGTCGCGCAGCTTCGCGGCAACGGGATCGCCATTGCCGGACGGCAGCGCCGCGGCCGGCAGGTCGGGCGTTGCGCCCAGCGCCACGGCGCGCAGGTTCACGATCTCGTGCGGGCTGTCCATGGTGAAGGTGAACAGCCGCTCATGCTCCACGTCGAAACGCGCGGTCAGCCCGGCGATGCCGTCGCGCCGCAGGATGTCCGGCTGGATGGTCATCGGCACCTCGAAGGCCTGGCCGGCATAGCGCAGGTCGATCTCGAACAGGATTTCGGGATCGCCGACATTCTCGCTCGCCAGTTCGGCCGCCACCTGCGCCGCCATGCTGGCAAGCACGGCCTGGATGTCCGCCTCGTCCGTATCGCGGGCAAGGCGCGAGAAGGAGCGGGCGGTTTCGGCGCGCATCCGGGTGGTCGCGTCGCCCAGCGCGCAGAGCACGCCGGGGGAGACGGGGGACACCGCCGGCCAGCTGCCCATCAGCCGGGCGACGGCATTGACATGCAGCGGGCCGGCGCCGCCGAACCCCATCAGCGCGAAATCGCGCGGATCATAGCCCTGCTGCACCGAAATCATCCGCAGCGCGCCGAACATATTCTCGTTGACGATATCGATGATGCCACGCGCCGCCTCGTGCAGGCCGATGCCGAGCGCATCGGCGATCGTCCCGACGGCCCGCTCCGCGCCCGCCCGGTCAAGGCTGAAGCTGCCGCCAAGCAGCGATTCCGGCAGATAGCCGAGCACGACATTGGCGTCGGTCACGGTCGGCAGCGTGCCGCCCTTGCCATAGGCGACGGGGCCGGGCACGGCCCCTGCCGATTGCGGGCCGACGCGCAGCGCGCCGGTCAGCTCCGGCACATAGGCGATGGATCCTCCGCCCGCGCCCACCGTTTTCACGTCAAGCGAAGAGGCGCGCACGGAAAGATGGCCGACCTCGGTGGTTCGCACCCGGCGCGGCTCCAGATTCTCGATCAGCGCGACATCGGTCGAGGTGCCCCCGACATCGAGCGTCAGGATATTGCGCAGCCCGGCATGGCGGCCGACCCAGAGCGCCCCGGCGACGCCCCCGGCGGGGCCGGACATCAGCAGCGAGACCGGCTGGTCCTCCGCCTTTTGCGACGACATCAGCCCGCCATCGGAGCGGATCATGGCAAAGGTGCCCTTGATGCCGCGTTCCGCCAGCTTGCCCCGCAGGTTGCGGACATAGCGGCCGACGACAGGGCGCACGCTGGCGTTGGCGACGGTGGTGAGGGTCCGCTCATATTCCTGCATTTCGGGCAGGACCTCGTGGCTGAGCGAGATCAGCGCATCCGGCATGATCTCGCGCGCCAGTTCGCCGATCCGCTGCTCGTGCGCGCCGTTCAGATAGGCGTTCATCAGCGACACGGTGACGGCTTCGATGCCCGCATCCTTCAGCGCGTGCAGCGCGGCGCGCACCCCCGCCTCGTCGAGGGAGCGGACCTCCTCGCCTTGCGCGTTCAGCCGACCGCCGATCTCGAACGTGTCTTCCAGCGCGGCCAGCGGCTCGGGCTTGGGCCAGATGATCCAGCCCGCGAGCCCGCCGGGCACATAGCTCCGCGCGATCTGCAGGATCTGCCGATAGCCCTCGGTGACGATCAGGCCGACCCGCGCGCCCTTGCCCTCAAGCATCGCATTGGTGGCGACGGTGGTGCCGTGCAGGAAAAGCTCGATCTCCTCCGGCGCGATCCCGGCGGTCCGGCAGATCGCATCGACGCCGGCCAGAATGCCTTCCGAACTGTCATGCGGAGTGGACGGCGTCTTGTCCCGCCACGACCGGCCGGACTGATCGTCGAACAGCAACAGATCCGTGAACGTGCCGCCGACATCGACACCCAGACGATAACTCATCCCGCTTTCACTCCCACGGTGGCCGCATTGCCCGGAAACATACCGGCACGGCCCAGCATGGCCGGCAGGGATTTGCCCATGACGCCCCCCAGCCAGGCGCTGGCGGCGAGGGCGCGATCGATGGTGAGGCCGGTCCATATGCCGGATCGTTCGAGCATGTAGAGCACGTCCTCGGTCGGCACGTTGCCGCTGGCGCCGGGCGCGAACGGGCAGCCGCCCAGGCCGCCCAGCGAAGCATCGACGATCGAGACGCCGCCGGAAACGGCCGCCCACACATTGGCGATGCCGGTGTTGCGCGTGTTGTGGAAATGGACCCGCACCGGCGTTGGCGCGATGGCGGCGCGCACCATCCTTACCAGCCGCGAAACCTGCGCCGGCGTCGCCACGCCGATGGTGTCGGCCAGCGCGATCTCCCGCGCCCCGTTTTCCGCCGCGCGCACCGCCATGCCGACAATATGTTCGGCCGGCACGTCGCCTTCGAAGGGGCAGCCGAAGGCGGCGGCGATGGTGACGGAAGCGGAGCGTCCGGACGCTTTCGCCAGCGCCACGATATCGCGGGCGACATCCACCGATTCCGCGCAGCTCTGCCCCTGGTTGCGCATCGCGAAACTGTCGGTGGAGACGCAGACCGCGCCCACTTCGTCCAGCCCAGCCGCAATCGCCCGCTCGGCACCCCGCATGTTGAGCGCCAGGCCGATATAGGTCACGTCGGCGCGCTGGGGCAGGCCGGCGACCACCGCTTCCGCATCGGCCATTTGCGGCACCCGGCGCGGGTTGACGAAGCTGGTTACCTCTATCCGCCGCGCGCCGTAATCGATCGCCCGTTCGACGAGGGCGATCTTGTCCGCGGTCGAGACGAGATACGCCTCATTCTGCAGTCCGTCGCGCGGGCCGACTTCGACGATCTCGACCGCCTTCGGGCAATTTCCCTGGTCCATGCCGCGTCTTCTAGCCGGCGACCGCCGCGATGGCGGCGTCATAATCCGCATTTTCGGCCTGGGCGGACAGCCCTTCCACTTCCTGATGGACGCAGCGCAGCACCACGTCGAGAAACAGATCGCGCCGCCGGTCGCGCTCCGCGCGCACTGCCGCATCGGGCACATAGGCGTCGACCGCCGCCGGGCCGAACGGCTGGCCGCGCTCCGCCAGCCGCTCGATGCTGTCCAGCCGGTCACGCAGCACCGAGACTTCCCCCGCCAGCGCGAGCGTGATCGACAGGGCCTTTTCGACGGCCGGGTCCTCGAAATAGCGGGGGCGCTGACCCTTTGCCTTCTTATGCAACGTCGTCATGGCGTTATTTCACTCCTCCCCAGACGTACCACATGCCGCCGCCGCCGAAATCGCCGCCCTGGAACACGCGGGTCCGTTCCGCCTCGGCCGCGTCGAACGCGCTCGGCTGCACGCCTTCAAACATCGCGTCGGGGTCGAACCCGGTTTCCGCGCCGATGGCGCGGGGGTCGATTTCGTGGCTGGCTTCCCAGAAAGGCTCGTTATTATTGCGCGTATCCCAATCCAGCATGAAGGCGTCGAACGGCTCCAGATCGCGATAGGGCGGGGTTTCCGCGTGGATCACCACGCCGCCGGGGCGGAGCAGGCGGTGGCATTCGCGCATGATGGCGCGGATCGCGTCGTGGCTGGTCTCATGCACCAATATATGGCTGACGATCAGGTCGAAGCTGCCATCCTCGAAATCGGTATGTTCCGCGTTCTGCTGGCTGAAGTGCACGGCCTTGCCGAGCGATTCCGCGCGGGCATGGGCATAGCGCAGCACCGGCGCGCCGACGTCGATCGCGTGGACCTCCGCCCCCGGATAGGCATCGACATAGGGCACGGTGGAATGGCCGACCGTGCAGCCCATATCGAGAATGCGGCGCGGCGCGAGATCGGGGAAATGCGCCTTGAGATAGGCGATGGCGGTATCGCCGATGTCCGAATTGAACGGCCCCATCCGCCCCATCGCGTATATATAGACCGCGCGGTCGTAGACGGCGCCGTTGGCCAGATCGTCCGGCGCGAATTCGGTGTGATAGCCGCCGGGCATGCAGTGAATGTCGACGTGCCGGTGATAGCGGGGAATCTCCAGATCCGGGTTCAGCCGCAGCGACCCGCCGGCGCTCTTCACCGCCTTGCCGCGCCCCATCAGCGTCTCATGCTCGCGCTCGACCGGGATCTGCGTGGATTTCCACATCATCTCCTGGCTGTTGCGCTGCAACGACGACCAGAAGCGGAAAAAGGGATCGTGGGAGAGGGTGCGGCGGACATCCTTGCGATCGCCGCCGGTCTCGCCATGCGCCTGCCAGGCCATGCGGTTGCCTGGCGCCACCTTGCTCGCCAGATGCAGCTTGAAGCTTTTCACATATTCCTGGCGCGCCCGGTCATCGGCTTCGAGTCGCGGCAGCAGGCCATGATCGAACTGCGTTTTGACGTCTAATGTATCCATGAACATCTCTCCCAGCCTCTTTCCGGGCGCATCCATCATGCGGAGTGGTATCTCGTTCGTCAAGCGACGGCGAAAAATATGTACACAAACACAAGCGCGCTCCGTCCACGATGCGTGCGATATTCGCGATAATAGTTGACAGCACATCAGGAACCTGCTCCGTTCCGCCCATAAATGTGTACATATAGGCCGATCGCCAGAATATGGCGGCCATGGGAGGGTGAGCGATGCACAAGCGGTTCCGGGCATTTTTGTATACGACTGCGGCGAGCGCCATCGCCTGTTCCAGCGCCCACGCGCAGACCGCCGACAACGACGCCGCGCCCGCGGGCGCGGCCGCCGTTGCGGTTGAGGACATCATCGTCACCGCGCGGCGCGGCAACGAACTGCTTCAGGACGTGCCCGCCAGCATCACCGTGTTCACTGAAAAGGCGCTGCAGCAATCCGGCGTCACCGACACGCAGGAACTGGCCAATCTGACCGCGGGCGTGACGATCGTCACCAGCACGGCCGAGGCGGGCGACACCCAGGTCAATATTCGCGGCCTCAACGGTGCGCGCGACGCGGAGAACAATGTCGCGCTGGTGGTGGACGGCATCCTCAAGACCAACACCGCGCAGCTCAACCAGATTCAGGGCCGGCTGGTGCAGGCGGAAGTCCTGAAAGGGCCGCAGGGCGCATATTATGGCCGCAACGCCGCGGCCGGCGCCATCGTCCTCACCACCAAGAAGCCCGGCAACGCCCTGGAAGTGTGGGGCGAGGGCGGCATCGGCGAGAACAGCCTGTTCTACGGGCGCGGTTCGCTGAGCGGGCCGGTCACCGATACTCTCGGCTTCGTCCTGTTCGGTGATTACAAGAAAACGGACGGATCGTACCGCAACACCGGCCCCGACGCGCATTCCGCCGGGGCGACGGTGGATCGCTTCATGGGCTATAATATCGGCGGCCGCCTCTATGCGGAAAGCGGGCCGCTCACGCTGGACGCCAAGGCGCGCTACGGCAAGATCGACGCGGCCGGCCTTTCCTTCGACGTGGCCTTCCAGCTGCCCGGCTTCGCCGCCGCGCTGGGCAACCCCCTTTTCAACGAGGACGTCAACCGCCGCAATTTCTCGTTCATCGGCAACATCCGGCCCGACAATAATCAGAAGACGGTCGAGGCGTCGCTGCGCGCCGTCTATGATTTCGGCGGCACGACCCTGACCGGCTGGATCCTCTATTCCGACGTGGATCAGGACCTGCTGGCCGATTCCACTTCCGCGTCGCTCAACCGCTTTGCCAGCCAGCCTTCCTGCCGGGCGACGACGGCGGCCCTGTTCAACGCCGGCTTCGTGCTGCCCTCGCCGCAGTTTCTGGGGCCGACGCCGGAAGCCTCGCTGTTCGGGCCGTTCGGCCCCACCACCTGCGACGGCATCCAGTATCAGGTGCGCGAGCAGAAGGACATTTCGGCCGAACTGCGGCTGGCCTCGTCCGGCGACGCGCGCTTCGACTGGTCTCTGGGCGCATATTATCTGCACATTGACCGGCATACCGGCGTGGCCATCAACGACGATCAGGGCGCACCGGCGCAGCTGCGGCTCTACACGCCGGCGGGCAGCCCCAACCCCACGTCGCTGCTGTTCGACGATCAGTTCACCACTAACGTCTATGCCGGTTTCGGATCGGCGGATTATGAGGTGAGCGACACGCTCGACATTTCGGCCGCGCTGCGCTTCGACCGCGAGGAGCGCCGGGTGGACAATCTGGTTCCGGACGTGCTCGATCCCGCCACCGGCCAGCCGATCAACCCCGGCTTCGCGCTGGGGCCGATCGCCTCCAAGAAGCGGGTCTATGAGCAGCTGCAGCCGAAGATCAGCGTCGCCTGGACGCCGTCGCGGCAATTCACGCTGTTCGGCAACTGGGGCATCGGCTTCAAGGCCGGCGGCTTCAACCAGCAGGGCAGCAACGCGGTCATCAACGCCAATTTCAACACGCCGCTCGGCTCCAACCTGAAGATCGAGGACGAATATCGCAAGGAACGCTCCAGCGCGTTCGAAGCCGGCTTCAAGCTGTCGGCGCTGGACAGCCGCTTCTCGCTGGAGGGGTCGGCCTATTACACCCGCGTCACCGACATGCAGTTCTTCGAATTCTTCACCGGCGGCTTCGGGCTGCTGCGGGTCGTCTCCAACATCGACCGCGTCGACCTGAAGGGTTTTGAGGCCAGCGCCAATTTCCGCCTGGTCGACGGGTGGACGATGTTCGCGTCCGGCAACGTCACCGACAGCAAGATCAAGGCGAACGCGACCCGGCCCGATACGGTGGGCAACAAATCCCCCTACACCGCCGATTATACACTGAACCTGGGCACCCAGATGGTCGCGCCGCTGCGCGACGACCTGGATATCGTCTTCCGGGCGGATTATCGCATCACCGGGCCGACCTGGTTCAGCACGGTGCAGGACCAGGATCGCCGGACGATCTTTGACCTCGTCTTCCCCGGGCTGGGCACGGCCAATTACAAGCTGACCCGCCGTGACGCCTTCGGCATCCTCAATCTGCGCGCCGGGGTGCAGGGCAAGGGATGGTCGCTGACCGTCTTCGCCGACAATGCGCTCAACCGCGAGAACATCGCCGAGGTTATCCCGGCTCCGGAATTCGGCGGCTCCTTCGTCGCGCCCGGCGCGTTGCGGACGGTGGGCGTGCAGGTGGGGATCGACTTCTAGGGGGAGCCGCGCCGGAAGGGCGCGCCCCGCAGGCCGGAGGGACAGGCATGGCGAACCCTGAGGTGCGGCGGATCAGGACCGATCCCGATCCCTTCGAGCCCTTCTGCCTGTCCCAGGGCTTCAGGATCGGCGATCTCATCATCCTCTCTGGCCAGGCGGCGATGACGGCGGAGGGCGCCATTGTCGGCGCCGGCGATTTCGACGCGCAGGCCGAGCAGACGTTCCGCAATATCGAGACGCTGCTCGCCGCCGCCGGTGCGACCATGGCCGATATCGTCAAGGTGACGATCTACCTGACCGACATGGCGCATTTCCCGAAGATCGTCGATCTTCGCCGGAAATGGTTCTCAGCGCCCTACCCGGCCGACACCATCGTCGAAGTCCGCGCGCTCGCCCTGCCCGAACTGATGATCGAGATCGAGGCGACAGCCATCGCAGGCGCCCGCAAGATCGGCTGAACCCGTCACCGGGGGGCAAAGTCATGGCGCTTGCGGGGGCAAACTCGAAAATCAGGCCGAGCAAAAACGGCTGATGTCCGCCGCTGGTGACCCCTACGGGAATCGAACCCGTGTTTCAGCCGTGAAAGGGCCGCGTCCTAACCGCTAGACGAAGGGGCCTCGCGAGAGGCGTCGCGACTATTCGGTTCGGGCGGGAAGGTCAAGGCGTCTGCGCATCAATCCGCCCAAGCGGCGTCGTCGAGGTGGATTTCGGCGGACGGGCGGCTGCCCCAGTCGTCTATCCTGGCGCGGCCGGCCACCCAGAGCCGGCGGTCGCGTGGCGCGCCGAGCAGCGCCTGGCCCAGCGGATTGTCCGCCGCGCGGAACGCCATCGCCTTGATGCTGCGGCCGTCGTCTCCGGCAACGATGGCGCGGACATGATCGGCGCCGACGACATCAGCCCTGACCACGCGGACCGGCCCGGCGGCCACGCGCGGCGCGGGCCAGCCCATGCCATAGGGGCCGCCCGCTTCCAGCGCCTCGACCAGCGAGGGCACTACGCCGCCCGGTGCCACCACCGTGTCGATGAGCAGCGCCCGCTCGCCCCTCGCCCGGGCGACGTCGTCGGCCAGCCGCGCGTCCAGAAAATCGGCGAGCGCGTCGATCCGCTCCTCCGCCACGGTCAGCCCCGCCGCCATGGCATGGCCGCCGCCCGCCTGGAGCAGGCCGCTATCCTTGGCGGCAAGCACCGCCGCGCCCAGATCGACCCCGCCGATCGAGCGGCCGGAACCCTTGCCGGTGCCGTCTTCGTCGATGGCGATGACGATGGTTGGGCGGTTCAGTTTCTCTTTCAGGCGGCCGGCGACGATGCCGATCACGCCGGGGTGCCAGCCGCGCCCCGCCACCACCGCGACGGCGCGGTTGTCCTGCCCGCGCGCCGCCGTTTCTGCGCCGGCCTGCACCTCCGCCTCGATGGCGCGCCGCTCGCCGTTCAGCCGGTCCAGCTCGGCGGCGATGGCGCGCGCTTCCTCGGGGTCGGCGGTGGTCAGCAGCCGCACGCCGAGATCGGACTTGCCGACCCTGCCGCCGGCGTTGATGCGCGGCCCCAGCGCGAAGCCGAGATCCGAACAGACCGGCGCGCGGTTGAGGCGCGCCGCGTCGATGAGCGCGGCAAGGCCGATATTGGCGCGGTTGCCCATCACCTTCAGTCCCTGCGCCACGAAGGCGCGGTTCAGGCCGTGCAGCGCCGCCACGTCCGCCACCGTGCCCAGCGCGACGAGATCGAGCAGGTCGAGCAGGCGCGGTTCCGGCCGGCTGGCGAAATAGCCGCGCGCGCGCAGCGTGCGGAGCAGCGCCGCGCCGAGCAGGAAGGCGACGCCGACGGCGGCGAGGTGGCCATGGGCGCGGCCCTCATGCTCGTCCAGCCGGTTCGGGTTGACCAGGGCGTGGGCGGCGGGGAGCGCGGCGGCGCATTGATGGTGGTCGACCACGATCACGTCCACCCCGGCGTCCCGCGCCATGGCCAGCGCCTCGAACGCCTGCGCCCCGCAATCGACGGTGACGATCAGCCGCGCGCCGCCCTCGGCGATCCGGACCAGCGCCGCGCCGGAGGGCCCATAGCCTTCCATCAGCCGGTCCGGGATATACATGTCGGCGGCCAGCCCCAGCCCGGCGAGCAGGCGGACGAGCAGCGCGGCGGATGTCGCCCCGTCCACGTCATAATCGCCGAAGATCGTCACCGGCTCGCGCCGCTCCACCGCATCGGCGATGCGTTCCGCCGCGCGGTCCATGTCGCGGAAGATGGACGGATCCGGCATGAAGGCGCGGATGCTGGGCGCGCGATAGGCGTCCAGCGCGTCGCGCGGGCAGCCCCGGGCGACAAGCAGCTGCGTCACCAGATCGTCGGGCCGGAAATCCGCGTCGCGGCCGTCCGTCTCGCCCCCGCGCCAGCGCCAGGGCTGACCGAGGATGGACTGGGTGACATTCAGCGCGGCGGGGGTCATCCGCCTGCTCTACAGGCTGCACGCCGAAAAGAGAATCCCGCCCTCGCCCATCCATGCTATCATCCGCGCCCGTTGGCCCGAAAGGATGCCGCCATGCCGAAATTGCCGCTGTCGATCGCACTTCCCGTCCTCGCCATCCTCACCGCGCCGGCCGCGCCCGCCGCCGCCGCGGAGCCGGACTGGAGCCATGCCGCGCGGGTCGAGGTGCAATTGTCCAGTTTCAAGTTCACCCCCGCGACCATCCACCTGCGCGCCGGGCAGCCGGTGCTGCTCCACCTGGTCAATGCGGGGTCGGGCGGCCATGATTTCACCGCGCGCGATTTCTTCGCCGCCGCCGCGGTGCGCGGGGGCGACGCGGCGCTGGTCCATGACGGCAGCGTGTCGCTGGGCGGGCACCAGAGCCGCGATATCGCGCTGGTGCCGCCCGCCGGCCATTATGCGCTGAAATGCACCCACGCCTTCCACAGGATGATGGGCATGGCCGGCGAGATCGTGGTCGATTGACGCCGGCTTGCAGCCGCGCCAGCCATCGTTAGAAGCAACGCCCCATCCGTCCGAAAGGCGCGCCCTTGTCGTCGATCATCACCATATCCGGGCTGACCAAAACCTATAAGTCCGGCCTCACCGCGCTGCATGCCGTCGACCTCGAAATCGAGAGGGGCGAGATCTTCGCGCTGCTCGGCCCCAATGGGGCGGGCAAGACGACGCTCATCAGCATCATCTGCGGCATCGTCACCGCCACGTCCGGCACCGTCGTCGCCGACGGCCACGATATCGTGCGCGATTACCGCGCAGCCCGCGCCAGGATCGGCCTTGTCCCGCAGGAACTGTCCACCGACGCGTTCGAGACGGTCACCGGCACGGTGCGGTTCAGCCGGGGGCTGTTCGGCCGCCCGCCCAACCCGGCCTATATCGAGCAGCTGCTGCGCGACCTGTCGCTGTGGGACAAGCGCAACAGCCGGATCATGGAATTGTCCGGCGGGATGAAGCGGCGGGTGCTGATCGCCAAGGCGCTGAGCCATGAGCCGGATATCCTGTTTCTCGACGAGCCGACGGCGGGGGTTGACGTCAACCTGCGCCGCGACATGTGGAACCTGGTGCGCGGGCTGCGCGAACGCGGCGTCACCATCATCCTCACCACCCATTATATCGAGGAGGCGGAGGAAATGGCCGACCGCATCGGCGTGATCGCGGGCGGGCGGCTGATCCTGGTCGAGGAAAAGGCGGCGCTGATGACCAAGCTCGGCAAGCGCCAGCTGACCCTGACGCTGCAGGAGCCGATGGCGGCCGTTCCGCCCGAACTGGCCGGCTGGACGCTTGAGCTGGCCGACGAGGGCAACCGGCTGCTGTACCGGTTCGACGCCAATGAGGAGCATACCGGCATCCCGTCGCTGCTCAGGCGGATGAGCGATCTCGGCATCGGCTTCAAGGACCTGGATACGTCCAAAAGCTCGCTTGAGGATATTTTCGTCGATCTGGTGGAGGCGCAGGCATGAGCGGCGTGGGTGCGATCAACGGCTATGGCGTGCTGGCCATATACCGCTTCGAGATGGCGCGCACGCTGCGCACGCTGTGGCAGAGCGTGGCGACGCCGGTCATCACCACCTCGCTCTATTTCGTCGTCTTCGGCAGCGCCATCGGATCGCGGATGCAGTCGGTGGACGGGGTGGATTATGGCGCCTTCATCGTGCCCGGCCTCATCATGCTGTCGCTGCTGACGCAGAGCATCTCCAATGCGTCGATCGGCATCTATTTCCCGAAATTCACCGGCACCGTCTACGAACTGCTGTCGGCGCCCGTGTCGCAGTGGGAGATCATCGTCGGCTATGTCGGTGCGGCGGCGACGAAATCGATCGTCCTCGGCCTCATCATCCTGGCCACCGCCACGCTGTTCGTGCCGATAAAGATACTGCATCCCGGCTGGATGATCGCCTTTCTGGTGCTAACCTCGGTCACCTTCAGCCTTTTCGGCTTCATCATCGGCATCTGGGCCAATGGCTTCGAGCAATTGTCGGTGGTGCCGATGCTGGTGGTGACGCCGCTCACCTTCCTCGGCGGGGCCTTTTATTCCATCGACATGCTGCCGCCCTTCTGGCGGACGGTCAGCCTGTTCAATCCGGTGGTCTATCTGGTCAGCGGCTTCCGCTGGAGCTTCTACGGCGCGGGGGACGTGGGCGTGGGGGTCAGCATCGGCTTCACCGCGCTGTTCCTGCTGCTCTGTCTCGCCGCGCTCACCTGGATCTTCCGCACCGGATACCGGCTGAAATCCTGAGCGCGCCGGGCGGCATCAATGGGTGCGGTGCTCGCCCTTCACCCAGCGGACCGTGCCTGAACTGGCGCGCATCACCACGCTCTCGGTGGTCATCCGGTTGCCCTTCAGCCGCTTGACGCCGTCCAGCAGCGATCCGTCCGTCACGCCGGTGGCGGCGAAGATGACGTCGCCCTTGGCAAGGTCGTTCAGGTCGTAGATGCGGTTCAGATCCTCGATGCCCCAGCCGCGCGCGCGCGATTTCTCGTCGTCGTTGCGGAACAGCAGCCGGCCCTTGAACTGGCCGCCGACGCAGCGCAGCGCGGCCGCGGCCAGCACGCCTTCCGGCGCGCCGCCCGAACCCATGTAGATGTCGATGGTGGTGTCCGGATCAGTGGTGGCGATGACGCCGGCCACGTCGCCGTCCGGGATCAGCATGATGCCGCAGCCGATGGCGCGCAGCTCCGCGATCAGCTTTTCATGGCGCGGCCGGTCCAGCACGCAGGCGATGACGTCCGCCGGTTTCACGCCCTTGGCGGCGGCGACGGCCTCGATATTCTCGGTGGCGCTCTTGTCCAGATCGATGATCCCGGCGGGATAGCCGGGGCCGACCGCCAGCTTTTCCATATAGACGTCGGGCGCGTTCAGCAGATTGCCTTCCTCCGCGATCGCCAGCACCGCCAGCGCGTTGGGGCCGGCCTTGGCGGTGATCGTGGTGCCTTCCAGCGGATCGAGCGCGATATCGATCTTCGGCCCCTTGCCCTGCGCGGCGCCCACTTTCTCGCCGATATACAGCATCGGCGCCTCGTCGCGCTCACCCTCGCCGATCACCACGGTGCCGTCCATGTAAAGCTCGTTCAGCGCCTCGCGCATCGCCTCGACGGCGGCGGCGTCGGCGGCCTTTTCGTCGCCCCGGCCGATCATCTTCGACGCGGCGATCGCCGCCGCCTCGGTGACGCGCACCATTTCGAGGACGAGCACGCGATCGAGAATCTGGCTAGCGGCAACCATTTGGGCGAAATCCTTTGATGTCTGTTGCCGGATCGATAGGCGAGCCCGGTTACAATGTCGATAATGGCGCGAGCCGATGGCCGCGCCGGGGGTCGATAATGGCGCGGGCCAAGGGCCGCGCGGGGGTCGATAATGGCGCGGGCCAACGGCCGCGCCGGGGGGGAGGGCGATGGCGGCGCGGGCCGGTTGCCGCGCCACCGGCCGCCGCTCAGTCGCCCAATATGTGCATCAGCATCGGCTGGCCGATCAGGCTGGTCGATCCGCGCAGCCGCTCCAGCGCGTCGCTGATGCAGCGTTCCGGCCCGGCATGGGTGACGATGGCGACGATCACGCTGCCGTCCGGCATCGCGCCGCGCTGGATCAGGCTTTCGATGGACACGTTGGAATCCCGCATCGCCGCCGCGATCTCGGCCAGCACGCCGGGGCGGTCCTGCACGGTGAAGCGCAGATAGCATTTGCCGCTCCGTTCGCCCGCGTCGGCGGCCGGGCGCTGGATGAGCGCGGCGACGGGCATGGCGAAGGCGGAGCTATATTCGCCCCGCGCGATGTCGATCAGGTCGGCGACGACCGCGCTGGCGGTGGGCCCGTCGCCAGCGCCCCGGCCCTCGAACAGCAGGCGGCCGACGAAATTCCCCTCCGCCACCACCGCGTTCAACGATCCCGAGACATGGGCCAGCGGGTGGCTGAGCGGCACGAGATGGGGGTGGACGCGCTGGAACAGGCCGTCGCCGCGCGTCTCGCTGACCCCGACCAGGCGGATGCGATAACCCAGCGCCTTCGCCTCGGCGATGTCGGCGGCGATGACGTGGCGGATGCCGGTGATCGCCACGGATTCGAAATCGATCACCGTTCCGAAGGCCAGGCTGGCGAGGATGGACAGCTTGTGCGCCGCATCGACGCCGTCAATGTCGAAACTGGGATCAGCCTCGGCATAGCCAAGCGCCTGCGCCTCGGCGAGCACGTCTGCGAAATCGCCGCCGCCTTCGCCCTCCATGGTGGTCAGGATGTAATTGCAGGTGCCGTTGAGGATGCCGTAGACCCGCGACAGCTCGTTGGCGGCGGTGCCTTCGCGCAGCCCCTTGATGACCGGGATGCCGCCGGCCACGGCCGCCTCATATTTCAGCGCCACCGACCGCGCCTCCGCCGCGCTGGCCAGCTCTATGCCGTGATGCGCGATCATCGCCTTGTTGGCGGTCACGAAGGCGCGCCCGGCCGAAATGCTGTTGCGGGCGAGGGTGAGGGCCGGGCCGTCCGCGCCGCCGATCAGCTCCACCACCACGTCGACGCCGTCCAGCGTGGCCAGCGCCGCGGTGTCGTCCACCCAGGTATAGCGGGACAGATCGACGCCCCGGTCCTTGCTGCGGTCGCGGGCGGAGACGGCGACGATCTCGATCGGCCGGCCGGAGCGGCGGGCGATCAGCGCGCCATTCTCCTCGAGCAGGCGCACCACGCCCGCCCCCACCGTGCCGATTCCGGCCAAAGCAACTCTCAGCGGCTCAGTCATGCCCTATCCCGTCCGTTCCAGACAAAAGCTGGAACCCCTCTTCCCGTTCTTGCGGCGGAAGGGAAGGCCGATTCTCGCCGAAATCTTACAGCAGGCCGATCTCGTACAGCCTCTGCTGCAGATAATCATGGCCGGTGATCGGCACGGGATAACGGTCAGGATTTTCGGCGCTGACGCAGCCCGGCAGCGTCTCGATCAGGAAATCCGGAGCAAGATGAAGGAAATAGGGCATCGAGTAGCGCGCCGTGCCGCGCCGCTCCGGCGGCGGGTTGCAGACGCGGTGGGTGGTGGAGGGCAGGACATGGTTGGTCAGCCGCTGCAGCATGTCGCCCACATTGACGACCAGCGCATCGGGCGGCGGCGCCACCGGCAGCCAGCGCCCGTCGCGGTCCAGCAGCTCAAGCCCCGCCTCCTCCGCGCCCAGCAGCAGGGTGATGAGGTTGATGTCCTCATGCGCGCCGGCGCGCACGCCGGGGGCATCGGCGGAAACCGGGGGGTAATGCAGCAGGCGGAGCACGCTGTTGCCATTCTCCACCGGCTTGACGAACCAGTCCGGCGCAAGGCCCAGATGCCGCGCGATCGCGGAGAGCAGCCGCGCGCCGACCCGGTCGAACTCGTCAAAAAGGGCAAGGAAGGTCTCCTTGAACCCGGCCGGCCGCTCGGGCCAGACATTGTCGGCCATGGAGGCGCGATAGGGGTGGCCGGCGGGCAGTTCGCGGCCGACATGCCAGAATTCCTTCAGGTCGTGCTCGCTGGCGTCCTTGGCGATTTCCTGCCCGAAGGGGGTGTAGCCGCGCGCGCCGCCGCCGCCGGCCAGGTGATAGGCGCGCTTGTCCGCCACCGGCTGGTCGAAAAAGGCGCGGGTCAGCGCCCAGGCGCGGTCGATCAGCGCCTGGTCGATGCCATGGTCCTTGACGACCGCGAAGCCGAAGCGTTCGAACGATCCGCCGAGCGCGGCGGCGAAGGCGGTCGCGTCCGCCGCTTCGTCGGCAAGCGAAATGGGTGGAACCGCGGACGCGGAACTGTCGGGCATTTGAAGATCCTTGTTGATGTCAGAACAGCTTAGCGCGCTTTGCCGGCGGGCAACAGCCATTCCGGCGCCCGCCCGCCATGGTGCGGCGCAAAAAATATTTTCGCCCGCGCCTATCGCCGGCCGCCCGGCGCTGCCATCTACCCCGGCGATGACCGTCCAGCAGCCCATCCTGCACGATCCGCGCGGCCAGATCGGTTTCGGGGAATTCGTCAGCCTAATCGCCGCCCTGATGGCGATGATCGCGCTGTCGATCGATTCGATGCTGCCGGCCCTGCCGTCGATCGGCGCATCGCTCGGCGTGGCCAGCGACAATGACCGGCAATGGGTGATCGCCGCCTTCATGATCGGCTTCGGGCTGGCGCAGGTCGCCCACGGCCCCTTGTCGGACCGGTTCGGCCGGCGGCCGGTGCTGCTCGCCAGCCTTGTCGCCGGCGGCGCTTTCAGCCTGGTCGCCGCATTTTCGGCCAGTTTCGAGCTGCTGATCGCGGCGCGGGTGGCCTGCGGCATGGCGGTGGCGTCGTCGCGCGTGCTCGCCATCTCCATCGTCAGGGACCGCTATTCCGGCCGCCAGATGGCGCGGGTGATGAGCCTGGCCTTCATCGTGTTCATGGCCGCGCCCATCCTTGCCCCGGCCTTCGGCCAGATCATCCTGCTGTTCGCGCCCTGGCGCTGGATATTCGGCATGCTGGCGCTGGCCAGCGTGACGCTGTTCATCTGGGCCGGGCTGCGGCTGCCCGAAACGCTGGCGGCGGAGAACCGGCTGCCGCTCACCCCGGCGCGGCTGGCGCAGGGCTGGCGGACCACGCTGGGCGACCGCATGTCGCTGGGCTACACGCTGGCGCTGGCGCTGCTGCAGGGCGCGCTGTTCGGCTTCATCAATTCGGTGCAGCAGATCTTCTTCGACGTCTTCGACCACCCGGCATTGCTGACCCCGGTGTTTGCCGGCGTCGCCGCGACCATGGCGGTGGCGTCCTATTTCAACAGCCGGCTGGTGGTGCGGCTCGGCACCAGGCTGATCTCGCACTGGGCGCTGATCGGCTTCATCGCGTTCGGCGCGCTTCACCTGCTGATCGCGCTGGGCGGGCATGAAACGGTTATCAGCTTCACGCTGGTCCAGGCGCTGATGATGGGCTGTTTCGGCCTCGCCAGCGCCAATTTCGGCGCGATGGCGATGGAGAATATGGGCGGCATGGCGGGCACCGCGTCCAGCGTGCAGGGCTTTATCGGCACGTTGATCGGCGCGCTGATCGGCATCGGCATAGGGCAGGCGTTCAACGGCACCACCGTGCCGCTCTACACCGGCTTCGTGCTGTGCGGGCTGGCGGCGCTGGCGGTGGTCGCCGTCACCGAACGCGGCCGGCTGTTCACCCCGCACCAGCAGGGCTGAACCGGCCCGCGCGCTCAGTTCCGCAGGCTGTAATCCAGCGTGATCTCCGCCTTCAGCAGCTTGGAGATCGGGCAATTGGCCTTCGCGCCCGCCGCGATCTCGGCAAAGGCATCGGCGGCAATGCCGGGCACCCGCGCGGCCAGCGTCAGGTCGGATCGGGTGACGGTGAAGCCCTCGCCGTCCTTTTCCAGCGTCACGGCCGCCTCGGTTTCCAGCGTGCCGTCCGCATGGCCCGCTTTCGCCAGCGCGAAGCTCAGCGCCATGGTGAAGCAGCTGGCATGGGCGGCGGCGATCAGCTCCTCCGGGTTGGTCCCCGGATCATCGCCGAAGCGCGTGCCGAAACCATAGGGCTGGTCGGCAAGCACGCCGGACTGGGTGGAAACCACGCCGCGCCCGTCCTTGCCCAGCCCCTCGTAACGCGCTGAACCCGTTCGTTTCACCATCGGCCGACTCCTGCTCGCGAAAGCGCGATTGTGCCACGGGCGGGGGCGGTTGGGCAATTCGCCTCACCGCGCCGTTACGCCGCCGTGCCGATTTGCCCGTTCCTCCCCTTGCCCGGCTAAACGCTATATGTCATAGCGATTCGTGTTGCTATATAACATAGCATTATTCGCTGGTGGGCGACGCGCGCCGGCCGGTCTTCAACGAGAATGAAAGGGGAGGATTATGCTGGGATGCCGGCTGTTCTGTTCAACGGCGACGGGTGCTCTGGTTCTGCTGCTGGCCGCCGGCCAGCCGGCCCATGCGCAGGACGTTGCGGGCACGCCCGCGCCGGCCGCCGCGCCCGATGAGAATGCCCTGCGCGCGGCGAGCGACGCCTTCGGCACCAGCATCGGCCGGGAATCGATCGGCCTCTACAGCCCTTCTTCGGTGCGCGGCTTCTCCCCCTATGCGGCGGGCAATATCCGCATCGAGGGGCTTTATATCGATGCCGTCACCCTGCCCAACAACAGGCTGGTGACCGGCAGCGCGGTGCGCGTCGGCATCTCCGCGCAGGGTTATCCCTTCCCCGCGCCAACCGGCGTCGCGGATTATCGCCTCCGCATCCCCGGCGACAGGCTGCGCGGCAACAGCCTGTTCGGCGTCAACAGCTATGGCGGCGTCAACGCCGAGCTGAACGTGGAGCTGCCGATCGCGGAAGACCGGCTCGCCTTTGGCGGCGGCATCAACGTCGCCCATGACAGCAAGCTCTATTGGGGTGGCAAGGCGAAGCATATGACCGCGGCGGCGGTGCTGCGCATCCGCCCGGCCGACAATGTCGAAATCCTGCCTTTCTACAGCTATTTCACCCATGCCGACGAACATACCCATCCGCGCCTGACGGTGACCGGCACGACGCTGCCGGGGCGGATCAAGCGGGCGACCTATTATGGCCAGCCCTGGACCATCTGGACGCAGGAGCAGGTGAATTACGGCGTGATCGGGCGGGTCGACGCGGGCGACTGGAAATTGTCCGCCGGCATCTTCCGGTCCGACCAGACCAAGGACATCAACTATTCCGACCAGTTTCAGGGCGTTTCGCCCGAAGGGCTGGCGACCAACCACCGGATCGTCATCTCGCCCCGCCTGTCGACGGCGTCGACATCCGGCGAGATCCGCCTGTCGCGCCGCATCGTCGAGGGCGAGCGCAGCCACATGATCCACCTGTCCGTGCGCGGGCGCGATCAGGACCGCCGCTATGGCGGCGGGCGGCAATATGATTTCGGCCCGGCCGCGGTGGAGGCGGGCACGGTGCTGCTTGAGCCGCTGCCCGTCTTCGGCCCGCAGGCGCGCGACGGCATCCGGCAGCTGTCGGGCGGCATCGCCTATGAAGGCATCTGGTCCAATGTCGGCGAAGTGTCGCTCGGCCTGCAGAAGACCGATTATGAGAAGGTCACCAACGCGTCGGACGGCACGCGGGTGGCGACGAAATCGCGGCCATGGCTGTATAATGCCGGGCTTGCCGTGCATGTCGCGCCCGGCCTCGTCGCCTATGGCGGCTATACGCGCGGGCTGGAGGAAAGCGCCTCCGCGCCGGAAACCGCCGCCAACCGCGACCAGGCGCCGCCCTCCATCCTCACCCGCCAATATGATGCCGGCATCCGCTGGGAGCTGACCCGGTCGATGAAGATGATCGCGGGCCTGTTCAACGTGGAAAAGCCCTATTTCAGCGTCGATGCGGACCGGCTGTACCGCGAGCTGGGCGAGGTGCGCCACCGCGGCATCGAACTGTCGCTGGTCGGCCGGCTGACGGACGATCTCAACCTGCTGGCCGGCGCCATCCTGATGGACGCCACCGTGCATGGCGAGGCGGTGCGCGCCGGGCTGGTCGGCGGCCGCCCGGTGGGATCAAGCAAGACGCTGGTCTCCCTGAACGCCGAATATGCGGTGCCGGGCATAAAGGGTCTGGCGCTGGATGCGGGCACCACCACCACCGGCCGCCGGGTGGCCAACACCGCCAACACGCTGAGCGTGCCGGGGGTGACCACCGTCGATGCCGGGCTGCGCTACGGCTTCATGCTGGCGGACCGGCCCGCCACCTTCCGCGTGCAGGCCAGCAACCTGTTCGACACCTATGATTGGGAAATCGTGTCGAGCAACAGCTTCGCCTATCAGCGCGGCCGCGAGGTGACGGCGCGGCTCACCATGGCCTTTTGACCGCAGGGGCGGCGGGGCGGCCGGGCCGGTGCGTCCGGCCGCCCCGCTTGTCCCGGATAATGCGGGATTTTTTGGCCCGGACCACAAAATTCGCCGGCCCGTGCATTCCCACTATACAGGTATTTTGCTATATGATATAGCAATCAAATGGATATCAGACATAGCAATTATTTTGCTTGAAAACGCGGAAAATCCCAAAGGGTTTCCGCCGTTCCGGGCAGTTCCGAACAGATAAGACAGCTCATCGAATGTTGCACTTGGGAGGGTGGTGATCATGAAGGCCGGAAAATCATCGAAAATCTATGCCGGGCTGTGCGCGGCCCTGCTGGCATCGGCGCTGAATGCGTCGCCCGCCTTCGCCCAGGGCGCGACCGATTCCTGGTTCGGCCTGCCGCTGCCCGGCCCCGCCACCGATGCGCAGATCGTCCGCGACGCGCGCGAGCTGCCGCCCATCCCTTCGCCCTTCGCCGGCACCGTTCCCGAATTCGACGGGGCCGAGGCGCATCGCCGCATCGTCGATATCGTCAACTTCTCCTATGAGGCGCGCGACGCCGGCGATCCCTTCTGGGGCCGCATGACGGGCAGTCCGTCCTACAACAAGACCATCGACTATATCGAGGCGACGCTGAAAAGCTGGCGCGTCCCCGGCCTCAGCCGCCATGTCGTGCCCTTTTACGGGCCGGAACGGCTGCCCACCGCCTTCCAGGCGAATGTGGTGATGCTGGACAAGAGCGGCAATGAAGTGGAGCGGCTGGCGCTGCAATCCGCGTTTCCGCTGCGCTATGTGATGACCGCCGGCGCGGACGGCAAGCCGGTGCTGGGCGCGCAGCGCGTGGCGGCCAAGGCGCCGCTCGTCTCCATCGGCCGCGGCAATCTGGTCGACATCGCGACGCGCGACCTGCGCGGCAAGATCGCGGTCGCGTCCATCCCGGCCGAGCCGACGCCCTTCTACAGCGAATATCGCCAGATCGCGGATCGCGCCGCCGCGGCGGGCGCGGTCGGCCTGGTGCTGGCGTGGAGCACGCCGGGCAACATGCAGATCGCGCTGGCCAACTGCAAGGACATCCCCTGCGTCAATCTGGGCGGCAAGGACGGCGCCTTCCTGCGCGCGTTGATGGCCCGCGCCGAGGCGTCGCCCGCGCGCGAGCTGGTGATGGAACTGGGCGTCGACACCGAGGCGCGCGACAACAAGACCACCACCATCCTCGTCACCAAGGTGCCGGGGCAAAGCGCCGCCAACAACATCGTCGTCTTCGCCCATGCCGACGCCTATCTGTCCGGCGCGAACGACAATGCGTCGGGCGTGGCGATCCTGATGTCGCTGATCAAATATTACAGCAAGCAGAAGAACAAGTACGACATCTACTTCGTCGTCTCGCCGGGCCACCATTCGAACACCCAGGGCTCGAAGCCCTTCGTGGACCTCAACCCGCAAGTGCCCGCCGGCAACCTGCTGACCATCAATATCGAACATGTCGCCCAGCGCGGCATCGCGCGCAGCCAGTTCGGCTTCCTCGACAATAAATTGCCCGGCAATTATGACGAGGATCCGCAGACCTATGTGTTCATGAACGCGGATTCGACGCTGCGCGAGGTCCAGCTTTCCCACGCGAACAACGAGAAGGTCGCGAAGATCTTTCGCGATGCGATCACCAGCAACCGGCTGATCAGCCCGGCCCGCATCGTCCAGAGCACGTTCCAGGAAGTCGGGCCGATCGCCCAGGGCGGCGGCATCACCATGCAGCATGTGGAAACGAGCCTGCTCTACCACACATCCGGCGACACGCCCGACACGGTCTCTCCGGTCACGCTGGAAGGTAATGCGCTCTTCTACAAGACGCTCATCGATAATTTCTCGAAGACCAGCAAAGAAGAACTGCTGAACTAATATACTTGAGGGGAGTATATATAATGAAGATTACGACCATCAATTTCCTGTCCAGCACTGTGCTGAGACATGCCGGGCTGTCCGCCGCGCTGCTGTGCGGCGCCATCGGCATCCCGGCCCAGGCGATCGCGCAGGATATGTCCGGGGGGTCGGACGAAGCCAGCGCATCGGAACCCGCGGCCGATATCGTGGTCACCGGATCGCGCATCGTGCGCGACGGCTATAATGCGCCGACGCCGACGACGGTGCTCGGTCAGGACCTGATCGACATCAAGTCGCCGACCCAGGTGATCGACGCGCTGACGACCATGCCCGCCTTCCGCGGCATGGCGACGGCGAGCACGGTGGGCGTCGCCAATTCGGGCACGGCGGGGCAGAATTTCGTCAACCTGCGCGGCATGGGCGCAAACCGGACGCTGGTGCTGCTCGACGGGCAGCGCTTCGTCCCCTCCAACGCCACCGGCACGGTCGACGTCGGCCTGATGCCGTCCATGCTCATCCAGCGCATCGACGTGGTGACCGGCGGCGCATCGGCCGCTTATGGGTCGGACGCGGTGACCGGCGTGGTCAACTTCATCCTCAACAACCGCCTCACCGGGCTGAAGGCCAATGTCGAGGCCGGCATCACCCAATATGGTGACAACGCCACCTACAAGGCGGGCCTCGCCTGGGGCACCAAGCTGGGCGACCGCGCCCACCTGGTTGTCAGCGGCGAATATGTGCGCTCGGACGGCATCGATCCGCAGTCGCGCCCCAACCTGAAATATCAATATGGGCTGGTCACCAACCCGGCGTGGACCGCCACCAACGGCCAGGTCCGCCGCCTGATCCTGCCCTATGTCTATCTGAACAACGTCGCCCATGGCGGCGTCATCACCACCGGCCCGCTGAAGGGCGTCGAATTCGGCCGCGACGGCGCGATCGAAACCTATCCTACCGGCCAATATGCCGGCTCGACGACGATGGTGCTGCCGGGCCTCGACACCAGCCAGCCCTGGTCGAACGATCTGGCCACCCCGGTCATCCCGGTGGAGGCCCTGTCGCTCTACAGCCGCCTGTCCTGGGACGTGGCCGATGGCACGGAGCTTTACGTGTCGGGCAACTATGCCGAGAATAATCCCGGCGCCTTCATGAGCACTCCGGCCAACACCAATGTCACGGGCGTGTTCACCATCGCCAGGACCAACGCTTTCCTGCCCCAGGAAATCGCCGACCGCATGGACGCGCTGTCGCTCAGCAGCATCACCGTGGGCCGGTACAGCACCGACTGGGGCAATTCGCGGATCAGCCGCAACAACGCCACCTATCGCATCGTCGCGGGGCTGCGCAGCGAGATCGCGCCCGGCTGGGAACTGAACGCCTATGGCCAGTATGGCCGCAACAAGAACGTCTTCAAGATCGCGAACAACACGATCAAGGCGCGCATGTTCGCCGCGGCGGACGTGATCCGCGATCCGGCCGACAGCACGAAGTTCATCTGCCGCGAAAAGCTGACCAACCCCGGCTCGGCCTGCGTGCCGCTCGACATCTTCGGCGTCGGCGCGGCGTCGCAGCAGGCGATCGACTATATCTACGGCACCTCGGTCGCCGAGCTGGAATATACGCAAAAGGTGGTCGCCGCCGATCTATCGGGTGAACCGTTCAGCACCTGGGCCGGTCCGGTCTCGGTTGCGTTCGGCGCGGAATATCGGGAGGAATCGCTGGTCCAGACGGTTGACGCCCTGTCCGCCGCCAGCGCCTTCGCGATCGGCAACCCCAAGCCGCAGGCCGGCAAGATCAAGGTGGCGGAAGGGTTCATCGAAACCATCATCCCGCTCGCCAAGGATACCGCCTTCTTCAAGAATCTGGATATCAACGCGGCGCTGCGCCACACCCATTACGACACCAGCGGCTCGGTGCAGACCTGGAAGCTGGGCCTCAACTGGGAGCCGACGGACGGCATCCGCTTCCGCGCCACGCGGTCGCGCGACATCCGGGCGCCCAACATCACCGAACTGCTGACCGCGCCGGTGCAGCAGACCGCGACGCTGACCGATCCGTTCACCAACACCCGGCCGCAGATCCAGACCTATTCGGTCGGCAATATCAACCTGAAGCCGGAAAAGGCGGACACCACGGCGGTCGGCGTGGTCCTGCAACCCGGTTTCGCGCCGGGCTTCAGCGCCTCGCTCGATTATTACAATATCGAGATCGCCGGGGCGATCGCCACCCTGTCGCTGCAGGACCTGCTCGACCGCTGCTATGCCGGCAATGCGGACCTGTGCGCGCTGGTGACGCGTGAGAGCGGCGTCATCACCTCGATCACCAATCCCTATCTGAACCTGAACTCCATCAAGACGGACGGGATCGACTTCGAGGCGAGCTATCGCACCGATCTGGGCGACGGCAGCCTGACGCTGCGGTTGCTGGCCAACCGGGTCTTCTCGCTGAAGACCAATGACGGCATCACCAGCATCGACCGCGCCGGCGACATATTGGAAGGCCAGCCGAAGCTGAGTGGCAACCTGATCGCGTCCTATTCGACGGACCTGTATCAGTTCGATCTGGACGCCAACTATATCGGTTCCGGCAAATATAATAACACCTTCGTGCTGCCGACCGACATCAACGACAACGACATCCCGGATCGGGCCTATCTGAACAGCCAGATCACCTTCAAGCTGGGATCGGGATCGACCAAGCGGAACATTTATCTGCGGGTCAGCAACATCACCAACTCCAAGCCGCCGGCCATCTTCACCTTCGCCGGGGGCGCCAGCTACGACCGCGTCGGGCGGGCGTTCAAGGCTGGCGTGCGGTTTGAATATTAAATAACGGAATAGGGGCGGCGAGCATTGCGATAATGTCTCGTCGCCCCTTTTCGGCATTTGATATTGGAGAACAAGGACATGGATAAGATCATCGACCTGTCGTGCAAGCTATTGCTGAACCGTCACATTGTCGGTTCGTCCATCCTTCTCGTCGTCCTGTTCACGCTGGTCGTCGACGTGATGGGTCTTGTTCATCCCTGTCCCTATTGCCGTACCCAACGCCTTGCCCTCGGCGTCCTCGCGATCATCATGATGCTGAAGGCTTATCATGTGCTGCTGGCCCGCTACATCGCCGCCGTCATCGGCATGACGGGGCTGGTCGTCGGCATCATGCAGAATTTCAACCATATCAAGAAGATCAACAAGGGTGAGTTCGACTGGGCCGGCTTGTGGATCGGGCATCCCTGGATCCTCTCCGGCCTCGCCGTGATGGCGCTCACCTGGCAGCTGCTGCTGATCTTCGATGCGGACAAGCAATCGCCCCGGCGCGGCTAGGCCGCGCCGGGCAGGAATAATCCAAGGAGAGTCCCATGACCAACCGTGCGCGGGTGTCCCGCTACGCGAGCTTTCTGTCAGTGATGATGGCGGCGGCCCCGGTCTTCGCAGCCCAGGCGCAGGTCGGGAACGGGATTGTCGTGCATGATCTCGTCGCCGTTCCGCCGACGCTCATCTCGGGCGGCGTCGACCTGAAGATCGACGGCGACGACAATCGCAACGCCACGGCCCGGGTGGAATATCGCAAGGCGGGCGAGGCGCAGTGGCGCAAGGGGCTGGACCTGTTCCGCCTGAAGAACGAAGACGTCAACGCATGGCCGGACGGCGACGCCACGGCGCGCCGCTCCGGCTCGCTGATGAAGCGCCCGCCGCTGCCCTACGACATTCCCAACATGTTCTCGGGCAGCGTTTTCAACCTTGAGCCGGGCACCGCCTATGAGGTGCGCGTCACCGTGTCCGATCCGGACGGGGTGCAGGGCAATGCCGTGCAGACCGCGCAGTTCACCACCCGCAAGGAGCCGCGCCCGGCCGAGGGCGGCAAGGTCTATCACGTCTATCCGTGGAACCATCAGGGCCCGAAGATCGAGCCGGCCTTCACCGGGCTGCTCGCCGCTTATTATCTTGAGGCGCGCCACGCGGACTGGTCCAACGCCGCGCCGATCCGCGTCGTGGCGGGCGACACCATCCTGGTCCATGCCGGCGAATATAAGGATAATCGCCAGCACTATAATGACGGCGTCGAGGGCGAGACGGAGGCGCGGCTGGGCACGCCCTTCGACGGCACCTATTATCTGCTGGCCGACGGCACGGCCGACAAGCCGATCACCATCAAGGCGGCGGGCGACGGCGAGGTGATCTTCGACGGCAACGGCAACGCCGTGCTCTTCAACGTGATGGGCGGCGACTATAATTATTTCGAGGGCATCACCGTCCGCAACACCGAGGTCGGCTTCCTCACCGGCCTGAAGAACATCGCGGGCGCCAACGGCTTCACGCTTAAAAATTCGCGGATCGAGAATGTCGGCCGCGGCGTGCAGGGCGATTGGGAAGGCGCGCGCGATTATTATATCGCGGACAATGTCTTCCTCGGCCGCCACAGCCGCACCGCGCTGATGGGCTGGACCAATGCCTGGAAGGATATTCCCGGCTTCCCCGAGAAGATTTCAGGCCCCAACGGGTCGGAATATGCGGTGAAGATCTACGGCAGCGGTCATGTCGTCGCCTATAACGACGTCAGGCACTGGCATGACGGGCTTGATTTCGCCACCTTCGGCGCGCCGGAAAAGGACGAGAAGCTGCTGCCGATGTCCAACGACATCTACGGCAATTATCTGAATGCCTTCGGCGACAACTGCATCGAGGCGGACGGCGGCACGCGCAACATGCGGGTGTTCGACAATATCTGCTTCAACGCGGTGGGCGGCGCGTACAGTTCGCAGACCATTTTCGGCGGCCCGGCCTATTTCATCCGCAACGTCGCGGTCAGCGGCGTGGGCCTGTCGGCGAAATTCTCATTCACCCCGTCGGGCGTGATGCACATCAACAACACCTATATCGGCGAGCATCACGACATGGCGCCGGTGTCCAACGTCCACTTCCTCAACAACCTGTTCATCGCCCATGGCATGCAGGGGTCCAAGAACGGCTTCGGGGTCAAGACCTACACCAACTATTCCAGTTCCGATCATAACGGCTTCCAGCTGGCGGATTCGTTCGAGAACAAGTTCAACTGGTCGTCGCCGGCCGACGGCATCGCCGTCGATTACCGCAACCACCCGATTTTGCGCAGCTATGCGACGCTGAAGGATTATGCGCGCGGCACCGGGCGGGATCGCAACAGCATCACGTTCGACGTGCGCGATTTCGTGAAGTTCACCATGCCGGATTCGGCGGACCCCACCACCATGTATCCCGTCACCCTCTATGATCTGCGCCTGAAAAAGGGTTCGCGCGCGATCGACAAGGGCAAGGCGCTGGATAACATATCCGACGGCTTCCGCGGATCGGCGCCGGATCTTGGCGCATATGAGTTCGGCGCCCCCTTGCCGCACTACGGGCCCAGGCAATAGCCGGCCCGGTTTCAGGCGCCCGCTCCGGCAACGGGGCGGGCGCAAATGCCTTTGCGGGCGCGCGCCGGACGGCCGGGCGGACATGGTCGTTGCAGGCCCAATCGGAAATCTGATTGAAATCGCTTGCACCCTTCCGCGAATATAGATATGTGACATAGCAAATATGGGGATGAGAGATGATTGAAGTGAGCCTTTCCATCGGCGGTGAACCCCGTTCCGGCGGCGCGACCTTCGATCGCCTCGACCCCCTGTCAGGTATTGTTGTGACGCGTGCGAGTGCTGCGAGTGTTGGCGATGGGGTGGCGGCGGTTGAGGCTGCGGCGGGTGCGCTGGCGGGCTGGTCTGCGCTTGGGCCGA
>NZ_MEFG01000009.1 GCF_001724715.1 Sphingomonas sp. SCN 67-18
CGGAATGCCGCGCGCGACCAGGAAGGATACGGTCTGCGCCATCGCCTCGCCGCCCTCCATCTTCACAGCCGCAGCGCCGGTTTCCTTCATGATCCGCGACGCGGTGGCAAAGGCCTGCTCGGGCGAAGCCTCATAGCTGCCGAACGGCATGTCGATGACGACCAGCGAATGATAGCTGCCGCGCACCACCGCCGCGCCGTGCGCGCACATCATCTCCACGCTCACCGGCAAGGTGGATGGCAGGCCGTAAATCACCTGGCCCAGGCTGTCGCCCACCAGCAGCATGTCGCAATGCGGGTCCATCAGCTGCGCCATCCGCACCGTATAGGCGGTCAGCATCACCAGCGGCTCGCCGCCCTTGCGGGCGCGGACCGCGGGCACCGTCAGCCGCTTCATCGGCGCGGGCGTCGGGGTGGCGCGGCTGGTGGCGGTATCGATGGTAAAGGTCGTGGACATGCCACGCCTTTAGCGTGTCGCCGCGCCCCTGCCAAACCAATCCGCGCGGTTCAGCGCAGCCAGCCCCGGCGCACCGCGACCAGCGAAAACCGGACGAGCAACGCCGCGATCAGCACGATCAGCAGCGGAAAGGCCGCCGCCCCCGCGCCCATGCTCTGCAGGATCGGCGTCGCCGCGAACACCCAGCCGAACTGCACCAGCACCGCGAGCAGCGAGACGATGAAGCAGGTCCGCGCCCAGCGGCGGCGCAGCAGCAGCGCCGCCGCGCCGCACAGCCCCACCCACACGGCGATGGCGTAGACCCCGCCCAGCCAGGCCGGCATCGCCAGCCAGATGTCCCGCTGCGCGGCCGGCAATGCCGCCATCTCCGCCGGGCTCATCCGCATCTGGCTCAAATAGGCGAAACAGCCCATCGCCTCCCAGAGCAGCGCCGCCACGGCAACCGCCCAATACCAGCGCGGCGCAGCAGCCCCGCCCTCGCGATCCCGGTCCCGATCCACGTCCCGGCCCCCGGTCCGCCCCACGTCCCGGCCCACGCCTCCGTCCACATCCCTGTCGTCGATATCGCCCATGCCGCCCTCCCAGCGCGTCGGATCGCGGCGCAAGGCTGCGCCCACGGCGCGGCAAAGGCAATCGCGCGCCGCGCCCTATGCGCCGAACGCCTCGGCATAGCGTTCCGGCTTGAACCCCAATATCCGCCGGTCGCCCAGGTCGAGCACCGGCCGCTTGATCATGGAAGGTTGCGCCACCATCAGCGCCACCGCCTTGTCGGTGTCCAGCCCGGTCCGCTCCGCCTCCGGCAATTTGCGAAAGGTCGTCCCCGCGCGGTTCAGCACGCTCTCCCAGCCATGCTCCGCGCACCACGCCCGCACATGCGCCTCGTCGATCCCGGCCTTCTTGTAATCGTGAAAATCATAGGCGATCCCGGCCGCATCCAGCCACGACCACGCCTTCTTCATCGTGTCGCAATTCCTGATGCCATAAAGCGTCAAAGCCACGCGCCACTCCCTCCAAAAGCCGGATCGCGTGCCTAGCCCGATACTGCACAAAATCAAAGCTATCGAGCATACAGGCCGATGCGTTCGCCTTGTCGATCCGTCCCGCAATCGCGCGCAAATATTGGCGTGCAATCAGAAAAGTGCCACTAAGTCGCGATGCCCAACACCGATGCCCTTTTACAAATCGCATATGCAGCAGCGGAAAATGGCGATTTCAGCCATGCGCGCCGCTGTTATGAGCAGGGGGCAGCGCTCGGCGATGCGCTATGCCTTCACGCTTTAGGCTATATGCACGACGTCGGCGAGGGCCTGCCCGAAAACAAGGCGGAGGCGATGAGGCTATACCGCAAGGCATGGCGGCGGGGCAGCCACGCATCCGCTCTCAACATCGCCATCCTTTATCGCGAGCAGGGAAAGATGAGGATCATGTTCCGGTGGTATGGGCGCGTCGCTGCTGCTGGCGATGGGAGTGCCCAGCTGGAAATGGCAAAATGCTATCTCGCCGGTTCTGGCGTCCGGAAAAACCAGCAAGCGGCACTGCGATGCCTCAACATCGCCATCGGCTCACTCTATATTTCGGAGGATGAACGTGAGGAGGCGCAGGGCATGCTGAAAGGGCTCTCTCCACAACTCGTCCGATGATTCACGCCGCTCTCGGCATGGAGCAAAGCCTGCTTTTTTGCGCGCCGCCTCTTTCGTTTCGCATCAATTGTGGGCGACGGCACTGAATGAAGGGCGCTAGAGCGGTACCGGGGCGACGGAGCATATTTCCACGCTTGAAAGACTGCTTCCCCCGCGCTTTCCGATGGCATGAAGCATGGCAGCCATGCCCTTGCCCGCTTCAATCGCAGCCCTGGCCCGGCGTGCAGACCCCCGTCCGGTCCGCTCCGGCGGCCGCGTCGGGCAGGGGGCCGGCGGCGTCCGCCTCATCCACCAGCTTCATGATCGACGCGCCCAGCCGCAGGTCCGGCTCATGGCCGAAACGCTGCATCCGCAGCCGCCCCAGCCCGTCGACCAGGATCAGCGTCGGCGTGCCCTGCATGGCATAGCGCGCCATGGTCAGCGGCATCCCGCCCGGCCCGCCGGGGCGGTCCACCCCCACCGGAAAGCCGATGCGATATTCATGCAGGAACGCCTCCAGCGCCACCGGCGTCATCGCGGCATGATGCTCGAACACCGTATGCAGGCCGACGACCGCGACCTGCTTGGGGTCGAACAGCGCATGGGCCTGCTGCAATTGCGGCAGCAGCGTCTGGACGCAACCCGGGCACAACATCTGGAACGCGCCCAGCAGCACCACCCGCCCGCGCAGGCCCGCCAGCGTCAGCGGCGCGGGCGCGTTGAACCAGCGGTCCGTCTCCCATTCCGGGGCGGGGCGATAGCTTGGCGTGGTCATCGGTCGGGCATCCATCCGGTCATACGGCCTGCATAGCGCATCGGCCCGCGCGCTGGAAATCCCCGCCTTTTCCGTGCGTTTCAGGCCGGGGTCGGGTCGCGCTCCGCCGCTTCGCCCACGGCGCCGAATCCCGGCGCCGGACGCGCCTCGCCACTGCGCATCACGCTCTGCGGGCTGAAATTCGCCTGCAACTGCACCACGTCCGGCCGCGCATAATGGCCGGCGGAATCGCAGGCATATTTGGCCATCACGATGTCGGCCAGGTCGATATCGGCATAGATGATCGCCTCCTTGTCGCGGTTCGGCCCGGCGACGATCTGCCCGTCCGGGCCGATGATCGCGCTCCACCCGCCGCCCGGCCGCATCATCTCGGGCCGCCCGGTCATCCCCATCGCCTCGATGGCCTGCTCGTCCAGGCAGGATTGCACGCAGATCACGAAGCTCTGGGACGCCAGCGCATGATGGCGCACCGCCGCCTCGGTGACATTGTCGAAAATCATCGCATGGGGGTTGTGGGTCAGCGCGGTCACCGCCGGCCAGGCGGCGATGTGCACCTGCTCGCCCAGCGCCGCCATGGTGTAGCGGACCAGGTCCATCGTATGCTCCCAGCAGATCAGCCCGCCAACCTTGCCCAGCGGCGTATCATACACCACCAGGTCCGATCCGTCGCCGCGCCCCCACACGGTGCGCTCGACATGGGTGGGCTGCAGCTTGCGGTGCCGGCCGATCATCCGGCCATTGTCGTCGAAATAGAACAGGCTGTTATACAGCGTGCCGCCGTCCCGCTCGCACACGCCCATCACCACATAGGCGCCCGCCTTGCGCGCCGCCTCGCCGATCCTGACCACCGCCTCGCCGTCGGTCGTCACGCTGTTGGCGAACATGCGGGCGAAAAAGGGCGCGCCCTCGGTCGGCGTGTGCGTCCATATCCACGACGGATAGCCGGGGATGAAGGTCTCGGGAAAGGCGATCAGCCGCGCCCCCGCCTCGCCCGCCTCGGCGATCAGCCGGCACGCCTTGTCCACCGTCGCCTCGCGGTCGAGGAACACCGGCGCGGCGTGCACCGCCGCCACCTTATATGCGGGAAACTGGTCGCCCATTGACTCGCCCTCCTGCTTGCGATCACCTTTCCCTGCCGCAATGGCGGCCCGGCGGCTTTCAAAAGCCGGTCGGGCCTTTTCGAATTCGCGTCGCCGCCCGCGCTCCGGCGGCGGAAAGGGCATGGCTCAAGGGGCCGGTCATGATGCTGCGATCCGCCGATACCCATCGCATCGCGATGATGCCCGGCAACGCGCTGCTGCGCGACAGCGACGGGGCGGGCTGGTCCCACGCCTATCTGTCGCACGCGCGCGAAGGCGCATGGCGCAGACAATTGGGCGCCATCGCCAACCCCTGCATCGCCTTCAACCTGGCCGGCGTCACCCGCGTCGCCTGCCGCACGGACGCGATGGGCCGGCGCGAAGGCGTGCTCGCCCCCCGCCGGTTCAGCATCATCCAGCCGGACATCGCATCGGAATGGGAGATTTGCGACGGGGCGGAGATCCTGCTCGTCTATCTGCGCCGCGAAACATGGGACGGCGTCGCCCGCGCCCATGATCTCGATCCCGCGCGCTGCGCCGCCCTGCCCCGCTTCTGCGAGGCCGATCCCTTCGTCGAACAGCTCTGCCTGCAAATGCTGGCGACGCTGAGGGACGATCAGCGCACCGGCGCGCGCTCCGCCATCCATGCCGATTATCTCGCCCATATGCTGATCGCACACCTGTTCCGCCTCCACTCATCCGCCTCGGGCGGGCTGCGCGGCGGGCCGGACATGGCGGCGGAGGCCCCGGCCGCGCCGGACGCCGCCATCCGCCGGGCGATCGACTGGATCGACGCGGAACTGGAAAACCCGCTGACGCTGGACCGCATGGCCGCGGCGGCGGACATGCACCCGCTGCGCTTCGCCCGCGCCTTCCGCCGCGCGCTGGGCGTGCCGCCGCACCGCTTCGTGGTCGACAGGCGGCTGGCCCGCGCGCGCCAGCTGCTCACCGGGTCGGACCTGCCGATCGCGGAGATCGCGCTCGCCACCGGCTTCAGCAGCCAGAGCCACCTCACCGCCGCCTTCACCCGCGCCTTCGGCCTGTCCCCCGGCCGCTACCGGCGGGGCGGATAGGCTGGACGGATAGGCTGGGCGCTGGCTTTCGCCCGGCGGCGGGCGCAGGATCGCGGCCATGCCCGTCGCCATCAAGCGAGTCTATGCTCCCCCCGCCCCCACGGACGGCACCCGCCTGCTGGTCGACAGGCTGTGGCCGCGCGGCCTCAGCAAGGCGGATGCGCAGGTCGACCTGTGGATGAAGGATGTCGCGCCCAGCGACGCGCTGCGTAAATGGTTCCACCACGATCCCGCGCACTGGGACGAATTCGCGCGCCGCTACCGCGCGGAACTGGAGGATAAGGGCGCGCTGCTGGACGAGATCCGCGCCCTCGCCGCCAAAGGCCCGGTCACGCTGGTCTATGGCGCGCGGGATGAGAGCAACAACCAGGCCGTCATCCTGGCCGGGCTGCTCAACCGCTGATCGCCGCGCGCGCATCCGCAAAGGCGCGCCGGAACTGCCGCCGGCCGATCGCGCCGATCACCAGCTTGCTGCCGATCAGATAGGCGGGCGTCCCCGCGATCCCCAGCGCATAGGCGTCGTCGCGGGTCTTGCGGAACGCCCGGTCCACCGCTGCGCGGTCCGCCGCCATGTCCCGCTCCAGCCGCGCCCAGTCGCCCCCCGCCGCCTCCGCCACCGCGCGCAGCACCGGCGGGTCCAGCCGGCGGCGGTCGGCCATCAGGCCATGATGCACCTGCGCGTAAAGGCCCTGCCGCCCGGCGGCCAGCGCCACCCGCGCCGCCTGTTCGGAACGCGGGCCGAAGATCGGCCAGTCGCGGTAGAGCACGCGCACCCCGCCATCCTCGCGCATCGCCGCCGCCAGCGCGGGCGCGGCCTTGCGGCAGGCCGGGCACTGATAATCGGTGAACAGCACCAGCACGACATCGGCATCGCGCGGCCCCTCGGCGGGCGCGCTGCCGTCGCGCAGCAGCGCGCGGGCGCGCGGATCGTCGCCAAGGTCACGCCCGGCGGGCGGCGCCGTCATCCGCAACGCCATGCCCACGCCATAGCCGGCCGCCGCCAGCCCGCTTAGCTGCAGCAGTTCGCGCCGCTTCAGCATGGCCATGTGCAAATGCGGGGATCAGGCTCCATCGTCACTCCCTCGCCCCGCCGCGCGGCTCAGGCGCCAACATCGGCCGCCGCCGTCCGCCGCGTGCGGGGCGGCGGCCGCACCGCCGCGTCGAACCCCGGCGGCGGCGCCATGCCGGTCAGCCCCTGATAATAATATGGCGCCAGCTTCAGCCGGTCCGCCCTGCTTTCGGTGATCGACAGCGCATAATAGCCGATCTGGTGGAAATAGACGATCCGCGCCCGCACGAAGCTTTCCGGCGCGGCGATGCCGTCGCGCTCCAGCATCGCCTGGATCAGCGCCACCCAGCCGTCGTCGATGTCGCTGACCAGCGCCGCCACGCTGCGGGATTTGCGCGCCCACACGCGGATGGCGATGTCGAAGGCGGGAAATTCCGGGTCCTCGCCCAGCCAGATGCGGAACAGCTCCACTATCCCCGCGCCCTGCCCGCGCAGCGCGTCCAGCTCGCGCTGGTTGTTGACCGCCCAGTCCGTCAGCAGCGCGTCGAGCAGGCCCTGCCGGTTGTCGAAATGATGGTAGAAGCTGCCACGCGTCACCTTCAGCCGGCGCGCCAGCACGTCCACCTTCACATCGTCGATGCCGGACGCGACCAGCGCCTTGCGCGCCGCGGCAACCCAGTCCGCGCGCGACAACCTCTTGCCCGTCACACCCAAAGCCCCATCCCGCGCCTCGATTGCCGAACGCGGAATCCCAAGCCCCGCCGCGCCTGATCTATCGTCGAAACCGCCCCCGCGAAAGCGGCAAAATCCGCGCCGCCGCGCCATGCTTGACCATATACCGACCAGTTGGTATGTATCGCCCCGAACAGGATGAACGCCATGCCCCACCCCGCCGAAAAGCCCAACGCCCGGTCAAAGCTGCTCGACGCGGCGCTGGGCGTCATCCGCGCCAAGGGCTATTCGGCCACCACGGTCGACGAACTGTGCGCGGCGGCGGGGGTGACCAAGGGCGCCTTCTTCCACCATTTCAGGAGCAAGGACGATCTCGCCGTCGCGGCGGCGGACCACTGGTCGCAGACCACCGGCGCACTGTTCGCAGCCGCGCCTTATCACGACCATGCCGATCCGCTGGATCGCGTGCTCGGCTATGTCGCCTTCCGCAAGGCGCTGCTGCAGGGCGGCATCCCGGATTTCACCTGCCTGGTCGGCACGATGGTGCAGGAAATCTATGAAACCGCGCCCGCCATCCGCGATGCCTGCCGCCGCAGCATCACCGGCCATGCCGAAACGCTGGAGGCCGATATCCAGGCCGTCATCAACATGCGCGGCCTCGTGCCGGACTGGACGGCGAAATCGCTCGCGCTCCACACCCAGGCGGTGCTGCAAGGCGCGTTCATCCTGGCCAAGGCGGGCGGCGGCGCGGCGGCCGCCGCCGACAGCATCGATCATCTCCACCGCTATCTCGCCCTGCTGCTCCGGCCCGGCGCCGTCAGCCCATCCGCCTGAATCCCAGGGACAAGGAGTCCGTCATGCCCGGCACTGTCAGATTGCACCGCGTGCTCACCGCCCCGCCCGCCAAGGTCTACCGCGCCTTTGTCGAGCCGGACGCGCTGGCCAGCTGGCTGCCGCCCCACGGCTTCCTGTGCACCGTGCACGAAATCGACGTGCGCGAAGGCGGCGGCCATAAAATGTCGTTCCGCAACTTCACCACCGGCCACAGCCACAGCTTCGGCGGCCGCTATGTCGAAATCGTCCCCGGCGAGAAGCTGGTCTATACCGACAGTTTCGATGATCCGAACCTGCCCGGCGAAATGCGGGTCACAGTGGTGCTGAAGCCGGTGTCCGTCGGCACGGAACTCAGCATCGAGCAACAAGGCATAGCGGACGTGATCCCGATCGAGGCCTGCTATCTCGGCTGGCAGGATTCGCTCCGCAAGCTCGCCAGACTAGTCGAGCCGGACATCGCCGATTAAAGCCGCGCGCCGGGAGAAGCGGATGACCCCCACCATCACCGCCTTCGCACAATCGCCGGACGGCGGCCGGGGGCTGGCCCGCGACATGCCGGTCCGCTGGGCGCTGGAGGAGGCGGGGCAGGCCTATCGGGTCCGCTTCCTCTCCTTCCCTGCACTGAAAGAGCCGGCCCACCGCGCGCTCCAGCCCTTTGGCCAGATTCCCACCTATCAGGAGGGCGATCTCACTTTGTTCGAATCGGGGGCCATCGTCCTCCACATCGCCGGCCGCCCCGGCCCCCTGCTGCCGGCCGAACCGAACGCCCGCGCGCGCGCCGTGGCATGGCTGTTCGCCGCGCTCAACACGGTGGAGCCGCCGGTTTTCGACCGCAGCCTGCTGCAGGTCTTCGAGCGGGAACAGCCCTGGTATGCGCAGCGCCTGCAAATGGTGGACGCGCGCATCCACGCGCGCCTCGATGCCCTCGCCCAACGCCTCGGCCCGGCCGACTGGCTGGACGGCGCATTCAGCGCGGGCGACCTGATGATGGTGGCGGTGCTGCGCCGGCTGCACGCCTCCGGCATCCTCAATGCCTATCCGACGCTCGCCGCCTATGTCGCGCGCGGCGAAGCCCGCCCCGCCTTCCGCCGCGCCTTCGATGCGCAACGCGCCGCGTTCGACGCCGCCACCCGCGAAAACACACCCCCGCCGCCCGCCTGAACGGGCAGATGCGCGATCGGGCGTCCGGGATTCACCCCGGCCGCGCCGGATCAGCCCGCGCGGCTCACTCCCACTCGATCGTGCCCGGCGGCTTCGACGTATAGTCGTAGACCACCCGGTTGATCCCGGCGACCTCGTTGACGATGCGGGTGGCGACGCGGCTCAGGAAGGCGGCGTCGAAGGGGAAGATGTCCGCCGTCATGCCGTCGGTGGAGGTGACGGCGCGCAGCGCACAGACATTGTCATAGGTGCGCCCGTCGCCCATCACGCCCACCGTCTTCACCGGCAGCAGCACGGCAAAGGCCTGCCAGATCGCGTCATACAGCCCGGCGTTGCGGATCTCCTCCAGGTAGATGGCGTCGGCCTTGCGCAGGATGTCGCACTTGGCCTTGTCCACCGCGCCGGGGATGCGGATCGCCAGCCCCGGCCCGGGAAAGGGGTGGCGGCCGACGAAAATGTCCGGCAGGCCCAGCTCGCGGCCCAGTTCGCGCACCTCGTCCTTGAACAGCTCGCGCAGCGGCTCGACCAGCTTCATGTTCATCCGCGCGGGCAGGCCGCCGACATTGTGGTGGCTCTTGATCGTCACGCTCGGCCCGCCGGTGAAGCTGACGCTCTCGATCACGTCGGGATAAAGCGTGCCCTGCGCCAGGAAGTCAGCGCCGCCCACTTTCTTCGCCTCGTCCTCGAACACGTCGATGAAGGTCTTGCCGATGAACTTGCGCTTCGCCTCCGGGTCGGTCACCCCCGCCAGCCCGTTCAGGAACAGCGTCTCCGCGTTCACATGGACGAGCGGTATGTTGTAATGCCCCTTGAACAGGCTGACGACCTGCTCCGCCTCGCCCTTGCGCATCAGGCCGTGGTCGACGAACACGCAGGTCAGCTGGTCGCCGATCGCCTCGTGGATCAGCACCGCCGCCACCGCCGAATCCACCCCGCCGGAAAGGCCGCAGATCACCCTGCCCTTGCCCACCTGCGCGCGGATCTCGGCAATCTTGGCGGCGCGGAACTCCGCCATCGTCCAGTCGCCCTTCAGCCCGCACACATGGCGCGCGAAATTGGCGATCAGCTGCGCCCCGTCCGGCGTGTGGACCACCTCCGGGTGAAACTGGACGCCGAAGAAACGGCGCTCGTCGTCGGCAATGGCGGCAAAGGGCGCGCCGGCGGTCTGCGCCACCGGGCGGAAACCGGCGGGCAGCGCCTGCACCTTGTCGCCATGGCTCATCCACACCTGATGCGTCTCGCCCTCGCGCCACAGCCCGGCAAACAGCGCGCAGCGGTCCGAAATCTCGATGAAGGCACGGCCGAATTCGCCGCTGTCACCCACTTCCACCGTGCCGCCCAGCTGCTTGGCCATCGCCTGCTGGCCATAGCAGATGCCGAGGATCGGCACCCCCGCGGTCCAGATCGCGTCCGGCGGCAGCGGCGGGTCTATCCCCACCACCGAAGACGGCCCGCCGGAAAGGATGATGCCGCGCGGCTTCAGCCGGTGGAACGCCTCCTCGGCGGCGTTGAACGGGGCGATCTCGCTATAGACCCCCGCCTCGCGCACCCGCCGTGCGATCAGCTGGGTCACCTGGCTGCCGAAATCGATGATGAGGATGGTGTCTTGCGCGCTCTGGGTCATCCCGCGCTGTTACCAAATTGCGCGGCCGGGGGAACCGGATTCGTCACCCCGGCCGGCAATCTCTTGCCCGGCGGCTATTGCGCGGCGGGCGCCGTCACGGTCATGCCGGTCCAGCGGCCGGCAAAGGCCCACAGGTCCGCCGCTTCCTCGATGATCTTGTCGGTCGGCTTGCCGGATCCATGCCCGGCCCGCGTCTCGATGCGGATCAGGTGCGGCTTCGCGCCGATGTCCGCCGCCTGCAGCGCCGCGGCATATTTAAAGCTGTGGCCCGGCACCACGCGGTCGTCTGTGTCCGCGGTCGTCACCAATATCGCCGGATAATCCCGGCCGCCCTTGATGTTGTGATAGGGCGAATAGGCATGGAGCACGCGGAAATCCGCCTCCTTCGACGGATAGCCATAATCGTCCACCCAATAACGCCCGGCGGTGAAGCGGTCGAAACGCAGCATGTCCATCACGCCCACCGCGGGCAGCGCGGCGGCAAACAGGTCCGGCCGCTGGTTGACCACGGCCCCCACCAGCAGCCCGCCGTTCGATCCGCCCTGAATGGCCAGCTTCGCCTTGGTGGTGACGCCCTGGGCGATCAGATATTCGCCCGCCGCGATGAAATCGTCGAACACATTCTGCTTGTTGGCCAGCCGCCCGGCATCGTGCCACGCCTTGCCATATTCGCCGCCGCCGCGCAGGTTGGCCACGGCCAGCACCCCGCCCTGCTCCATCCAGGCCAGCCGCGTCGCGGAGAATGCGGGGGTCAGCGAAATGTTGAACCCGCCATAGCCATAGAGCAGCGTCGGCGCGCCTTTCGACAGGTCCAGCCCCTTTTTGTGGACGATGAACATCGGCACCTGCGTGCCGTCCTTCGACGGGTAGAAACGCTGCACGACCTCATAGGCGGCGGGGTCGAACGCCACCTTCGGCTCGGCCCATGGCGTCGCCTGCCCGGTCGCGCTGTCATAGCGGTAGATGGCGGCCGGCGTGGCGAAGCTGGTGAAGGCGAAAAATGTCTCCGGGTCGCCCGCATCGCCGCCAAAGCCGCCGGCGGTGCCGATGCCGGGCAGCGCCACCGTGCCCAGCGGCTTGCCGTCCAGCGCATAACGGCGCACCTCGGTCTTCGCGTCGACCAGATAGGAGGCGATCAGCACCTCGCCTATGATGGACGCGCCGTCTAGCGTCGCCTTGTCCTCCGCCACGATCTGCACCGGCGCGGGGTCGGCCGCCGCCACGTCCGTCGTCACGATGCGCAGCCGGGGCGCGTCCTTGTTGGTCATCCAGAAGAATTTGGTCCCCTGATTGCCGATATAGGACCAGTTATTCTCCAGCCCCTTCACCAGCGTGCGCGCCGGATAGCCCGGCTTCGTCAGGTCGATGAGGGTGATCTCATAGCGGTCGTCCGTCCCTTCGGACGATGTGACGATCAGCCACTTGCCGTCGTCGCTCACCGTGCCGCCATTGCCCAGCTTGGGCCGGTCGGGCGTTGCATAGACCTTGGCATCGGCTGATTGCGGGGTGCCGATCTTGTGGAAATAGATGGTCTGGTTGTCGTTCAGCGCCTGGAATTTCTGGCCCGGCGCGGTTTCGGGAAAGCGGGAATAGAAAAATCCCGATCCGTCCTTGGCCCAGTCCACGCCGGAAAATTTCACCCATTCGATGACGTCGGCCGTTTCCTTGCCGGTGCGCGTGTCGAGTAGCTTCACCGTCCGCCAGTCGGTGCCGCCGTCCTGCACGGTGAAGGCGACATAGCGCCCGTCCTCGGACGGCGCCCAGTCGGCCAGCGCGGTCGCGCCGTCCTTGGACCATGTGTTGGGGTCGATCAGCAGCGCGCCCGGGCCGCCCACCGTCTCGCGCACATAAAGCGCGGCCTGGTTCTGCAACCCGTCATTGCGGGTGTAGAAATAGCGGCCGCCCTTCTTCACCGGCACGCCGAACCGCTCATAATCGTAAAGCTGCTTCATCCGCGCGGCAAAGATGTCGCGGCCCGGCAGCGTCGCCAGATAGGCGTCCGTCACCTGGTTTTCCGCCGTCACCCAGGCGCGGACCTTCTCGTCCTCGCGCACGTCGTTTTCCAGCCAGCGATAGGGATCGGCCACCGCCACGCCGAACTGCGTCTCGCTCACCGTGCCCCGCGCCGTGGCGGGATAGGCCGGGGTAGCGGGGGCGGCAGCGGCGGGCGCGCCGGTCTGGGCGGGGGCGACGGTCGGGATCATGAGGCTCGCGAGCGAAAGGCAGAGCAGGGCGGACACAGGACGCATGACGACTCCGGGGCGAAAATGAAAGAGGCCGCGAGCCTAACAGCCGCGACCTCTTTCTCAACCCCTTGGATTGTCAGCTTTCCCGGCATCCGGGAACCCGATCGCTCAGGCCGCTTCGTCCAGCGATTCGTCGGTCAGCACCGGGCCGGAATCCTGGCCCTTGGCGCTCACGTCGCGGTCGACGAACTCGATGATGGCGATCGGCGCCGCGTCCGACGCGCGGATGCCGGCCTTGATGATGCGGGTATAGCCGCCAGCGCGGTCGGCATAGCGGCCGGCCAGCACCTCGAACAGCTTCTTCAGCTGGGCATCGTCGAGCAGCCGGGCATGGGCCAGGCGGCGATTGGCGAGGCCGCCCTTCTTCGCCAGGGTGATGAGCTTCTCCACATAGGGCCGCAGCTCCTTCGCCTTGGCGACGGTGGTGGTGATCTGCTCATGCTTGATGAGGGCCGCCGCCATGTTGCGGAACAAGGCCGCGCGGTGGGAGGATGTCCGCTGCAGCTTACGGCCGCCGACGCGATGACGCATATTCTTCACTCCGTTCGTTCAGGGGCCGTGTCAGGTACCCCGGACCAGGCGGCGAAAACGGGGCGCCGCCCAAACCCCTTGCACGGTTGACGCCCGGCCGCCGGAACACCGGCGGCGCGGCGGTCAGCCCATGATGTCCTGTTCCAGCTTCTTGGCCATTTCCTCGATGTTCTCGGGCGGCCAGCCGGGGATTTCCATGCCGAGGCGAAGCCCCATGGACGACAGCACTTCCTTGATCTCGTTCAGCGACTTGCGGCCGAAATTCGGGGTCCGCAGCATCTCCGCCTCGGTCTTCTGCACCAGATCGCCGATATAGATGATGTTGTCGTTCTTCAGGCAGTTGGCGCTGCGCACGGAAAGCTCCAGCTCGTCGACCTTCTTCAGCAGGTAACGGTTCAGCTGGTTGGAATCGCTCTCGGCCTCGCTGGCGGACGGCTGGGCGACGCCCACCGGCGCACTGCTCACCGCCAGGCCGTCGTCGAAATGGACGAACAGCTGCAACTGGTCCTGCAGGATGCGGGCCGAATAGGCGATCGCATCGTCGGGCGAGATGGTCCCGTCGGTCTCGATCGTCAGGGTCAGCTTGTCATAGTCCAGTTCCTGGCCGACGCGGGTGTTCTCCACCTTGTAGGCGACCTGGCGGACCGGCGAATAAAGCGCGTCGACGGGCACCAGGCCGATCGGCGCATCGGCCGGGCGGTTGGCGACGGCGGGGACGTAGCCCTTGCCGATGTCGGCGGTCAGTTCCATGTTCAGCGTCGCGCCGTCGTCGAGATGGCAGATCACCAGATCGGGGTTCATCACCTCGATGTCGCCGGAAACCGCGATGTCGCCGGCGGTCACTTCGGCCGGGCCGGTCACGGAAAGCTGCAGGCGCTTGGGGCCTTCGCCCTGCATGCGCAGCGCGATCTGCTTCACGTTCAGCACGATGTCGGTCACGTCCTCGCGGACGCCGGCCAGCGACGAGAATTCGTGCAGCACATTCTCGATCTTGATCGATGTCACCGCCGCACCCTGCAGCGACGACAGAAGGACGCGGCGCAGCGCATTGCCCAGCGTCAGGCCGAAACCGCGTTCCAGCGGCTCGGCGATGAAGGTGGCCTTGCGCCGCTGGTCGCCGCCGGCCTTCTTCTCCAGCCCATTGGGCTTCTTCATTTCCTGCCAGTTCTTAGCATTTACAGCCACGGTATTCCCCTTGGCATAGGGCGGGAGCGAGAGGCTCCGGCCGGAAACAGACAAAGCGGCCCGCGTCCGGGCCGCCTCGATAACGACTTAAACGCGGCGACGCTTCGAAGGCCGCACGCCATTGTGCGGAATCGGGGTCACGTCGCGGATCGACGTGATCTGGAAGCCAACCGCCTGCAGCGCGCGCAGCGCCGATTCGCGGCCGGAACCCGGGCCTTTCACTTCCACTTCCAGCGTGCGGACGCCGTGGTCGGCGGCCTTCTTGCCGGCGTCTTCGGCGGCCACCTGGGCGGCATAGGGCGTCGACTTGCGGCTGCCCTTGAAGCCCATCATCCCGGCGGAGGACCAGCTGATCGCATTGCCCTGCGCGTCGGTGATGGTGATCATCGTGTTGTTGAAGCTGGCGTTGACGTGCGCCACGCCGGCGGTGATGTTCTTGCGCTCGCGCCGACGAAGGCGCTGAGGTTCGCGTGCCATGATATTCGTTCCTGACCTGTATCTGGAAGGAGCGGCCTGAAAGCCGGCGCTTCGTTACTTCTTCTTGCCGGCGATCGGCTTGGCCTTGCCCTTGCGGGTGCGCGCATTGGTGTGCGTGCGCTGGCCGCGGACCGGAAGGCCCTTGCGATGGCGCAGGCCGCGATAGCAGGCCAGGTCCATCAGGCGCTTGATGTTCACCGATGTCTGGCGGCGCAGGTCGCCCTCGACAGTGTGGTCGGCGTCGATCGTCTCGCGGATCTGCAGCACTTCCTGGTCGGACAGGTCCTGCACCCGGCGCTCAGGCGCGATGCCCAGCTTCTCGGCGATCTGAACGGCCTTGGTGCGGCCGATTCCGTGGATGTAGGTCAGCGCGATCACAACGCGCTTGTTGGTGGGGATGTTGACCCCCGCAATACGTGCCATAAATGTCTTTCTCCTGCTCCACGGGCCGGTGTGGCGTGCCGGCCCATCTCATCGCGTTGCATCCCGAAACGCATGAACCCGGCGGGCGAACGGAGTCGCCGCCGGGAGAACCGGGGTTTCGGAATATAGGCGGCTTAGGCACGCAAAGGGCCGCTGTCAAGCGGCGCGGAATCCTTCCATCCCAATCGGATGAGGGGCGACAATTTCAGGCCCGCGGCAAATCATCCCCGACTCGAACGGCGCGGCGAAGCAAAGCCCGAAGCGCCGATTCGGATTCGCGCACCCCCCCGCCTCAGCCGCCGGGCGTCTCGATAAACGCCTTCAGCCGGTCGAGCTGCTCGCCCAGCACCCCGTCCACCGCCGGGGCGATCGCCGCCATGCCCATGCGCGCATGGCCGCCGACGACATAGCTCTGGCTGATCCGGGTGCCACCGTCGACCGCGCTCAATTCCCAGCTCAGCGTGCCGGTCACCGCCTCGCCCTGCAACGGGCCGAGCGCCCCGGTCAGCCGCAACAGCCGCCCCGGCGCGGCGTGGATGATGCGCCCATGTTCAACGCTGCCCCGCGCCGCGCCCGGCAATGTCTCGCAAAAACAGCCCCCGGCCTGCGCGTCCATCCACAGATTGGCGGCGTCGCCGGACCAGCTGTGCGCGCCGCCCCACCATTTCGCGGGCATCTTCAGCGCGGCATAGACCGCCTCGGGCGTGGCCGGCACCGTCACGACATGGACCACGGAAAAGCCCACCTCGCTCACCGCCTCCACCTCGGCCAGCGCGGGCGCGCCGGCGGGCACGGCCAGCAGCGCCACGCCCAGCATCATCAGTCCGTTCCGCATATCCCCTCCCCCACGCCATGCCGCACGGCGTTGCAAGGGTTTACACCCGTTGCCCGGTCGGCCGCAAAGGGAAGCGGCGGCGCGCACGGGGTAAAAGGGGAATGACCCCCCCGCACACTGCACAAACGGAAGCGGCAATGCCGCACCTTGCTAAAGGGAAAGCTGCCCCCCCGCGCGCTGCACAAGCGGAAGCCACAGCGCCACGCCTTGCAACAGGGAAAGCGGCAGCGCCGCCGGGGACCAAAAAAAGCCAGGCGGCCGCGCCGCCCGGCCCTATTTGCCGTCGAGGATCGCCTCGATCGCCTCGGTCACCTCGTCAATGTCGGCCATGCCGTCCACCTTGGAGACGATCCCCCGCGCTTCGTAGATCGGCAGGATCGGCGCGGTCTTGGCGCGATATTCCGCCATGCGGGTCCGCACCGTCTCGGCATTGTCGTCGGGCCGGCGCTTGAACTCGGTCGATCCGCAGACGTCGCACACGCCTTCCGCGCGCGGCTGCTTGTAGCGGTCGTGATAGCCCTCGCCGCACTTGGCGCAGGTGAAGCGGCCGGTCACGCGGTCGACCAGCGCATCCTCGTCCACCACCAGCTCGATGACATGGTCCAGCGTCTTGCCGCGTTCGGCCAGCAGCGTGTCCAGCGAACCCGCCTGCGCCTCGGTGCGCGGATAGCCGTCGAAGATCACCCCGCCCGCCGTGTCGGGCTGGTCGATCCGCTCGCCCAATATCTGCGACATCAGGTCGTCGGGAAACAGCTTGCCCGCCTTCATGATCCCGTCGGCCAGCTTGCCGATCTCGCTGCCGGATTTCACCGCGCCGCGGAGCAGGTCCCCGGTGGAGATCTGGATCATGCCGCGGTCGCTTTCCAGCCGGCTCGCCTGCGTGCCCTTGCCCGCTCCCGGCGGCCCGAGAAGGATGATATTCATGCCGACGCCCCCTTGTCCTGCCCTATCAGCGCGGCCTGCCGCCCTTCAGCTTCGCCTTCTTGATCAGATCGCCATATTGGTGGGCGAGAAGGTGGCTCTGGATCTGCGTGACCGTGTCCATGGTTACGTTGACGACGATCAGCAGGCTAGTCCCACCAAGGTAGAAGGGGATGCCCGCGCTGGCGATGATATATTCGGGCACCAGGCAGATCAGGGTCAGGTAGATCGCGCCGACCACGGTGATGCGGGTCAGCACATAATCCAGATATTCGGAGGTGTTCTTGCCGGGGCGGATGCCGGGGATGAACCCGCCGTTGCGCTTCAGATTCTCCGCCGTCTCCTCGGGGTTGAAGACCACCGCCGTGTAGAAGAAGGTGAAGAAGATGATGCCCGCGCCGTACAGCGCCATGTACAGCGGCGTGCCATGGGCCAGATACTGGTTCAGCGAGATGATGAAATCGCCCCACGCGCTCTCGCCCTGCGTCGCCTGCCCGGCGAACTGGGTGATGGTCAGCGGCATCAGCAGCAGCGACGACGCGAAGATCGGCGGGATGACGTTGGCGGTGTTGATCTTGAGCGGCAAATGGCTGCGGTCCGCCTGCATGGTGCCGCGCTGGGTCTGGCGCTTGGGGTACTGGATCAGCACCCGGCGCTGGCCGGTCTCGACGAAGCAGATGAACGCGGTCAGGCCGATCGCCATCACCAACACGCCCAGCACCAGCGTGGGCGAGATGCTGCCGGTGCGGCTGCCCTCGAACAGGTTGCTGAACGTGGTCGGCAACTGGGCGACGATGCCCGCCATGATGATCAGCGACACGCCGTTGCCGACGCCCCGGCTCGTCACCTGCTCGCCCAGCCACATCAGGAACATGGTGCCGCCGACCAGCGAGACGACGGCGGAAATGCGGAACAGCATGCCCGGGTCCACCACCGCGGCCACGCCCTGCGACGCGCCGAAACTCTCCAGCCCCACCGCCATGAAATAACCCTGCACGATGGTCAGCCCCACCGTGCCGTAACGGGTATATTGGTTCAGCCGCTTGCGGCCGCTTTCGCCTTCCTTCTTGATCGCCGCCAGCGTCGGCGACAGCGACGTCGCGAGCTGGATGACGATCGACGCGGTGATATAGGGCATCACCCCCAGCGCGATCAGGCTCATCCGCTCCAGCGATCCGCCGGAAAAGGTGTTGAAGAAATCGAGCACACCGCCACGGGTCTGCTCGGCCAGCGCGGTCAGCGCGGTGGGGTCGATGCCCGGCAGCGGCACGAAACTGAGCAGCCGGAACACGATCAGCACGCCGAGCGTGAACCACAGCCGCTTCTTGAGCTCCGTCGCCTGCGAGAATTTCGCGAGGTTCAGGTTGCTCGCCATCTGATCGGCTCGTGATGCCATATGCCTTGTCGACCCCGAAAATGAATTTGGCGGCGGCGGGCGTCATGCCCCCCGCCGCCTCATATAGTGTCCGGTTCGCGCTTGTCTAAGCCCCAACCGGCAGGCGGCGGAATTCAGCCCTTGGCCTTGGCCGCCTTGGCGCTGCCCTTCTTCGCGGCGGCCTTCTCGGCCGCCGGCACCAGCTTGATGACGTCCACCGATCCGCCGGCCTTCTCGACCGCGGCGACAGCGCCCTTCGACGCGCCGGCAACGGTGAAGCTCAGCTTGGCGGTCAGCTCGCCCTTGCCCAGCAGGCGCACGCCGTCCTTGCCGCCGCGGGCCAGGCCGGCCGCCTTCAGCGCGGCATGGTCGATCGCACCCTTGGCGTCCAGCTTGCCGGCGTCGACCGCCTTCTGCACGGCGCCCAGGTTCACCTCGGCATAATCCTTGGCGAAGACATTGTTGAAGCCGCGCTTCGGCAGCCGCATGTGGAGCGGCATCTGGCCGCCCTCGAACCCGGCGATCGAAACGCCCGAACGGCTGGTCTGGCCCTTCTGGCCGCGCCCGCTGGTCTTGCCCTTGCCGGAACCGATGCCCCGGCCCACGCGCATCCGGCCCTTGCGGGCGCCGTCATTGTCGCGGATTTCATTGAGCTTCATATTCTGCACTCGCTTTCGCTTTTGTCGCGCCGCCGGTCAGGGGCTTTTCAGCCCTCGACCGACACCATGTGGTGAACTTTCTTGATCATGCCGCGCACTTCGGGGGTGTCTTCCAGCTCCCGGGTGCGGTGCAGCTTGTTCAGGCCAAGGCCGATCAGCGTCGCGCGCTGGTCCTTGGTCCGGCGGATCGGCGATCCGGTCTGGGTGATCTTGATCTTCGCCATGCCGCTTACTCCGCGATCGCCTCGGCGTCGGCCTGCGCCTGCGCCTGGCTCGCCCCGCCACGGCCCAGCAGGTCGGCAATCTTCTTGCCACGACGCTGCGCCACGGATTTGGGGCTGGTCTGGTCCGTCAGCGCCTCGAAGGTCGCCCGGATCATGTTATAGGGGTTGGACGTGCCGACCGACTTGGTCACCACGTCGGCCACGCCCAGGCTCTCGAACACGGCGCGCATCGGGCCGCCGGCGATGATGCCGGTGCCCTGCGGGGCCGAGCGCACATAGACCAGGCCCGCGCCGAAATGGCCGGTGCCGTCATGGTGCAGCGTCCGGCCCTCGCGCAGCGGCACGCGGACCATCTTCTTCTTGGCAGAAGCGGTCGCCTTGGAAATGGCTTCCGGCACTTCGCGCGCCTTGCCGTGGCCAAAGCCGACCCGGCCCTTGCCGTCGCCCACCACGACCAGCGCGGCAAAGCCGAAGCGCTTGCCGCCCTTCACCGTCTTGGACACGCGGTTGATGTGGACCAGCTTCTCGATCAGCTCCTCGCCGCCTTCCTCGGCAGCGGGGCCGCCACGGCGGTCGTCGCGCCGCCCACGGCCGCCTTCGCGCCCGCCGCGACCGCGATTGTCGCCGCCGGGGCCGCGCCCACGGCCGCCACGCGGGCCACGGCCCTCGCGCGGTGCCTGGCCTTCGCCTTCGGGGGCCGCGACCTGAATTTCGGTTTCGTCAGCCATCATCAGAACTCCAATCCGCCTTCACGCGCGGCATCCGCCAGCGCCTTGACGCGTCCGTGAAACAGGAAACCGCCGCGGTCGAACACCACCTTGGTGACGCCCGCCTTCTTGGCGCTTTCCGCAACTCGCTTGCCGACCGCCGCCGCCGCGTCGCAGGTCGCGCCGGACGTGCCGCGCAGGTCCTTCTCCAGCGTCGAGGCTGAAGCCACCGTCTTGCCCTGGGCGTCGTCGATCACCTGGGCATAGATATGCCGGCCCGAACGATGCACCGAAAGGCGCGGACGAACCGAACCCTTGGCCCGCAGCGCGGTGCGGACACGCTGCCGCCGCTTCGCGAAGATAGAGAGCTTTGCCATCTTACTTCTTCTTCCCTTCCTTGCGGAAGATAAACTCACCGCGATATTTGATGCCCTTGCCCTTGTACGGCTCGGGCCTGCGCCAGCGGCGGATCTCGGCGGCCACCTGGCCCACCTGCTGGCGGTCGATGCCGCTGATCTGCACCGTGGTCTGGTCCGGCGTCGCGATCGTGATGCCTTCCGGCACCGCGAAATCGACGTCGTGGCTGTAACCCAGCTGCAGCTTCAGGTTCTTGCCCTGCAGGTTGGCGCGGTAACCCACGCCCGTGATCTCCAGGGTCTTGCTGAACCCCTCGGTCACGCCGGTGACCAGGTTCTGCACCAGCGTGCGGTGCATGCCCCAGAATGCGCGGGCCTGCTTGCTGCCATTGGCCGGCTTGACGACGATCTGGCCGTCCTCGACGCCGTAGCTGATGTCGTCCAGCATCGCCATCGACAGGGTGCCCTTCGGCCCCTTGACGGACAGCTGGCTGCCCTCGATCGACGCGCTGACGCCGCTCGGGATGAGGACGGGCTTCTTACCGATGCGGCTCATCAGAAAACCTCCGCCAGAACCTCGCCGCCGACATTCTGGTCGCGCGCTTCCGCGTCGGACAGAACGCCCTTGGGCGTGGACACAATGGTGATGCCAAGGCCGTTGCGCACGCGCGGCAGCTCCTTGGAACCGGAATAGACCCGGCGGCCCGGCTTCGACACGCGGGCGACATGCTGGATCGCGGGCTGGCCCTCGAAATATTTCAGCTCGATGCGCAGGCCGCCATGGCCACCCACGGTTTCTTCGCTGTAGCCGCGAATATAGCCTTCGCGCTGCAGCACGTCGAGCACGCGGGCGCGGAGCTTGGACGCGGGGGAAACCACGCTGTCCTTGCGCGCCCGCTGGCCGTTGCGGATGCGGGTGAGCAGGTCACCCAGGGGATCGGTCAATGCCATGTCTCTAAACCCTTACCAGCTCGACTTCGTGACGCCGGGGATCAGGCCCTTGTTGGCCAGATCGCGCAGCTGCACGCGGCAGAGGCGGAACTTGCGATAATAAGCGCGCGGACGGCCGGTCACCTCGCAACGGTTGCGCACCCGGGTGGGGTTCGCGTTGCGCGGGATCTCGGCCAGCTTCAGCCGCGCGATCAGACGCTCGGTCTCGTCGCGGGACTCGTCGGCGGCAATCGCCTTCAGGCGGGCATATTTGCCCGCATATTGCTTCACGAGCTTCTTGCGACGCTCATTCTTGTTGATCGAACTCAGTTTCGCCATGACTTAAGTTCTCGCCTTTCCATTCTCTGTCACCGTGCCGGCCGCGCCGGACGGCGGAATTCGTTACGCCGCTTTCTTCTCGTTTTCCGCTTCCTGCGGGAACGGGAAGCCGAACAGCCGGAGCAGTTCGCGCGCTTCTTCGTCGGTATTCGCGGTGGTCGCCACGATCACGTCCATGCCGCGCACCGTGTCGATGCGGTCATAGTTGATCTCGGGGAACACGATCTGCTCCTTCAGGCCCATCGCATAATTGCCGCGGCCGTCGAAGGATTTCGGGTTCAGCCCGCGAAAGTCGCGGACGCGGGGCAGCGCGATGGTGATCAGACGGTCGAGAAACTCGTACATCCGCTCACGACGCAGCGTCACCTTGGCGCCGATCGGCATGCCCTCGCGCAGCTTGAAGGTCGCGACCGACTTCTTCGCGCGGGTGACGACCGGCTTCTGGCCCGCGATCAGCTCCATCTCGGAGGCCGCGACTTCCACCTTCTTCTTGTCCTGGGTCGCCTCGCCGACGCCCATGTTCAGGACGATCTTGTCGATCCGCGGCACCTGCATCGGGTTGCTGTAACCGAACTTCTCGGTCATCGCCTTGACGATGCGCTCGTCATACTGCTTGCGCAGGCGCGGCTTGTACTGATCAGCCATTGATCGTCTCCCCGGACTTCACGGCCACGCGGACCTTCTTTCCGTCCTTGATTTCAAACCGCACCCGCGTCGGCTTGCCGCTCTTCGGGTCGGCGATCGCCACCTTCGAGATGTGCAGCGGCGCCTCGGACCGCTCCAGGCCGCCCTGCGGGTTTTCCTGGGTCGGCTTCTTGTGGCGGATCGCCACGTTGACGCCGGACACGATCACCTTGCCGTCGCGCGGCAGGCTCTTGGTGACTTCGCCGGTCTTGCCCTTGTCCTTGCCGGACAGGACGACCACGCGGTCACCCTTCTTGATCTTCGCGGACGCCATTACAAAACCTCCGGAGCGAGCGAGATGATCTTCATGTGCTTGCGCGCGCGCAGCTCGCGGACCACCGGGCCGAAGATACGGGTGCCGATCGGCTCCTCGTTCTTGTTGACCAGCACCGCCGCGTTGGAATCGAACCGGATGGTCGACCCATCGGCGCGGTGGATGTCCTTGGCGGTGCGGACGATGACGGCGCGATGCACGTCACCCTTCTTCACCTTGCCGCGGGGCGCTGCTTCCTTGATCGACACCACGATGATGTCGCCGACGCCGGCGAAGCGACGCTTCGATCCGCCCAGCACCTTGATGCACTGCACCCGCTTCGCGCCGCTGTTGTCGGCGACTTCGAGATTGGACTGCATCTGGATCATAGTGAGATCCCTTCTTCCTCAAATTGCCCGACAGTGACCGGGCGGCAAAACAATCAGGCCTGAGCCGGCTCCGGCGCCTTGTGCGTGTCGACGCGGTCCAGCACCTTCCAGCTCTTCAGCTTCGAAATCGGCGCCGTCTCCTCGATCCGCACCGTCTCGCCCTCGCGATAGGCATTGCCTTCGTCATGGGCGTGATATTTCTTCGAGCGGCGGATGATCTTGCCGTAAAGCGGATGCTTCACCTTGCGCTCCACCAGCACCACCACCGTCTTGTCGGTCTTGTCGGAGACCACCGTTCCCGTCAGCACGCGCTTCGGCATCGCTTTCTTCCTTATGCCTTGGCTTCAGCGGCGCGGGCGCGCTCGGACTGAAGCGTCTTGATCCGGGCGATCGACCGGCGAACCTCGCGGATCCGCGACGGCTTTTCCAGCTGGTTGGTCGCGGCCTGGAAACGCAGGTTGAACGCCTCGCGCTTCAGCTCGCCCAGCTGCTCGCTCAGCTGATCGTCGGTCTTCACCTTGATGTCGTCCTTGTTCGCCATCTTCACGCTCCCAGGTGGCTGGAGTCGCCGAGGCGGGCGACGACCTTGGTCTTGATCGGCAGCTTGGCCATCGCGCGCTCGAAGGCGACAGCGGCCAGCGGGCCGGGAACGCCGTCCAGCTCGAACAGGATGCGGCCGGGCTTCACCCGGGCGGCCCAATATTCGGGCGCGCCCTTGCCCTTGCCCATGCGGACTTCGGCCGGCTTGGACGAAATCGGCACGTCCGGGAACACGCGGATCCACAAACGCCCCTGGCGCTTGATGTGGCGCGTGATCGCACGGCGCGCGGCCTCGATCTGGCGCGCGGTGATCCGCTCCGGTTCCAGGGCCTTCAGGCCATAGGATCCGAAGTTCAGCTCCGTTCCGCCCGTCGCATTGCCGTGAATGCGGCCCTTATGGGCTTTGCGGAACTTCGTCCTTTTGGGTTGCAACATCTCTATTCGCCTTCTGACACCGTTTGGTTCGGTCGATCAGGCCGTGCGCGGATCAGCGCGCGGGCCGGACCCCCGATGTTTGCGCTTCCATCATCAGCCGGTCCTGCGCCAGCGGATCATGGCCCAGGATCTCACCCTTGAAGATCCAGACCTTGATGCCGCACACGCCATAGGCGGTGTGGGCCTCGGCCTCGCCATAATCGACATTGGCGCGCAGCGTGTGCAGCGGCACCCGGCCTTCGCGATACCATTCCGTCCGCGCGATCTCGGCGCCGCCCAGACGGCCGCCGGAGGTGATGCGGATGCCTTCCGCGCCCAGCCGCAGCGCGGACTGGACGGCGCGCTTCATCGCGCGGCGGAACGCAACGCGGCGCTCCAGCTGGTCGGCCACCGACTGCGCGACCAGGCGCGCGTCGATCTCGGGCTTGCGGATCTCGACGATGTTCAGCGACACGTCGCTGGCGGTCATCGCGCCCAGCGTCTTGCGCAGCTTCTCGATGTCCGCGCCCTTCTTGCCGATGATCACGCCCGGGCGCGCGGCATAGATGGAGATGCGGCACAGCTTGGCGGGACGCTCGATCACCACCTTGGAGATCGCGGCCTGCGGCAGCGTCTTCAGCACATATTTGCGGATCTTCAGGTCTTCCAGCAGCAGCCGGCCATAATCATGGCCCTCGGCGAACCAGCGGCTGTCCCAGGTCCGGTTGATCTGCAGGCGAAGCCCGATCGGATTGGATTTCTGACCCATGACTTATGCCTCTTCCTCTGCGCGCTCGCGCACGACCACCCGGATGCGGCTGAACGGCTTGACGATGCGGGTGGAACGTCCCCGCGCCCGCGATGCCCAGCGCTTCATCGACAAGGCCTTGCCGACGCTCGCTTCGGCGACGACCAGCGCGTCGACGTCCAGATTATGGTTGTTTTCCGCGTTCGCGATCGCGCTGGCCAGAACCTTGCGCACGTCCACGGCCATCGCCTTGGTCGAGAAGGTCAGGATGTTCAGCGCATCCTCCACCTTGCGGCCGCGGATCAGCGCGGCGACCAGGTTGAGCTTCTGCGCGCTGCCGCGGATCGTCGTGCCGACCGCCAGCGCCTCGTTGTCGGCCACCCGACGCGGAGCTGATTGCTTGCCCATTAGCGCTTGCCCTTCTTGTCGGCGGCGTGGCCGGGGAAGAAGCGGGTGGGCGCGAATTCGCCCAGCTTCATGCCCACCATGTCCTCGTTCACGGAAACCGGAACGAACTTGCGGCCGTTATAGACGCTGAACGTCAGGCCGACGAACTGCGGCAGGATGGTCGAACGCCGCGACCAGGTCTTGATCGGCGCGCGGGCGCCGGCTTCCTGGGCGGTTTCGGCCTTCTTCAGCAGATGCAGGTCAACGAAGGGACCTTTCCAGACGGAACGGGCCATGACTACCTCTTCTTCTTGGCGTGACGCGACCGGATGATCATCCGATCGGTCGATTTGTTGTTGCGGGTGCGCGCGCCCTTGGTCGGCTTGCCCCACGGGGTCACCGGATGCCGGCCGCCCGAGGTGCGGCCTTCACCACCGCCGTGCGGATGGTCGACCGGGTTCTTGGCGACGCCGCGGGTCAGCGGGCGCTTGCCCATCCAGCGGCTGCGGCCGGCCTTGGCGAAATTCTGGTTGGCGTTGTCGGGGTTCGACACCGCGCCCACCGTCGCCATGCAGTCGGACCGCACATAACGCTGCTCGCCCGAATTGAGGCGGACGATCACCATGCCGCGGTCGCGGCCGACAACCTGCACATAAGTGCCGGCGGACCGGGCGATCTGGCCGCCCTTGCCCGGCTTCATCTCCACATTGTGGACGATGGTGCCGACCGGCATCTGGCCCAGCTCCATGGCGTTGCCCGGCTTCACGTCGGTCTTCTTGCCAGCGACGATCACGTCGCCCACGCCCAGGCGCTGCGGCGCGATGATGTAGGTCAGCTCGCCGTCCGCATATTTCACCAGCGCGATGAAGGCGGTGCGGTTGGGATCATATTCGATCCGCTCGACGGTGGCCGGCTGGTCCCACTTCCGACGCTTGAAGTCGATGAAGCGGTAACGCTGCTTGTGGCCGCCGGCGATGCCGCGCGAGGTGACATGGCCCTTGTTGTTGCGGCCGCCGGTCTTGCGCTTGCCTTCGGTCAGCGCCTTGACGGGCTT
>NZ_MEFG01000010.1 GCF_001724715.1 Sphingomonas sp. SCN 67-18
GAGTTCTTCCATTGCGAGACGATCACGGTGCGCAGCCAGCGCTATGACTGGGAGATTTCGCCTCATGTCCACCCGGCGCTTTCCCAGCTTCTGTTCGTGTCCACCGGTTCGATCGAGCTTCGGCTGGGGCTGACGGAACGGCGCCTGCACGGTCCAGTGCTCGTCTGCGCGCCACGGAACATCGTGCACGGCTTTCGCTTCGGCGACGAGGTGGACGGCGACGTGCTGACATTCTCGGCTGAATTGCGCGGGGCCTTGCGGAGCAGCGCGGCGGGCGATCCCGGTCTGGTCGGCGGTGCGCTGGTGCTGACGCCGGCGGTCGATCTGCTCGCCCGGCTGGCGCCGCTGGTCGAACAGCTGCGGATGGAATGTTCCGGACATGAGCAGGACCGGATCACCGCCGCCGAATGGCTGGTCGGCCTGCTGCTGCTGCAGGTGGGACGGGTGGCGGTGGACGCGGGCGATGATGGATCGGCGGTGTCGGGCCGGCCGCAGCGGTTCCGCGATCTCGTCGACCGGCATTTCCGCGAACATCGGCCGATCGCCTTCTACGCGGCCGCGCTGGCGATGACGGAGCGGAGCCTCACCCGGCTGTGCCGGGCGCGCTTCCACTGCTCGCCGATGCATTATGTCCACCGCCGCCTGCTGCTGGAGGCGCAGCGCCAGCTGACTTATGGTTCCACCAGCATCGCCCGCATCGCGGAGGATCTGGGCTTTGCCGATCCGTCCTATTTCACGCGCTTCTATCGCCGCATGACCGGCAAGCTGCCGTCCACCGCGCGGCGGCAGGCGTTGTAGGGCAGGCGCGGGCGCTGCCCGGCGGCGCTATTTCTCGTCGCGCACGGCCCTCGCCCGCTCGGCGCGGCGGGCCATGTCGAGCCATGCGGCTTCGGATCGGCGGCAGCGATCCCGCACATTGTCCAGCGTGGCGGCTTCCGCGTCCCGCCCGGCTTCCGCCGCTCGTTCCAGATAGAAATCCAATGTCGCTGCCATAGCGTCGCCTCCCGCCGAAATTCGCTGTTGAAAAAAGGGGGGCGCCGCCCGGCGATGCGGACGGCGCCCGCGTGGGTCAGGCCGCGCTGAGGTTGACCGCGGCCATCTTGCCGCGGCGGTCTTCCTCCAGCTCGTAGCTGACGCGCTGGTCCTTATCGAGGGTGCGCATCCCGGCGCGTTCCACGGCGGTGATGTGCACGAACGCATCGTTGCCGCCGTCTTCCGGCGCGATGAAGCCGTAACCCTTGTCGGCGTTGAAGAATTTTACGGTACCAATCGGCATGATAGTCTTCCTTGAAAATGTGGCATCGACCGCGAAAAATTACGCGGTGCCAGAGAAGCGTTGAGAAGGAAGAGGAGCCGGTCAGCGCCAATATCCGTCGCATGCGACATCGGCACGGCCATGGTGCACGACTTTCGCACAATTCACAAGGACGAGCCCTGTTTTTGCAGCGGATCAGCCCCGCCGCGTCGAAGGATTTCGGCTATAAACGGCGCCTCTGCGGCTTATTTCGCGTTCATCGGCACTTGGCCTCGCCCCGGTCGATCTCCCGGCCGATGATCGCGCCCGCGCCCGCGCCCAGCAGGGTGCCGATGGTCTGCGATCCGCCGGGCGCGATGATGTTGCCCAGCACGCCGCCGCCCAGCGCGCCGACGATCAGCCCGGTGGTGCCGTCGTCCCGCTCGCAATAATAGCGCCCGTCGCTGCCGCGATAGATGCGGTCGTCGCGGCGGAGCTGGCGTTCCTGGTAGCGGGCGTCGTCGCGATAATCGCGATAGGCGTCGCGGTGGGCGCGGTGACGGCGGCCGTCCCGCATGTCGGACCGGTTGGCATAGCCCGGCCGGTCGTTATTGCCGTCGCCCACGCAGGCGGACAGCGGCAGCACCGCAAGGGCGGCGGCAAGGGTGATGATCGTGCGCATGATTGGCGTGCCTCTCTTCACTGGATCATCGGGACAACCAGCGAGAGGCGCCAAGGTTGCGTATCCGAAATCGTCGCAGGGACGATCGATGGCGAGGGGGCGGCCCACGGGTGGGTCCGCCCCGCCATCCTCAGCGGCAGCGGCGCTGGCCGCCCCGGTCGATCTCGCGTCCGGCGACGGCGCCCGCCGCCGCGCCCAGCAGGGTGCCGACGGTGCGGTCGCCGCGCGTGTCGATCGCCCGGCCCGCCAGCGCGCCCACCGCGCCGCCGACGATCAGGCCGGTCGTCCCGTCGGGCTTGCGGCAATAGGTCCGCCCGTCGCGGCCGCGCCATTCCTTATATTTATAGGTCTTGTGCTGGTTGCGCGCGCCGGCCTCGCTGACCGGAACCACGAATGTCGGCAGCACCATCGCCGCCGCGCCCAGGGTGAGCATCAACTTACGCATTGGAAATCCCTTTCGACCTTCTTTCTTGTCGGATATCGAACGCTCCAGATTTGCCGGTGGTTTCATGAACGTAACACAACGTCGCGCCGGCGGCGCGATATGGCGGGTGCGGGGCGCGGTGGACGGTGTTTCATCTTATCCCCAATATCCTCTTTATCCACAGGCTGAACCGAGCCGATCGGGCTTGTGCGACTCGCCTGTCCGTGAAAACTTCAAGCCGTGGACAGGACGGGATCGGATGGGAAACCAGCCAGGCTCGACCTCCCGCAAGCCGAAGTGGACTGGCCGGTAACCGCAAGGAAAACGGCCGAAAAGCAGAGGCAAGGCGCCGGAAGAGGCACCGTGAAGCAGAGGCGAAAGCGGATGTGGATCGATGCTCCAAGAAGGGCCGATGCACGGCGAAAGTCCCCGGACGGACGCGAAAGCATCGACGCCTGAGCGAGACTGCCTCATCCTCGGATGTGGATAAGTTCGAAGCTCGGCGCAGTGGGGGCTGGTGGCAACACCAGCCCCCATTTCTATATGCGCCGCCAGCCCCGGCGGGCCAGCCCCGCCTCAATACTCCCCCTGCCTCAGTTCTTCCGGCCCACGATCGCGCCTGATCCGCGCCCGTCCGGCCCCTGCAGCAGGAATGTGCCGCCCATTTCCGCCGCCGCCGGGCCGAAGAAATCGCCGATCAACCCCATGCTATAGCCGTTGCCATTGGCCCCGGCGGTGCCGGTGAAGGCGGAGGTGCCGCCGGTGATGGTGCCGGTGCCGCTGATCGTCCCGAAGGTCTTGGCCGATCCGTTCAGGATGTTGCTGCCCACCGGCGTGACTGAAAAGGCGATCGTCCCGGCGGCGAAATTGGCTGAGAAGCTGCTGTTGCCGCCCAGCGAATAGACGCCCGTGCTGCCGGCGAACGTGCCGTCCACATTGGTGCGGTATGTGGCCGATCCGGTCCTCGGCATGTCGGCCGCCGCCGTGTTGATGCCGAAGACGAGATAGGTGGTGTTGACGTTGAACTTGTCCTGGGCGGGCAGGATGGTCTGCCACGCGCCGTAGCTGGCATAGGTGAGCGCCAGCACCGGGTTCGCCGCCCCCGGATTGAACAGCACCAGATTGTGGGACACCCCGCCGATCGTTTTTTCATAGACGCTGATCGTGGCGTTGGATTGGGCGGCGTTGCGGTCCGCGGCGGCAAAGGTCGCGTCGGCGCGCGATCCGGTGGACACGGTATAGGAACGCGCGGCGGCATTGTAGCGCAGCTGGATATCGCCGTTGCCGGATCCCGTGCCCGGCGCGCCCGCGCCGGTGGCGTCGATCGTATAGGGGTTCTGCGCGGCGCGCGCGGCGAAATTCTGGTCGAAACGCAGGTCGGTCAGCGTGGTGTTGGCCGGTGTCGGCGTGGGCGTCGGCGCTGGGGACGGGGTGGGCGTCGGCGTGGATGAAACGCCTCCGCCGCCGCAGCCGGCCAGGGCCGATCCGAGAATAAGGGCAAGGAAGGCAAGGCGCTGACGCATGGCACAACTCCCGCAACAGGAACGTTAACCATAGCGTCAAACCGTGTGCAGCGCGATATCCAAAGCGACTCGGCCATGGCGGCGATTGCCCCGAAATGGGAAGGCAGCGGAAGGGAAGCGACATTGGAACGGATATTCGAGCATATGGCGCAGGCGGTGGCAGGATGGGCGGGCCGCCCCCCGGCCTTCACCATCGCCCTCACGGTGGTGATCCTCTGGGCGGTCAGCGGGCCGCTGTTCGGCTGGTCGGACACCTGGCAGCTGGTCATCAACACCGGCACCACCATCGTCACCTTCCTGATGGTGTTCCTGCAACCAGTAATAACACAACAAGAATCGCCAGATTTTGGCTGATTTGTGGGGTTTTTCGGATTCTAGGGGGTGGGCGCTGGAAGGCGATGAAAATGGCCTCTGCTGAAGAGCAAGGCATTATCTGGGGCTATTGTAATGCGACTTTACCATTTTGTTGACCTCAAGTGGGGGCTTGATGACATTCGTCGACGGCGCCTGAAAATAGCGAAGCTGAATGAACTTAACGACCCATTTGAGATGCTGGCTCTCAAAACGAATGACGTCGATCTCCGGCGGGCGCTCGCAGCAACCAAACAGCAGATGGCAAAATCAACCGGCGTTCTCTGTTTTAGCCGAAAATGGCGAAATCCCGTTCAGTGGTCCCATTATGCTGACCATCATCGTGGCCTGTGCCTTGGCTTCGACGTGCCAGACGGCACCACAGAAGCCATTCGTTATAGCCGTTATCGCATACTTGACGACGGCACTTTGACGGGCGGCGGCGACAAGGCTGGAGAACTTATGCAGCGCCTAATCGTCACCAAGTTCGCTCACTGGAAATATGAGGACGAGGTTCGACGTTTCATGCAGATTGACGAGAGGAAAAGAGACGACAAAATCTGGTATGAGCCGTTCAGTCCAACGCTGGTGCTGAAAGAGGTTATCGTAGGACCAAACTCAGACCTAACGCGGGATGATCTTCGAAACGCCCTTGGGAGTTTAGTGGGCGATGTCGAAATGCGAAAGGCCCGCTTAGCCTTCCGCACATTCTCTGTGGTTGAACAGCGCTTGGCATCTGCTTGGAAAAACAGTTGAATAGCTGCGATTGATAGCCGTTAAGTGTGAAGTTGGCGTGTGGCGTATTGATCTTCCTGTGTCCTATCACGGAGGACGTGGCCACTGATTGCCTCTCTCCGCCAACAACTGCACCCGCTGCGAGCCTGCTCACTACGTTTGTCACACGCGTCTATCCTGTTCCTCATCCAGAACGCCCAGAACCGCGATGCGGGCGCGACCCAGGCCAAGCTGGACGAGCTGATCCGCGCGCTGGCGGAGGCGCGCAACGAATTCATCGGCATCGAGCATCTCGGCGAGCGCGATCTGACCGGCATCCGCGACGCGCTGGAGCGGGAATTCGGCGACACGCCCCATCATGAGGCGATCGAGCGGCTGATCGGCCGGCGCTAGCCCCGGGGCCGCGCCGCGCCTGCCGCGCGTCGGGTGCGGGCTATGCCCCGGCCGCGATCTCCGCCGCCGCGCGGCGCAGCATCGTCTGGTCCGATCCGACGGTGAGGAAATGAAAGCCCCGGTCGTGACGATCGGCAATCTGCCCGGGCCGGTCGACATAACAGCCCAGCGGCCGCCCGGCGGCGGACACCGCATCGGCCAACAGCGCCACGGCGGCGGCCAGATCGGGCGCACCGGCCCCGCCATTGGCGAGCGACAGGCGCAGGTCGGCCTCGCCGATGAAGAAGCCGTCGATCCGCTCGACCCCGGCCAGCGCCGCGATATGGTCAAGCGCCCCGGCATCCTCCAGCTGGGCGACGATCACGGTCTCGGCATCCGCCTGGCGGGCATAGGCGGCCAGATCTGCCGCCCCGCCATAGCCGCCCGACCGCGCCGATCCGGTCAGCCCGCGCCGCCCGCCATGGTAAAGCGCCGCCGCCATGCCGTGCGCGGCATCGTCCGGCGTGACGACATGGGGCAGGAAGACCCCCTGCGCCCCCATGTCCAGCACCGCGCCGGTCAGCGGGCTGTCCAGCGCCGGCACGCGCACCAGCACCGGCAGGCTCCACGCCCGCGCCGCCAATATGCAGGCGTCGAGCGTGGGGATGTCGAACGCGGCATGTTCCGCATCCAGCACCACGAAATCGAGCGCGGTGCCGCCCAGCACCTCCACGACCTGCGGATGCGGCACCTTTATGAAAGTGCCGTTCAGCCGCTCCCGCGCGCGGATGCGGGCGCGCAGCGCCGCGGGGGCGCGGGCGGCCGCGCCGGTCATGCCGGCACGGCCTCCGCGTCGCCGTCACCTTCCGCCCGGCGCGGCGGCCGCATGGCGATGACGACCAGCACGAACAGCAGCAGCAACAGCGCGCAGCCGCGGAACACCCACACGAAGCCGCCCAGCGATTCGCTCATCATCCCGGCCACCGCCGGGCCGATCATCGCCAGGGTGGTGATGAAGTTCATCGCCCCCAGAATCTCCGGGTTCACCTTGGCGCCGAAATAATTGACCAGCAGCATGGTGGTCGCGAAATAGCACATGCCGAATCCGTAGCCGTCGCCGATGGCGAACAGCCACAGGCCGATCGGATGATCGGCATAGGACAGCGCGGCCATGCCCACCACGTCGGCGGCCAGCGCGGAGACGAGCAGCCATTTCGGGTCGATATGGTTGGCCAGCGTGCCGCCGATGACGCGGGACAGCGCGTTGACGACCGCCTGGGCGCTCAGCACCGTCGCCGCCATCGTCGTCGTCACGCCCAGCGCCAGCATGTGGGTGAAGGCCCAGCTGTTCATGGTCACGCTGCACAGCAGGATCAGGGTCAGCGAAAAGACGATGATGTAATATTGCGGGGTGCGGATGACCTGCTTGAAGGTCCATTCATGCTGCGATCGGTGGACCCTGCCGTCCGATCCGGCGTTCTGCTGCGCCCTTGCCTGCTCCTGCACGCTTTCCGGCAGGGTCGGCGGCGCGGCGCGGATGGTGATCGCGGCCAGCACGCACAGCCCTACCATCGCCGCGGCCAGCGCCCACCAGTGGGCGGGCCAGCCGCCCAGCGATCCGATCGCCTTGGTGACGATGAACGGCGCCGCGATGCCGCCGGTCGCGCCGATCGTCATATAGGTGCCGATGACGATGCCCGCCCGGTCGGGAAACCAGGTGGTGATCAGGTAGATCGCCGGCACCGACGCGCACAGGCCGTAGCCGAAGCCGAGGATCGACGCGCCCAGATAATATTGCATCAGCGACTGGGTGGTCGCCAGCAGCACCGTGCCCAGCACCACCAGCGCGCCGCCGATCAGATAGGTGCTCTTGGGGCCGACCTTGCGGAGCAGATAGGCGGGCACCGGCGCCGCCAGCCCGACCATCAGCGCCAGCAGCGAAAAGCCGGTGCCGGCTTCCAGCCGCGACCATTTCAGATCCTCGATCATGAACGGCAGCACGATGCCCAACGAACTGAACGTCGCCGCCGTGATGAGGAAAAAGAACAGGCTGATCACCGCAAACAGCGCCCACCGCTGCCGGAAAAAGGCGGTGTCCTCGATAATATTCGTCATGCAATCCTCCCCAGGGCATCGCCAATGACCGGCCCGCATCTCGATGCGTGTTTCGCAGTACGAAACCCTATTCTAACTAGAGATACGCTATGGACTTTGCTATTGGAGGTCAATGGCGTTCGCATCGCGCGTCGACCTGATCGATACAAGACTGTCCGGGAGAGGAACGGGATGAACATCGCATCTTTCATGCTTCGCGCTGGCCTGGCCTTTCCCGGCGCCCCGGCTGTCGCCGCCGGCACGCATGTGATGTGGGACTATGCCACAATTTCGCGCCGTGTCGCGGCCCTTGCGGGCGGCCTGCGCACGCGCCACGGGCTGGTCCCCGGCGACCGGGTGGGCATTCTCGCCAAGAATTGCCCCGAATATCTCGAAATCCTCTACGCCTGCTGGCATGCGGGCCTGATCGTCGTGCCCATCAACGCCAAGCTTCACCCGGCGGAGGTCGCCTTCATCGCTGACAATTCCGGCATGGCGCTGTGCTTCGTGACGGACGGGCTTGGCGGGGCCGAGGCCGGCGCCGCCGTGCGCTGGATCGGCATCGGCGGGGCGGACTATGCCGCGCTGCTCGCCGCGCCGGAACTGCCGCTGGAGCCCCGGTTGCCGGACGACGACGCATGGCTGTTCTACACCAGCGGCACCACCGGGCGGCCCAAGGGGGCGACGCTCACCCACCGCAACCTGCTGGCCATGTGCTTCTGCTATTTCGCTGATGTCGATCCCGTCTCGCCATGGTCCGCCATCCTGCACGCCGCGCCGATGAGCCACGGGTCCGGGCTGTACGCGCTGCCGCACGTGATGCAGGCCAGCTGTAACGTCATCCCGCCGAGCGGCGGCTTCGACGTGGACGAGGTCTATGGGATGATCGCGGCATGGCCGGGGCTGGTGTTCTTCGCCGCACCGACCATGGTGAAAAGGCTGCTGGACGATGCGTGCCCGCGCGACACCGCCAATCTGAAGGCGATCATCTATGGCGGCGGGCCGATGTATCTCGAGCATTGCCTGGCCGGGCTGGAGCGGTTCGGGCCGAAGCTGACCCAGCTTTACGGGCAGGGCGAAACGCCGATGACGATCACCGCGCTCAGCGCGCGCCAGCACGCCCAGCGGGATCATCCACAATGGCGGGCGCGGCTGGCGTCGGTCGGCATCGCGCAGAGCGCGGTCGAGGTGCGGACGGTGGACGAGGCGGGCCGCCCCGTCGCCGCGGGCGAGATCGGCGAGGTCGCGGTGCGCGGCGATAGCGTGATGCGTGGCTATTGGAACGATCCCGCCGCCACCGCGCAGGCGATCCGCGACGGATGGCTGCACACGGGCGATTTCGGCGTGCTGGACGCGGACGGGTTCCTGACGCTCAAGGATCGTTCGAAGGACCTGATTATTTCCGGCGGCACCAACATCTACCCGCGCGAGATAGAGGAGGTGCTGCTCACCCATGCGGCGGTTTCCGAGGCGGCGGTGATCGGCCGGCCAGAGGAGGAATGGGGCGAGGAAGTGGTCGCCTTCGTCGTGGCCGCGCCCGGGGTCGACGCGGCGGCGCTCGATGCGCTGTGCCAGCAACGCATCGCCCGGTTCAAGCGGCCGCGCCACTATCGCTTCGTCGATAGCCTGCCCAAGAACAGCTACGGCAAGGTGCTGAAGACGGAGTTGCGGCGGATCGATGCGGATCTGGTGGCCGGATCCGCCTGACCCCCGCGCGCCTCAGGAATGGACGGTCGGCGGCGTGTCGGCGTGGTTGACCGCGATGGTGACCGGCATCCAGCGCGTCATTTCGGCGGCCAGCGCGGCCTGCTCCCGTCCGGCATAGAAGACCGCGTCAGACCCGAGCAGCAGGTGCAGCGGTGCGCTTTCGGCGTCGAGCGCGGTCAGGATCGCCCGGGCGGCGAGCGCCGGATCGCCGGCCTCCTTGCCCGCGGAATGGCTCAAAATGTCCCACGCCAGCCCGGACGTCGGCGCATAATCCTCGATGACGGCGGCCGCGCGCGACAGGGCGCCGGCGCGGTTGAAGCCGGTGCGGAACGCGCCCGGCTCGACATTGGTGACGCGGATGCCAAGGCCCGCCACTTCCTGCGCCAGCGCCTTGCCGATCGCCTCCAGCGCATGTTTGGACGCGCAGTAGAAGCCGATTCCCATCCAGGCGGCGATCCCGCTGACCGACGTGATGTTGAAGATATGGCCGGAGCGTTTCGCGCGCATGTGCGGCAGTACCGCCTGCAGCACGGAGACGGCGCCGAAGAAATTGACGTCCATCTGGGCGCGCAGTTCGTCGATCCCCGCCTCCTCGACGGCGCCGACCAGGCAATAGCCGGCATTGTTGACCAGCACGTCGATGCCGCCATCGGCCGCGGCGGCGTCCACCACCCGGCGCACCGCCGCGTCGTCGCGCACGTCGAGGATCAGGCCCGTCGCACGGCCCGGCGAGGCGGCCTCGAAGGCAAGCCGGTCCTCTTCCTTGCGGACGGTGCCGAACACCCGGTCGCCCCGGGCCAGCGCGGCGTCGGCGATCGCCCGGCCAAAGCCGCTGCTGACGCCGGTGATGAACCAGTTTTTCGACACGCGCCTTATCCTCTCATCCTGTGAAACGCAGCGATCCGGCCCCCCGGATGGGGAGGCCGGATCGCTTCAATATTGTCCGCGGCGGGATCAGAAGGGCTTGTCGCCCTTCGCCCACAGCCGGTAGGCGACACGATAGCTGTTCGCGTCGTCATATTTGGTGCCGGTGTGCAGCGTGCAGCGATTGTCCCACACCAGCACGTCGCCGACCTCCCATTTGTGGCGATAGACGAACTGCTCCTGGGTGGCGAATTCGATCAGCTCGTCGATCAGCGCATCGGCCTCCGCCTTGTCCATGCCGACGATGCCGCGCACCGTGCCGGTGCTCACCCACAACGCCTTGCGGCCGTCGGCCGGGTGGGTGCGGATCAGCGGGTGGAACACGTCCGGATTCTCGGCCTCCAGTTCCGGGCTCAGCTTCATCCGGCCGAACTCGCGGGTTTCCATGAAATATTTATAGCTGTGGTGGAGCTGCAGCTTGTCCAGCTGCTGCTGCTTTTCGGCGGGCAGCGCGTCATAGGCGGCGCACAGATCGGCTAGCAGCGTGTCGCCGCCGCCGGTCGGCACCTCGACCGCGTAGAGCATCGTGCACTTCACCGGCTCTTCCTTGTAGGAATAATCGGTGTGCCAGCCCACGCCGTCATAATGTGATCCCTTGCGGCCGTTCACTTCGCGGTTCGAAAGGATGTAGATGTTGGGATAATCGGGCAGCGTATATTCCTTGAGCGTATGCTCCTCGGGCGTGCCGAAGCGCGAGAGGTAGCGCATCAGGTCCGCCGGCTGCAGCTTCTGGCCGCGCAGCAGCAGCGCGCCATGGTGCTCGAACGCATCGACGAGCGCGCCCAGGGTCGCCTCGTCCGCATTCGCCAGGTCGACGCCCCGCGCTTCCGCGCCAAAACCCTTGCCGAGCGTGTGGATGTCGAGCTCGATTACGTTCCCCATGACAGCATCCGTTCCATTGCCTTTGAAGATGCCGTCTGAATGGCGGGGTTGAGCGCCGCAAGTCTTGCACGGGAATGCACGGCGATTTGTTGTGGCCGGACGGCGGGGCAGGGGTGCGGCCGCGCCGATAAGTCGTCGTGCACCTGCAGGCAAGCCATGGCGGTTTGCCGATCCTAGCTTTCCGTGTGAACGTGGGATCGGCCCCGGCCGGTCCCGAATCGATTCATCAGAACAGGTTCACAAGGGGATGGTTGCAATGAGTCGCTCGATCATGAATGACGCCTTCTTCCAGGAGATGGCTACATCCGCGCTCAGCGTCGAGGAAGCGGTCACGCTGGCGCCCGAATGCTATACGGACGCCCAGTTCTACGAATTCGAGAAGGAAGCGCTGTTCAACCACGAGTGGCTGTGCGTCGGCCGCGAGGATTGGGTGAAGGCGCCCGGCGACTATTTCACCACCACCATCATCGACGAGCCGATCGTCGTCACCCGCGGGCTGGACGGGGTGCTGCGCGCCATGTCGTCGGTCTGCCAGCACCGCGCGATGCTGGTCGCGGAAGGGGCGGGCAACGCCCGTGCGTTCGTGTGCCCCTATCATCACTGGACCTACGGGCTGGACGGCGCGCTGGTGAACGCGCCCGCCATGGGCAAGACCTGCAATTTCGACCGCAAGGACATTGCCCTGCCGACCTTCCAGGTGGAAATCTGGCACGGCTTCATCTTCATCAATTTCGACAATGACGCGCCGCCGCTGGCCCCGCGCCTCGCCGCGCTGTCGGACATCATCGCCAATTACGACCTCGTCAACGCGGAAGGCCCCCGCCCGGACCCCGGCGCGCGGCACCCGTGGAACTGGAAGGTCATGCTGGAAAACAACAATGACGGCTATCATGCCAGCCGCCTGCACCAGGGGCCGCTGCATGATTTCGTGCCCAGCGGCCAGGCCGTCTTTCCGGAATTGCCGGAAGACACGGCGGGCTATTACCGCACCAACGGCACGCTCCATAAGGACGCCAGCTTCAACGCCACCCAGCGGGCGCTGCTGCCGATCTTCCCCGGCCTGACCGACGACGAGCGCAACCGGATGACCTTCGTCAACATCCCGCCGACATTGTCGCTGGTGATGATGAGCGACATGGTGATCTACCTCATCATCCGCGCCGAGGGGCCGGAGCATCACACCATGGACACCGGCCTGCTGGTCGCGCCGGGCGCCACCAGGGACCCGGCCTATGAGCACAAGCTGCAGATGAACTGGGTGGCGTCCGAGACGATCATCGCGCAGGATTTCCATGTCGACGAGATGGTCCAGCTCGGCCTGCGCTCGCGCCACGCCATCCGGGGCCGCTATTCCTGGCAGGAAGGGGCGCAGCAGGCGTTCAACAGCTGGCTGGTGCCGCGCTATCAGGAGACCTGGGCGCGCTGGAAGGCGCAGGGCAAATGACGGCTGCCGGACCCTCCACGGGCCGGCGGATGCCCGTCGCCTTCTTCGGCCATGGCAGCCCCACCAACGTGCTCGAGAATAACGACGCCACCCGCACATGGGCGGCGATGGCGGCGCGCATCGGCAAGCCCCGGGCGATCCTGTGCATATCGGCGCACTGGTGCACGCATGGCGTGAAGGTGACGGCAATGCCGTCGCCTGCGACCATCCACGATTTCGGCCGATCGCTTCCCGCCGCGCTGTTCAGCCAGAATTATCCCGCGCCGGGCAGCGTTGCGCTGGCCGAGCGGGTCCGCGCGCTGCTGGCGCCCGAGCCGGTGGAGCTGGACCAGCAATGGGGGCTTGACCATGGCACATGGTCGGTGCTGGCCAAGGCCTATCCCGATGCGGACGTGCCGGTGGTCCAGCTCAGCCTGGACGCGCGCAGGCCCGAGGCCTGGCACCATGCGCTGGCGAAACGGCTGATCCCGCTGCGCGACGAAGGCGTGCTGATCGCCGGCAGCGGCAACATCGTGCACAATCTGGGCGTGCTGCAGTGGAACGACGCGGCCCAGCCCTATCCCTGGGCGGTGCGCTTCAACGATTATGTGAAGCAGCAGATCGTCGACGATAATCCGCAAGGGTTGTTCGACATCCGCCGGCTGAGCGACGACGCCCGCCTGTCCGTACCCTCGGAGGACCATTATTGGCCGCTGCTCTACGTGCTGGGCGCGCGCACGGAGAAGGACCGCGTCGAGTTTCTTTCCGACTATATCGTCTTTTCGTCGCTGGGCATGACCAGCCTGCTTCTGGAAGACGAAGGGACGGTGTAAGGTCCCTCGCACCGGGCTTCGCCGCGCGACCGACGGAGAGGTGGACCTTTGCGCAGTTGGACATTTTCGACCGACCAGATCGCCCCCGCCGAGCGGCATGCCGCCTGGCAGGCGGCGATGGAGCGGCTGAAGCTGCCGGTGTCGTCCGTCGCCGAGCCGGAAAGCTTCAACGGCCGCGTTTCCTGCCTGGTATCGCCGCTGGGCATAGAGGTGGCCCGGGTCGAGGCGACGCCGCAGGAGATTTCGGGAAGCTACCCCGCGCAGCAGCCGGGCATATGGATGGCGCTGCTGGTGGACGGCAAGGCGTCGATGATCGACGGCGAGCGCCGCATCGACCTTGCGCCGGACGATCTGCTGTTCGGCCCCACCGGGGTGCCTGCCCGGCTGCTGTTCACCACGCCTTTCACCCAGCTGTTCATCAAGGTGCCGCATGTCGCGCTGAGCGCACGGCTGGTGGCGCCGCTCTCCCTGCCGCTCGGCTATCTGCCCGGGCAGGGCGGCATCAACCATGTCTTCGCGCGGATGCTGTCGGCGCTCGCCACCTCGATCGACGATCTTGACGCCACGCAGTTGCGCCCGATCGAATTGTCGCTGACCGAATTCCTGCTCACCTGCCTCACCGGGCGCGGCGCCAGCCCGCTGGTCGGCTGCGAGGCAAACGCCCGGTCGGCCAATCTGCACAGCATCTGCCAGACCATCGAGACGATGCTGGGCGATCCCGAACTCACCCCGTCCAAGGTGGCGGCGGCGCACGGCACGTCGCTGCGCTATCTCCAGAATCTGTTCGCCCAGTCCGGCCAGACGTTCAGCAACTATGTGCGCGTCCGGCGGCTGGAACGCTGCCGGGCCGATCTGGTCAGCCCGGTTTACGTCAACATGTCGGTGACGGAGATCTGCTTTCGCTGGGGCTTCAACGGGTCCGCGCATTTCAGCCGCACCTTCAAGGCGCAATATGGCGTCCCGCCCCGCGATTTCCGGCGGCAGGCGCTGAACGACGCCGCCGACTGAGCGGCCGCCCGGGCCGGTTGCCCGCTTCTCCCCTTGCCGACACGCCCGCCGCTTGCCCCGGCATCCCGGCTCTTTGCCCGGCGCGTCCCGCGCGGACGCCGCGCAGCTTGACCGCTGCGGCCCGTTTTGATATGTTTCGTTGAAAGATACATTGTTTCGTACAGAGAAACGATAAACAACAGGAAAGCGAGAATGGGCGAGGACAGCAAGGCGTCGGCATCCGGTCAGCCGGTCCAGACTTTCAACTGGGATGCGCTTGAGCGCGAGCATGTCCGCCCCGGCGTGTCGCGGGCGGGTTTCCGCGGCGACAATGTGCTGATGGTGATGAACTGGCTGGAGCCGGGCATGGAAACCCGCCCGCACAGCCACCCGTGCGAACAGCTGGTCTATGTCATCAAAGGGCGGATGCGCTTCCATATCGAAGGCGAGGCTTTTGATCTCGGCCCCGGCGGGCTGCTCCGCATTCCGCCGGACGCGCTCCATTATGGCGAGCCGCTGGGCGACGAGACGGTGTTCAACCTCGATGTCTTTTCGCCGATCCGCGACGATTACCGCCATCTGGTCGCCTATCAGGCGGCGGCGTTCGAATGATGCCGCGCGCCTTTTGCAACGCCCGATGAACCGATAAGCCGGCCCGACCCGCGCATCGCCGTGCGGGCAAGGACGGAGGCCCCCATGTCAGTCACCATCAACGCAGTCGCGACTTCCTTTGCCGTCATCGAACATATGGCGGCCGCCGGCACGCCATTGGGCGTGAGCGAGGTCGCGCGCCTGCTGAACGCGGGCAAGCCGCTGGTCTTCCGGCACCTGCGTACCCTGATGGAACTGGGCTATGTCGCGCAGGATCCGGGCACCGACAAATATTCGCTGACCCCCCGGCTGTTCCATGTCGGCCGCTCCATCGCCGACCGCATCGATTTCCTCAGCGCCGCGCGGCGGGTGATGCCGGAACTGGCGGCGACGGTGAAACTGTCGGTCAGCGTCAGCCAGATCGAGGACCAGGGGGTCCGCATCCTCGACATATTGGAGTTCCGCTCCGCCATCGAGATCAGCACCCCGCCGGGCAGCCTGTTCGATTTCCTCACCTCGGCGCAGGGCAAGGTGGCGATGGCCTTTTCCGCCCAGCTGATGGAGCAGCAACTGGGATCGCGGACCACGCTGAAGACGGCGGACGGCCGGGCGGTCGACGCGGCGAAACTGCGCGCCGAGCTGGATCAGGTCCGCGTTCAGGGCTGGGCGCTGTCCGCGCAGGAAGTGCTGCTGGGCGTCAACGCGCTGGCCGCCCCGGTGTTCGACGGGCTGGGCCAGCTGGCCGGCACCATCGCGATCGTCGGCTCCGCCCAGACGCTGCCGGACGATCCGCCCGCGACGATGATCGAGGCGCTCGTTTCCGCGGCGCGCAAGCTTTCGGAACAACTCGGTTACAGGAAAGGCGAAACCAAGACATGAAGCATGCACTGGCTGTGGACATCGGGGGCACGTTCACCGATGTCGTGTTGATTCGAAGCGATGGCAAAGGGTGGACGGACAAGACGCTCACCACCCATCACAATCTTCTCGAAGGGTTTTTCCGCGCCGCCGATTCCGCGCTGGCGCAGGCGGGCATCGCCCTCTCCCAGGTCGACGACGTCATCGTCCATGCGACCACCGTGGTCACCAATGTGCTGATCGAGCGCAAGGGCCCGCCGGTCGCGCTGGTCACCACCGCCGGCTTTGCCGACGTGCTCTACATCCGCGACGAGCATCGCTACGACATGTTCGATCCGCTGATCGAATATGCGCCGCCGCTCATTCCGCGGGAGCATACATGGAGCGTCGATGAGCGCACCTTCGCAGACGGCAGCATCGGCGCCGAGGTGAAGGCCGACGACATCAAGGCGCTGGCCGCCGAGTTCAGCAAGGCGGGGATCAAGGCGGTCGCCGTGTCGCTGCTCAACAGCTACGCCAACCCGGCCAATGAGCAGAAGGTGCGCGACTATCTGCAGGCGGCGGCGCCGGAGCTGCTGATCACCCTGTCCAGCGACGTCGCGCCGCAGATGCGCGAATATGAACGCTCCAGCACCGCGGCGATCAACGCCTATGCGGTGCCCATCATCACCCCCTATTTCACCTCGCTCGCCGAAAAGCTGCGCGAGGGCGGGGCGACGCGCGATCCCTTCATCATGCTGTCCAACGGCGGCGTACTGGGCATCCGCACGGCGGCCAAATATCCGGTCCGCATGATCGAATCCGGCCCCGCCGCCGGGGCGCTGGTGGCCGGGCACATCGCCCGCCGCCACGGCATCGACACGATGATCTCGTTCGACATGGGCGGCACCACCGCCAAGGCGTGCCTCATCCAGGGCGGCCAGCCGCTGGTGGTCGGCGAGTTCGAGGTGGATCGCCAATATCTGTTCAAGCCGGGCAGCGGCATGCCCGTCGCGGTGCCGTCCATCGACATGATCGAGATCGGCGCCGGGGGCGGTTCCATCGCCCGCATCGACGAGCTTGGCCTGTTGAAGGTCGGCCCGGACAGCGCCGGGTCCAACCCCGGCCCGGCCTGCTACGATCGCGGCGGCACGCAGGCCTGCGTCACCGATGCGGACCTGGTGCTCGGCATTCTCGACGCGGACAATTTCCTGGGCGGCGACATGAAGCTCGCCATCGAAAAGTCTCGGGCGGCCATCCAGAAGCTGGCCGACGGGCTGGGCGTGTCGCTGGAGGAAGCCGCCTACGGCATTTTCAGCGTCGTCGGCGAATCGATGGCGTCCGCCGCCCGCGCCCATGCCACGGATCGCGGCGTCAACTATCGCGGCCTGCCGATGCTCGCCTTTGGCGGCGCCGGCCCGGTCCATGCCTGCTATGTCGCGGAACAGGTGGGCAGCTCCAAGGTCATCTACCCGCCGATGGCGAGCGTGCTGAGCGCCTTCGGCACGCTGGTGACGCCGGTGCGGCTGGATATCGTGCGGTCCAGCCTGATGCGGCTGACCGCGATCGACTGGGCCGCCGTCGACGCCATTGCCGAGGCGATGATCGTGGAAGGCCGGCAGGCGACGCGGGAAGCGGGCGTGCCCGACGAGGCGACCCATTTCACCCTGTCCGCCGACATGCGTTATCTGGGCCAGCAGAACCAGGTCACGGTGCTGTTCGGCGACGATCCGCGCAAGGCCCGCGACGTGGCGGCGCTGCGCGCGGCCTTCGAACGGGATTATGAGACGCTCTACGGCGTGCGCCTGGACGACATGGATGTCGAGATCGTCAACTGGCGGGTCACCGCGCAGGGCGGCACGTCCGAACGCGATGTCGCCGTCACCCTCGCCGACGCGCCAGGCGCACCCAAGAAGCACCGCAAGGTGTTCATCGGCGACCGCTACATGGACGTGCCGGTTTATGATCGCGGCGCGCTTGCGCTGGGCCAGCAGGTCACGGGGCCGGTGATCGTCGAGGAGCGCGAGACCACGGCGTTCATCCTGCCCGAATGGACACTCTCCATCGATGCGAGCGGCAGCCTGATCGCGTCCAGAAATTAAGCAAAAGGGATAGTCAGATGGACGGCATTCAACTGGAAATCATGTGGAGCAACATGATCAGCATCGTCAGCGAACAGGCGCGCGCGCTCCAGCGTACCGCGTTCAGCCCCATCGTCCGCGAGGCGGGCGACCTGGCGACGGCGCTGTTCGATGCGGAGGCGCGGATGGTGGCGCAGGCCATCACCGGCACGCCCGGCCACATCAATTCGCTCGGTTCCGCCGCGCGCAACCTGATCAAGGTGATCCCGCCCGAACAGCTGGTGCCGGGCGACGTGCTGATCACCAACGATCCCTGGCTGTCGGCCGGGCATTTCTTCGACATCACCGTGCTCACGCCGATCTTCCGGGGGGACAAGCTGATCGGCTATTGCGGGTCGACCATCCACCATACCGATATCGGCGGCTATGGCGTCGGCGCGGGCGCGCGCGACATCCATGAGGAAGGCCTGTGGATCCCGGTGATGAAGCTCTATGAGGGCGGCCGGCCCAACCAGACGCTGCACGACATCATCCGCCGCAACGTCCGCACGCCGGATGCGATCTTCGGCGATCTGGCGGCGCAGGTCTCCAGCGGCAAGATCGGCGGTGAACGGCTCAACCTGATGTGCGACCGTTACGGGCTCGACAATATCGACGAGCTTTCGGACGAGGTGATCCGCCGTTCCGAACAGGCGACCCGCGACGAGATCCGTAAGCTTCCCGGCGGCACCTTTCATGGCGAAACATCGTTCGACGTGCCGGGCGGCGAGGTCATCACGCTGAAGACGGCGGTGACCATCGATACGGATGCGGGCGACATAATCATCGATTTTGAGGGCAGCTCGCCGCCCAGCAAGAGCGGCATCAACGTGGTGACCGCCTATACCCACGCTTATGGCAGCTTCGCGATCCGCAGCGTGCTGAACCCGGACCTGCCCAACAATGCGGGCAGTCTTGCCCCCATTCGCGTGAAGTCGCCGGACAATTGCATCATCAACGCGCAATATCCCTCGCCGGTGAATGCGCGCCATGTGGTCGGCATGTACGTGCCTTTCCCGATCCTGAAGGCGCTCGCGCCGATCCTGCCGGAACGGGTGATGGCGGAAGGTTCCGGCGCGGTGTGGACCGTGCAGGTGCAGGGCAAGGACAGCGAGGGCGTGCCCTTCGTCAGCTCGATGTTCAACTATTCGGGCGGCACCGGCGCGCGGGCCAGCAAGCCGGGCCTGTCCGCCACCTGCTATCCCACCGGCGTCGCCGCCGTCGCCATCGAGGTGCTGGAGGCGTCGATCCCCATCGCCTTCACCACCAAGGAACTGGTGCGCGGATCGGGCGGGCGCGGCCAGCAGAATGGCGGCGACGGCCAGCGGATCGGCTTCCGCATGCGTTCCAGCCAGGAATGGCTGCTCAACGCCATCCCCAGCCGCCTGCGCCTCTCCGCCGAAGGGCTGAACGGCGGTGAGCCGGGCGCGCGCGGATCGTTCCAGATCAACGGCAAGGAAGCGGACGAGGCCCGCAAGATCCTGATGGCCGCTGACGATCAGGTGACGATGATCACGCCGGGCGGCGGCGGCATCGGCATGCCCGAAGCCGCCTGACCTTCAACCCAATACCCCGCACTGTCGCCGGCTCCCTGTGCGAGCCGGCGATTTTTTATGGGCGCTGGCGCGCGGATCAGGCGGGTTCGATGGCGCGGCGGCCCTTGCGGACGGCCAGCCGGTGGGTGCCGGCCAGCGTCAGGTCCGGCCGGGCGACGCCTTGCAGGAAATGCCACTCGCTCACCGCCCGCTGCGGGGTCAGGTCCAGCGTCATGTAGCCGCGGTGGCTTGCGTCGCACCAGCGCAGCGTCGGCGATGCGCGCACCAGGCTGTCGGCGATCCGGAGCGGATCATAGCCGGGCGTCGCCTCCTCCATGCCGGGCGAGGTGACGCTGTGGGTGGCGAATTCCACGCCCACCTTGCGCCTGCCTTCCACCAGATCATAGGCCCAGGCGTTGTGCGTATCGCCCGCGATGACGATCAGGTTCGCCTCCGCCGCCTCCGCGCTTTGCAGGAAGCGGGTCCGCGCGGCCGGGTAGCCGCCCCATGAATCGAAATTGACCGGCAGGCCGACGCTCGTCGCCAGCACCGCGGCCTCGACGAACCTGCGATTGCCCTCCGATCCCGATCCCGCCACCCAGTCGACCGCGTCGGCGGGCATGACGTTGCTGGCGAGCACCGTGCCGTTGCCGACGATCTGCCAGTGCTGCCGGCGCGCGACGGATTGTTTCAGCTGACGGGCGAGCCAGCCCTCCTGCTGGCTGCCCATCATCGTCGCCGCGGGGTCGAGCCACGGCCCGTCGCGAAACGCCCTCAGCGCGGCCAGCGGATCGGGCTCCTTGAACAGCGCGGAGATGCTGGGCGGGCGGCTGCGCGCCAGCACGCGCGTCTCGGTGCGGTGGAAGCGGGCGAGATCGCCGATATCATAGCTTTCCCACGGCATGTCGGACACCGGCATCCATTCGCGATAGGCCTGCAGCGCGGCGGCCTTGCGGAGCGCATAGGCGTCGCCGGTCATCCCGCCGCCGCCGCCGCCTTCCCAGCTGTTGTTGGCCACCTCATGGTCGTCCCACAGCGCGATCATCGCCAGCCGCTGGTGCAGCCGCTGGAGATCGGGGTCGGCGCGGTAGCTGGCGTGGCGGATGCGATAGTCGGCTAGGTGGATCGCCTCGCCGTCCGGCAGCGTCCGGCCGGGCACGGCGTCCTTCAGCGGCGGATAGGTGCCCGGGCCATATTCATAATAATAATCGCCGAGATGAATGGCGAGATCGATGTCGTCGCGCGCCGCGACATGGCCATAGGCGTTGAAGAAGCCATAGGGCATGTTGGCGCAGGAAAAGACGGCGATGCGGTAACGGTCCACGCGGCCCTCGGGCAATGTGCGCGTCTGGCCGGTCGCTGATTTCGTCCCGTCGGCGGCGATGAAGCGGTAATGATAGCGCGTGCCGGGTTGCAGCCCCTCGACGGTGATCTTCACCGTCCAGTCCCGGAACGCGCCCGTCCGCGCCGCGCCGCGCCCGGCGATCCGGCTGAAATCGGCATCGGTGGAAAGCTCGACGTCCAGCCGGCTGATGTCGCCGCTTTCGGGGACATGGCGGGTCCACAGCAGGACGGAGGTGGAGGCCGGCTCGCCGCTGGCGACGCCATGGGTGAATCCGCGTGCGTCCGTCAGGCCGGCAATGGCCAGTGCGCCGCCGTTCATCGTCAGCGCGCCCAGCCCGTAGCTGGCGGTCTTCAGCAGCAGGCGGCGGTCGATGGTCAGCGACATGGGCGGGTCCTTCAGGAAAAGGGCGTGTCGGTGGATTCGCCGCCGATGATCGGCCAGGGCGATTCCAGCGGCAGGCGCGCGCGGGCGATCAGCCCGGCCCCGGCGGCCTGGGCTTCGCGGTACAGCGCCTGCTCGTCGATGCGGTTCGATCGGCCGCCGTCGATCAGGCATTCGCCGTCCACCCAGACGCTGTCGACGCCGCGCCCGTCCGCAGACCAGACCAGCTGGTTGACCGGGTTGATCAGCGGGCGCAGTTCGGGCCGGTTGGCATCGTGGCAGACGAAATCGGCCCGCAGGCCGACGGCGAGCGCGCCCAGCCGATCCGCCATGCCGAGCGCGCGGGCGGCATCCACCGTGACCATTTCGAGCATCTGGTGGCATGGGAACAGCGCATTGTCCTGCCGCAGCATCTTGAACATGCCGGCGGCCAGCGGCAGCGCGCGCATCAGATCGGGGTCATAGCCGTCCGTGCCGAGCAGCAGGGTGAGGCCGCGCGCGACCAGTTCGGGCTGGCGGCCCGATCCGGCGACGTCGAATGCGCCCTTGATCGACGCGAGCGGACAGAAGATGGCGTTCACGCCGTGCGCGACCAGCAGGTCGCACTCGCTGTCGCTCAAATGGGTGAGGTGGGTCAGCAACACATTGGGGCCGAGCACGCCCAGATCGGCGAGGTGCTCGATCGGCCGGCGCCCATAGTTCGCCAGATACCAGTCCGTATCGCTGCGATAGGGGCTCATATGGGCGGACAGGCCAATGCCGTGGGCGTCCGCCAGCGCCTTCGCCGCCTGCCACACCCCGTCCGAATTGACATTGTGGCCGATCAGGATCGGCCAGGCCGCGATGCGCCGGTCCGGCTCTCCCGGCGGATAGGCGGCGATCGCCGCTTCCATGCCGGCGATCGCATCGCGCTCCAGCGCCGCCAAATCGCCGCTGCCGTCCAGCGAGCGGCCTTCCGTCCACGGGCCGACGCGGGCGCGGATGCCCAGCTCCTCAAGCCCGGCGACCGCCTCGTCCAGATGGCGCACCGTGCCGGCTTCCACGAAACAGGTTATGCCGCATTTCAACATTTCCAGCGCCGCCAGCCGGGCGGAGACATGTTCGTCGGCGGGGCCGTGGGAGAGGTAGCGCGGCAGCACCCATTTCAGGAAATTGTCGGTGGTCCGGTAATCGACCGTGTCCGGCATGAAGCCGCGGGTCAGCGGATCGCCGGTGATGTGGACATGGGCGTTGATCAGCCCCGGGGTGATGATGCGGCCGCTCACGTCGACGGTGCGGTGGGCGCGCCAGGTGGCGCGGACTTCGGCGGACGGCCCCACGGCGACGATGCGCCCGGCGTCGATGGCGAGCGCGCCGTCGACCAGGATGCGCCGGTCCGTGTCCATGGTGATGATCGTCGCGCCATGCAGCAGCGTGTCGATCGTGCCGTCGGTCATGCCCTCTCCCGTTCCGCCCGCATCGATGCGGGTCTGAATCGTCATTGCTTGTCGAAGGGCGGTGGCGCCATGCCCATTTGCTGAAGATAGGACAGCCCGTCCCAATAATCGTCGCGCGCCGCCACATGGCCGCCGCGCACGGTGACGATCATCACCCCCTCGATCGCGATCGGCCTGCCCTCGTCGGTGGCGGTCATGCGATAGGGCAGGGCGACGCGGTCGCCATCCGCAAAGGGCGCGTCGACGTCGTAACGCAGCCCGGCGAAGCGGCCGAGAAAGCCTTTCAGCCTTTCCCGGTACAGCGCCTGGCCCTGGAAGCGGCTGCCGAGCGCGCCCATCTGGTTGTTGCGGAAATCTTCCGTCACGCAATCGGCGACCCGGTCTGCGTCGCCGCTCGCGAAAGCGGCGACATAATTCAGCGCAACCTCAATCGGCGTCACTGTGCCAGACCTTGCGGGCGGTTTCGTAGACGCCCTGATCGTGCGAGAATTCGATGGTGTTGCCGTCCGGATCCTTCAGGAAGCAGATATAGCCCACCGGCGGCGGCATCTGCGCCGGGCCGAGCGCCAGGCAGCCTTCCTCCTTGGCCAGCGCGGCCAGCCGGTCGATATCCTCGCGCTCCATCACCTCTATGCCGATATGCGCGAACGGGCCGAGCGTGCCGTGATGCGCCGGGGCGAATGGGTCCTTGCCCTCGAAGAACTGCGCCAGCACCAGCACGAACGGCGAATCCGCATCGTTGCGGTCGGCCATCCATGCGCCATAGCCCTGCCCGTCCTCCATGCGCGAAAGTACTTCGAGATGGGTGTATTTCTCGTACCAGGCGATGGTCTTGTCCATGTCCTTCACGATCAGCGCAAGATGCGTCCAGCGCTGGCGCGGGGGCCGGATTTTGTAGACGGTGTCATGCTCCGACATATGCCCTCCTATGGTCGCCGCGCGACGCGGGCGCGGCGCTTGAATGCCCGAATGTTGATACAGAGCTTAAATCCGGCGCGGGCCCGCTGTCTTGATCATATATGATCCCCGGCATGCACCCCGCGCCGCGCGCGCTTGCTGGCGCCGCGCGTCTCACCTGATTTTCTGCCCTGTTTTGGCCCAGTCTGCGAGGAAGCCCTGGATGCCCTTGTCGGTGAGGGGGTGGTTGAACAGGGCGCGGATGACGGCGGGGGGTG
>NZ_MEFG01000011.1 GCF_001724715.1 Sphingomonas sp. SCN 67-18
TGGAGGGCCTGCGCTTCTGGACCAAAACCAAAACCATCACGCAAAGATGGCCAGACGGCGAACCCTCCGGCGAAAACGCATTCATCATCCCTACCATGGCGTGAGGACGCAGCGATGACCAAGCCATCCGATCTGCTCACCACCATGATCGCCGCCGCGCGGACCGCGGGCGACGGCCTGATGCGCGATTTCGCCGCCATCGACCGGCTCGACATCCGCCACAAGAACGGCCCGGCGGACCCGTTTTCCGAAGCCGATCTGCGCGCCGAGGAAACGGTGAAGACGATGCTGTCCCGCGCCGCGCCGGATTACGGCTTTCTGGGCGAGGAAGGCGGCTTGATCGAGGGCCGCGACAAGCACCACGTCTGGATCGTCGATCCGCTGGACGGCACCGCCAATTTCCTGATCGGCCTGCCGCTGTTCGCGGTGAACGTGGCGCTGGCCCGCGATGGAGAGGTGATCGCCGGCGTCACCCATGTCCCGGCGCTTGGAGAGACATTCCGGGCCGAGCTGGGCGGCGGCGCATGGCTCAACGATGAAAGGATTCAGGTCTCGCGGCGCGCGGCCATGGTGCAATCGATCCTCTCCGTCGGCATCCCCTTTGCCGGCAAGCCCCGACACGAGCAATTCGTGGCCGAAATGGAAAGATTGACCCCGCGCGTCGCGGGCATCCGCCGGCTGGGCGCGGGCGCCATCGACATGGCCTATGTCGCCTGCGGCCGGTTCGACGCCTATTGGGAACAGAGCGTCAGCGCATGGGATATGGCGGCCGGCGTCGCCATCGTGCGCGAGGCGGGCGGCGTCGTCACCAACACGCTGGGCGGGCCGCTCGATCTGATGGGCGGCACGGTGCTGGCCACTACGCCGCAGATCCACGCCGAACTGCTGGAGGCGATCAGCCCGGCCAGCTGATCCGTATCGCCAGCCCGCCAAGGTCCGACCGGGCGAGCGCCAGCGTGCCTCCGGTCGCCTCGGCGACGTCGCGGACGATGGCGAGGCCAAGCCCCTGCCCGCCGCTCTCGTCCAGCCGCGCGCCCCGCGCCAACGCGGCCTGGGCGTCCTTCTCGTCCAGACCCGGGCCGTCATCCTCCACCATGAGCACCGCCGTGGCACCCCGCCGCCGCCGATCCGCACCCGGCGGCGGGCATAGCGAACCGCATTCTCGGCGGCCGCGCCCAGCAATTCGGTCAGGTCCTCGGCGGCCAGCGGCAGGCGCAGCGTATCCGGCAGGTCGACATCGAAGGCCAGCCCCTCGCCGGCCTCGGTCCGCTCCAGCACCGCGACCACCTGTTCGGCGGTCACCCGCGCCGGGCAGGACAGCCCGGCATCGCGCCGCCCCGCCGCCACGCGGGTGCGCGCCAGCTCGCTTTCCACCGCGCCGCGCACGGCGGCGATCGCCCGGTCCAGTCCGTCGGCGGCCTGCACCGCGCCATCCGCCCGCGCGCGCCGGCTTTGCGCCGCCAGCGCCGCCAGCGGCGTCTTCAGCCCATGGGCAAGGTCCGCCGCGCGCCGGCGGGCGCGTTCCAGATCGTCCTCGCGCGCATCGGCGAGCGCGTTGATCGCGTCGATCAGCGGCTGCACCTCCGCCGGTCCCTCCGCCGCCAGCCGCTCCGTCGGGCTTTGCCGCAACCGGTCGACCGCGCGGCGGATGGCGCCCAGCGGCCGCAGCCCCAGCGCCACCTGCACCCAGGCCGCGCCGGACAGCGCCAGCCACAGGATCACCAGAAAATAGGCCAGCTCGCGCCCGAACTCCCGGCCGGCGCTGGTCAGTGCATCGGCATTCTGGCCGATCTGGACCAGCACGGGATCGCTGCCCGCATCCAGCACGATCCGCCGCTCCAGCAGCACCAGGCGCGGCTCGAACGGCCCGGCGCCCAGCCGCTCGCTCCATTGTTCCTTCGACGCGGTCGACGATGTCGGCAGCGCCTGATCCCACAGCGAGCGGGAACGCAGCACGGTGCGCGCGGTCGACGCCTGCCAGTAAAGCCCGCTCGCGGGCGTTGCGAAACGATCGTCCGCCGGCATGTCCTGCGCCACCAGAGCGCCGCCGGGGGTCAGGCTCAGCCCGGCGATCACCTTCAGCCCGTCGCGCTGCAGCTCATCGGCAAGGCGGCGCTCCAGATGATGCTCGAACAACAGGGTCATGAAGAACCAGGCCGCGAACAGCGCCGCCGCGATCGCGATCGCCCCGGTCGCGATCAGCCGCCAGCGCAGCGACCGTGCGATCATGCCGGCTGGTCCAGAACATAGCCGAAGCCGCGGCGGGTGGCGATCAGTTCCGCCCCGACCTTGCGGCGCAGGCGGCCGACCAGCGCCTCGATGGCGTTGGAATCGCCGCTGTCGGCGGTGCCGTAAAGATGGTCGGCCAGTTCGGTCGCCGGCACGGCGCGGGCAATATTGTGCGCCAGATAGTCGAGCAGGCGGAATTCCAGCGGGGACAGCCGCACCGGCACGCCGTTCAGCTCCACGCTCATGCGCTGGCTGTCGATCCTGAGCGGGCCGATGGCGACCGTGCTGGATCCCCGCCCGGCGGCGCGGCGCAGCAGGCCGCGCACGCGGGCGATCAGCTCGCCCATTTCAAAGGGCTTGCCCATATAATCGTCGGCGCCGGCGTTGATCCCTTCCACCCGTTCGGTCCAGTCGCCGCGCGCGGAGACGATGATGACCGGGAACAGGCGGTCGGCGGCCCGCCAGCGCTTCAGCACCGACAGGCCGTCGAGATGGGGCAGGCCAAGGTCCAGTATGGCGATGTCATAATCCTCGACATCGCCGGAAAACCAAGCGTCGCGGCCGTCGGGCGCGATATCGACGACGAAACCCACCGCCTGCAGCGCGGCGCGGATATCGTCGGCGACATCGGGTTCGTCCTCGACGACCAGCGCGCGCATCAATCCTCCTCGACCTTCAACACCTTGCCGGTCCGCGCATCCAGCTCGACTTCCATGACCCGACCGGATTTCGACAATGTCTTCACTTCATAGATCAGGCGGCCGCCATGGTCATCGTCATCGTCCAGTTCGACCTTGATGACCTCGCCGGGCGCGCGGCTCTGGGCGATGGCCAGGATCCGCGTCAGCGGCAGCACCTGGCCACGGCGCAGCGCGTCGCGCACCTGCTCGTGGGAATGGGACTTGCTGCCGGCCACGGCGATGGCGGGGACAGCGGCGGAAACGATGGCGAGCAGCATGGCCGCGGCAATCGTGGAGCGGGGGGTGATGTGCTGTTTCATGCCCCTCACCTAGCCGAGTCGTCCTGACAGCGCGCTGACGGGGAAAGGCGGCGGCCCGTCAGCCCGGATCAGTCGTTCAGGCGGGTGCGCCACAGGCTGGCCGCGAGCAGCATCGACAGCACGGACGAGCCGATCCAGAACCAGATGGCCGGGCCGAAATCATAATGGCGGTGCCCGTCGACGATGCGCATCCCGCTCTCGATCAGCGCGCCGGACACATGCTCCTGGATCGCCGCGCCGATATAGCTGAACACGCCGATTACCCCCATCGCCGCCCCGGCCACCCGCTTGGGCGCGATGTCGACCGCGAACAGCCCGCCCAGCGAGGTGACCAGCCCGGTCAGCCCCATGCCGAACAGCAGCATCCCGGCCACCAGCGTCACCGTGCTCGCCGGCCCGAAGAAGATCAGCAGCAGCCCGGCCAGCTCCAATATGGCGAACAGCAGGTTGGCCGGCGGGCGGCGGGTGGCGAACCATTTGTCCGAGATGAAGCCGAAGGCGATCGCCCCGGCGATGCCCGCCAGCGTGCTGAGCATCAGCAGCGTCCCTGCCATCGGCAGGCTGTAGCCCCGCACCTCCTGCAGGTAGAGCACGCCCCAGCTGTCGATGGCGTAGCGGGTGACGTAGGTCAGCGCGCTGGAGATGGCGAGCACCCAGATGGCCGGGATTTTCAGGATCGACAATTGCGTCCGCAGCACGCTGCCCGCGCTGCCCTTCGCCTCCGTCGAATAGCGGTCGTTGCGCCACTGGGCGACGGGGGGCAGGCCCAGCGTCTGTGGCCGGTCGCGCAGCAGCCACCAGCAGCCGAGCGCGGTGACCAGCCCCAGCACGCCCGGCCCCCAGAAGCCGAACTGCCAGCCGAGCAGCGCCGCCAGCGACCCGACCATGACGAAGGTCAGCCCCTCGCCGATGGAATGGGCGGTGCTCCATATGCCATAGATGCGGCCGCGCTCGCTGTTGGAGAACCAGGCCGTCATCGCCACCACGCCGCTGGGCGCGCCGGCGCTCTGGAACCAGCCGTTCAGGCCCCAGATCAGCGCCGCCACCCACACGGTGGTGGCAAAGCCCATGGCCAGATTGCACAGCGCGGTGATGAGGAAGGTGACGGTCAGGAAGCGGCGGATATTGGCGTGGTCCGCCAGAAAACCGTTGGTCAGCTTGCCCAGCGCATAGGTGTAGAACAGCGCGGAGCCGATGATCCCCAGCTCGACGGGCGTGAAGATGCCCTGGTCGATCAGCGGCTTCTTCACCACCCCCAGCGCCAGCCGGCAGGTGTAGATCAGGCCGTAGCCAAGGGTGATGGCGATCATCACCCGCAGCCGGTGGTGGCGATAGAGCCGGTCGATCTCGGCCCGGTCGGTGATCGGCGGGGCATCCGCGCCCGCCGCGAAGAAACGAAGCAGCGCTGTCATCCGGCCTCTCCCGCCCTGTTCATCCGCGCCACCGCCCGGCGGCGGACGGCCCCGGCGCAAGGGAGAGCGCCGGGGCCGAACCGTCGTCAGAAGTGCAGCTGGATACCCGTTTTGGCGGACCAGCCATAGCGTTCGATCTCGATCAGCCGGGGACGCAGGCCGATGAACCGGCGCTGCGGCTCGTCGTTCAGGTTCGATCCTTCGACGAAGATGTCGAAATTGGGGGTGATCGCATAGCCCAGCCGGGCATCGAACTGGTTGAAATTGTCGACATATTGGTCGGTCAGCCGGTCGGTGCCGACGGTGTCGAGATATTTCGACCGGTAGGTATAGGCCACGCGGGCGGAGACGCCGTATTTCTCATAGGAAATCTGGGCGGATGCGACGCGGTTGGACTGGTTGGTCAGCCGCACCGGATCGGCCCGGCCCGGCACGCCATAGGCCCGCGATTTGACGAAGGTGATGTTGCCGTTGAGGCTCAGCCCGTCCAGCGGCGACGGCAGGAAGCTCAGTTCCATCTGCGCGTTGAACTCAAGGCCGGTTATCTTGGCGTCGTCGCCGTTGCGCGGCTGGGTAACGAGCGCGGTCGGCAGCGTCTGGCCGGCATAGGTGCCATTGGTCACGATCTCCCCGGTCAGGAAGATCGGGTTCTCGATCTTCTTGTGGAAGAAGGCGGCGGCGATGATGCCCTTGCGGCCGATATAAGGCGGATTCAACCGGTCATCGCAACACCCAGTAAATGGAGGTTGCGATGACGGAGCACCGTCGAGGATCGGATCGATGCACTCGCAGGAAGTTGCGCTCGCCAGGACGCCCGCCTGTCTGGCAGCGTGAGCATCTGTGTCGGTTCTGGCAGTCGATCGCCGCTGGCCGCACGAGTGAGGAGGCCGCAGTTGATGCTGGGGTTTCGCCACCAGTCGGTGTTCGCTGGTTTCGGAGTTCGGGAGGGATGCCGCCTACGCATTTAACATTGTCGGCCGCGCCGCTGACGGGACGCTATTTAAGCTTTTCCGATCGCGAGGAGATTGCGATTCAAACGGCCAAGGGCGCTAGCGTTCGCGCGATTGCCCGCGCCCTGGGTCGCGCCCCAAGTACGATCTCTCGCGAGTTGAGGCGCAATGCCGCCACGCGTGGTGGCAACTTTGATTACAGAGCCAGCGCTGCACAATGGCATGCCGACCGCGCAGCTCGGCGACCCAGGCTCAGCAAACTGGCGAAAAATGGAGCGCTACGGGATTACGTGCAGGCCCGGCTTGCGGGACAAGTCGCCAATGCCGAAGGCGTCGGCTTTGCCGGCCCCGATGTGATATGGAAGGGGCGCCGCGCTGTTCACCGCCAGAGCCGACGATGGTCGTCAGCCTGGAGCCCCGAACAGATCGCGCGCCGGCTCGAGCTCGATTATCCCGAGGATCCTTCCATGCGCATCAGCCACGAGGCGATCTATCAGGCTCTATATATCCAGGGTCGCGGGGCATTGCGCCGTGAACTCACGGCATGCCTGCGGTCAGGTCGGGCGCTGCGGGTGCCGCGCGAGCGTGCGCGCAACCGCGGCAAGTCCTTTATCGACGACACGATCATGATCAGCGAGCGGCCACCGGAGATCGGGGATCGTGCAATGCCGGGACATTGGGAAGGCGATCTCATCCTGGGCCTGGGCAGCTCGGCGATCGGCACGCTAGTCGAGCGTACCACGCGCTTCACGATGTTGCTGCACCTGCCGCGCATGGAAGGGCATCAACCAGGCAAGAGCGTGAAGAATGGTCCAGCTCTTGCCGGACATGGCGCCGAGGCGGTCCGCAGTGCGATCGCCCGATCCATGCTAACCTTCCCCCGCCAATTGCGGCAATCGCTGACATGGGATCAAGGTGCGGAAATGGCGCAGCACGCCCGGCTTCGGATCGATACCGGGCTGGAAATCTACTTCTGCAACCCGCAAAGCCCGTGGCAGCGCGGCACGAACGAAAATACGAACGGGCTGTTGCGGCAGTACTTCCCCAAGGGCACTGATCTCAGCCTGCACTCCGCCGACGAACTGGACGCAGTCGCCCACGCCCTGAATACTAGGCCCCGCAAAACGCTTGGATGGAAAACGCCTGCTGAGGTTCTCGACCAGTTCCTCGTCAAGCAGTATGAAGCCGGTGTTGCGACGACCGGTTGAATCCGCCTAATATTCCACCGCCGCGTCGAAATTGGTGGAATAGAGCGGCTTGAGGTTGGGATTGCCCATCTCCACCTCCTCATCGTCCACATTGACCGCGATATAGGGGGCGATATCCTCATAATTGGGCCGGCCGATGGCGCGGGTGATCGCGCCGCGCAGCGTCAGCCCCTCTCCCACGTCGAAACGCACGTTCACGCCGGGGAAGAGGTCGGTATATTTGCGCTTGCCGAAATTATCGAAATCCTGGTCGAAGGTGGAATCCTCGGTGATCGTCTTGCCGGCGAAGCGGCCGCGCGTGCTCTCCATGCGCACGCCGGGAACCAGCGTGAACGCGCCGAATTTCAGGCTGGTCATCGCATAGGCGGCGACCACGCGTTCACGGATGCGGTAATCGGCGGCCAGGCTGTCGGCCAGCGACCCGGCCTCATCGAGTTCGAAATCGCCCGGATGCGCCTTGAAATAGGCGTCCGCCTTGCTGGCGTCGATGGCCGGGCCGAATGTGTAGAGCCCCTTGTAAACGCTGGCGATGTCGCCGCCCTGCACGTCGGCGATGGTCAGGTCGTCCTCGCCGGCAAACTCCCACGTCCGGTTGGACCGGTCGCTGGTCTTGCGCCGGTCGACCACCTTGCCGCCCAGCTTCACCGATGAATCGGTGCCCAGATCCAGCGGCGCCTTGAAATCGATGCGCGCCTGATAAAGATTCTCCACCGCCCTGCGGCTTTCATATTTGGCGGCGGAGGCGGCGAAATTATTGGGGTCATAGGCCGCCGCGTCGGGCGTCACGAACACCATATAATCGTCAAGCACATAGCTGCCGCCGATATTGCTGGCCTTGAAGGTCCATTCGTCGCGGCGCGGATCGAGCTTGCGGGCGCGCGAATAGGTGCCCTCCAGGTTCAGCTGGCTGTCGCCGAAATGGAATTCGCCGCCGGTGGATGCGGAGAATGTGCTCGTGCTTTCCGCGCGGGTGCGGACGCGGCGATCGTTCTTGCCCTTGGTGTAGGTGCCGCTGTCCTCGTCCTGGTTGCTGAAATTGCCGGGCTTGGTCACCGGAATGCCGGTGCCGAAATGCTGGCGGCTCTCGCTGTCCTCATATTTGGAATAGGTGAAGCGCATGAACGTCTTCACGTCGGTGTTCGGCCGCCAGTCGAAATTGGCGACGGCCCCGGTGCGGGTGCGGTGCGTCGAATAGCGGCGCAACGTCGCGCCGTCGGGCACCAGATGGCCATTGACGTCCACCCAGTTTTCCGAAGCGCCGGCATTGTCGGCGCGCAGCTTGCGGTCCGAACGACTGAACGACAGCACGGCGCCGAAATCCTTGTTGGCGCCGAACAGCCCGCCGACCGTCGCGTCGATCTCATAGGGTTTCTTGTGGTTCGCCTGATAATAGCCGACCGCCGCCTTGCCGGTGACGAAGGTCTTGGCGCGGTCGAAGGCGGTCAGCGTCTCGATATTCGCCTGCCCGGCGATGGCGTTGGCATCCAGGTCCGGCGTCAGCGTCTTCACCACCGTGACGGAACCGATCAGCGCGGAGGGGATGTCGTCCAGCTTGACCTGGCGGCCATCGGGTTCCGGCGCCGGCGCGGTCTGGCCGTTCAGCGTGACGTTCAGCAGGTCCGGGCTGACGCCGCGCACCGTCAGGTAGCGGCCCTCGCCCTGATCGTTGGCGACCGAAAGGCCCGGCAGGCGGCGCACTGCCTCGGCCACATTCTGGTCGGGCAGGCGGCCCACATCGTCGCCGCGCACCGAATCGACCTGGCTGTCGGACAGGCGCTTGGTCTCGATCGCCAGCCGGTCCGCCGCGCGGCGCCCCGTGACGACGATGACTTCACCGGACGCGTTGGTTTCCGCAGCCGCGTCGGCAGGCACGCCCGCATCCTGCGCAATGGCCGGCGCAAAGGCGACCAGCCCCGTCGTGAGCAGCAACGCGTTTACACATGACCTGAGACCTGAAGCCATATTGCCCTCCATATCGATGCGCACTCTTGGAACGGTGCGATTCGTCCAGGAGATACTATGAATGAAAATTCTATTGTGCAACCATTTTAGAATAGTTCTTGCAAAAATTTTTCGCGGGGCTATCTTTCGGACCGCGATGTGAAAGCCTGATGACAGGATGAAACCGATGGGGAGGACGCAATGAGAAAGGCGCAAATGCTGGGTTTTCTGGCCAGCACGATGATGACGGCCCTGCCCGCCGCGGCGCTGGCGCAGGCCCCCTCCCAGCCCGGGCCCGCCGCCGTCAGCGCAACATCGGAAACGCAGCCGACACAAAGCGGCGGCGCCAACCAGGCCGCGATTCATGTCGATCCCAGGGCCGTCGAGGCCAGCCGCATCGTCGCCACGGCGGAGACCGGCGGGCTTGAAGTCCACGCGCTCGACGGGCGGCGGCTGAGCAGCATCGATGCCGGCGACACGGTGGGCGTGGCGCTGCGCGATGGCTTCAGAATCGGCGGTCAGCCGGCAACGCTGGCGGTGGCGGCGGACGGCGGCACCAACAGCCTGCGCTTCTTCGCGCTGGAGGGCGATCGGCTGCGCGATGTCGGCGCGCGCGCCGTGCCGCTGGATTTCGCGGTGGAGAATGTCTGCCTGTTCCGCAACGCGCAGGATTCGGCTTATTATGCCATCGCCGTGGGCGACGGCGGGGAAATCGACCAGTGGATGGTCTATGCCACCGCAGACGGCCGCGTCGACGCGCGCCAGGCCCGGCGGATCAGCCTGCCGACCAAGATCAAGCATTGCGTGGCGGATGACGCCGGCGGCCAGCTCTATGTCGCTGAGCAGGCGACCGGCCTGTGGCGCTTCAACGCCGATCCCGAGACCGATTCGTCGCCGGTGCTGATCGACGCGCCGCGCCTTGGCCACATCACCGAGGAAGTGGGCGGCGTCGCCCTCTATGATGCCGGCCCCGCGCGCTGGCTGATCGCGTCAGACGCCTCATCCGGCCGCCTCTTCTTCTACGATCGCGGCAAGGACGACGCCTATGCAGGCGCTTCCGCCATCGCGGACCCCCGGGGGGCTGCGGTGAAGGAACCGGGCGGCCTTGCCGCCACCGGCGCGGCGCTGGGCGGCGGCTTCGGCCACGGGCTGGTCGTCGCGGCGGACGAGGACGCGGCGGGCGGCGCCAATTACAAGCTGGTCGCATTCGACGCGCTGGCCGCCCCGCTGGGCCTTGCCGTCGGCACGCCGCAAATGCCGGCGAGCGACATCGCCCCGCGCTTCCCGGCGGTGACCGCGCGGGTGGAAACCACCCCGGTCGCGGCGTCGGGCGACGCGGCGGACGATCCCGCCATCTGGCACAACCCGGCCGATCCCGCCGCCAGCCTGATCGTCGGCACGGACAAGAAGGCCGGGCTCTACGTTTATGACATGACCGGCAAGGTGGTCGATTTCGCGCCCGTCGGGCGGATGAACAATGTCGATCTTCGCGAAGGCTTCAAGCTGGACGGCAAGCCGATCACCCTCGTCACCGCCAGCGACCGCACCCGCAAGGCGGTGGCGATCTTCCGGCTCGACACGGCGGCGCGCAAGCTGGTCGACATCGCGGACGGCGTTCAGGCGTCCGGCCTGTCCGATCCCTACGGCCTGTGCATGTATAAAAGCGCCCGGTCGGGCCGCTTTTATGTCATCGTCAGCGACCCGGACGGGCTGAACCGGCAGTGGGAACTGGTCGCCCGCCCCGGCGGCAAGGTGGCGATCAACCAGGTGCGCGACATCAAATTCGGCTCGCAGACCGAAGGCTGCGTGGCGGACGACGCCAACGGCGCGCTCTACATCGCCGAGGAGGATGTGGCCCTGTGGCGGGTCGGCGCGGAGCCGAAGGACGGGGACAAGCGCCGTCAGGTCGACACGGTGGCCGCCAATCCCGCGCTGAAGGACGATCTGGAAGGCGTTTCACTCTATGATCTGGGCAAGGGCCGGGGCTATCTCGTCATCTCCAGCCAGGGCAATAACAGCTATGCCGTCTATGACCGCGACGGGGCCAATGCCTATCGCGGTTCGTTCGCTGTGGTGGCGGACGGCGCGCGCGGCATCGACGGCATTTCGGAAACGGACGGGCTGGACGTGTCCAGCCTGCCGCTCGGCCCGGGCTTTGAACATGGCGCGATGGTAGCACAGGATGGCCGCAACGTGCTGCCGGGCGAAAAGCAGAATTTCAAGATCGTGAGCTGGACCGACATCGCGGCGGCACTGAAGCTGGAAAGCCGCTGAACCGGGGAGGATTTCGATGAGCAACTGGATGGGACGGAGCGTTCGGGTCGCACTGGGCGTATCGCTGGCCGCCACGATGGCCGGCGGCTGCATGACCCCGGCATCGGCGGACAGGGGCGCGGGCGTCGCCACGGCGTCGGACGGGTACAGGCTGGAACGGGTGGTGTTCCTGATGCGCCACGGCATCCGCCCCCCGACCAAAGACCCCGCCAAGGGCGATAATTACGCCCGCGACGCCTGGCCGGGCTGGACGGTCGACTATGGCCTGCTCACCACGCGCGGGGCGGAGGGCATCCGCCTGCTCGGCGCGGCCGACCGGGCCGATTATGTCCGCCGCGGGCTGCTGCCGGCCAGTGGCTGCCTGCCGGCGGGCGCGATCGTCGCGGAAGCGAGCGCCAAGCAGCGCGCGATCAAGACCGGCGAGGCCTATGTCGAAACGCTGCTGCCGGGCTGCGCCGTCACCGTCGCCCATCCCGAAAAGGAAGGGCCGGAAGACTGGATGTTCCACCCGCTCGATTCCGGCCCGGCCGATTTCGACGGGCAGCGCGCCTATCGCGAATCCGCAGCGCTCGCCCCGGCGGGCGGCATCGCGGCCCAGGCGGCGGCGCTGCGCACCGAAATCGACCTGCTGGGCAATGTGCTCGGCTGCTGTTCGGCCCCGGTCTGCGCCGCCAATAATGCCGCGGCCGCCTGCACCCTGGCCGACCTGCCGAGCAGCATCACCGCCAATCCGCACGACCGGCCGGACCTCGCCGGGCCGATGTCGGTCGGCTCGACGATCAGCCAGACCTTCCTGCTGGAATATCTGGAAGGCATGCCGATGGCCGATGTGGGCTGGGGGCGGATCAGCCGTGACCAGATCGAGCAGCTGCTCATCTTCCACCCGGTCAAGTTCCGCTATGAGAACGGCTCACCCTACGTCGCGCGCCGCGCCGCCGGCCCGCTCGTCACCCGGATGGCCGAGGCGCTGGACGCGGGGCCGGGCGGCCCCCGCTTCACCCTGCTGTTCGGGCACGACACCAACCTGGCCGATGTCGGCAGCCTGCTGGGCATCAGCTGGAAAGTCGCCAGCTACCCCAAGGACGATATCCCCCCCGGCGGCGCGCTCGGCTTCGAACTGCTGGGCGACAAGGCCGGGCATAAATTCGTCCGCGCCTTCTTCCGCGCCCAGACCATGGACCAGCTGCGCAACCAGACCCCGCTGGACGCGCAGGCCGAGGGCTATCGCAGCTATCTGTCGATCCCGGGCTGCAACAGCCCGGGCGACACCACGCCCTGCCCCATCGATCGCTTCAAGGCGATCGTGAAGGAGAAGCTCACCGCCTCATAAGGCCCCGCGAGGAGACGCACGGCCTTGCCTACGCGCCGGGCGTCTCCTTGAACTTGATATCGCGCATCCTATAGTTGTTACGGCTCATAAAGGATGATGATGGCATGGCGGTCACAAGAATGACTGGAAGCCATGGCAGTCCATCCTGAAAATCTTGCGGGCCGGACGTCAAACAAGCGGATGTAGCGATGTTTCAGTTTGAAGACGTTCGTTCCCCCGATGCGCCGACGCGTCCGGCGCAGAGCGGTAAGCCTGCGTCTTCGCCTCCCTTGACCCACCGCGCGCTGCTTGCCTGGGGCGAGCATTGCGTCGAATGTGCCGCGCCCACCTGTTATTCCTCCTGCGATCTTTATGCGCCGACGCCGTCAGGCAAATGTCGCCGCATCGAAAACGGCATCGTCAGGAACAAGGCGCTCGGCACGCCGGATGGCCCGGGCGCGGAGGTTCGCTTCAAACGGTGGGGCAAGCTGGAAGCCCAGGGCAACGGCTTCATGCTGCCCGCCCGCCGCGCCCGTCGGATCGAAAAGCTGCTAGTCGCGATGACCCCGCCGGTCGCGCGTATCGGCCGGCTGATCAGCCGGGTCAGCGGCCAGGCGCGCTGGGCAACCGCGATGGAGACACTCCACAAGCGGATAAACGACTGGCTCCAGGCGCGGGAAACCCACGCCGTGCTGCCGAACGCCTTCCTGCTGGACGTCTACAACCCCACCGATCGCCCGGTCACGCTGATCTTCTCGGGCGCGGTGGACAAGCTGCGGCTGGGGCGCGCCACCCGCAACGATCAGCTGCCGACGCCGATGAGCGCCACCGTGACCGTCCCCGCGGGTTTCTCAGCGCACCAGATCGCGCTCGACGCGCTGAAGCCGACTCTGCAATCCGGCCTGCCCTTCAATCTCGCGCTCACGCCGCAGGGGGACGAGGGCGCGCATCTCATCTTCAAGCGCATGGACCTGGTCACCCTCGCCGAGCCACAGGGTGAACGGCAGGAAAAGGCGGCTGCGCCCGCCGCCTACGCCCCATCGGCCAAGCTGGTGATCTTCGATCTCGACAACACCTTGTGGGACGGCGTGCTGCTGGAAGGGGATGTCACCCTGCGCGCCGGGGTCAAGACGCTGTTCGAAACGCTTGACGCGCGCGGCATCCTCATCTCCGTCGCCAGCAAGAATGCGCGCGAGGACGCTATGGCCCGGCTGGAAGCGCTGGGGCTGGCCGATTTCCTGCTCTATCAGCAGATCGGCTGGCAGCCGAAATCGGAAAGTGTGGCCAAGATCGTCAAGGCGCTCGATATCGGCATCGATACCGCCATCTTCGTGGACGACAATCCGTTCGAACGGGCCGAAGTGAGCGCGGCGCTGCCCAATGTCGAGGTGCTGGCGGACACCGCCCTTGCGACGCTCGCGGGTCACCCCCGGCTGCAGGGCGCGGTCACCCCGGAATCCCGGGGCCGCAGGGAAATGTATCGCCAGGCGATGACCCGCGACGAGGCGGCCGCCGAATATGGCGACGACTATCTGGACTTTCTCCGCGCCTGCAACATCCGCGTCCAGATCCGCCCCGATCAGCCGGCCGATTTCGAACGGGTGGCGGAACTGGTGCAGCGGACCAACCAGCTCAATTTTTCGGGCCGCAAATATAGCCGGGATGAAATCGCGGATATCCTCACCGGCCAGTCGCGCGATCATCACATCGTCATCTGCGACGACAAGTTCGGCAGCTACGGCACCGTCGGCTTCTGCCTTTCAGCCTATCAGGCCGGCGCAGACGGCAAGGGCGCCGTCATTATCGAGGATTTCATGCTGTCCTGCCGGGTGCAGGGCAAGTTCATCGAACAATCGCTGTTCTGGTTCCTCGTCGAAAAAGCGCCCGGCCCGGTGTCGTCCATCATCGTCAAGTTCAACAAGACGGCGCGCAACCGCGCGGCCGAGATGGTGCTGGAAAAACTCGGCTTTCAGGCCGACGCGCAGGGGCAATTGTCCAGGCCGGTCGGCCCGGGAGACCTGAGCGTCGATTTCATGGACATCACCGGCTAGGGCCGGACAGGCCTCACCATATGCTTCAGCCGCGATGCGAGCGGCATCCATTCGAACGCGCCCCGTGCCTTCAGCATGAACAGGTGCATCGGGTCAGCCGGGTCGGCGGCCGTGCGGCCCCGTAGCGGCGTGCTGTCCCCCGCGGCGATGCTTTGCGGGAAAACGGTGTAGATGAATCGATATCCCGCAGCCCGCGCCTGATCGACCACCCCGGCATCATAGTCGCCATAGGGGAAGGCGAGCGTATCGACATCGTGCCCCATCATCGTCTGCAGCGCCGCCCGCGAGGTCGCCAGCTGCCCGAATTGCTCGTCCGGCGTCAGCTGCGACAGACGGGGATGATCCACGGTATGCGATCCGATGGCGATCAGATCGCGCGGCAGGGCCGCGATCTGCGCCGCGCTCATCACCGTCTCGACCCGGTCGTCGTCGGTCTCCATCTGCCAGCCGGGCGGACGGCCCAGCCAGCCGGTCGGCACGAAAATCGTCGCCGGAAGCCCATGCCGGGCGAGCACAGGCACCGCATGGTCGCCGACCGACTGGAACGCATCGTCGAAGGTGATCGCGACATTCGCCCTGTTCGTCGCCAGCGGGCCTTCATGGTCCGCGGCCACCACATTGCAGTGGTCCTTCAGATAGCGCATCTGCTGTTCGAAAGCGGCGGCATGGCGCCCGGCGACGGCATGATAATAGAGGATGGTCAATTTCGGCCCGCGACGCGCGGACCCGATGGTTGCATCCCAGCAACCGGCGATCATCGTTTTCAGCCGGCCGTTCAGCGCCATGGCGAATCTCCGAAACAGGGCAGCAGGCGACAGGCCCCGGTGCCTGCGCCCAATGGGCAGGATTGCACCAGGACTGCAATCGAAATGTCCCTTTGCATATCATCGCATCACTAACGCCTTGCTGTCGGCTCCATCCGCCATGCCGTCCAAGTAATGGGTTAAGACGAAATCGCCGCCATTGCCCGGTCCGGGCGGTTGCGACTATAGCCGGCGCGCTTTCCAGTTGGAGATTCTGCGTGCCGGTCATCCTCATCGTTCCGAAACGCTTCGAGGATAAGCGCGGCTGGTTCAGCGAAACCTGGCATCGCGAGCGATTTCGCGACCTTGGCGTGGATGTGGACTTCGTTCAGGACAATCAGTCGCTGTCGCGCCCCGCGGGCGTGGTGCGCGGCCTGCATTTCCAGACGCCGCCCGACGGGCAGGCCAAGCTGGTCCGCTGCGTGCGCGGGCGCATCCGCGACGTGGCGGTGGACGTGCGGCGCGGATCGCCGACATTCGGCCAGTGGGTCGCGGCGGAACTGACCGCGGAACGCGGCGAGCAGCTGTTCGTCCCGGTCGGTTTCGCCCATGGCTTCATCACGCTCGAGCCGGATACCGAGGTGGCCTACAAGGTGTCGGCGCCCTACGCCCCGCAATCGGACGGCGGCATCGCCTGGAACGACCCGATGATCGGCGTCGACTGGCAATCCCCCGTCGCCCTGCCGATCGTTTCGGAAAAGGATGCCGCTTTGCCGCATCTCAACGATTTCGATAGCCCTTTCCCCTATGACGGTCGCCCGCTCACCCCAATTGACGGACAGGCATGACATGAGTTCCAAGCGTATCCTCGTCACCGGCGGCGCCGGCTTCATCGGCTCGGCGCTCGTCCGCCACCTGATCGCCCATAGCGACCACGAGGTGCTGAACGTCGATGCGCTCACCTATGCCGGCAATCTGGCGTCGCTGGATCCGGTCGCCCAGTCGAACCGCTATCGCTTCGCCCGCGCCGATGTGTGCGATCATGCCGCCATCGCCGCGCTGATCGCCGATTTCCGGCCGGAGGTCGTCACCCATCTGGCCGCCGAATCGCATGTCGACCGGTCGATCGACGGGCCTTCCGCCTTCATCCAGACCAATCTGGTCGGCACCTTCACCATGCTGGCCGCGACACTGGATTACTGGCGCACGCTGGATGCCGCCGCGCAGGCGGATTTCCGGTTCCACCACATCTCAACAGACGAAGTGTTCGGCGCGCTGGGCGACGACGGCTTCTTCACGGAAGAAACGGCCTACGACCCGCGTTCGCCCTATTCGGCATCCAAGGCGGGGTCGGACCATCTCGTCAGTGCCTGGCACCATACTTACGGGCTGCCGGTGGTCATCACCAACTGCTCCAACAATTACGGTCCTTATCATTTCCCTGAAAAGCTGATCCCGCTCATCATCATCAAATGCCTAGCGGGCGAGCCGCTGCCGGTCTACGGCACCGGCGCCAATGTGCGCGACTGGCTTTATGTCGACGATCATGTCCGCGCGCTGACCGCGGTGTTCGAACGCGGCACGCCGGGCGAAAGCTATATGATCGGCGGCCGTTCGGAACGGACCAACCTGGCCGTGGTCGAGACGATCTGCGACACGCTGGACAGCATCCGCCCCCGCGCCGACGGCAAGAGCTATCGCGACCAGATCCGCTTCGTCGCGGACCGGCCGGGCCATGATTTCCGCTACGCCATCGACGCATCCAAGCTGGAGCGCGATCTGGGCTGGAAGCCGCAGGAAAGTTTCGAGACCGGCATTGCACGCACGATCCGCTGGTATCTGGACAATGAAGCCTGGTGGCGGCCGATCCTCTCCGGGGCGTATCAGGGCGAGCGGCTGGGGCTGAAGACGGCGGCGGCGTGAGCGCCGGGCCGTTCCTCGTCACCGGCGGCACCGGCCAGGTCGGCACCGGCATCGCGCGCGTCGCCGCGCGGCGGGGCATCGCCATCGCCACGCCCGGCCGCGATGCGCTGGACCTTGGCGATCCGGCCTCGATCGATGCGGCGGTGAAGGGCGGTGACTGGGCCGCGATCATCAACTGCGCCGCCTATACCGCCGTCGACAGGGCAGAGACCGAGCGGGAACGCGCCTTCGCGGTCAATGCGGAAGCGCCCGGCCATCTGGCGCGCGCGGCGGCGGCGCGCGGCATCCCGATCATTCATGTCTCGACCGACTATGTGTTCGACGGGGGCAAGGACGGCTTTTACGACGAAGCCGATCCGGTTGCGCCGCTGGGCGTCTACGGCGCGTCGAAGGAAGCCGGGGAACGCGCCGTCCGCGCGGCAAACCCCCGCCACATCATCCTGCGAACCGCCTGGGTGGTCAGCCCCTGGGGCCAGAATTTCATCAGGACGATGCTGCGCCTCGGCGCCGAGCGCGAGCGGATCGGCGTGGTGGCGGACCAGATCGGCTGCCCCAGTTCGGCCGAGGACATCGCCGACGCGCTGCTCACCATCGCCACCACGGCCGACCCCGCCTGGGGCACCTATCATTTCGTCAATGCCGGGCAGGCCAGCTGGCACGACGTTGCCGGCGCGGTGTTCGATCGCGCCCGGGCGGCGGGCCGCAAGGTGCCGGACAGCCTGGATGCGATCCCGACCAGCGCCTATCCCACCCCCGCGAAGCGCCCGGCCAATTCGCGGCTGGCGACGGCGAAGATCGCATCCGCATTCGCCATCGCGCCCCGGCCATGGCGGGACGCGATCGACGCGATATTGACCGAATTGCTGACAGAGGAACGGGTATCATGAAGGGCATCATCCTGGCCGGCGGCTCCGGCACGCGGCTTCACCCGGCGACGCTGGCGATCAACAAGCAGTTGCTGCCCATTTATGACAAGCCGATGATCTATTATCCGATGTCGGTGTTGATGATGGCCGGCATCCGCGAGATATTGATCATCTCATCGCCCGAATATCTGGGCAATTACCAGCAGCTGTTCGGCACGGGTGAGCAGTTCGGCCTCGAAATTTCCTACGCGGTCCAACCCAAGCCCGAGGGTCTCGCCCAGGCTTTCCTGATCGGCCGGGATTTTCTGGCCGGTGGTCCCGGCGCGCTGGTGCTGGGCGACAACATCTTCTTCGGCGCGGGGCTGAGCAGCCTGCTGAAGCGCGCCGTCGCCCGCCCGCACGGCGCCACCGTCTTCGCCTATCATGTCGAGGATCCGCAGGCTTATGGCGTGGTCGAGCTGGATGGCGAAGGCCGGGCGATCAGCATCGAGGAAAAACCGAAACAGCCGAAATCGCACTATGCGGTCACCGGCCTCTATTTCTATGACAACCGGGTGTGCGATCTCGCCGCCCAGGTCCGCCCCTCCGCGCGCGGCGAGCTTGAGATCACCGATCTCAACCGCCTCTACATGGAGCAGGGCGATCTCTACGTCGAACAGATGAACCGCGGCTATGCCTGGCTGGACACCGGCACGCACGACAGCCTGCTGGAAGCCGGCGAATTCGTCCGCACCCTCCAGAAACGCCAGGGCGTCCAGATCGCCTGCCTCGAAGAAATCGCCTATGTGAACGGCTTTATCGACAGGGATCGATTGATCGAACGGGGCAATGCGTTCAGCAAGACGGACTATGGACGCTCGCTGCTTCGTCTCGCGCAGGAAGCGTGAAAATTGGCTGGGGTTCGGACGGCGCCATGATATCCATCCGAATATCGGCGCGCCGCCCGGCACGCCCGCATCCCTTGGAGTGCGATTGACAGCATGAAGAGCATGGCCCGCTTTGTCGCAGACACGCTGCGCGGCCCTCCGGTGCCGCCGACGCTGCCGGGCTATCGGCAGGCCCGCTCCCGGCGCCGGCAGGTTTTCCGCTATGTGCTCGGCATGGGCACACTGGCGCTGGTCTCGGCGCTGTTCGGCTTCTTCTTCGCGCTGTTCCCGCCGTCCTTCTACCTTTACCTCGCGGCGCCGATCGCCGTGGCGGTGCTGGTCGCCATCTGGGCGCTGCCGGAAACGGAAAAGCCGCTGCCGGCGATGGTCTCCTTCTTCTTCTTCGCCTTTCTGATATCGCTGTGCGTCTGGCCCAACTATCTGGCGCTTGCGCTGCCGGGCCTGCCATGGATCACCAGCAACCGGCTGTTCACCGTACCGCTCTTCTTCGCCTTCCTGGTTTCGCTGTCCGTCTCCAGCGATTTCAAACGCCGCGTCGCGGAACCGCTGGCGCATAGCCGTCCGGCGATGATCGCGCTGATCATATTCGTCGGCCTGCAGTTCCTGACCATCGCCTTCAGCTGGAATCCGGCGCGATCAGCGACGCTGTTCGTCAACGCCCAGCTCGAATTCACGATGATCATCCTCGTCAGCCTGTGGATTTTCAGCTTTGAGAAGAATGCAAGGCTGTTCGCTCCGCTGTGCCTGTTCTTCGGCCTCTATCAGGCCGGGCTGGGATTGGGAGAATATGTGAGCCAATCCGTTTTCTGGGCGGATGCGGTTCCGGAAATTCTGAAGGGCGACAAATTCCTGGTTTCCAAGATTTTGTCCGGGCAGGTCCGTTACGCGGTCGGCACGCACCGTTCTCAGGGCACGTTTACCACCTCGCTCAGCTATGCCGAATTTCTCGGCATCGTGCAGCCGTTCATGCTCTACATCGTCTTCTTCTGGAAGAATATCTTCGTGAAAGTGCTCGGCGGCCTTGCCTTCATCCTGGCGCTGATCGCGATCATTCTCAGCCAGTCGCGTCTGGGTCTCGTGGCGACCATCGTCGGGCTGCTGCTCTTTTCGCTGATACTCGCCCTGCGCTACTGGCGGATCCACCGCAACAGCCTGCTCTCGCCCGCCATCATCCTCGCCTATCCGATCGCCGCAGCGGGCTTCCTGGCGCTGACGGTGGTTTGGAACCGGCTGTCGAATATGGTTTGGGGCGGTGGCGAAACCCAGGCGAGCAACGTCAGTCGCATGGAGCAGTATCAAACCGGGTTTCAGAAAGTTCTGGACTGGCCATTCGGCTACGGCATGGGAAATGCAGCCAAGCAGATAGGCATGGTCAGCGCCGACGGTATGCTGAATATCGATACTTATTATATGCTCATACTTCTCGATAATGGCATAATTGGATTTATATCATACGCTACTATTTTCATATATGCCATTTATAAAACATCCGTTCTTTCTGTTAACAACATCGGATCCAGTGCATATCATACGATAATTATACCTATCTCTTGCGCACTAACATCTTTCTTTATAACCAAATCTGTTCTTAGTCAGGAAGACACACACTCTTTCATTGCTGTCATATTGGGTCTAGCAATAAGCGCGATCTATATGGATCGACATGGATCTTCAGCGGAAAAGGCGCGTTGATGCTTCATCAGCGTTGCCGATCCGTAACAAGATGGGCGCGGTCGAGGAGTTCGTCATGGCCGATTATGTTGAAGGGGTGGATACAAACCGGTTCCGGCGCAAACGGCTGGCCCAATTTCTGAACAGGATACGGCATCTTACGGAAAATCAGGATCGCATCGCGCTCATCGATATCGGCGGAACGATCAGTTATTGGCGATCGATGCAGGATCTATGGCAAGACCTTCCGCTTGATATCACCATTGTCAATCTCGATGTGCCGGAAAGCGATGATGGCCCGTTCCACATCCGGTCGGGCAATGCCTGTGCGCTTTCCGGCTATCCGGACCGGAGCTTCGACGTCGCGCACTCCAACAGCGTCATAGAACATGTCGGCACATGGCAGAACATGGTGGCGATGGCGGGCGAGATCAGGCGGATCGCGCAGCTATATTATGTCCAGACCCCGAATTTCTGGTTCCCTATCGAACCGCATTACCGGACACCGTTTTTCCAGATGTGCCCGGAAAACATGCGCGCACGGATGCTGCTGCGCAAGAAGCGAGGGTTTCGGGGCCCCCATTCATCGCTGGACGCGGCGATGCGGGATGTTCAATCCGTCGCGCTGCTCGATTACGGCCAGATGTCCGCGCTCTTCCCTGATGCCAAGATCGAGCGCGAGAAGGTCATGGGCCTCACGAAATCGCTTATCGCCTCGCGATAAACGTCACTGATACTGCACCTGCCCGATCAGATGGGTGCTGAGCAGTTCCAGCAGAGCATGCCCGGCGCCCGGCGCATGATCGAAGGACTGAAGCGCCAGGGTCGAGGCATCCGGCGAAACAGGGTGAAGGCCCTGCGCGGCACCCACCGCATAGAGCGTGTTGTCGTCAGCCTGGAGCAGCTCGATACGCGCCTCGACCTGCGATTGCTGGCCGCCGATGAAGGAAAGATGCTCACCGATCGCCCCTCCAAGCAGCGAGCCGATGGGGCTGCTCAGGTGAGAGCCGATTTCCGGCGCGGCACTGCCGTCGCCGGAGCCGGGATGGTAACCGATATTCGGCAGCAGCAGATTGTCGATATCCGTCGAGTTGATCGATTGCAGACCGGAGATATCGGCCTTTCGCGCCGTATTCTTCGACAGGTCCAGATTGTCGTTGAACAGCACATTCGTGTTGCTCTCATTGACGATGAAGTTGGTGACGTTCGATTCAACCACGCCGTTGGTTACATTCTGCACCCGCGTGAAGGTGCGGAACGTGCCATATTCGGCGGACAGAACCGTGTTGTTGCGGATCTGCACGTCATTCGCGCCATTGACGCTGAGTCCGTTGAAATCGGTGCTCTGGTAAACCAGATTATTCTCGATCACGACGCGCTGGTACGGCAATATATTGGTTTCATCGCGCAGGAATATGCCCTGCTGCCCCATGCCATGACCCTGCAATATGACATTGTTCGAGATGGTGATGTCCGTCGATGCAATTGTGGTGCCGGACGTGAAGAACTGGATCGCGTCGGAGTGATCGCCGGGCTGCTTCCAGAAATCATAGAAGCGGTTGCCAAGAATGCTGACACGCTGAACCTGGACGAATTCAAACCCGTCCACCCGG
>NZ_MEFG01000012.1 GCF_001724715.1 Sphingomonas sp. SCN 67-18
TGCGCCACTAGACCCGAAGGTCTCGTTCGACTTGCATGTGTTAGGCATGCCGCCAGCGTTCGTTCTGAGCCAGGATCAAACTCTCAAGTTTGATGTCCGAACCAACCGAGGTGGAATAACCCCGGCAGATCCGCTCATTTCAAGGAGCCGTTCCTGCACAATTCTATTACGTATGGATACGTGAATAGGACTATATGGAACGACTTAGCTTACCATGACATCGGGACCTTGAATTCCCGAGCATGGAGCCGCCGCCCACATGTCCCTTCATCTAAACCGACAATGTCAAAGAGCCGCAAACGCGGACGCCTTGGCTTCCCCCGCTTTACCGGGGTGACCGGGCATCCTGGTTGTTTGCGACCGCTGCGGCGAACCGGCTGGTTCAGCGCCGCGGTGAGAGGGCATATATGGGGGGGTCCAAGGGCCGTCAACAGCCATTTTGCACTTTTGTTTCAAGCGAGCCCTGAATCCGCAGAAAATCGTTATTTTTCAGATCATTGCCGATGGTCATGGAAACGCGATGTCATCCACTGCCGCTGCGCATCGATGTTGAAGGCTTCGCAGAAAAGCCCGGATTTCCGTGCCCTGGCCGGAGTCGGGGTCGAAAAATGCCCCGAATCATCCCCGATTCTCCCGCACGCCCGTTTCCGGTGACTCGCGCAAAGCCGGAACAGGCCGCCCGGCCGCGCTCAGGCGCCCTGGATATAATCCCGCATGGCCGCGGCTTCCTCCTCGATCCTGTCGATCCGATATTTCACGAGATCGCCGATCGAGACGAAGCCGACGATGGCGCCCGCGTCCAGCACGGGCAAGTGGCGGATGCGTCGCCGCGTCATCAAAGACAGCGCTCCATAGACCTTTTCACCCGGGCCGACCGTCACCGCCGGCGCGGTCATCACCTCGCCCACCGTGCGGTTGAGCGCATCGGCCCCGGCGGTCTGCAGGCAATAAATGACGTCGCGTTCGGAAAAGATGCCCACCACCTCGCCATCGGCGATCACCAGCAGCGCGCCGATACGCTTTTCGGCCAGCAGCGCGATCGCTTCCGAGACCTTCATCGCCCCATCGGCGGTAATGACCGGATGGCGGTTCCCCGCGAGAATTGCTGCTATCGTCATGGCAAGCCGCTCCCTTCACCTGCGCTTTGCGCGTCAATGGCTTGATGTTCCCACGCCCGGGCGACAAAGGGAAGCATGGTGACGAACAAACCCGATCTTTCCGACGCGCGTTACGCGGCATTCGTCTGGGCGCGCTTCTTCCGCCTGATGCGCTGGATGACGCTGGCCGCCATTACCACGGTGGCCGTCGTTCTGGCGGTGTTGTGGCATTGGGGCGGGCCGCTGCCGATCCACCTCATCATCGGCACCGCGCTTGGCGTGTTCTTCACCATCTGGCTGACGGCCGCGCTGATGGGCCTGGTGTTCCTCAGCTCGGGCAGCGGGCATGACGAGGTGGCCGGCGAACGATTCGAGGAACAGAGATGACAGACCGCGCCGAACCCATTTTGCGTGTGGTGCCGCGCCCCGCCGACATCAATTCCAACGGCCATATCTTCGGCGGCTGGATCCTCAGCCAGATGGACATTGCCGGCGGCATCGTCGCGGGACGGACCGCGAAGGGATCGACCGCCACCGTCGCCATCGACGCGATGGAGTTCATCGCGCCGATCCTGCTCAGCGATATCATATCCATCTACGCCCAGGTGGAGCGGCGCGGGCGCACCTCCATGGCGATCCGCATTGAGGTGATCGCGGACCGGGGCAGCGAGGATGTGAAAGTGACGAGCGGGCTGTTCACCTTCGTCGCGCTGGACGAGAACCACCGCCCCCGGCCGCTGCCGCCTATCGATTGACGTCCTCGGCCCGGTATTCGAGGGTCGCGGTGCCGTTGGCCGGCACGGTCACCGCCCACAACCAGTCACCGTCCTTGCGCGCCATCCTTTGCGAGAAGCGTTTCAGGCGCTGATCCTGGTCCACCCTGATCCGCGCCTCGAACAGCTGGGGCTCGGGCGTGGCGTTGCTCACCGTCACCCGGCGCCTGTCCCAGTCGGCGCCGCCGTCCACATCCTCCACATCGACGGTGATCTGAGTCGCCTCGGCCCCGTCCATCTCGACATCCTCGCCCACCGCCTTGTCGGCCAGCGTCGATTCGCCGATCAGCAGCGCGGTGTCCCGGCTTTTCTGGAACAGGGCTACCGGCCCGGCGGGCAATGGCAGGCCAAGCCCCTCCTGCTCGCGGTTGCGCGTCCGCAGGGTCATCACCGGGTCCGTCGCCTCGTCGTCAAGGATCGTCGTGCGGTAGAGTATCGTCACCGGCACGGCCTTGCGGTCCATCAACGCCACCTGCTTCTGGCTGCTGGCGGCGACGGTGACCGGCTGCGGGATGCGATAGAGCTTCAGATCGGCCAGTTCCTCCTGCTGAACCTTCATGCCGGTGACGATGATGCTGGCCGCTTCCGACTCATCCTCGGCGCGCGCCATCATCGCGGGCGCCATCATCACCATCGGCGCGGGCGGCGGGGGCGGCGAAGGCACGTCGTAGGGCGTCCTGCCGCTGCTTGTCGTGCCGGCCGGCCAACATGCCAGCGAAAGATAAGAATCGCTTCCCCCGCCATCACCGGAGTAATCATCATCCTCCCGGTTGACCTTGCCCGCGACAGCCTGAGTCCCGGCATCGACGAAACTCGTCTGGTCGCCGCTCGCCAGCGTCAACCAGGCGAACAGGTCCATGCTGCGCCGGTCCGGCGCCAGCTCGGCGACATAATTGGCCTGCCAGTCGAAACCGGCGGCAAGGTAGGAAAGCGTCACCGTCGCACTGGCGGCGCGGGTGCTGCGGGTGAGCACGGACAGGGTCGGCTTTGCGGAAAGGCCGGTCGGCACGCTGTCATGAACCAGCGTCTCGGGCAGGCCGGAGCAGCGCAGCGCCTCGAATCCGGCCCTGGTCTGCAGCACCACCGCCCCATCGGCGCCGGAGCGGATGACAGCATCCTCCTGCGTCACCGCGCCGGTTGCCCGGCTGGTCCGCCGAATGGTCACCCGGCGCCCTTCCGACCGGTCGATCAGGCTGCGCGGCGACAAGAGGTCCGCATCCTGGTTCTTTTCGACAACGCCCTCCGGCAGGCCGGTGACGATCGCGCTCTCCGGCAGGATGCCGCCCGCCACCCCCTCGAACCGGATGGTCGCCTCGCCTTGCGGAATGGTGATGGTCCGCCGCTCGGTGATCAGCGCATAGCCTTCCAGCCAGTCGAGATCCATCGCCTGATCGGACGACCGGTAGGGCGCGCGATAGACGGTGACCGACACGCCGTCCGGCCCGGCGGATGTCACCGTCTGCGCCATCGCCATGCCGGGCAGGGCCAGCGCGATCAGGATGGGGCGGATCATCGCCCGCCGCTCAAAAACGCGTGTCGAAGACCGCGGTGACGACCGTCTCGCCATTGGCGGGCACCGGCACATGCCATACCGCCTCGTTGGACGAACGCCGCTCGCTCTTCAGGCTTTCCTCGACGATGCGGGTGTCGTCGAAATACCAGTCCAGCCCCGCCTGGCTGAGGTCCACCGTTACCGCGCCGGGCCGTGCGTTGGTCAGCTGATAACGCATCGACGTGCGCCAGCGCCGCTCGCCCAGCCGCTCGCGCTTCTCCACCGTGGCCTTCACCTTGACGTCGAATGCCTCGCCGGTTTTCAGGCCCAGTTCCGACCCCATCGGCGTGTGATCGATCGCATTTTCCCCGATGAACTGGGGCTGGCCCTGCGCATCGCGCACATAGACGCGCACCGTCCCTGCGGGCAGCGCATCGCCCAGCCCGCCTTCGCGCGCATTGGAGAATTTCAGCACCGTCGCCGCGCTCCGCGCCTCGTCAGACGCGCCGAGCCAGCCATTGCGATATTCATAGGCCTTGCTCGCCGCCGCCCCGGCCACGTCAAGGAAACCGACCTGCTTGGTCTGGCGGTTGGCGATGGTCGTGCGCGCGCCCAGCGGATAGAGGTAGAAATCGCCCAGCCGTTCGCGATCCGCCGTTTCAGTCCCCGCCTGGACGGGCGTCGGCCGGCCATAGCGCGGCCCCTGCTGCACCTGCTGGACGGCGCCCGCAACCAGCAGCGTCCGGGCATTGGCAAAGCTGGTGCCGGTATTGTTGGTGAGGGTGATCCACCCCTGCACGTCGAGCTTGCCCTTCGCCTCGTCGAACAGAGCGACATAATCGGCCTTCCAGCCCATGCCCGGCGTCAGATAGGTGAGCGTCGCCGGCCGCGCCCCGGCCCGCGCGGACTCGAGTGTCACCGACAGAGTCGGCCGCGCGCGCAGATTTGGGGGCAGGCGATCGAACACAACGCGCACCGGCAGCCCGTCGTCGCGCAGCACCTCGATGCGATTGCCGATCTGCAACACAACGCCGCCGTTGACGGCCAGCACCTTGGCCTGCTCGCGCAGTTCCGCCCCGGTCGCCGGGTTGGTGCGGACGATGGTGATGGTCTGGCCGACCGCCTTGTCCATCAGGGCGGAAGGCGACAGCAGGTCATAGTCGAAATTCTGCTCGACAATGCCGGCGCCCGCCGCCGTCAGCGTCACCGTTTCCGGGCGGATCCGGGCGGACACGTCCGGAAATTCCTGACGCGATTTGCCCGCCGGGAGGTCGAGTTGGCGCACGTCCTGAACCAGCGCGAGATCGTCGTTGTAAATGGTGACGGACACATCGCCCTGCGCCGTCTGTGCCAGGGCGGGCGCGGCCAGCGCCAACAGGCCGAAACCGATCATCGCACGCATGGGCAATCCCTTCCGCCTTGATTCGGATGGAGACTGCCCTGCCTGGGCGGGTTTGCGAAGCCTCAATCGGCTCCGCAACCGTGGGATCAGGATGCGGAGGCGACCGGATCGACGCCTTCGGCGCGCGGCTTGCGGCCGCGGCGCTTGGGCGCGGGCGCTTCCCCGCCATCGTCGCCGTTCAGCGGCTCATCCTTGGCGAGCGCGGGCGGAAGCCGATCGATCTCGATGGAGCCGTCAGCCTGCCCGTCATCCTCCGCCGGACGCGCTTTGGGCGGGCGGCCGCGACGGCGCGGTTCCGCCCGGGCGTCGGCATCGGCCGGATCGGCGGAGGCGCGGGGTTGCTCGAAGCGATCCTCGTCCTGCCGCGCGCGCAGCGGCGGGCGCTGCGACTGGCGATTGCCGTCGGCGCGGTCACCGCGCTCATAGCGGTCATTGCCCTCGTCGCGATCGTCGTCGCGATCGTCGTCGCGCGCGGCGCGGCCATTGTCATAGCCGCGCGCGGGCTGGCGCTGGCCGCGATCATGGCCATTGCCGTTGCCGCGATCGTCGCCGTCATCGTCGGAGCGGACGTCGTAACCATCCTCATCTTCGTCATTCTGCGGACGACGATTGGGGTTGCTCTCTTCGAAGCGGGCGCGGCTTTCGCTCAGCACGCGGAAATAATGATCGGCGAACTGCAGATAATATTCGGTGTTGACCCGATCGCCCTGCATCTGCGCGTCGCGCGCCAGGGTCTTGTATTTTTCGTGGAGCTGGCTGGCATTGCCGCGGGCGCGGTTATCGATCCGGTTGCCCTGCTCGCGACCCTGGTTATTCGACGGCCGCTGGCCACCGCGACCGCGACGGCGGCCGGTCTGACGATTGTTGATCAACGTTCTGCTGTCCTCGTCTTAAAGCACAAACTCTTTCATCATGGTCCGGCATTGCGGATGCGCGCCCACCGGGGGAGCCGCGATCGCCAAGGGGCATCCGCGTGCTTCCGCCATCTGCCAGAGCTGCTGACCTTCAGCGGCTTCGTGACTGTGGGGGTCGGGCGAGCCGGATCTTCACGCATCGATGCCGAAGACCGCTCATCCGTGCGCTCCATCTAGCGACTCGATCGTCAAAATCCAAGCGGAAATATGCGTCTTCTTTGTTGCTTTCCCGTTTCAGCGCGCGGTGACGACCAGACAGCGGTCACGCCCGGCCAGATCGGCCATGCAGCGCACCTCCAGAGCCTGCGCGGCAATCAGCGCGGTGACCGCCGCGCGCTGCGTCGCGCCGATCTCGATCGCGGCCATGCCACCGGGCGCGATCAACCGGGGCAGCATGGGCGCGATCCTGCGATAATCGTCCAGCCCGTCCACCCCGGCGAACAGCGCGCCATGCGGCTCATGCCGGGCTACGGCCTCGGGCAACTGCGCGCCAGCCTCGATATAGGGCGGATTGCACAGCAGCAGGTCGAACGGCCCGGCCACCCCTTCCGCCCAGTCGCCGACCAGGAACAGCGCGCGCGCCGCCATGCCCAGCCGGGCGGCGTTGCCCGCCGCCACCGCCAGCGCGGCCGGCGAGCGGTCGATCCCGACGCCCTGCGCGCCGGGCCACTGGTCGAGCGCCGCCAGCAGCAACGCGCCGGAGCCGGTGCCCAGATCGATCACGCGCGACGGCTCCCGTCTGCCGAAATGCGCCACCGCCGCGTCGATCAGCGTCTCGCTGTCCGGGCGGGGAATCAGCACGTCCGGCGTCACCCGCAGCTCGATGGTCCAGAACGCCTTGCTGCCGAGAATATAGGCGATCGGCTCCGCCGCCAGCCGCCGCGCCACCAGCGCCTCGAACCCGTCCGGCACGGCGCGCTCGCCCGCCGCGCGCAGCAACAGCGCCTCGCGCGTCACACCCAGCGCGTGGGCGAGCAGCAATTCCGCGTCCAGCCTGGGGGTATCGCTGACGGCGGCCAGCCGCGCGGCGGCCCCGGCCAGCGCCCGGTCAATCATCGAGATTGGCGAGCCGCGAAGCCTCATCCTCGGCGATCAGCGCGCCGATCAGCTCGTCCATCTGCCCTTCCAATATTTCAGGCAGGCGGTGAAGGGTCAGGCCGATGCGATGGTCGGTCACCCGCCCCTGCGGGAAATTATAGGTGCGGATGCGCTCTGACCGGTCGCCCGATCCGACCATGGACTTGCGCGCGCCGGCCCGCTCGCTGTCCAGCCGCGCGCGCTCCAGCTCGTAAAGGCGGGTCCTCAGCACCTTCAGCGCCTTCGCCTTGTTCTTGTGCTGGGATTTCTCGTCCTGCTGGATGACCACCAGCCCGCTCGGCAAATGGGTGATGCGGACGGCGCTGTCCGTGGTGTTGACGGACTGGCCGCCCGGCCCGGATGAGCGATAGACGTCGATCCGCAGATCCTTCTCGTCGATCTGCACGTCGACATCCTCCGCCTCGGGCAGCACCGCCACCGTGGCGGCGGAGGTGTGGATGCGCCCGCCGCTTTCGGTCGCCGGCACGCGCTGCACCCGGTGGACGCCGCTTTCGAACTTCAGCCGGGCGAACACCCCCTTGCCGGTGACGCTGGCGACGACTTCCTTATAGCCGCCTATGTCCGCCGGGCTGGCGGAGATCAGCTCGACCCGCCAGCCGCGGTCCTCGGCATAGCGGCTGTACATGCGGAACAGGTCGCCCGCGAACAGCGCCGCCTCGTCGCCGCCCGTCCCCGCGCGGATCTCAAGCATCGCCGCACGCTCGTCCGCCGCGTCGCGGGGCAGCAGCGCCACCGCCAGCGCCCGCTCCGCATCGGGAAGCACGGCGCGGATATGTTCGGCTTCCTCGGCCGCCATCGCGCGGATCTCAGCTTCCGCATCCTCATCCACGGCCAGCGCCAGCAACACGTCCACCTCGGCTCGCAACCGCCGCACCTCGGCCGCCGCGGCGGCCACCGGCTCCAGCTCCGCATAATCCTTGGAGAGCGCGACGAACTTGTCCGGCGGCAGATCGCCCCGCGCCATCGCCGCCTGCATTTCATCGCGCCGCGCCTCGATGGCGGCGATCCGTTCGGCGGAGATCACCGTCATGCGGCGCGCACCGCCCGGACAAGATCGGCCAACGGCACCGTGCTCTGCGCGCCGCTGGCAAGATCCTTCACGGCGGCGACGCCCTGCGCCAGCTCGTCCTCGCCAAGGATCACCGCCAGTCGCGCGCCGCGCGCATTGGCGCGGGCCAGCCGCTTCTTCATATTGCCCTTATAGGCCATGTCGCAGGCGATGCCGGCCCGGCGCAGATCAGCGACAAGCCCCAGCGCCGCCGCCTCGGCCGCCGCGCCCATCGGCACCATAGCGACATCGACGACATCTGCCGCCGGCGCATCGATCAGCATCGCCAGCCGTTCGATGCCGGCCGCCCAGCCAACCGCCGGCGTCTCCGGTCCGCCCAGCGCGGCCATCAGCCCGTCATAGCGGCCGCCGCCCAGCACTGTACCCTGCGCGCCCAGCCGGTCGGTGACGAATTCGAACGCGGTGTGCCGGTAATAATCCAGCCCGCGCACCAGCCCGCCATTGCGGGTCCAGGCGACCCCGGCCGCGTCCAGCCCCGCCGTCACCGCCGCGAAGAAATCCGCCGCCTCGGCCGAAAGATAATCGTCGATCGGCGGAGCGGTGTCCGCCACCGGGCGGTCGCGCGAGTCCTTGCTGTCCAGGATCCGCATCGGGTTGCGTTCCAGCCGGTCGAGGCTGTCCTCGGACAGGCTGGCCCGGTGCTCGCTGAAATGGGCGATCAGCGCGGCGCGCCAGGCCGCCCGCGTCGCCGCGTCGCCCAGCGTGTTCAGCTGCAGCGTGACGCCGTCAGCCACGCCCAGTTCCTTCAACAGTTGATCGGCGAACACCAGCAGCTCCACGTCCGCGGCCGGCTCCGCCGCGCCGATGATCTCGGCATCGAGCTGGTGGAACTGGCGGAAGCGCCCTTTTTGCGGCCGCTCATAGCGGAACAGCGGGCCGTGCGTCGCCAGCTTCAGCGGCGCATATTGCTGCCAGCCCTCGGTCAGGTAGGCGCGGGCGATGCCGGCGGTGAATTCCGGCCGTAGCGTCAGGGAATCGCCGCCGCGATCCTCAAAGCTGTACATTTCCTTCGACACCACGTCGGTGGTTTCGCCCAGCGAGCGGGCGAACACCGCCGTCGCCTCGAACACCGGCACCTCGATGCGCTGAAACGCATAAAGCCGGCGCACGCGATCGAACGTCGCGGCGACATGGGCGAAACGATCAGCGGTTTCACCCAGCATGTCCTGCGTGCCGCGAATGCGATTTGGGGTTTGTTGGCCTGCCATGATTCCGCGCTCTCTATGCGAGACGAGCGGAAATCGCTAGCTTTCCCGTTGCATGGCGAAACGAGACGGTATCGGGCTGGGCAACAGGGTCGCGCCACCGCGTTTTCTGGCGTTCGGCGCGCTGTTTGTCGCAGGGGTCGGGGCCGGCTGGCCGGCGCTCGGCTGGCGGCACGGGCTGATGATCGGTTTCGATCTGGCGGCGCTGGTCTTCCTGCTGAGCGTCGCGCCGCTGCTCCGCACCGCCGATGCGGACGCCATGCGGCGGCAGGCGCTGCGCAACGACGCCAATCGCGCCGGGCTGCTCGCCATCACCGGGGCGGTGACGCTGGCGATACTCACCGCCGTCGCGGCGGAACTGATCGACGCGCGCCACGGCGATGCGGGGTCGATCCTGCTGGTCATCGGCACGCTGGCCATCGCCTGGCTGTTCTCAAACATGATCTATGCGCTGCACTATGCCCACATCTTCTACCTGCGCGATGCCCGCACCGGCCGGGACAGCGGCGGCATCGATTTTCCGGGCCGTAAGGAACCGGATTACTGGGACTTCATCTATTTCGCCTTCACGCTGGGCATGACCTTCCAGACTTCGGACGTGGAGATCGTCCGCACGGCGGTGCGGCGCGTGGTCATCTTCCACTGCCTGGCCGCCTTCGTGTTCAACATCGGCGTGCTCGCCTTCACGATCAACGTGTTGGGCAACTGATCACGCCGCCGGGCGGGGTGGACGGGGTGGCGATGCTTTGCCACAACATGACACAACATCTCCCGATCGTCCGAAAGGCCCGCCGATCCATGACTGCCCACTATCTTGTTCTTGCGTCGATCCTCGCTTCCACCACCGCCCTCGCCCAGACGACCAACAGCAAGCCGCAACCCGTGCCCTTTACCGACACCATCCCGGCCGCCCGCGACATCCCCTATCCCGGCACCATCACGCTCGACGTGGACGCGACGGACACCGCGCGCGCCATCTTCAACATCCGGCAGACCATCCCGGTGGCCCAGCCCGGCCCCATGGTGCTGCTCTATCCGGCCTGGCTGCCCGGCAACCACAGCCCCTCCGGCCCGATCTCCAAGGTGGCGGGGCTGGTCATCAAGGCCAATGGCCAGCGCATCGCCTGGACGCGCGATCCGGTGGATGTCTTTGCCTTCCACATCGACGTGCCGGCGGGCGCCGCGCAGATCGAGGTGGAATTCCAGTATCTGTCCGCCACCGACCGCAATCAGGGCCGCATCCAGATGACGCCGGAGATGCTCAGCCTGCAGTGGGAAAAGGTCTCACTCTATCCGGCGGGCTATTACACCCGGAACATCCCGGTGGCGGCCAGCGTCAAATATCCCGCCGGGTGGACGGCGGCCTCCGGCCTTCCCGCCACAGCGTCCGGCGCCACCTATCGCTATCAGGCGACGGATTATGAAACGCTGGTCGATTCGCCGACCATCGCCGGCCGCCATTTCCGGCGCGAGGCGCTCAGCCCCCGCGTCAATCTGAACATCGTCGCCGACAACGCCAAAGAGCTGGCGGCGACGCCGGACCAGATCGCCGCGCACAAGCGGCTGGTGGATCAGGCGATCAAGCTGTTCGGCGCGCAGCATTACGACAATTATGAATTCCTGCTCTCGATCTCGGACGAGATGGGCGGCATCGGCCTGGAACATCATCGCAGTTCCGAAAACGGCGTCGGCACCGGCTATTTCACCAAGTGGAATGACGGCCCCGGCCCGCGCAACCTGCTGCCCCATGAATATGTCCACAGCTGGAACGGCAAGTTCCGGCGCGGCGCGGACCTGTGGACGCCCGATTACCGCACGCCGATGCGCGACAGCCTGCTCTGGGTCTATGAGGGGCAGACGCAATTCTGGGGCTATATCCTCCAGGCCCGCTCCGGCATCGTGTCCAAGCAGGATACGCTGGACATGCTGGCGATCATCGCCGCCTATCACGACAATCTGCCGGCGCGCAGCTGGCGCGACCTGATCGATACCACCAACGACCCGATCATCGCCCGCCGCCAGCCCAAGGCGTGGGTCAGCTATCAGCGGTCGGAGGATTATTATAATGAAGGGCTGATGGTGTGGATGGAGGTGGATTCCATCCTGCGCAAACAGACCGGCGGCAAGGCCTCGCTCGACGATTTCGCGCGCGCCTTCTTCGGCGTGAACGATGGCGACTGGGGGCAGCTGACCTACACGTTCGACGATGTGGTGAAGACGCTCAACGCCGTGGCGCCTTATGACTGGGCGTCCTTCCTCACCGCGCGGCTGACCGAACATGCCAAGGGCGCGCCGCTGAACGGCTTTACCGACAATGGCTATCGGCTGGTCTATGCCGAGGAGCCGACGCCCGCCTTCAAGGACCGCGAGAAGAGCCGCAAGGCGGTGGACCTCAGCTATTCGCTGGGCATGGTGGTCGGCAATGACGGCGACATCTCCAGCGTGCTGTGGGACAGCCCGGCCTTCAAGGCGCAGCTGGACGTCGGCGCCCGTCTGGTCTCGGTCAACGGCCGCGCTTTCACCGGCGAAGGCTTGAAGGAGGCGATCACCGCGGCCAGGGACGGCACGCATCCGGTGGAGCTGATCGTGCGGTCTGGCGACCGCTTCCAGACGGTGTCGATCGATTATCGCGGTGGACTGCGCTACCCGCGCCTCGAGAAGATCGGCAATGGCGAGAACGGGATGGATCGCCTGCTGGCGCCGCGCAAATGACCGGACCGGCCACGCGCTGCGGAAATGGGCCAAAAGCCGCATTGCCGCAGCGCACAAAATTGGCTAGTCGCCCGGCGCATGGACATCGAACTCATCCCCGTCGGCGACGATCCGCCCAACAGCCTCAACGTCATCATCGAAGTTCCCGTCGGCGGTGAGCCGGTCAAATATGAATTCGACAAGAAATCGGGCGCGCTGTTCGTCGATCGCATCCTGCACACGCCGATGCGCTATCCGGCCAATTATGGTTTCGTCCCGCACACCCTGTCGCCGGACGGCGACCCGCTGGACGCGCTGGTGATCGCGCGCTCGCCCTTCATCCCCGGCTGCGTCGTGCGCGCCCGGCCGATCGGCGTGCTCAAGCTGGAAGACGAAGCGGGCGGCGATGAGAAACTGGTCTGTGTGCCGGTCGACACCACCTTCCCCTATTATTCCGACGTCGGCGAGCGGCAGGACCTGCCCTCCATCGTCCTCGCCCAGATCGAGCATTTCTTCACCCACTATAAGGATCTGGAAGACAAGAAGTGGGTGCGCATCGGCAATTGGGGCGATGCGGACGAGGCGCGGCGGATCGTGATAGAGGCGATCGAAAGGGCGCAGGCCAAGTGACGCCGACGGCGGCCTGGCGCTGGTGCGCGGCCGCCGGCATCGCGACCACGGTCGCATCCTTCGCCTTCGACGCCATTCCGGGCCTTACCGCCTGCACCGATACGGGCGGGCTGGGGCCGATCATCGCGGCCGAGCTGGCGCGAACCCCTGCCGAGTTCCACCAGCTGTTCGGTCAGGCCGCCTGCCCGCGGCTCGCCGGCGCGATGATCGACAGCCTGGTACTGGACGCGCTGGCCTTCATCCCGGCCTATGCCGCCTTCCTCACCCTCGCGCTGGTCGCGCTCAGGCCAGTGCGGCCGGGCATTGCCCTGGCGGGCATCGGCGTGACGCTGGCGGCCGCCCTGCTCGACCAGATCGAGGGCGGTCTGCTGTGGCGGATCGTCGGCCATGACGCGGGGCAGGGCGCGATCGACGCGCTCGCCATCGTCGTCAGGACCAAATTCGCGCTGCTCGGCGCGTCCGCCATGCTGATCGGCGTACTGCTCGCAATGCGTCGCGGCATCGGCCTTTTCGCGGGGCCGATCATCGCCATCGGCGGCGCGGCCTGCCTATATGGACTGGCGGGAGACCCCCGTGCGCTGGTGGAGGGCAATCGTTACGCCTGGATGGCGTTGCTCGCGGTCGCCCTGATACTCTCATTCGCGCGCGGGGCGCGCGTCAGGAAATAAGCTTCAGCCCGGCGATGCAGCCGACCAGGCCCATGATGAGCAGGATCCTGACCGCGATCACCGGCTCGCCGAACCAGATCATGCCGACGACGACCGTGCCGAGCGCGCCTATGCCGCCCCACACGGCATAGGCCGTGCCCATCGGGATCGAGCGGGACGCAAGTTCCAGCAGCCCCATCGACAGGGTGACCGAGGCGAGGAAGCCGAGCGTCCACGGGATATTCTTAAATCCGTCCACGAAGCGCAGGCAGGTGGTGAAGCCCACCTCGAAACAGCCGCCCAGAATCAGCCACACCCAAGCCATTCAATCCTCCGCCAAGCGATCCAGCGCCATACCCTCCAGCCGCCACGGCTGCCAACCCGTCGAATGGCGGCCGCCGATGCGGGCATAAAAGGCCATCGCGTCTTCATTCCAGTCCAGCACCGCCCAGTCGATGCGGGCGCAACCGCGTGCCCGGGCGGTGCGCGCCAGCGCGCGGAACAGCGCCAGGCCGACGCCGCGCGCCGCATCCTCCACGAAAAGATCCTCCAGATAGAGGCTCGGCCGCCCCGTCCAGGTTGAATAGGTGAGGAACCACAGCGCCATGCCGACCGGCCGCCCGTCCAGTTCCGCAACATGGACGAACACCTGCGGCGCACCGCCGAACAGCGTTTCACGAAGCATTTCCGGCGTCGCGCGCACGGCGTCCGGTTCCTTCTCATAGGCGGCGAGCGCCCGGATCATGCGAAGGATGTCGTCGATGTCCGCAGGGGTTGCGGGCCGGACCCGGACGCTCACGAAGCGGAACTCACGAGGCGGCCTGCGTCCCGCGCGGCGCATGGCGCCACGCGCGTGACGCCTCTACCCCCACGCGCACCGCCGAACGCAGGAAGAGCATGGCGATCAGGCTGGCCACCAGAATGTCCGGCCATGCCGCGCCGGTGATCGCGACGCCGCCCGCCGCCGCGATGACGCCGATATTGGCGATCACATCGTTGCGCGAACATTCAAAGGTGCTGGACATGTTCACATCATCCCGCCGGAACCGCCAGAGCAGCCTGAGGCAGAACAGGTTGCCGGCCAGCGCCAGCGCGCCCACCGCCACCATCAGCGTCGTCGCGGGCGGCACGCCATAGGCGATCTTGACGCCGATCTGGACCAGCACGCCAAGGCCCAGCGCAAGGATGAACGCGCCCTTGAACAGCGCCGCCCCGGCCTGCCAGCGCACGCCACGGCCGATGGCATAGAGGCTGATGCCATAGACCATGGCATCGCCGAGCATGTCGACCGAATCCGCCATCAGCGCCGCCGACCCGGCGACCAGCCCGGCCCCGAATTCGACGATGAACAGCAGCGCGTTGACCGCGAGCACCGCCAGCAGCACCCGGCGCAGCGCGGCGGTGCGCGCCATGGCGGCCAGCGCGTCGCCCTTGGCCGAGCAGCAGTCCGCGCTCATTCCGCCGCGATCGACGCGGACTGCGCCGCCTCTATCTCCGCCGCCTTGGCCTCCACCAGCCTGACGATATGATCGACCATGTCGGCATCCTGGACATGATGGTCGGTGACGCCGGATAGATAGACCATATGCTTGCCGTTGCCGCCGCCGGTGATGCCGATATCCGTCTCCCGCGCCTCGCCCGGACCGTTGACGACGCAGCCGAGCACCGAGAGCGAAAGCGGCGTGCGGATGTGCGACAGCCGCTCTTCCAGCGTCTGCACGGTGCGGATCACGTCGAAGCCCTGCCGCGCGCAGGACGGGCAGGAGACGACGCGCACCCCCCGGTTGCGGATGCCGAGCGCCTTCAGGATTTCATAGCCGACGCGCACTTCCTCCTCCGGATCGGCGGAGAGCGAGACGCGGATGGTGTCGCCGATGCCGAACCAGAGCAGCGACCCGATGCCGATCGCCGATTTGACCGTGCCGCCGCGCAGGCCGCCCGCCTCCGTAATGCCCAGATGCAGCGGGCAATCCACCGCTTCGGCCAGCTGCTGATAGGCGGCGACGGCGAGGAACTGGTCAGACGCCTTCACCGCCACCTTATATTCGTGGAAATCATGGTCCTGCAGCAGCCGGATATGGTCCAGCGCGCTTTCCACGAGCGCGTCCGGGCAAGGCTCGCCATATTTTTCGAGCAGATCCTTTTCCAGGCTGCCGGCGTTGACGCCGATGCGGATCGAGCAGCCATTGGCCCTGGCCGCGCGCACCACCTCAGCCACCCGGTCCGACGAACCGATATTGCCGGGGTTGATGCGCAGGCAGGCGGCGCCCGCATCGGCCGCTTCCAGCGCGCGCTTATAATGGAAATGGATATCGGCGACGATCGGCACATGCGCCGCGCGCACGATCTGCTTCAGCGCGGCGGTGGACGCCTCGTCCGGGCAGGAGACGCGGATGATGTCCACCCCCACCTCCTCGCAACGGCGGATCTGGTCGATCGTCGCCCGCGCGTCCGACGTCGGCGTGTTGGTCATGGTCTGGACGGTGACGGGCGCGTCGCCGCCCACCGGCACGTTGCCGACCATGATCTGACGCGACTTGCGGCGCGTGATGTCGCGCCAGGGACGAAGGGACATGAGGGGCCTCGAACGGACTGTCAGCGCCCCTATAGCGCCTCGGCCGCGCTTTCGCGACGGCTATTGTCGGGTGGCGGGCGGATCGCCTTGTGCTACAGCCACTTGCCCGGCCGGGGCGCACCCCCGGCGTTGCCGAAAGCCCGATCATGCCCGCCGCACCCGCCGCCACGCCCCCCTGGTCCATCGTGATCCACGGCGGCGCGGGGACGATCACCCGCGCCGTGCTGACCGCCGCACAGGACAGCGGCGCGCGCGCCGGGCTGCGCGCCGCGCTGGACGCCGGATCGGCGGTGCTGGCGGGCGGCGGCGCGGCGCTGGACGCGGTCGAGGCGGCGGTGCGGGTGCTGGAGGACGACCCGCATTTCAACGCCGGGCACGGTGCCGCCTATACGCGCGACGGCCGCAACGAACTGGACGCCGCAATCATGGACGGACGCGACCGGGCGGCGGGCGCGGCGACCGGGCTCAGCCACACCCGCAATCCGGTGAGCCTGGCCCGGGCGGTGATGACGCACAGTCCGCATGTGCTGCTGAGCGGCGAGGGCGCGGACCGATTTTCGCGCGAACAGGGGCTGGAGCAGGCCGAACCGTCCTATTTCGCCACCGCCGAGCGCCGCCGCCAGCTGGACGAGCTGCTGGCCAGCGGCAGCGACGGATTCGATATCGACATGAAATATGGCACGGTGGGCGCGGTGGCGCGCGACCGCCGCGGCCATGTCGCCGCCGCCACCTCCACCGGCGGCGTCACCGGCAAGCGCTGGGGGCGGATCGGCGATTCGCCGGTGATCGGCGCGGGCACCTATGCCGACGATCGCGCCGGGGCGGTTTCCGCAACCGGGGCGGGCGAATATTTCATCCGTGTCGGCGCGGCGCACGAAATCTGCGCGCGGGTGCGGCTGGCCGGCGAGGACATATTGACCGCGGGCGGCGGGGTGATCGACGAGCTGACGGCGATGGGCGGCGCGGGCGGCGTCATCCTGGTCGCACCGGACGGCATCGGCGGCTGGCGGTTCAACACGCCCGGCATGTATCGCGGCCACGCATCCAGTTCCCACGCGCCGCATGTCGCCATCTATGGCGATGAATGAGGCGAGCGATTAGGACAGGCCGATGATCCGCATCCTCCCGCTCGCCGCCCTGTTGCTGGCCGCGTCCCCCGCCCCGGCCTTTTGGGAATATGGCCACGAGACCGTTGCCGGCATCGCCTATGCGCAGGCGTCGCCAAAGGCCCGTGCGGAGATTCGCCGGCTGCTGCGCCATGCGCCGGAGATGGCGACGCCCGGCTGTCCGCTCGGCACCATCGAACAGGCCAGCGTGTGGGCGGACTGCATCAAGCCGCTCGGCCCGCGTTTCAGCTATGCCTATTCCTGGCACTATCAGAATGTGAACGTGTGCCAGCCCTTTGCGCTCAAGGAAGCGTGCAAGGACGGCAATTGCGTGTCGGCGCAGATCGACCGCAACGAGAAGCTGCTGGCCGACCGGACGCTGCCGATGCGTGAGCGGCTGATGGCGCTCGCCTTCCTGGTCCATTTCGTCGGCGACCTGCATCAGCCGATGCACGCCGGGGACCGGGGGGACCTGGGCGGCAACCGGCTTAAGGCGCAATATGGCCAGCCCGGGGTGGGCACCAACATCCACGCCATCTGGGACGGCTATCTGGCCGAGCGGGCGATATCGACGCCGCTGGCCGGGCCGGCCGGGCTGATCGCCGGGCACAGCGCCGCCGAGCGCGCCGCGATGGCGCAGGGCACGACCGAGGACTGGTCCCGCGAAAACTGGGCCGTGGCGCGCGACGCGGCCTATGCCTCCGTGCTGGGCGGCGACCCGTGCGGCCCGGTGCCGGAAGGCCGGGTGACGCTGGACGAAGGCAGGATCGAGGCGCTGATCCCCGTGTTCCGCCTGCAGATCGTGCGCGGCGGGATGCGCCTTGCCCGCTTGCTGGACGCGGCGCTGGGATAGAGGCTAGCCCTTCCGGCGGCCCCAATGCCAGTGCCAGCCGCCGCGCGTCTTGCGCCAGCACAGCAGCATGAAGCCGACCAGCACAGGCGCGGCGACGATCCAGCGCGCCGGATCCGCCATCATCGTCATGATCGCCACCAGCACCGCTGAAAAGACCGCCGTGGCCGCCCAGCCCTGCCAGCTGTCCGGAACGGCCCCGAAGCCATGGCTTTTGGGCCGGAACCAGTAACCATCGTCCATCACACCTCTCCTTCTTCCCGGGGCGGCCGGCCGCGCTTGCGGGCCTCCGGCGCGGCCACCTTGATCCCCCGCCGGGCCAGCGCCTCGCGCAGCAGGCATTCCACCTGCGCGTTCATGCTGCGCAGATCAGCCGCCGCGGACCGCTCCAGCGCCGCGTGGAGCGCCGGTTCCAGCCGCAGCGGAAACGCCTTTTTGGGGGATGCCGCCAAACCGCCCGCCTATTGATACAGCGACCCGGCGTTGACCACCGGCTGGGTGTCGCGTTCCGAACACAGCACCACCATCAGGTTGGAGACCATCGCCGCGCGCCGCTCATCGTCCAGTTCCACGACATCCTTGGCGGAAAGCAGGTCCAGCGCGGTCTCGACCATGCCCACCGCGCCTTCGACCAGCGCCTGCCGCGCGGCCACCACCGCCTCCGCCTGCTGACGCCGCAGCATCGCCTGCGCGATTTCCGGCGCATAAGCGAGATGGGTGAGCCGGCATTCGTCGATCGTCATGCCCGCCGCGCTCACCCGGTCCTGCAATTCCTTGCGCAGTTCATCGCTGATCAGGTCATGATCGCCGCGCAGCGTCACCTGATCGTGGGTGAAATCGTCATAGGGGTAGCGCGACCCGATCGCCCGCACCGCCGATTCGATCTGGACGTGGATGAACGCCTTGTAGTCGTCGACATCGAACAGGGCCTGCGCGGTATCGGTGACCCGCCACACCACGTTGGATGCGATTTCGATGGGGTTGCCGCGCAGATCGTTCACCTTCAGCCGCTCCGAGGTGATGTTGTGGACGCGCACCGAGATCTTGCTGCGCGTCATCCACGGCCAGATCCAGCGCAGACCGGACTCCCGGTCAGTGCCCCGATAGGCGCCGAACAGGAGGATCGCCGCCGCCTGATTGGGCTGGATCAGGTAGAAACCGCTGAGGATGAGCAGGATGCCCGTCACCCCGACGACGAAGGTCGCCAGCCCCGGCAGATCGACCGCGCCGTCCGTGAAGGAGATGAACCCGGCCACGGCGAGCGCCGCCGCGACCAGGAGAAGCAGCAGCATGCCGTAGCCGCCGGATGTACTGGCCGGCCGTTCCCGGCTGGCATTCAATGCGTTCGAATCGACCATCGATTCCTCCATAAATTATGATATCATATTTATATCGGAAATCCGGGCAGTCAAGCCTGTCTTATGATTGGGAAAATCCGGGGCGGAGCGCGCTGTGCGCCGATCCAATGGAAAAGGCCGCCGGCGCGGGAGCGCCGACGGCCTTTCACCGGCGGACGGTTGCGATCAGTGCAGGGTGACCGTCACCGCGCGGCGGTTCTGCGCCCAGGCGGACTCGTCGGAGCCGAGCGCCTCCGGCCGTTCCTTGCCGTAGCTGATCGTGGTGATCCGGCTTGCGGCGACCCCGGCCGCGGCCAGATAGTTCTTCGCGGAATTGGCCCGGCGATCCCCCAGCGCCAGGTTATATTCGCGCGTGCCGCGTTCGTCGGCATGGCCTTCGATGGTGATGCGGACATTGGGATACTGGTTCAGCCATGCCGCCTGGCTGTCGAGGATCGACCGCGCCTGGCTGTCGATGTCCGAACTGTCGGTGGCGAACAGCACGCGATCGGCCGACACCTTCGCCAGGAAGTCCTCGCGCGATCCGGGGACCGGCCCGGTCTGCACCTGCGCCGGCGGCGCGGGCGTGGTTTCGGGCGGTTGGGTGGACTGCTGCGGAGCGGGCGGAATCTGTTCCGGCGCCTTCTTGGCGCAGCCCGCGACTGCGACAAGCGCAGCCCCCGCCAGGATCAGCTTGGTCGTCTTGAGCATGGTCGTTCTCCTTTGAAAATTGGCTCGGCCGCCCCTGTTTCGACCCGCTCATCGTCGCGGCATGTCGTTACGGGGTCAACCCGAAAGTCGTTACGGCAACAACGGTCCCCAGGCCGGATCGGATCCATCGAGCGGCGTCGGGATGCGTCTTTCGTTCACGCCGGTGAGGTCGACCGACCACAGATCGGCCTTGCCCGATCCCTGCGCGGTGCGGAAAAACATGAGGACACGGCCATTTGGCGACCAGGTGGGCCCTTCATCCTGCCAGGCGTCGGTCAGCAGCTTCTCGTCGCCGCCGGAGGGCGTCATCGTGCCGATGCGGAAACCGCCGCCGATCTTGGTGAAGGCGATCAGATCCCCCTTCGGGCTCCAGACAGGCGTGGCATAGCGCCCGCCGCCGAAGCTGATCCGCTGCTGGTTCGACCCGTCGGCGTTCATCACATAGATTTGCTGCCCGCCGGATCGGTCGCTTTCGAACACGATCCGGCTGCCGTCCGGGGAATAGCTGCCGCCGGTATCGATACCGGGCGATGTGGTGAGCCGCTGCGCGGTGCCGCCATTGGCGCCGATGCGGTAAAGGTCGGTATTGCCGCCCGTCGCCATCGAGAAAAGGATGTAGCGGCCGTCCGGCGAGAAGCGCGGCGCGAAGGTGAGGCTGGCGCCCTCCACGATCAGCCTCTGCCGCCCGGAGCCGACATCATAGGTGTAGACGCGCGGCCGATCGTTGGCGAAGCTCATATAGACGATCGTCTGCTCATTGGGCGAGAAGCGCGGGGTGAGGACGATATTCTGGCCGTTGGTCAGGAAGCGGTGGTTTGCGCCGTCCTGGTCCATGATCGCCAGCCGCTTGATGCGCCGGTTCTTGGGCCCGGTTTCGGACACATAGGCGACGCGGCTGTCGAAATAGGGACCTTCGCCGGTCAGCCGCGTATAGACGCTGTCCGCGCATTTATGCGCCGCGCGCCGCCAATATTGCGGCTGGACGATGAAGCCCTGCCGGGTCAGTTCCGCCTTGGAATAGACGTCATAAAGATAGCAGCCGACGGTGAGGGTGCCGTCCCCATTGGCGCGCACGAAACCCTGGACCAGCGCCTGCGCGCCGGTGCCCACCCAAAAGGGGAAATCCGGCTGGGTCACCTGTTCGAACCCCACCGGGCGCAACGAGCCGGGGCCGAGCGGCTTGAACAGGCCGCTGTTGCGCAGATCGTCCGTCACCACCTGCGCCACCTGCCGGCCCAGCGCCGCGGTGTCGCCCGCCGCCGTATCCTGCGCTGCCGGCGTCGGCATCACCGGAATGGCGATGGGCATGGGCGACGAGATGCCGCCGGTGATATCGACGCGGATCGACTGGGCGGCCGCGGGGGCCGCGACCAGCGCCGCGATCAGGGTCATCAGGCGGTAACGCATACGCCATCCTCTCTTGGTCATGACAATTGCCCCGGAATGAAGCGAAGCTCGAAATCGTCCCAGCCGCCTTCATAAAGCTCGGCCGGCAGGCTGACCGGCGAGCAGCGCAGCACGGCGCGCCGGGCGATCTCCGCCATCTGCCGGGCATAGGAGCTGTTGCCGCCGGTGACGCCGGTCTGTTCCACCACTTCGGGCGCGACCGCCACCGATCCGTCCTTGCGATAGCGCAGGCGCAGTACGGTGTTGATGCTCATCGCCTCCGTCCCGGCCATCGACCCCAGCTCGTAGCAGGGCTTGAACTGGCGGAACAAGGCGCTCGCCAGCCCCGACATCGCCTGCGCGCCGATGGCGGAGGCGCGCGGCGTCTGGCCCCTGGCGCTGGTGGCCTGCGCGGCCAGCCCCTTGCGGAAATCCGCGCCGAGGCGCGATCCACGCTGCGGCTTGTCGGTGGCGGCCGCGGCACTGCCGCTGCTCTTGCTCTTGGCTTTCGATGCCTCCGCCTTGGGCGCGGGCCTGGGCGGCTCCGGCTTTGGCGGGGCCTTTGCCGCCGGCTTGGGCGGCGGGGCCGGTTCCGGCTTGGGCGGCGCGGGGGCGGGATCGGGCTGGACAGCCTCCGGCGGGGCGGCGTCATCCGGCACGCCCAGTTCCGGCGCGACGCTTTCGGCCGGGTCTTCCGTCGCCGGCTCCGGGAAAGCGGATTTCAGGCCGATCTCGTCGACAAACTGGACCTCGACCGGATCGCTCTGCAGCCGCGACGGATTGGGCGTGGCGAGAAACCCGACGGACAGCAGCCCGAACAGCACGACATGGCCGGTGATCGCCACCGCCAGTCCGGTGCTTTCCGTCCTATCCATGCGGACGGACTCCAGGCAAGCCGCACGCCGTCACTGTTCGTCCTGGCCGACCGTGACCAGCGCGACGCGGTTCAGCCCGGCCCGGTTCAGCTCGCCCATCACGCGCATCACCTGGCCGTAATCCAGCCCGCGATCGGCATGGAGGAATATTTGCGGCGGCTTGGGCGCGCGGGCCAGCGCCTCGAAACGGGTGGGCAGGAGGGCAACCGGCACCTCCTCCTCGCCGATGAAGGTGCGGCCGCTGCCGTCGATCGCCACCAGCACCGGCGCCTCCGCCTGGTCGACCGCGCCGGCCCGGCTGTCCGGCAGGTTGACCTCGACGCCCGCCGTCATCAACGGCGCGGTGACCATGAAGATGATCAGCAGCACCAGCATCACGTCGACGAAGGGCGTGACGTTGATGTCCGCCATCGGCGCCCTGCGCCGGCCGTGGCCGCGCGATCGGATGGGGCCCATCGCCATTTACGCGTCCTGCTCCAGCTCGCGCGACAAGGTGGTGTGGAAACGGTCCGCGAACCGCCCCAGCCGCGCCTCCAGCCGGTCCAGCCCGTGCGAGAAGCGGTTATAGGCGATCACCGCCGGAATGGCGGCGAACAGGCCGATGGCAGTGGCGAACAGCGCCTCGGCAATGCCCGGCGCGACGACGGCGATGCTGGAATTCTTTTCCGCCGCAATGGAGGTGAAGGCGCGCATGATGCCCCAGACGGTGCCGAACAGGCCGACGAAGGGGGCGACGCTGCCCACCGTCGCCAGCACGTTCAGCCGCCCGGAAAGCCGGTCTATCTCCGCCGCGATGGCAGTGCCCATCGCCGTCGACAGGCGCGCGCGCGTGCCCTCCCGGTCGATGGTCCGTCCGCCGGTGGAGCGCCGCCATTCCAGCACCCCGGCGGAGAGCACCTGCGCGCTCGGCAATTCGGATTTGGCATGGGCCTCGTGGAACCGGTCGATATCGTCGGCTTTCCAGAAATCCTGCTCCAGTCGTTCGGATTCGCGCGCGGTGCGGCGCAGCTTAAGCCCGAAACCGACGATGATCGCCCAGGTCCAGATGCTTGCGAACAACAGTCCAAGCATCACGCCCTTCACCACCCAGTCGGCCTGAAGAAACAGCCCTATCGGAGACAGCGTGGCCGCATCGGCGTTTACGAAGATCGCATCCATCTTTGGCTAATCATCCTTCTGCAGCAACCGCTCGAAAATCTCCACCCAGGCGCGCGGCTGTCGCCTGGGCTTCCCATCGGACGACAGGAACGCCGCGACGACTTGCGCGTCTGTCAGCACTTCCGCGCCGCGCCTGACTGTTTGATGAATGCGGCACGTCGCGGCGCGAATTTCGATCAATTTCGTCGCGACGACAAGGTCGTCGTCCAGCCGGGCGGGCCGAAGATAGCGGATGGTGAGGTCCGCCACCGCGTAAACCCCTGTGCCGCCATCAAAGGTTGCGCGCTGGTCTATCCCCGCCACGCGCAGCATGTCGGAACGGGCACGCTCCATGAAGCGCAGATAATTGGCGTGATAGACGATGCCGGAAAGGTCGGTGTCCTCGAAATAGACGCGCAGCGGGAAGCGGTGCTCCGTCCCGACGAAGCGGCCCGTGCGCGGCAGGTCCTGAGCATCGATCGTCATCCTGCCCGGCCATAGCCCGCGATTCCCGCCGATGAAAGGCGGTTCCCGAAGGCTATTTCCCGTCGAACAGCCCGTCCTGCGCGCCCGGCGGCGGGTTGAGCCCCAGATGCGTCCAGGCGCGGCCGTTGAGGCAGCGTCCGCGCGCGGTGCGGGCGATAAGCCCCAGTTGCAGCAGATAGGGCTCAATCACGTCCTCGATGGTGTCGCGCGGTTCGGAAAGGCCGGCGGCCAGCGTTTCCACCCCCACCGGGCCGCCGCGATAGATGTCCGCGATCATCATCAGATAGCGCCGGTCCATCGCGTCGAGGCCCAGCGCGTCGACTTCCAGCCGGTTCAGCGCCGCATCGGCCACCCCGGCATCGACGCTGGGCGCACCGGCGACGGTCGCGAAATCGCGCACCCGGCGGAGCAGCCGCCCCGCGATGCGCGGCGTGCCGCGCGAGCGCCTGGCGATCTCCAGGGCGCCGTCCGCGGTGAGCGCCATGCCCAACAGTCCGGCGGCGCGGCCGATCACCTGCTCCAGCTCGGCATGGGTGTAGAAATGCAGCCGCACCGGGATACCGAACCGGTCGCGCAGCGGCGTGGTGAGCAGCCCCTGCCGCGTCGTCGCACCCACCAAAGTGAATTTGGGCAGATCGATCCTGACCGAGCGCGCCGACGGCCCCTCGCCGATCATGATGTCGAGCGCGCGGTCCTCCATCGCCGGATAGAGAATCTCCTCCACGGCGGGCGCGAGGCGGTGAATCTCGTCGATGAAGAGGACGTCGCCATCCTCCAGATTGGTGAGCAGCGCGGCCAGATCGCCCGCTTTGGCGATCACCGGGCCGCTGGTTGAGCGGAAACCGACGCCAAGCTCGCGCGCCACGATCTGCGCCAGCGTGGTCTTGCCAAGCCCCGGCGGGCCGAAGAACAATACATGATCCAGCGCGTCGCCCCGCGCCCGGGCCGCCTCGATGAAGATGCGTAGATTGTCCCGCGCCGCCGCCTGCCCGACGAACTCGGCCAGCGACCTGGGCCGCAATGCGGCGTCGGCATCCTCGGGGGTGCGGTGCGGGACGGTGAGATCGGTCATCGGCGGGCCATCACTTCGCTGCCTTTTTGAGCGCGGTGCGGACCAGCGCGTCCAGCGTCGCCGCCGGGCCGAGTTCCTCCTGCGCGGCAGCCACCGCCGCGCTGGCCTCGCCGGGCCTGAAGCCGAGGCCGGTGAGCGCGGCCACGGCGTCGCCCAGCGGGCCGGAGGCGGCGGACAGCGCCGTGCCACCGCCCGCAATGCCGCCGAGCGCGCCGGCCTTGTCCCGCAATTCGTTGCAGATGCGCTGCGCCAGTTTCGGCCCGACGCCGTTGGCCCGGGCGATCATCGCGCTGTCGCCGCCGGCCAGCGCGCGCTGGAGATCGGCGATTTCCAGTGCCGAGAGGATCGCCAGCGCCACCTTTGCACCGACGCCCTGCACGCTGGTGAGCAGGCGGAACCAGTCCCGCTCCTCGGCCCGGGCGAAGCCGAGCAGGCGGAGGAAATCCTCGCCGACCAGCATTTCGGTGTGGACGGTGACGGTGCCGCCGACCGCGCCCAGCGCGTCCAGCGTGCGCGCCGACGCCTCGACCAGATAGCCGACGCCGCCGACGTCGATCACCGCATGGCCCGCGCCGCTCGAATCCAGCCGCCCCGTCAGTTTCGCGATCATGCCCCGTGCCTAGCGCGGGGAGAACGAAAAGGGAATCGCTTATCGCGGGCGGTGATGGGCGTGGGCGATGGCGACGGCCAGCGCATCCGCCGCGTCAGCGCCCGCCACCTTCGCGCCGGGCAGCAGCACGCGCAGCATGGCCTGCACCTGCTCCTTGGCTGCGCCGCCGGTGCCGACGATCGCCTTCTTGACGAGCCGGGGCGCATATTCGGTGACCGGCAGGCCGCCGCGCGCGCAGGCGAGGAGCGCGACGCCGCGGGCATGGGCCAGCTTCAGCGTCGACTGGGGGTTGTCGTTGACGAACACCTCCTCGACCGCCGCGCAATCGGGCGCGTGATCGGCGATCACCGCCGCCAGCACGCTGTCGAGATGGGCCAGCCGGTCGGGCAGCGCGGCCCGGGCGTCCGTCTTCACCTGGCCGTTGGCGACATGGCCGATGCGGCTACCCTCGACGCGGATGACGCCCCAGCCGGTGCAGCTCAGCGACGGATCGAGGCCGAGGACCAGCAATTTAGCCCAGCCGCTCCATCACCTCGTCGGGCACGTCATAATTGCCCCACACGGTCTGCACGTCGTCATCGTCGTCCAGCGCGTCGATCAGCTTCAGCAGGTTGGCGGCATCCGCCTCGCCCACCGTCACCATCGTCTGCGGCCGCCAGGCGAGCTTGGCGCCTTCCGCCTCACCCAGCACCGGCTCGAGCGCGCGGGCGACCTCGTGGAGCGATTCCTGCGCGGTCCAGATCTCATGGCCGTCGTCGCTTGAGGCGACATCCTCCGCGCCGGCTTCCAGCGCCGCCTCGAACACCGCATCGGCGCTGCCCGCGCCCGCCGGGTAGCTGATCAGCCCCAGTCGGTCGAACCCGTGGCTGACCGCGCCGGAAGCGCCCAGATTGCCGCCATTTTTCGACACGGCTGTGCGCACGTTGGTGGCGGTGCGATTACGGTTGTCGGTGAGCGTCTCGATGATCAGCGAGACGCCGCCGGGGCCGAAGCCTTCATAGCGCACTTCTTCGTAATTTTCGCCGCCGCCACCCGCGCCCTTGCTGATCGAGCGATCGATATTGTCCTTGGGCATACCGCCCTGCCGCGCCGCGATGATCGCCGCGCGCAGCCGGGCATTGGCGTTGGGATCCGGCAGGCCGGCCTTGGCCGCCACCGTGATTTCGCGGCTCAGCTTGGAAAACAGGGCGGACCGTTTTTTGTCCTGCGCGCCCTTGCGGTGCATGATGTTCTTGAACTTGGAATGGCCGGCCATAGGCAATGTCTCCGTCGGTTGCAGCGCGCCTTATTGCAGGCCGAGCGCCGCCTTGTAGGTGTCCAGCAGCGCTTCCGCCTCGTCGCGCGCATCCTTCTCCATCTTGCGCAGCCGCACGATGGCCCGCATCGTCTTGGTGTCATAGCCGTTGGCCTTGGCTTCGGCATAGACGTCCTTGATGTCGTCGGCGGTGCCTTTTTTCTCTTCCTCGAGCCGCTCGATCCGTTCGATGAACAGGCGAAGCTGGTCGGCCGCGACGATGTCACTCATGCAAATGCTCCCGCTGGATAGTGGCCCGATGGGCGTGGGCTGTGCGTCTAGGCGAGCACGGGCGATTCCTCAACCGCCCGCCGCCGCGCCGGTGCGATTTTCACGCCGACGTTGATATTGATCTCGCTGCACGAACCGCTAAGCCCGCCTTGCATAAGGCGAGGAGCCAGAGTGAGCATCACCATCATCCCCCGATCCCGCAAGGTCCGCATTCTGGCGACGCTTGGCCCCGCCAGCCGATCGCCGGAGATGATCGAGAAACTCTATCGCGCCGGCGCGGATGCGTTCCGCGTCAATATGAGCCATGGCGCGCAGGCGGATCACGCCGCCACCATCAAGACCATCCGGGGGCTGGAAAAGGCGCTGGGCCGCCCGTCGACCATCCTGGTCGACCTGCAGGGGCCCAAGCTGCGCGTCGGCGCGTTCGCTGACGGCGTCGCGATGCTGAAGACCGGCGACGCCTTCACGCTCGATCGCGATCCCGAACCCGGCGACACCCGCCGCGTCTGCCTGCCCCACCGCGAGCTTTTCGAGGTGCTGGACGTCGGCACGCGGCTGTTGCTGGATGACGGCAAGGTGGTGCTCCGCGTCACCGCGCGCGACACCGACCGCATCGACACCCGCGTCGAGGTGGGCGGCGCGCTGTCCAACAACAAGGGGCTGAACGTGCCCGACGTGGTGGTGCCGATGGCGGCGCTGACCAAGAAGGACCGGTCCGACCTCGCCTTCGCGCTGGATCAGGGCGTCGACTGGGTGGCGCTCAGCTTCGTGCAGCGGCCCGAGGACGTGGCCGAGGCCCGCCGGCTGATCGACGGGCGCGCCTCGCTGCTCGCCAAGATCGAGAAGCCGGCGGCGATCGAGCGGCTCGATTCCATCCTGGAGCTGGCCGACGCGGTGATGGTGGCGCGTGGCGACCTGGGCGTGGAGCTGCCCCCGCAGGACGTGCCGCCGATGCAGAAACGGATCGTCGAGAGCGCCCGGCGGCTGGGCCGGCCGGTGGTGGTCGCCACCCAGATGCTCGAATCGATGATAAAGGCGCCCACGCCGACGCGGGCCGAAGTGTCCGACGTGGCCACCGCCATTTACGACGGCGCGGACGCGATCATGCTGTCGGCGGAAAGCGCGGCGGGCGACTGGCCGGAAGAATCGGTGGCGATGATGAACAGCATCGCCGAGGCGGTGGAGCGCGATCCCGGTTATCAGGCGCGCATCCACTTCACCGTCACCCGGCCCGACCCGACCACCGCCGACGCGCTGGCAGAAGCCGCCAGCTCGATCGCCAACACGGTGTCGGCGTCCGCCATCATCTGCTTCACGGCGTCCGGCTCCACCGCCCGCCGCGTGGCGCGCGAACGGCCGGCGGTGCCGCTGCTGGTGCTGACGCCCAAGCTGGAAACGGCGCGGCGGCTGGGCCTGCAATGGGGCGTCCACGCGGTCCACACCCGCGACATCGGCTCGTTCGAGGAAATGGTGGCCAAGGCGAAGCGCATGGCGCTGCGCCACGGCATCGCCGTGGCCGGGGACCGGGTGATCGTGATCGCCGGCGTTCCCTTCGGCACGCCCGGATCCACCAACATGCTCCATGTCGTCCGCCTGAGCGGCGACGAGCTGAAGGACCGGACCTAGGCCGCAGCGCCATTCAGCCCCGGCGGGCCGCGCATGACATACTTGCGCGCTTGCGGCGTTGACGCGCCATCGGCCCGTTGCGTTTCCGGGTCGCGAAAGATGGGCATTCCCGTTCTACCACGGCCGAATGGCGATTCGGCCTGACCCGTCGCGGCGGCGGGCGCCGCGCGGGAATTTCAGCGCAACAGCCCGCGCCCGACCAGTTCGGCGCGCAGCGTCGGGGCGTCGATGAAGCGGTGCCCCGCCATGCCGACCGATTCGGCGCCGGCGATATTGTCCGCCCGATCGTCGATGAACAGGGCGTCCCCGGCGGCGACGCCGAAACGGGCGAGCGCCAGCCGGTAGAGCGCCGGATCCGGCTTTACCATCCGCTCATCGCCCGACACGACGATATCGCGGAAACGGCCGAACAGGCCGGGGTTGGTGGCGCTGAACGGCGGCCAGAATTCCGCCGAGAAATTGGTGATCGCGAACAGCGGCACGCCCGCCGAATCCAGCTCCGCCACGATGGCCGCCATTCCGGGGACCATAGTTTCCAGGCTTTCGTTGAAGCGCGGCCCCCAGGCGGCGATCAGATCCGCATGGTGCGGAAATTGCGCGGTCAGCTCCGCCCGGGTTTCCGCGAAGGGGCGGCCGAGATCATGCTGGAAATGCCATTCCGGCGTCACCACGTCGCGCAGGAACGCGTCGAGCGCCCGATCGTCGTCGATCAGGCGCTCGTACAGGAACCGGGGGCTCCAATCGTAAAGGACGTTGCCGACGTCGAATATGACGGTGGTCACCGTCATATCGGCACGGATCAGCCCTGGCGGGCCTTGAACCGGCGATTCGTCTTGTTGATGACGTAGGTGCGGCCGCGCCGGCGGATCACGCGATTGTCGCGATGACGGTCCTTGAGCGACTTCAGTGAATTGCGGATCTTCATGGCGAAACGCTTCCGTATCTTCGAATCTGGCTTGAATTTGAGGCGTCCGCCTATCGGCCGGGGGTGGGCAAGTCAACCCTGACGCCGGTTTTTCCGCTGCCCTCCGCCGCCCGCGGGCAGCGCCATGCACATCAGGGGGTTGCGGCGGATCGTGCCTGCGATACGGTGCCGGCAAGACCTGCGTTCTGTACCCATCCAAGGATGACCCGATCATGGCCCCTGCATTCACCCGCATTCTGATCGTCACCACCGCCCTTTCGCTGGGCGCCTGCACCACGCCGACGCCGCCCGTGCAGGTGGCGCGCTTTCACCTCAACCAGCCGATCGAGCGGGGCAGCGTGGTGATCGAGCCGATCACCGGCGAGGAGAACAGCCTTGAATTCCGCACCTATGCGGCGGCGGTGGACCGCGAATTGCGGCGGATCGGCTATGTCCCCTCGGAAGGGCTGGCGACCACCCTTTACGTCGCCAATGTCGGCATCAGGCGCGACATCCGCCCGGGCGGGGCCAAGCGTTCGCCGGTGTCGATCGGCCTCGGCGGCGGATCCGGCGGGGTCGGCGCCGGGCTGAGTTTCGGCCTGGGCGGGGGCGGCAGCAACAATGTCGTCATCACCCAGCTGAGCGTCCAGCTGAAGCGCAAGGCCGACCAGTCCGTGGTGTGGGAAGGCCGCGCCCAGCTGGAAGCCGGCGAGAAGGCGCCCGCCGCCCAGCCGGGCATGGCGGCCTCGAAATTGGCCGAGGCGTTGTTCGGGGACTTCCCCGGGGAGTCGGGGCGCACTATCACGGTCAAATGACCCTCAGCATCACCAGCGCCTTCGACGGCGGCAACATCCGCGTGCGCGCCATCGATGGCGACCGCGCCGAACTCGACATCGTCACCGACCACAAATCGGATTTCTACCAGTGGTTCCATTTCCGCGTGGCCGGCGCGGCCGGGCGGCCGGTGGAGTTGCGCATCACCAACATAAAAGGTTCCGCCTATCCGCTCGGCTGGCCCGGCTACCGCGCCCGGGTGAGCGAGGACCGGCAGCAGTGGCGGCTGACCGAGACGCATGTGGAGGATGACCAGCTGGTCATCCGCGCGACGCCGCGATCAAACGCGCTGTGGGTCGCCTATTTCGCGCCCTATTCCATGGAACGGCACCATGATCTTGTCGCCCGCATGGCCGGGAGGCCGGGCGTCAGCCAGAGCGAGCTGACCCGCACGCTCGACGGCCAGCCGCTCGATTGCCTGACCATGGGAACCGGCGCCAGGAGCGTCTGGCTCTATGCCCGCCAGCACCCGGGCGAGACGATGGCCGAATGGTGGATGGAAGGGGCGCTGGAAAAGCTGACCGACCCGGACGACGCCACCGCCCGGCTGCTGCGCGAGAAGGCGACCATCCATGTCGTCCCCAACATGAACCCGGACGGATCGCGCCGCGGCCACCTGCGCACCAACGCGGCGGGGGTGAACCTGAACCGCGAATGGCACGAACCCTCGGCCGAGCGCAGCCCGGAAGTGCTGGCGGTGCGCAACCGCATGGACGAGACCGGCGTCGATTTCGCCATGGACGTGCATGGCGACGAGGCGATCGCCGCCAATTTCCTGGCCGGATTCGAGGGCATTCCTGCGTGGAAGGACGAGCAGGGCGCGCTCTATTACCGTTTCCGCGACACGCTGGCCGCGCGCACGCCCGATTTTCAGGTGGAAAAGGGCTATGCCGTGTCGGACAGCGGCAAGGCCAATCTGTCCATGTCGACCAACCAGCTTGCCGAGCGTTACGGCGCGGTGGCGATGACGCTGGAAATGCCGTTCAAGGACCATGACGACAATCCCGATGCGGAGCATGGCTGGTCCCCCGAACGATCGAAGGCGCTGGCCCATGCCTGCCTCGACAACCTTGCCGCGATGATCGACGCGATCTGATCCGATCCACCGACCAATCAGGGAATTTTCATGCCGACACTCGTTCTGATCCGCCACGGCCAATCCGCGTGGAACCTCGAAAACCGCTTCACCGGCTGGTGGGACGTGAACCTGACCGACCAGGGCGCGGAGGAGGCGAAGGCGGCCGGGCGGCTGATGGCCGATCGCGGGCTGGATTTCGACATGTGCTTCACCAGCTTCCAGACGCGGGCGATCAAGACGCTCAACCTGGCGCTGGAGGAGATGGGCCGGCTCTGGCTGCCGGTGGAGAAGGACTGGCGGCTGAACGAGCGCCATTATGGCGGGCTGACCGGGCTGGACAAGGCGGAGATGATGGCGAAGGCCGGCGAGGAGCAGGTCCGCATCTGGCGGCGCAGCTTCGACGTGCCGCCGCCGCCGCTGGAGGCGGGCAGTGCGTGGGATCTCGCCGCGGACCGGCGCTATGCGGGCATCCCCATCCCCAACACCGAAAGCCTGAAGGACACGATCGCGCGGGTGCTGCCTTATTGGAACGCCCGCATCGCGCCCGAGCTGAAGGCGGGCAAGCGGGTGCTGATTTCCGCCCACGGCAATTCGCTGCGCGCGCTGGTCAAGCATCTGTCGAACATCGCGGATGCGGAGATCACCGGGCTGGAGATCCCGACCGGCCAGCCGATCGTCTATGAGCTGGCCGACGACCTGAGCGCCGTCGACCGCTACTATCTGTCGGAGCGCGGCTGAGCGCGTTTGGCGGCGTACATCGCGCCGTCGGCGCGGGCGAGCAGGCTGTGATGATCGTCCTCGCCGCACAGCGCGGCGATGCCGATCGATATGGTGACGGCGATGGCGCCCGGCGCGGGCGACCGGGCGACGAGCGCGCAGAGCGCCGCCGCCTTTTCCCGCGCCGCCGCCTCGTCCGCGCGGTCCAGCAGCAGGCCGAATTCGTCCCCGCCGATGCGCGCGACGATGTCTCCGCCGCGCACCTGATCCCTGAGCAGGCGGGCGACGTGGATCAGCGCATCGTCGCCCGCACCGTGGCCGTGCGCGTCGTTGATCGCCTTCAGCCCGTCGACATCGACGAAGAGCAGCGCCGCCGGGGTGCCGTAACGCGCCACCTGCTTGGCCACGCGCTCAAGCTCCCGCAAGAAGAAGCGGCGATTGGGCAGCGGCGTCAGCGTATCGCTGTCGGCCAGCTTCTCCAGCTCTTCGATGCGGTCGCGCAGTTCTTTTATCGTCGCTTTCAGCGCCGTATTTTCCGTCTGCAGCTCTTGCGAATCCAGGCCCATGGGGCCGTCTAACTTAAATTTCAGAACTTTGGCAGTCACCGCTTCGCAAGCCTCCGCGCCGGGCGATCGAATCCGCTGCATTGCGCATCGATGACACGGACACTAAAGCCGGTCACTCCGTGGGGCTGTGCAAGAAATCACAGGGCAAAGGGGCAATCATGGCGAAGGCGCCACCAGTGATCGGCATCATCATGGGTAGCCAGTCCGACTGGGAGACGATGCGCCACGCCGCCGACACGCTGGCCGCGCTCGACATTGCCCATGAGGTGCGGATCGTCTCGGCGCACCGCACGCCGGAGCGGCTTTACGATTACGCGCGGACCGCGGTGGACCGGGGGCTGGCGGCGATCATCGCCGGGGCCGGCGGCGCGGCGCATCTGCCGGGCATGACGGCATCGATGACGCGCCTGCCGGTGCTGGGCGTGCCGGTGGAATCCAAGGCGCTGAGCGGCATGGACAGCCTTTTGTCGATCGTCCAGATGCCGGGCGGCATCCCGGTCGGCACGTTCGCCATCGGCAAGCCCGGGGCGATCAATGCCGCGCTCTTCGCCGCCGCCATGCTGGCCAATGGTGATGCGGCGCTGGCCGGGCGGCTGGAGGCGTGGCGCGCGGCGCAGACCGCCAATGTGGCGTCAACGCCCGAATGAACACGCTGCCGCCGGGGTCAACGATCGGAATCGTCGGGGGCGGCCAGCTGGGCCGGATGCTGGCCATGGCCGCCGCGCAGCTCGGCTATCGCTGCCACATCTATTCGCCCGGCGCATCCTCGCCCGCCGGAGAGGTTTCGGCCAGCGTCACCAGCGCCGATTATGACGATGCGGCGGCGCTCGCCCGCTTTGCCGACGCGGTCGACGTCGTCACCTATGAATTCGAGAACATCCCGGTCGCGGCGATGCGGGTGCTGGAAGGGCGCGCGCTGATCCGCCCGTCGATCGCGGCGCTGGAAACGGCGCAGGACCGGATCGCGGAAAAAAGCTTCGTCGCCGCGCTGGGCGGCCGCACCGCGCCCTGGGCGGCGGTGCCGGACCGGGCGGCGCTGGACGGCGCGCTGGCGGCCGTGGGCACGCCCGCCATATTGAAGACGGTGCGGATGGGCTATGACGGCAAGGGCCAGGCGCGCATCCTCGGCCCGGCCGATGCCGACGCCGCCTGGCAGGCCATTGGCGGTCGGCCGGCGATCCTCGAGGGCTTCGTTTCCTTCGACCAGGAATTCTCCGTCATCGTCGCGCGCGGCGCGGACGGCGCGGTGCGCGCGTGGGACGTGCCGGAAAACGTCCATCACAACGGCATTTTGGCGACATCGACCGCGCCCGCCGGCGGGCTGATCGCCGAACAGGCGGCGGCGGCCACCGCGCTTGCCGGGCAGATCGCCGCCGCGCTGGATTATGTCGGGGTGCTGGCCTGCGAATTCTTCGCCACCGCCGACGGTCCGCTGTTCAATGAAATGGCGCCGCGCGTCCACAATAGCGGCCATTGGACGACCGAAGGCGCGGTGACGTCGCAATTCGAGAACCACATCCGCGCCGTGGCGGGGCTGCCGCTGGGCGATACCGCGCTGACCGCGAAGCGGGTGGTGATGACCAACCTGATCGGCGACGCATTCAACCAGTGGCCGGCGCTGCTCGCGGAGCCGGCGGCCCATGTCCACCTTTACGGCAAGAGCACGGTGCGGCCCGGCCGCAAGATGGGGCATGTCACCCGGCTGTTCCCGGAAGGCTAGGGCCTTTCCGGCAATCCGGCCCTGACGGCGCGCCGGGGACGATCGGGGGATGACCCCGGAGCCCGCGCCCGCGCGGACCCCGGGTTTCTCATCATGACCGGCGGGTGCCCGTCATCGGCGAGGTGCCGAAGGCGCCGGCGGTGATGCCGCCGGTCAGCGTGTCGCCGTCAATCGTGGCGGTGCAATCCAGCGTCAGCGGCATCGGCACCTTCATGTCCATCTTCCAGGTCAGCGTGTTGCCGTCCACCTTGCCGTCGATCACGTCCAGCGATCCCAGCGGGCCGGCATTGCTGCCCGTCCAGCTGCTGCCGTCGGTCTTGACGGTCAGCACGGACTTCTGCTCGCCAAGCGGCGACTTCGTGATGCAATCCCATTCGCCGTCGACACCAGCCATAATACTCTCCCGTTGAAATCTCAGCGCGCGGCTTGCGCCGGCAAAACCTCGACAGGCAGGCCGAGCGTGTCAAGCTGCGGCTTGACGATTTTGGCGTCGCCGACCACCACCCAGAGCAGCCGTGCCGGATCGATCGACGCCCGCGCCGCCTTGTCCATGTCCGATGCCGTAAGGGCAAGGTAGCGCCGGGCGACGGTGTCGAAATAGTCGTCCGACCGCTTGTAGAGCAGGTTGCTTTGCATCGCGTTCAGCACGTCGCTGGCGGATTCAAAGGCGCTGGCCAGTTCGCGCACCGAGCCGTTGACCGTGCGGTCCCGTTCCCCGGCGGTGATTCCCTGGGTGGACAGGAAGGCGGCGATGTCGTCGCGCAGCGCAGCGATGGATGCGCCGGTCTTGTCCGCCTGAACCGGCGCCTGCACGACATAGGGGACGCTGTTTTCCAGCCGGTTGAGCGCGCCGCGCACGCCATAGGACCAGGCCTTGGTTTCACGCAGGTCCATGTTCAGCCGCGACAGGAAATCGTCGCCCAGCACCTTGTTGGCGGTCTGCACCGCCAGCAGGTCGTCCGCGCCCCGCAGCGCCGTCACCTGACCGGCATAGATCAGCGATTGCGGGGAATCGGGCCGGTCGACCAGCACGATCCGCGGCCTTGCCGCCGGCACCGCGGCCGCGAAATTCTTGACCCCCGCCGGGCCTTCGGCGCGCCAGTTGCCGAAGCGCGCGTCGAGCGCGGCGCGAATCTCGGCGAGCGGCCGATCGCTGACCACGAAGATGGTCGCCTTGTCCGGGCGCAGCCAGGCGCGCTGGAAGGCGATCAGATCGTCCCGGCCCAGCTTTTCCACCACCGCCGGATCGCCGGTGCCGGTGAATGCCTTGCCATAGGGGTGGTCCGCGCCGAACAGCAGCGGCGGCAGCGTGCGCTGGGCCAGCCCGCCGGGGCTGGTCATCTCATTGGCGATGCGCGCCAGCTGCTGCCCGCGCAGCCGCTCCACCTCCGCCGGGGCGAAGGCGGGGTTGCGCACCACATCGGCCAGCAGGTCGAGCGACGGCGCCAGATTGGCCGACAGCGCGAACAGGTTCACCTTGGTCCGGTCCACCGTGGCGCCGGCGCCGATATTGGCGCCCAGCCTTTCCTGTGCCTCGGCCAGCTGGATCGAATCGAGCGTGGTTGTGCCTTCATCGAGCAGCGCCAGCATCAGCGATTGCACGCCCAGCTTGTCGCGCGGATCGGCGGCGATGCCCGCATCGAAGCTCAACACCACCTGGGTGACGGGCACCGCGTCGCGATGCGCATAGACCAGGGTGATGCCGTTCGACAGCGTGGCGCGGCTGACTTCCGGAAAATCGAAATCGGTGACCGGGCCGACATCGGGCAGCTTGGAACGGTCCACGCCCGCCCGGGGCGCCGCGGCGGCGGCAGCGGCGGCAAGCGCGGCCTCGCTGCCCGGCGCGCGAAAATAGGAGGGCGCAAAGGTGGATCCGCCCTTGGACGCGGCGGCCTCTTCATAGGCGTCGCGCGGGCCGGGGACCACGCTCAGCGCATAGACCGGCCGGCTGATCCATTTCTGCAACGCGCGGCGCACCTCGTCCGGCGTGGTGGCGGCATAGGCGGCAAGCTGTTTCTTGTAGAAGGCGGGATCGTTCGAATAGAGCGCGCCTTCGGCCAGCGTCGTCGCCTTGCCGCTGAACCCGCCCACTTCCTCAAGCCCCGCAATCTGCTGGGCCAGCTGGCGGGTGGCGGTGCGCTGCACCTCGTCCGCGGTCGGCCCGTCACGGACCAGATCGGCGATGATCGCATCCAGCCGCTTGCCCACCAGCTCCACATCCGCGCCCGGCGTCACGTCCACCTGCACCTGGAAAAAGCTGAGCTGCGCGAACTGCTGGAGATTGGCCGCCACCGCGACGGCCAGCTTCTCCTTGCGGACCAGCGCATTGTCCAGCCGCGAACTCGCCAGCCCGCCCAGCACCGTTGCCCCCACGTCCAGCGCCACGGCGTCCGGATCGTTCAGCCCCGGCCCGGTCCAGAAGCGGTAGAGCCGGGTGGTCGCCACCCGGTCCTTCATCACCTCGCTCACCGGCTTGTCCAGCGTGGGCACGGGCACGGCCAGCGGCCCTTGCTGCGGACCGCGCGGAATATCGCCGAAATAGGTTTCCACCAGCGGCCGTGCCGTCTTGGCGTCAATATCGCCGGCCAGCACCAGCACCGCATTATTGGGGCCATAATGCTGGCGGAACCAGCCCTTCACATCCTCAAGGCTGGCGGCGTCGAGATCCGCCATCGAACCGATGGTGGAATGGCCATAGGGGTGGCCGGCCGGGATCATGGCGCGCAACTGGGCATATTCGACCAGCCCGTAAGGCTGGTTGTCGCCCTGGCGCTTCTCATTCTGGACGACGCCGCGCTGGGCATCCAGCTTTGGCTGGGTGACCGCGCCGAGCAGGTGGCCCATCCGGTCCGATTCCATGAACAGCGCCAGCGGCAGCGCGCCTGTGGGCACCGTCTCGACATAATTGGTGCGATCGAACCAGGTGGATCCGTTGGTCGGCGTCGATCCGGCGGCGACCAGCGGCTCGTCGAAATTGGGGACGTTCTCCGACCCGCCGAACATCAGATGTTCGAAAAGATGGGCGAAGCCGGTCTTGCCGGCGGGTTCATGCTTCGAGCCGACATCGTACCACACCGAAATGCCGACGATGGGCGCCTTGCGGTCGGTATGGACGATGACGCGCAGGCCGTTGGCCAGCGTGAACTGTTCAAACGGGATATCCACCGTCTTCACCAGCGCGCTGACCGGCGCGGGCTGGGCGGACTGGGCCAGGAGCGGCGCCGGGAGCGGCGCCGGGAGGACGACCAGCAGGGCGGCGATTGCGGAAAAGCCAAGGCGCATCAATGCGATCCTTCAACAAGATTATGACCCACATTATCAGACCCGCACGGGGCCGGATAGGCAGGGATGGGACTGCATATCACGCAGGATCAGCCCCGGCCGGATTGAAGCGGCTTTCGACCAACGCCGCCGCCGGTTCGACCAGCGACGGGGGATGGCGGGGGCCGCGCTTTGCGCATGGCGGCGTCCCGCCCTAAAGCCATGTTCATGCAATCACAGGGGATGATGACGATGCGGCAAAGATTCCTGACGGCGGCGATGGCCGCCTTTTTGATGTCCGGCAGCGCGCTGGCCCAGCAGGCGGCGGACCCCGCCTTCACGCCCGGCGCGATGCGCGCGCATGTGGAGTTTCTGGCCGACGACCTGCTGGAAGGCCGCGACATCGGCAGCCGGGGCTATGACATCGCCGCCCGCTATGTCGCCACCCGTTTCGAGGCGCTGGGGCTGAAGCCCGCGGGCGACGATGGCGGCTGGTTCCAGAAAATCGGCTTCCAGCAGACCAGCCGGGGCGAAACGCCGGGCGCGATCGAGATCAGCGGGCCGGCCGGCACGCAGCGCTGGGCGCATGGCACCGAGGCGCTGGTGGGCCTGAGCGCGACCGAACCGAAGCTGGACCTTTCCGCCCCGCTGGTCTTCGTGGGCTATGGCATCGAGGACGCATCGCTGGGGCTGGACGATTATCGGGGCCTTGACGTCAAGGGCAAGATCGTCGTCGTGCTCAGCGGCTATCCCAAGGGGCTGGCCAGCGAGGAGGGCGCGCATCTGAACGCCACCAAGAGCCTGGTCGCCCAGCGCCACGGCGCGGTCGGCATGGTCCGCATCGGCACGCTGCAATCGATGAAGACCCGGCCGTGGGCGCGCACCGTGCAGTTTGCCGGCGCGCCCGGCTACACATGGATCGGCAAGGACGGCAAGCCGTTCGACGAGGCGCCCGGCATCCGCGCCGGCGCGGCGCTGAACACCCCCGCCGCCGAGGCGGTGTTCGCGGGCGCGCCCCGCACGCTCGCCGCCGTGCTTAAGGAAGCGGACAAGAAGGGCGGCAAGCCCAAAGGCTTCGCGCTGAAGACCAGCGCGCGCATCACCGCGCAGGCGGAGACGAAGCGGATCGAGAGCGCCAATGTCGCGGCGCTGCTGCCGGGGTCTGACCCGACGCTGGCGGCGGACTATGTCGTGCTGTCGGCGCATCTCGACCATATCGGCATCTCCCCCGCCAAGGAGGGCGACGCGCCGGACAAGGACCGGATCAACAACGGCGCGCTGGACAATGCGGCGGGCATCGCCACCCTGCTCGAAGTCGCCCGCGCCGCCGCCGAAGCGCCGGTGAAGCCGCGCCGGTCGATCATCTTCCTGGCGGTGACGGGCGAGGAGAAGGGCCTGCTGGGCGCATCCTATGCGGCCCACAACCCGCCGGTGCCGATCGATCGGATCGTCGGCAACGTCAATCTGGACATGCCGCTGCTGCTCTATCCCTTTACCGACGTGATCGCATTCGGCGCGGACCATTCCACGCTGGGCCGCACGGTGCGGGAGGCGGTGGCGCCGATGAATATCGCGCTGGCGCCCGATCCGATGCCGGAGGAAGGCATTTTCACCCGGTCGGACCATTATATGTTCGTGAAACAGGGCATACCGGCGGTGTTCCTCGCCACCGGCTACGCCAATGGCGGCGAAAAGGCGTGGGGCACGTTCCTCAGCAACAATTACCACAATCCGGGCGACGACCTGAACCAGCCGATCGACTGGACGGCGGCGGCGCGCTTTGCCGAGGCGAATTACCGCATCGCGCTGGCGATCGCCAATGCCGACCAGCGGCCGCAATGGTATCAGGGCGATTTCTTCGGAAACGTCTTCGCCAAGGACCAGCCCAAGGCCGCGCCGGCCAAATAGGCCGGGCCGACCGTCAACCCCCGCTGTCTTCCGCTACGGGCGCGGCGGCGGGGGGAAGGGCGGGCTGGGGCAGCAGCGGCGCGGGCGTCGCGCTGCCCGGCTCGAGGATCGCCGCCGTCTCGATCACGTCGAGCGCGCGGCGGGCCTCATTATATTGGCGGGCCGCCTTCATCCAGTTGGCGGCGCGTTCCCGGCCCGGCATCCGCGCGATCTCGGCCAGCGCCGCATCGACCCGGCCGCCTTCCAGCATCCGCTGGGCGCGGCGAAGGCGCTGGGCGGGCAGCGGGGACGGGGTGCCCGCCTTGCGGATCACCACCAGCTCGGCCATTTCGCGCTTGAGGCCGCTCCACCAGCCTTCTTCCGCGCTGGCGCTCGACAATGTCGGGGCCAGATCCTCAAGCCCGATCTGCAGCTCACCGATCGTCACCGGATCGCGCGCCGCTGCGAGGATGGTGGCCACCGCGCGCGGCTGCGATGCGCCGAAACGCTCGCGCAGCTGGGCCTCGATATAGCCGAGCGCCATGCCGCGATCGAGCGCGCGCCGCGCGGCGAAGGCGACCAGCAGCCCTTCCGCCCGCGCCGCATTGCCCGACGCCGCCTGCGCCCGCTCGCTGACCCGCGCGATGCGCGATTCGAGATCCGCCACACGGGCGTTCAGCACGCCCGCCTCCGCCGTGTCGGCGGTGCCGCCGGGCGCGGCGGCAATATCGGCGGCGGGGTTCGATCCGCTCATCACGGCGGCAACCGGCGCGGCGGCGGGTTTCTGCCCCGGCATCACCGCGCGGGCGCGGTCCCAATGGGTGAGGATCCAGCCCATCGCCACCAATCCGGCGACGAAGGCCAGCGCCGCGATGATCAGCAGGGTGCGCAGCGGGCGCGGGCGCTGCGCGTCGACGCCGGTCGGCTCATAATCGCTGTTCATTGCCATCGCCTCATCATCGCACGGGCACGGTCAGTCGCACAAGCGGGCGGCGACCGCCAGCAGCGCGTCGTCGGTCGGCGCGGCGGCGCTGGCCCCGGCGGCCCAGCCATCGCCCGCCGCCGCCAGCGCCCGCGCGCTGATCGCGGCGATCCGCACCGCCGCCCTGTCGGCGACGATTTCGGCCAGCCGCCGGGCGGCGCGGGGGGAATGGACGAGCGCCACCGGCCGCCGCGCGATCGCATCGGCCAGCGGCGGCGGCGGATCGATGGCGGCGGAGCGATAGACGGCGCGCACGCTGATCGCCACCTCGGCGCTGGTCAGCCCGATGCGGTCGACGCCCGCGAAATGGAGGACCTGCCGCCGCCCGTCGCGCGCCATCCGCTCGACCAGCGCGACGCCGTCGCTGTCCCCCGCGACGATATCGGCAAAGCCCCGCTCCGCCGCCGCCCGCGCGGTCGGCGCGCCCACGGCATAGAGCGGCAGGTGGCGATAGGCGTCCAGCGCCGGCCCGCCATGGCGCGCGGCGTTGGCGCTGGTCATCATCACCGCGTCGAAACCGGAGGGATCCGGCGCATCCCATGGGCAGGCGAGAATGTGGAACAGGGGACGGCACAGGCAATCGAACCCCGCCGCCCGGGCCAGCGCCGCCGTGGCGGCCGCGCCCGGCTCCGGCCGCAGGATCAGCAGCGGCCGCTTCACCCGCCGAACAGCGCCGCAAGCGTCGGCGACGCCCGGGCGAGCAAGGCGCGGCCCAGCGCGGTCGCATCGGCCAGGTCGCGGACCAGCGCCTCGCCGGCCTGATGCTCGCGGCCGTCCGGGGACAATATTTCCGCGCGCAGCCGGATGGCATCGCCCTCGATCGTCGCCAGCGCGGCGACGGGGGAGCGGCAATCGGCGGCCAGCGCGGCGAGCAGGGCGCGCTCCGCCAGCACGCAGCGATGGGTATCGCCATGGTCGATCGCCGCCAGCGCGGCCAGCGCCGCCTGATTGGCGCTGAGCGTCTCCACGCCGACCGCGCCCTGCGCCGGGGCGGGCAGCATCGTCTCGACAGCGACCGGCGCGCCAAGGCCCGGCCGGCCCAGCCTGTCCAGCCCGGCGGCGGCGAGCAGCGTCGCATCCGCCTCACCCAGGTTGAGGCGGGACAGGCGGGTGTCCACATTGCCGCGAAACAGCGTGATGCGGATGTCCGGCCGCAGGCGGCGCAGTTGAGCGGAACGGCGCGGCGAGCTGGTGCCGATCACCGCGCCCGGCTTCAGCGCGTCGAGCGTATCCACGCCCAGCAGCCGGTCCCGCACGTCGGCGCGGGGCAGCATCGCGGCGATGGCGATGGCGCCGGGCCGGACCGTCTCGACATCCTTCATCGAATGGACGGCGCAATCGATCTCGCCGTCGATCAGCGCCCGGTCAAGCTCCTTGGTCCACAGCGCCTTGCCGCCGACATCGGCCAGGGCGCGGTCCTGAATCCGGTCTCCGCTGGTCTTGATCGGCACGATCTCGATGCCGTCTTCGGCCCAGCCATGCGCCTCCACCAGCGCCGCGCGCACCATGCGCGCCTGGGTGAGGGCCAGTGGCGAGCCGCGGCTGCCGATGCGAAATGAGATAGGCATGACGCCCCTTAGGCCGATCCCGCCCCCGCATCAAACCGCCGCCTTCGACATGGGGCGATCCAGCCGCTAGGGGAGCGGCATGAGCCTGATCCTTGGCATCGAATCAAGCTGCGACGAGACGGCGGCGGCGCTGGTGACCGGCGACCGCGCCATCCTGGCGCACCGGCTGGCCGGGCAGGAGGAGGCGCACCGCCCCTATGGCGGCGTGGTGCCCGAAATCGCGGCGCGCGCGCATGTCGAGATGCTGATGCCGCTGGTCGAATCGGCGCTGGACGATGCGGGCGCGACGCTGAGCGATGTCGACGCCATCGCCGCCACCGCCGGGCCGGGGCTGATCGGCGGGGTGATGGTGGGGCTGGTGACGGCGAAGGCGCTGGCCATGGCGGCGGGCAAGCCGCTGATCGCGGTCAACCATCTGGAAGGCCATGCGCTCAGCCCGCGCCTTGCCGATCCCGCGCTTGCCTATCCCTATCTGCTGCTGCTGGTATCCGGCGGCCATTGCCAGCTGCTGCTGGTGGAAGGCGTCGGCGCCTACCGCCGGCTGGCGACCACCATAGACGATGCCGCGGGCGAGGCGTTCGACAAGACCGCCAAGCTGCTCGACCTCGGCTTTCCCGGCGGCCCGGCGGTGGAAAAGGCGGCGATGCGGGGCGACCCGCGCGCCGTGAAGCTGCCTCGCCCGCTGGTCGGCACGACGGAGCCGCATTTCTCCTTTGCGGGCCTGAAAAGCGCGGTGCTGCGCGCCCGTGACGCCGGCATCCACCGGCCGGAAGATATTGCCGCATCCTTCCAGCAGGCGGTGGTCGATTGCCTGATCGACCGCACCCGCCGCGCCATCGACCGGGCGGACGGGGCGCCGGCGCTGGTCGTCGCCGGCGGGGTGGCCGCCAATCGCGCGGTGCGCGGCGCGCTGGAGGTGCTGGCGGCGGAGCACGGCCTGCCCTTTGCCGCACCGCCGCTCTGGCTTTGCACCGACAATGCGGCGATGATCGCATGGGCGGGGGCCGAGCGGTTCGCCGCCGGCCATGTCGATCCGTTGGACGTGCCGGCGCGGGCGCGCTGGCCGCTCGACCCGGATGCGGAAAAGGCGCGGGGCGCGGGGGTGAAGGCATGAATTTCGAACGGATCGGCGTGATCGGCGGCGGCGCATGGGGCACCGCGCTGGCCCAGACCGTGGCCGGAGACGGCAGCCCGGTGCTGCTCTGGGCGCTGGAGGACGAGGTGGTCGACGCGATCAACCGGGACCATGTCAACGCGCCCTACCTGCCCGGCGTCGCCCTTTCGCCCGCGATCCGCGCGACGAGCGCGCTGGCCGCGCTGAATGCGTGCGATCTGCTGCTGGTCGTCACCCCGGCCCAGCATCTGCGCGGCCTGATCGGCGGGCTGGAGACCAGCGCGCCGCTGATCCTCTGTTCCAAGGGGATCGAGGCCGAAAGCTGCATGTTGATGTCTGAAGTGGCGGGCGCCGTTTCCTCCGCGCCCATCGCCGTGCTGTCCGGCCCCACTTTCGCGCATGAGGTGGCCGCCGGGCTGCCCGCCGCCGTGACGCTGGCCTGCGAGGACGCGGCGCTGGGCGGAGCGATGGTGCGCCGCCTCGCCCGCCCGGCCTTTCGCCCCTATGGCTCGACCGACGTGATCGGCGCGGAAATCGGCGGGGCGGTGAAGAATGTGCTCGCCATCGGCTGCGGCGTGGTGGAAGGGCGCGGCCTTGGCCAGAACGCCCGGTCCGCGCTGATCAGTCGGGGTTTCGCGGAAATGACCCGTTTCGGCCTGGCGCGCGGCGCTCGGCCCGAGACGCTGGCCGGCTTGTCCGGGCTGGGCGACCTGGTGCTGACCTGTTCCTCCACCAGTTCGCGCAATTTCTCGCTGGGCAAGGGGCTGGGCGAGGGCCGCAAGGCGGCCGAGCTGCTGGCCGATCGCCGCACCATCGCGGAAGGCGCGTTCACCGCGCCGGTGCTGCGGCAGGCGGCGGCGGCGGTGGGCGTCGACATGCCGGTGGTCAACGCGGTCTGCGCGCTGCTGGACGGATCGGCCGCCGTGGATGCGGTCGTCGGATCGCTGATGGCGCGGCCGCTGCGGGATGAGGGCTAGCGGGCGATGGCCTGGCGGGCCGGCGCGGCCTGCTCCGCACCGCCGCTCAGAAATCGACCGCGATGCCCTTGGATTCCCAATCGCCATAGCGCACCGGGTTGCGGCCGAGCGGGTCGTCCTTGTCGCCGCCCATGTCCACCGGCTCCGGTTCCGGCACGGGCGGGCTTTTCGACAAATGGGCCGGCGGCTTGGCGTGGGCGGGGCGGCGGCTGGTCATAATCATGGTCCTGTCATTGAAGCGCGGGGCGCTTTCGCCCACATGGGGTGTGACAGGGCGACCACGCAAGGGCGGTGACGCGGGATGAATGGCATGAGGACGACGATGCTGCTGGCGGCGCTGACGGCGCTGTTCATGGCGCTGGGCTATACGCTGGGCGGCGGCGGCGGCGCGGTGCTGGCGCTGCTGGCGGCGGCGGGCATGAACCTGTTCACATATTGGAACGCCGACAAGATCGTGCTGAAGATGCACGGCGCGCGCGCGGTGGACGCCGCCGCCGCGCCGGAATTTTACGGCATTGTCCAGCAGCTGGCGACGCGCGCCGGCCTGCCGATGCCGCGCGTTTACATCGTCGATTCGCCCCACCCCAACGCCTTCGCCACCGGCCGCAACCCGGAGAATGCGGCGGTGGCGGCGACCACCGGCCTGCTCGCCATGCTGACCCGCGACGAAGTGGCCGGGGTGATGGCGCATGAGCTGGGCCATGTCCGCAACCGCGACACGCTGATCATGACGATGGTGGCCACCATTGCGGGCGCGATCTCCATGCTGGCCAATTTCGGCCTGTTCTTCCGCGGCGGCGACAATCGCGGCAATGCGCTGGCGATGCTGCTGGCGGTGATCGTCGCGCCCTTTGCCGCGATGATCGTGCAGATGGCGATCAGCCGGACCCGCGAATATGGCGCGGATCGGGCGGGCGGCGAGATTTCCGGCAATCCGCGCGCGCTGGCGTCCGCGCTCGCCAAGCTGAGCGAGGGCGCGGGCCGCATTCCGGACCCGGTGACGCAGCGCAACCCGGCGGCAGCGCAGCTTTACATCGTCGAGCCGCGCGCCGGGCGCGACAACTGGTTTTCCACCCACCCCGACACCGGCAACCGCATCGCGGCCCTGGAAGAGCTGGCCATGGACATGGGGGCGCCCGCCCTCTCCGGCGGCGCGGCGCGGCCGTCCGCGCTGGCCCCGGCCCGCGCCGCCACGCCGAAAGGCACGGCGCGGCGCGCCGGCAGCGCGCTCGATCCCTTGCGGCGGAACTGACCATCACCGACATTCCCGGCCTTGCCGCGCGCCGCGCCGCGCTCCGCCTGCTCGATGCCGTCCTGCGGCGGGGCGTTCCGCTGGACGCCGCGCTGGACGGCGCGACGCGGGGAATCGACCGGCCGGATGACCGCGCCCTCGCCCATGCCATTGCGGCGGAGTGCCTGCGCCGCCTGCCCGACCTTGACGCGCTGATCGATTCGGCGACCCGCAACCGGCTGGCCGACGACGCCAAGGCGCGGTTCGCGCTGCGCATCGCGCTGGTCCAGGCGCTGGCGCTGGGCACGCCCCACCATGCCGCGATCTCCACCGTGCTGCCGCTGGTCGACGGCGGCCCGCGCAAGCTGGTCCATGGCGTGTTCGGATCACTGGTGCGCGGCGGCGCGGCGCTGCCCGGGATCCCGGCCCTGCCCGGCGATGTCGCGGCGCGCTGGAGCACGGCCTGGGGCGCGGCGATGGCCGAGGCGGCGGCAGAAGCCATCGCTGCGCCGCCGCCGCTCGACCTGACGATCGCCGACCCGGCCGAAACGGCGCGCTGGGCGGAGGCGCTGCAGGGCGTCAGCCTGGCCCCCGGCCATGTCCGCATCGCCCATGGCGGCCATGTCCGCGAACTGCCGGGGTTCGACGACGGCGCCTGGTGGGTGCAGGATCTTGCCGCATCTCTGCCCGCCCGGCTGCTCGGCGCGGGCGAAGGACGCAGCGTGCTGGACCTTTGCGCCGCGCCCGGCGGCAAGGCGATGCAGCTCGCCGCCGCCGGCTGGGCGGTGACGGCGGTGGACAAGGCGGCAAGTCGTCTGGCGCGACTTCGCGACAATTTCGACCGGACGGGGCTGAAGGCCGCGCTGGTCGAGGCGGATGTGACGCGCTGGACGCCGCCTGCGCCCGCCGACGCGATATTGCTCGACGCGCCGTGCAGCGCGACCGGCATCTACCGCCGCCATCCGGACGTGCTCCACCGCGTCCGCCCACGCGAGATAAGGGCGATGGCGGAGGTGCAGACCGCGCTGATCGCCCGCGCGGCGGACTGGCTGACGCCGGGCGGAACGCTGGTCTACGCCACCTGCTCGCTGGAGCCGGAGGAGGGCGAGGCGCAGGTGGCGGCGCTGCTGGCGGCGCGCGCCGACATGCGTATCGAGCCGATCCGCGCGGACGAACTGCCCGCCGGCATCGCGCCGGACGAGGCGGGGCGGCTGCGCACCCTGCCGACGATGCTCGCAGCCGAAGGGCGGCTGGACGGTTTCTTCATCGCCCGGCTGCGGCGCAACCGCTAGCGACGCTTGCCGGTGCCGAATCGGACGGCTAAGGCTCGCTACCGATGACGCAGCCCGTCCGCATTGCCCCATCCATCCTGTCCGCCGATTTTTCCCGGCTGGGCGAAGAGGTGCGCGCGATCGACGCCGCCGGGGCGGACTGGGTGCATGTCGATGTGATGGACGGCCATTTCGTGCCCAACCTCACCATCGGCCCGGCCGTGGTGAAGGCGCTGCGCCCGCACAGCAGCAAGCCCTTCGACGTCCATCTGATGATCTCGCCGGTCGACCATTTCCTGGACGCCTTTGCGGAGGCCGGCGCGGACATCATCACCGTCCATCCCGAGGCCGGGCCGCACACCCACCGCACCATCCAGCGCATCAAGGCGCTGGGCAAGCAGGCGGGCGTCTCGCTGAACCCGGCGACCCCGGCCAAGATGCTCGATTATCTGCTGGAAGAGATCGACCTGGTGCTGGTGATGAGCGTCAACCCCGGCTTTGGCGGGCAGAGCTTCATCGAAAGCCAGCTCCGCAAGATCGAGGCGATCCGCAAGCAGATCGACCGGCTGGGCAAGGACATAAGGCTGGAAGTGGACGGCGGCATTGACGTCATGACCGCACCGCGCGCCATTGCCGCCGGGGCGGACGTGCTGGTGGCCGGCACAGCCACCTTCCGCGGCGGCCCTGACGCCTATGCCGCCAACATCCGGGGGCTGAGAGGCGGGTGACCGGCGGCCCGCCGATCGAGACCGGCGCCGACGGGATCGAGGAAGGCAAGCGGCTGATCCGACTGGACGGCGACAAGGGACTGTCTCTCGCCGAGCGCATCGCCAACCGTTTTCACCGCCTGACCTGGCGCACGCCGCTGCACAGTTTCCGCCTGCGCGGCCGTTTTCCGCTGAAGCTGACGGCGGTGCCGGACGATCCCATCATGGGCGATCTGAGGCGCGGGCAGGCGCTGCTGGACGGCAGCATCCTGTGGCGATCGGAGCGGATAGCGGTGCGCGCGCTCGATTTCGCGACGCTGGCCGTGTCACCGGGTTTCGAGGATTATCTGCAAAGCTTCGCCTGGCTGCGCGACCTGTCCACCGCCGCGACGCGGGAGCAGGGCGCACCGGTGGCGGAAGCGATGATGCGCCGCTGGCTGAACGTCCATGCCGACCATGTCGGCGGGACCGCCTGGCGGTTCGACGTGTGGGGACGGCGCATCCTGTTCTGGGCGGCGCACGCCCCGCTGATCCTGTCCAGCGGCGACCTGATCTACCGTTCGGCGGTGCTGAACAGCCTGGCGCGTGGCGCCCGCCACCTCGACAGGGGGGCGGACCGCGCGCCGGTGGGCATCGCCCGCGTTTCGGCATGGGCCGGGGTGGTGGCGGCCGGGCTGCTGATCCCGGGCGGCCAGCCGCGCCGCCTGTTCGGCGAGGACGGGTTGACCCGCGCCCTTTCCACCGCCTTTTACGAGGATGGCGGATCGATCTGCCGTTCGCCGACGGCGCTGCTGGACGGCATTGCCCTGCTCACCCTGTTGCGCGCGGTCTATGCGGCGCGACGGCAGGAGGTGCCGGAAGCCATAGAGACCGTGCTGGCCCGCGCCGTGCCCGCATTGCTGGGCGTGCTGCACGGCGATGGCGGGCTGACCAGCTGGCAGGGCGGCCTGCCCATCGAGGCGCAGCGCGTGGCGACGGTGATCGAGGCGAGCGGGGTGCGCGCCCGCCCGCTGCGCCAGGCGCGCGACTGGGGCTATCAGCGGCTGGCCGGCGGGGCGACGATGGTGTCGGTGGACGCGGCGCCGCCGCCTGTCACCCGGCTGGCGGACGGCGGCTGCGCCTCCACCCTGGCGTTTGAAATGTCGGACGGGCCGCACCGGCTGATCGTCAATTGCGGCGGCGCGCGGCATCGCGGCGCATCCATCCCGGCCACCCTGTCCGAAGGGCTGCGCACCACCGCCGCCCATTCGACGCTGATCGTCGGCGACAGTAACTCCACCGCCATCCATGCCGACGGCAGCCTGGGCCGCGGCGTCGCCGAGGTGGAGATCGACCGGCAGGAGCTGGAGGGCGGCAGCCGGCTGGAGGCGAGCCATGACGGCTATGTCCGCCGCTTCGGCTTCATCCACCGGCGTCAGCTCGCCCTCTCCTCCAACGGCCGCGAATTGCAGGGCGAGGACCTGTTGCTGCCCGCCGCGCGCCGGCGGCGGCCGCAGGCCAGCCAGTTCGCCATCCGCTTTCACCTTGCGCCGGGGGTGGAGGTGACGCCGACGGCGGATTCGCTGGGCGCGCTGCTCCGCATCGGCGACGGCCCGGCCTGGCAGTTCCGCTGCCGGGGCGGCACGCTGGGCATCGAGGAAAGCCTGTGGGCGGATGGCCTCGGCCGGCCCCGGCCCAGCCAGCAGCTGGTCGTCAGCGGACAGGCACTCCCCGGCGGCGCAAGCATTTCCTGGCTGCTCAAGCGGGCGGGTCAATAATCACCAGATAATCGGATTCGGACACAGACATGAACGACGTGAAGATCAGCCGGGCACTGCTTTCAGTCTCGGACAAAGCGGGTTTGGCGGAACTGGGCGCGGCGCTGGCCCGGCACGGGGTGGAGCTGGTTTCCACCGGCGGCACCGCCCGGGCGCTGCGCGACGCGGGGCTGACGGTGCGCGACATTTCCGACCTCACCGGCTTTCCCGAGATGATGGACGGGCGGGTGAAGACGCTGCATCCGCTGGTCCATGGCGGCCTGCTGGGCGTGCGCGACAACCCCGAACATCAGGCCGCGATGGCCGCGCACGGCATCGGCGCGATCGACCTCGTCGTCGTCAACCTCTATCCCTTCGCGCAAACCGTGGCGCGCGGCGCGGACCGCGACGAGATTATCGAGAATATCGATATCGGTGGGCCGTCCATGGTGCGCTCCGCCGCCAAGAACCATGCCGATGTCGCCATCGTCACCGATCCCGCCGACTATGCGGAGCTGATCGCCGCGCTGGATGCGGATGACGGCAAGACGTCGGCCGATTTCCGCAAGCGGCTGGCCGCCAAGGCATTTTCGGCGACGGCGGCCTATGACGCCATGATCTCACAATGGTTCGCCTTTGCCGATCAGGGCCAGTTCCTGCCCGACATGCTGGCCGCCACCGCCACCCGCGCGCAGACGCTGCGTTATGGCGAGAACCCGCACCAGCAGGCGGCGCTCTACCTGCCCATGGGGCCGCACGGCCGCGGCATCGCGCAGGCGGAGCAGCTGCAGGGCAAGGAACTGAGCTATAATAATTACAACGATGCCGATGCGGCGCTGGAGCTCGTCTCCGAATTTCGCGACGGCCCGCCGACGGTGGTCATCGTCAAGCATGCCAACCCCTGCGGCGTCGCCAGCGCGGACACGCTGATCGCGGCCTATCAGGCGGCGCTGGCCTGCGACAGCGTCTCGGCATTTGGCGGCATCATCGCGGTCAACCGGCCGCTGGACGGCGCGACGGCGGAGGCGATCAGCGGCATCTTCACCGAAGTGGTCGTCGCCCCCGGCGCCGATGCGGAGGCCCGCGCCGTCTTTGCCCGCAAGAAGAACCTGCGACTGCTGCTCACCGGCGAACTGCCTGACCCGGCGCGCGGCGGGCTGACCATGAAGACGATCGCCGGCGGCTGGCTGGTCCAGTCGCGCGACAATGGCGGCATCGTCGAGGCGGATCTGAAACTGGTCACCAAGCGCGCGCCGACCGCGCAGGAGCTGGCCGACTGCCGCTTTGCCTGGACTATCGCCAAGCATGTCAAATCCAACGCCATCGTCTACGCCAGGGACGGCGCCACCGCCGGCATCGGCGCGGGCCAGATGAACCGGCTGGAATCGGCGCGGATCGCGGCGTGGAAAGCGAAGGACGCGGCGGAAAAGGCCGGCTGGGCGCAGGCGCGCACGATCGGATCGGCAGTGGCGTCCGACGCTTTCTTCCCCTTTGCGGACGGGCTGCTGGCCGCGATCGAGGCCGGGGCGACGGCGGTGATCCAGCCGGGTGGCTCGATCCGCGATGAAGAGGTGATCGCCGCCGCCGACGCGGCGGGCCTGGCGATGCTGTTTACCGGGATGCGGCACTTTCGGCATTGAGCGGCAGCGCGTCGCCCTGCCTGCGGCGGAACAGCACGCGATCCTCGCTGGTGAAACCCTTGAACCAGATGATCGCCCCATAGCTGAGCAGGATGAGCGGCGCGCCGAGGCTGAGTTCCAGCCATTCCAGCGAAGGCGGCAGCGAGGTGGCCGCATAGCCGACGACGGTGGCCGCCGCCGCCGCCCAGACCAGCGCCCAGCGCCAGGGCGAAACCGGCGCGCCGAGCAGGCGGGAGAGCAGCCGCGCCTTCAGCACCGATGAGAAGCCGAGCGCGATCGGCAGGGCCAGCGCCGGCCCCGCCGCCTGGACGACGACGGGCAGGGCCAGCGCCCGCGCGCCGAGGATGAAGGCGAAGCTGAGCAGAATCTGCAGCGTGATTGTCGCCATGGAGATCATCAGGTTGCGGTGACGGGCGATGTAGATGAGCGCCGATTCCGACACCACGGCGGTGGCGGCGACCACCTCCGCCGCCAGCAGGAAAGCGAGCGCGCCGGTGCCGCTGACGAATTCCTTGCCGGCAAGGCCCATCACCGCCTCGCCCGGTATGGCCAGCGCCAGCGCGATGCCGGCCTGCGCGGCGATGATCCAGAAGCCGACCTGGCGGACCTGCTGGGCCACCGCCGCCTTGTTGCCCGCCTCCAGATTCTGGGTGATGACCGGGCCGAGAATGGGATCGAAGCTGGTCTTCAGCTTCTGCGGCAGGGTGACGATCTGCTGCGCGACCCAATAGATGCCGACGATGGCCGGGCTGAAGAACAGGCCGAGGATGAAGCGGTCGACATTGCGGGTGCCCCATTCGATGGCGTCCGCGGCGGCCAGCGGGATGTTGCGCCGGGTCAGCCGCGCCAGCTCCACCGGCGCCGGCCGCCAGCCGTGCGGCAGGCCATATTCGCGGATGAAGGGGATGAGCGAGGCGAGCAGCGCCGCGACCATGGACAGCGCATAGGCGATGATCAGCCCGTCGCGCTGCGAATAGAAATAGAGCGCCCCGGCGGCGATGCTGATCGTCCACGGCTCCACCACCGCGCGGGCCCGCACCGTCGCCGCCACGTTGAGCCGATAGGCGAGCGCCGCCAGCGACACGTCCGACCAGGCGAAGGCGAAGATGGTGAGCGGCAACAGCTGCTCCAGCCCGTTGATGCGGCTGTTGGGGAACATGATCTGCGGCAGCGCGGCCAATATGCCCGCAGCGATTGCGGAGGCGATGCCGGCGATCAGCAGCGCGTCCCACACGATGTGGACGTGCGGCCGCTCATTTTTCGACAACTGCTGGGCAAGCCCCCGCTTCAGCCCCAGCGTGGCCAGCTGGGCGGCGAATTCGATGACCAGGATCGCCAACGCGAAGCGGCCGAGCGCATCCGGCCCGTACAGCCGTCCGGCGATGAACAGGAAAGGGATGCGCGCCAGAAGGCGCAGGACGAAGCCGAAGAAATTGGTGCGTCCGCCCTTGGCGAGCGCCTGGATATCGCCATTGCTGTCGCCGGCGGCGTTGCTCAATGCGCCGCACCCCAGCTCGGCCCGGTGCCGATTTCCACGCCCAGCGGCACGCTGAGCGTCACCGCCGGTTCGGCGGCGCCCGCCATCACCGCGCGGATCACCGCGCTCGCCGCCTCGACATCGCCTTCGGGCAATTCGAACACCAGTTCGTCATGCACCTGCAGCAACATGCGGACATGGCCCAGCCCGGCCGCGGCCAGCGCCGGCATCATCCGCGCCATGGCGCGCTTGATGATGTCCGCGCTGGTGCCCTGGATGGGGGCGTTGACGGCGGCGCGCTCCGCCCCCTGCCGCTCGTGCTGGACCTTGGAATGGATGCGCGGGAAATGCGTCTTGCGGCCGAACAGCGTGGTGGTGAAACCCTGTTCGCGCGCATGGGTGAGCGTTTCGGCGATATAGCGGTTGATGCCGGGGAAACGCTCGAAATAGCGGTCGATCATCGACTGCGCCTCGTCCGGGGTGACGTCAAGACGCCCCGCCAGCCCCCAGCGCGAGATGCCGTAGAGGATGGCGAAGTTGATCGTCTTCGCCCGCCCGCGCGTTTCGCGGTTCACCGTGCCGAACAATTCCATGGCGGTCAGATTATGGATATCCTCGCCCCGCGCAAAGGCATCCTTCAGTGCGGGCACGTCGGCCATGTGCGCGGCCAGCCGCAGCTCGATCTGCGAATAATCCGCCGAAAGCAGGACATTGCCCGGCTCCGCCACGAAAGCGTGGCGGATGCTGCGCCCCATCTCCGTGCGGACCGGGATGTTCTGCAGATTGGGGTCGTTGGAGGAAAGCCGCCCGGTCTGCGCGCCGGTGAGCGAATAGCTGGTGTGGACGCGGCCGGTTTCCGGGTTGATCTGCGCTTGCAGCGCGTCGGTATAGGTGGATTTCAGCTTGGAGATCTGCCGCCAGTCCAGCACCTTGCGGGCGATCTCGACGCCGCCGGCCGCCAGCCGCTCAAGCTCGTTGACATCGGTGGAATAGACGCCGCTCTTGCCCTTGCGCCCGCCCTTCAGCCCCATGCGCTCGAACAATATGTCGCCCAGCTGCTTGGGGCTGCCGATGGTGAAGGGGGTGCCCGCCAGCGCGTGAATCTCCCCCTCCAGCGCCAGCATCTGCGCCGCGAATTCGGTGGAAAGCCGGGCCAGCTCGTCCCGGTCCACGCGGATGCCGTGCTGTTCCATGGCGGCGATCACCGGCACCAACGGCCGATCCACCTGCTCATAGACGCGGGTCGCGCCTTCCGGCGACAGGCGCGGTTTCAGCCGCCGCCACAGCCGCAGCGTCACGTCCGCATCCTCGGCGGCATAGCGCGTCGCATCCGCCACATTGACCTGATGGAAGCCGAGCGCCGCCTTGCCGGTGCCGACCACATCCTTGAAGGCGATGCAATCATGGTCGAGATGGATCTTCGCCACCTCGTCCATGCCATGGCCGTGCAACCCGGCATCGAGATCGAAGCTGATGACGATACTGTCGTCGATCGGCGCGAGGATGACGTCATGACGGGCCAGCACCGTCATGTCATATTTCAGATTATGGCCGATCTTAAGCACCGCCGGATCGGCCAGCATCGGCCGCAGCCGGGCGATGGCATCCGCCGTGTCGATCTGCACCGGCGTTTCGGCCAGCAGGTCGTGTCCGCCATGGCCGAGGGGAATGTAGGAGGCGGCGTTGGGCGCGGTCGCCAGGCTGATGCCGACCAGCCTGGCGCGGGTGGCGTCGAGATTGTCCGTCTCCGTATCGATGGCGACCAGCCCCTGCGCCGTCGCCGCCGCGATCCAGCGGTCCAGCGCGTCGAGCGTGGTCACCATCTCATAGCCCGCATGGTCTATCGGCGGATCGGCCTCCAGCACCGGCGCGGCGCCTGCGGGCGGAGCGGGCGCCTGCGCCGCGGCGGTCCCCAATTTGGCGAGCAGCGACTTGAAGCCGTGATGTTCCAGAAAGGCGCGCAGCGGTTCCGGCGGGATGCCCTTCATCGCCAGATCGTCGAGCGGATCGGGCAGCGGCACATCGTCACGCAGCGTCACCAGCACGCGCGACAGCCGGGCCTCCTCGGCATGGGCGATCAGATTGTCGCGCATTTTGGACGGCTTCATCGCGGGGGCGGCCGCCAGCACCGCATCGACATCGCCATATTCCGCGATCAGCTTCGACGCGGTCTTGGGGCCGATGCCAGGCACGCCGGGCACATTGTCCACGCTGTCGCCCATCAGCGCCAGCACGTCGCCCAGCCTGTCCGGCAGCACGCCGAATTTTTCCACCACATGGTCCGGGCCGATCCGCCGGTCGTTCATCGTGTCCAGCATGTCGATGCCCGGCTCGATCAGCTGCATCAGATCCTTGTCGGAGGATACGATGGTGACCGTCCAGCCAGCGGCCAGCGCGGCCTTGGCATAGGATGCGATGATATCGTCCGCCTCGAACCCGTCTTCCTCTATGCAGGGCAGCGAAAAGGCGCGGGTGGCGTCACGGATCATCGGGAACTGGGGGACCAGGTCTTCCGGCGGCGGCGGCCGGTTGGCCTTGTAGCGATCATAAAGGTCGTTGCGGAACGTCTTGGACGATTTGTCGAGGATAACCGCCAGATGGGTCGGCCCGTCCGCCTTGTGCAGCGCGTCCGCCAGCTTCCACAGCATCGTCGTATAGCCATAGACGGCGCCCACCGGCTCGCCCCGGATATTGGTGAGCGGGGGCAGCCGATGATAGGCGCGGAAAATATAGCCCGAGCCATCGACGAGGTAGAGGTGATTGGATGCCATTGCCGGGGAATAGCAGCGCCGGGCGCGCGGGGCGAGACGTGATCGTGCAACGCCTTTCAGCCTGGGTTCAACCGGCGGCGACCAGGGCGGCGGGATGACCGCGAACCCGATCGACCGCCGCCGCCTGATCGGCATGGGCCTTGCCGCGATGGCGCTGGCGGTGCCCGGCGCGGCGGGTGCCGGAAGCCCGCCTTTCGCCTCCCGCCGCATCTCCGTGGTGACGCGGGGGGCGGGGCCGGACGTGATCCTGATCCCCGGCCTCGATTCATCCCGCTCCATATGGGCCGGCACGGTCGCGGCGGTGCCCGGCTATCGCTATCATCTGGTCCAGCTCGCCGGTTTCGGCGGCACCGCGCCCGAGGACAATGGCACCGGCCCGGTCATCGCCCCGGTGGTGGACGAGATTGCCCGCTATATCCGCGCCGCCGGGCTGAGGTCCTCGGCAATCGTCGGTCATTCGATGGGCGGCAGCATGGCGATGATGCTCGCCGCCCGGCACCCCGCGCTGGCCGGGCGGATCATGGTGGTGGACATGCTGCCCGCCCCGGCCGGGCTGTTCGGCGCGGCGCCCGCCAGCCTCGGCCCGCTCGCAGGGCGGCTGCGCGACACGCTGACCGGAACGGCGGAGGGGCAGCGGATGATGGATTCGCTGATGCGCCTGTTCGGCGACGGTCCGGCCGTGGCGGCGGCGGAGCGCAGCGACCGTGCCGTCACCGCCAACGCCCTGCACGATCTGGCGACCATCGACCTGACCGGCGCGCTCCCCCGCATCGCCGCGCCGATTACCGTCGTCTATGCCAATGCCGAGTCCCAGCCGCTGATCGACCGCACCTACAGGTCCGCCTATGCCGGCGCGCGCGGCGCAACGCTGATCGCCATCCCGCAGAGCGGCCACATGGTGATGTTCGACCAGCCCGCGCGTTTTCAGGCCGCGCTGCGGACGTTTCTGAAGGGCGGGAATTAGGGCGAAAAGCCCCTATACACCCAACCATTCCAGCCCGCCCGGAAGGTCATCAGCCGCGAAGTCGACCTGCAGGACGCGACGGTGAACCGGGTTGGAAGCAGCTTCCGATGCGTGGAGTATCGGCGTGGCATAGAGCCAAACATCCCCGGCCTCAGCAAGACATGCCCGGACACCGCATTGCCGTACGACCTCCCCGACAAGCTTTGTCGGCACCTTTCCGCGCCTATACGAGCCCGGTGCGATCAGAAGCGGAGCGTTATCGGGGCCAACGGGATCGAGATGAACCCGCAAAGTCACCATATGCGCCAACAATGCGAACGGCGGCGCAACATGCTGCATCCCGCCCTTGGTGGTCCATGGACCGAAGCCATCGACTTCAATCTTTCGCCGGACGCAGATGGTCCGATCCTGATGCCACGCTAAAGACCAGTTGGTGTCAGCGGTCTTGTCGAACAATATGGCTCGCACGGCACGGGTTCTCGGCCCCAATATGGCTGCCGCAATCGACCCGACTGGACCTTTGCCGGCAAGATATGGGCGCAGACCATCTATTCCCCGGATGCGAATCCCGGCGCGATCTGGCGGCAAGTGGGCCAGAAGCGCCTGTAGACAATCCAGCGCACCGCACACTGCGCCACAAAAGCGTTGCGCACCGTCACATTGAAAGCTCAGCGGAGCGGAAAGCGGAAACTCCTCCATATGCTTAGCCTTAACCGACGAACGCGAGATCACAACGCTGGCAACAGGCCGGCCCCGGCCATATGATGATATTCGACCGGCCTGCGCGCTATCAGGCGGCGGTACGGGGGTTTCTGAAGGGCAGATTCCGGATCACCGCCTCCGGACGTTCGTGGAGAAACCAGCGATGGCGAAACTCATCTATGCCTTGAACGTCTCGCTGGACGGCTATGTCGATCATATGGAATTTGCGCCGGATCCGGTGCTGTTCCGGCATTTCGTCGACGATGTGGGCAGCGTGGCCGGCAGCATTTACGGCCGGCGGATGTATGAGGTGATGCGCTATTGGGATGAAGACCGGCCCGAATGGGGTGAGGCGGAGCGCGACTATGCGATCGCGTGGCGGCGGCAGCCCAAATGGGTGGTGTCCCGGTCCCTGGCGTCCGTCGGGCCCAACGCCGCGCTGATCCGGGACGATATCGCGGCGGCGATAGCCGGGCTGAAGCGCGAGATTGACGGGGATATCGAGGTTTCCGGCCCCGCGCTCGCGCAGAGCCTGGCCGATCTGGACCTTGTCGACGAATATCGGCTCTATTTCCATCCGGTCGTGCTGGGGCGCGGCAAGCCGTTTTTTGCGGGCACGCGGGCGCGGCTCCGCCTGGTCGCCCATGACCGCATCGGCGCGGACGTGATCAGACTGACCTATGTCCCCGCCTGACCGGACGGGAACCTTTACCCCTGTTGCCGCGCCCCGAACAGCGCGCTGCCCACGCGGACATGCGTGGCGCCCAGCGTGACGGCGGTGGGATAATCATCCGACATGCCCATGCTGAGCAGCGGCAGGCCGTGGTCGCGGGCAAGCTTGCCGAGCAGGGCGAAATAAGGGGCGGCCTCCACGCCAGCGGGCGGCACGCACATCAGGCCGGCGACGGGCAGGTCCGCGCCGCGCGCATCGGCCAGCAGCGCGGGCAGACCGGCGATGGCGCAACCGCCCTTTTGCGGTTCCGCGCCGATATTCACCTGGATGAAAAGCTGCGGCCGGCGCCCAGTCGCGTCCATCGCGCGGGCCAGCGCCGTCACCAGCGAAGGCCGGTCGAGCGAATGGATGGCGTCGAACAGCCGCACGGCGGCGTCCGCCTTGTTCGATTGCAGCTGGCCGACCAGATGCAGGCCGATATCCGGATGCGCTTCGCGCAGCGCGGGCCATTTGTCCTGTGCTTCCTGCACGCGATTTTCGCCGAAAAGGCGCTGCCCGGCGGCGATCAGCGCCGCGACCGCACCTGCAGGCTGGGTCTTTGAAATCGCGATCAGCGCGACATCGTCCGCCTTTCGCCCGGCCGTGCGCGCCGCGCCGGCGATCCGCCCGCGCACATCGTCCAGCCTTCGTGCCGCTTCATCCTTGGTCATGCGCGCTGCTATAGGCGGCGATATGACGTGCCGCCACCCCGCCCGCCCGCTGCCGACGCTGTGGCTGATGACCGACGAACGGCAGGGCGACGCGCTGTGGGCGGCGCTGGATCGGCTGCCGCGCGGCGGCGGGGTGATCGTGCGGCATTACGGCCTTCCCGCCGCCGAACGCCGGGCGCTGTTTGCGCGCATCCGGCGCATCGGCCGGGTGCGCGGGCTGGTGGTCCTGCTCGCGGGATCCGCGCGCACCGCCGTCGCCTGGCGCGCGGACGGCGTGCATGGCGATGCCCGGCGCACGGCGCGCCCGCTGCTGCGCACCGCATCGGCCCATGCCCCGCGCGAGATGATCGCCGCCGCGCGGGGCGGGGCGCAGCTGCTGTTCCTTTCCCCGGTATTCGCCACGCGCAGCCACCCGGGCGCGGGCGCGCTGGGGCCGATCCGCTTCGGGCTGGCCATGCGCCATGCCCGCACGCCCGTCGCCGCGCTGGGCGGGATGACGGCCGCACGGGCGCGATCGCTGAAAGGATTCGGAATTTCAGGCTGGGCGGCGATCGACGCGTGGAGCGCCGCGCCGGACGGCGTCAGAACTTGAAGGCGGTGCCGATATAGACGGCCTGGCTGTCGCGGCGGCCGTCATCCAGCGCCTGCAGCCGATCCCGGTCACGCTGCGTCTGGTAACGCAGGCCGGCGGTCACATCCAGATTGCGGGTGAGCGAATAGGACCCGCCCAGATCGACCGAATAGCGTTCCCCGTCGGACAGCAGGCGCGGCTCGCTGGCGATCGGCGCTTCCTTGCCCACCTGCACCCGCGTGCTCCACTGGTTGCCGCTGTAGCTCAGCCCGACATCCATCTTCTCGCGCCCGCCGGGCAGCGGACCCATGTCGATCTTGGCGACGTCGCCGGCCAGCGCGAAACGCTTCCAGCCCACGGCGACGCCCAGATTATAGGCGACCGGGGTGATGCTGACCACGCTGGAGCCGGCGGCAAGGCGATCCGCCTCGATCCGCCCGGTGTTGGACAGGGCGCGCACCGCCACCGTGATCTGGCGGGTGCCGTTGCGAGTCGCGCCCGAAGGCGTGAACCGGAAGCCGTTGGGCAGGCCGGCGCGCGACAGGCTGGCCGCGAGTCGCGGATCCGCCGATGCGGGGGTGAAGGAGGCGAGGCCATTGGGGGCGATCAACGAAACCGCGCGCTTGAGCGGCTTGCGATCGACAGAATTCTGCGCTCCGAAAGCGGGCGACAGGAACAGGCCCGCAACGGCCAAAGCCGCTACTCCTCCCCCAGCCATGATCCGCCCGGTGACCATCGGTGCCCTCAATCGTCCTCTTGCCGATTCCGCCTAGCATGATTCAGCCTGTGACCGCCACCACAAGCGGGTCTTTTCACGGACCTGTTGCACAAGGTCCACATCATCGCGGCGCGCGCCAGCTTGCGGGCAGCGCCGCAGGGCCTATAAGCGGCGCTGACTCTCGTTTTTTCGCGTCCGAGGAAAGCTTATGGCCGGCACGTTTCGTATCCTATCCGTGATCGCCCTTGCCGCCGCCCTGGCGGGCTGCGGCGGGCGGGAGCGCCCCCAGGCCGATCTTGCGGCGTCGCGGGTGACGACGATCGGCGTCAACAGCTATTTGTGGCGCGCTTCGCTGGATACGGTGTCGTTCATGCCGCTGGTGCAGACCGATTCGGCGGGCGGCGTGATCGTCACCGACTGGTATGTGAACCCGCAGACCCCGTCCGAGCGGATGAAGCTGACCGTGACCATCCTCGACCAGGACCTGCGCGCCGACGCGCTGCGCGTCGCGGCCTCGCGCCAGACCATGGCCAACGGGCAGTGGGTGGACGCGCCGGTGCAGGCGGCGACGGTGCAGAAGCTGGAAAACATCATCCTCACCCGCGCGCGCGACCTGAGGCGCAGCGCCGTCACCGGCTGATCCGGGCGGCAGGACGATGACATCGCGCTTCAATCCGCGCACGGCAGACGCGCGCTGGCAGCAGGTCTGGGCCGAAAGGCAGAGCTTTCGCGCCGACGACGCTTCCCCCCGCCCCAAATCCTACGTGCTGGAGATGTTCCCCTATCCTTCGGGGCGCATCCATATGGGCCATGTCCGCAACTATACGATGGGCGACGTGCTGGCCCGCTATCGGCGGATGACCGGGCATGAGGTGCTCCACCCGATGGGCTGGGACGCATTCGGCATGCCGGCGGAAAACGCCGCGATGGAAAAGGGCGTGCACCCGGGCGACTGGACCCGCGCCAACATAGCCGCGATGCGCGACCAGCTGAAATCGCTGGGCTTCGCGCTTGACTGGAGCCGTGAACTGGCCACCTGCGAGCCGGATTATTACGGGCAGGAACAGGCGCTGTTCCTCGACCTTTACGAAGCCGGGCTGGTCTATCGCAAGGAATCGGCGGTCAACTGGGACCCTGTCGACATGACGGTGCTGGCCAACGAGCAGGTGATCGACGGCAAGGGCTGGCGGTCCGGCGCGCCGGTGGAAAAGCGCAAGCTGAGTCAGTGGTTTCTGAAGATCACCGACTTCGCCGAGGAGCTGCTGGACGGGCTGGCGACGCTCGACCAGTGGCCCGACAAGGTCCGGCTGATGCAGGAAAACTGGATCGGCAAAAGCCGGGGCATGAAATTCCGCTTCGCGCTGAGCGACGGCGGCAGCCTGGAGGTGTTCACCACCCGGCCCGACACGATTTTCGGCGCCAGCTTTGCCGCGGTGGCGGCGGACCATCCGCTCGCCCGGGCCGTGGCGGCGCGCGATCCGGCGGCGGCGGCGTTCGTGGACGAATGCCGCGCCGGCGGCACCACCGCGGCCGAAATAGAGACCCAGGAGAAAAAGGGCTTCGATACCGGCCTGACCGCGACCCACCCGTTCGATCCGGCCATCCGGCTGCCCGTCTACATCGCCAATTTCGTGCTGATGGATTATGGCGCGGGCGCGGTGTTCGGCGTGCCGGCGCATGACCAGCGCGACATGGATTTCGCCCGCAAATATGCGCTGCCCGTGCGCCGCGTGGTGGCCGACGGTGAGCGGACCGCCCCGGAATTCACGGGCGACGAGGCCTATACCGGCCCGGGCACGCTGGTGAATTCCCGCTTCCTTGACGGGCAGGACGTGGAAACCGCCAAGGCGAGCGTCATCGCCCGCGCCGAGGCCGATGGCTGGGGCGAAGGCACCACCGTCTGGCGGCTGCGGGACTGGGGCGTCTCGCGGCAACGCTATTGGGGCACACCGATCCCCATCGTCCATTGCGACGGCTGCGGCGTGGTGCCGCTGCCCAAGGCGCAACTGCCGCTGGTGCTGCCGGACGATGTCGCTTTCGACGTGCCCGGCAACCCGCTGGACCGGCACCCCACATGGAAGCATGTCGATTGCCCGGCCTGCGGCAAGCCCGCCCGGCGCGAGACGGACACGCTCGACACCTTCGTCGATTCCAGCTGGTATTTCATCCGGTTCGCCAGCCAGCCGGACGACCGCCCGTTCGACCCCGCCATGGTCGCCCAGTGGCTGCCGGTCGGCCAGTATATCGGCGGGGTGGAACATGCGATCCTGCACCTGCTCTATGCCCGTTTCTGGACCCGCGCGCTCGCCCATATCGGCATGATCGACGTGAAGGAGCCGTTCACCGGCCTGTTCACCCAGGGCATGGTGACGCACGAAACCTACCGAGCGCCGGACGGCCGCTGGCTCAGCCCGGAAGAAGTCGCGCCGCGCGACAATGGGCTGGTGATCGCGGCGACCGGGGAGCCGGTGAGCGTCGGCCGGGTCGAGAAAATGTCCAAGTCCAAGAAGAACGTCGTCGATCCGGCGCCGATCCTGGACCAATATGGCGCGGACGCGGTGCGCTGGTTCATGCTGTCGGACAGCCCGCCGGAGCGCGACCTGCCCTGGTCCGAATCCGGCATCGAGGGCGCGTGGCGCTTCGTCCAGCGGCTGTGGCGGCTGGTTGACGGGCTTGAACCCGGCGACGGCGCGGACGCCGCGCTGGACCGCAAGCTGCACCGCGCCATCGCCGGCGTTGCCGAGGATATCGAGGCGCTGTCGTTCAACAAGGCGGTCGCCAAGCTGTACGAGCTGGCCCATGCCATGGAAAAAGCGAAGCCGTCCGCATCGCGCGCGGAGGCGGTGCGCACCATCGTCCGCCTGGTCGCGCCGATGATCCCGCATCTGGCCGAGGAGGCCTGGGCCGCGCTGGGCCAGGACGGGCTGATCGCGGACGCGGCCTGGCCCGCCGTGGACCCTGCCCTGCTGGTCGACGATCAGGTGACGGTCGCGGTCCAGATCAACGGCAAGCTGCGCGACACACTGGCCGTTGCCAAGGGCACACCGCGCGAGACGCTGGAGGCGATGGCGCTGGCATCGGACAAGATCGTCCGCTCACTGGACGGCGCGACGCCGAAAAAAGTGATTGTCGTTCCGGACCGTCTGGTCAATCTGGTCGCATGATCCGCTCCGCCGCCCTGCTGGTCGCGCTGGCGCTGCTCGCCGGCTGCGGGCTTCGTCCGCTCTACAGCGGCGGATCGTCCGGCACGGTGGCCCAGTCGCTGGGCCGGGTCGAGGTGGCGGAAATCCCCGGCCGGGCAGGCTGGCTGGTCCATAATGCCCTGAACGACCGGTTCGGCGCGGTCGCGCAGGGTGCCCCCCGCTACCGGCTGGAAGTGGAGCTGGACGACCAGATTTCCGGCTTCGGCGTGCGATCCGACGATGCGGTGACGCGCGAGCAACGCACGCTGCGGGCCCGTTACCGGCTGATCGACGCCGGCATGGGCACGGTGGTGCTCGACGCGACGGCCGGATCGGACGCCGGCATCGACGTGGTCAGTTCCGAATATGCGACGATCGCGGCCGAGAACACCGCGCTGGAGCGGCTGGCCCAGGTGGTCGCGGACCAGATCGTCGCCCGCGTCGCGCTTTACGCATCGCGCGCGCCGGCATCGCAATGAAGCGCCGGGCCGGCCGGCCGTGAAGGCCAATCGCGGCCAGATCGAGCGGGCGCTGGACGCGCCGACCCCCGATATCCGCCTGTTCCTGCTCCACGGCCCGGATGAATCGGGGTCGCGGGCGCTGGCCGAGCGGCTGGCGCGCGCCATGGGTGCTGATGCGGAACGGATAGACCTGGATGGCAGCGCCGTTGCCCGCGATCCGGCTCTGCTCGCCGACGAGGCGGCATCCATGTCCCTGTTCGGCGGGCCGCGCCACATCCGGCTGAAAATCAGCGGCGACGAGGCGCTGGACGCCATCGAGGCGCTGCTGGAGGCCGAACAGGCGGGAAATCCGGTCGTCGCGGTGGCCGGGGCGCTGAAAGGCACGTCGAAGCTGCTGAAGCGCGCGCTGGCCGCCGCCAACGTCATGGCCTTTGCCAGCTATGTGCCCGAAGGCGCGGATGCCGACCGGATGGCGATGGCGCTGGCCCGCGATTCCGGGCTGCGGATGACGGCGGACGTCGCTCGCCGGGTGGTGGACGCGACCGGGGGGGACCGCGCGCTGTTGACCCGCGAGATCGAGAAGCTGGCCCTGTATGTCGATGCCGCGCCGGAGCGGCCGGGCGAGATCGGCCATGACGCGCTGGACGCGGTGGGCGTGGACAGCGGCGATGGCGACCTGTCCCGGCTGGTCGACGGCGTGATGTCCGGCCAGCCGGACGCCGCCGTGCGGGAACTGGAGCGGCTGGCGGTGGAGGGAATCGAGGGGATGCCCCTGATCCGCGCGGTGTTGCGGCGCATCTTCACGCTGATGCCGCTGCGCAGCGAAATTGACGGCGGCGCATCGGTGGACGACGTCATGGCGTCATCCGGCAAGGCGCTGTTCTGGAAGGAAAAGCTGGTGATTTCCCGGCAGGTGCGCCGGTGGGATTCGCCCCGCCTCGCCATCGCCCAGTCCCGCTTGCTGGAGGCCGAGCGCCAATTGAAATCCGCCGGAACGGCCGGGCCGATCCTGGTCGCGGCGGAACTGGTGGCGATCAGCCGCGTCGCGGCCCGGCTGCGCTAGATCGGCTCGCCGGTCAGCCGCTGGCAGATCATGTCGAGCTGGTCGAGCGTGGAATAGCCCAGGCTCACCGTGCCGCCCTTCTTGCTGTGGGCGATCTTCACCTTCAGGCCCAGCAGATCGCCCAATTGCCGTTCCAGCGCGGCGACGTCCGAATCGAGGCTTTTATATTCGATAGCGCCCTTGCGCTTCGGCTGCGCGGGCGCGCCGCCCTTCGCGTCGCGGGCCAGCCGTTCCGTCTCGCGCACCGATAGCCCACGCTCGATCACCGTGCGGGCCAGCGCCTCGGGGTCAGCCGCCGTCACCAGCGCGCGCGCCTGCCCCATGGACAGCCGCCCGTCCGTCACCGCGCCGCGCACGAAGGACGGCAGGTCGAGCAGGCGCATCAGATTGGCGATGTGGCTGCGCGATTTGTGGACCAGCCGCGCCAGCGCCTCCTGGCTGTGGCCGAACCGGTCGATCAGTTTGCGATAGGCGTCTGCCTCTTCGATGGCGTTCAGGTCTTCGCGCTGGATATTTTCGACCAGCGCGATCTCCAGCGTTTCCGCCTCGTCGAAATCACGAACGATAACAGGGACATGGTGCAGCTGCGCCCGCTGCGCGGCGCGCCACCGCCGTTCGCCGGCGACGATCTGAAAGCCTTCGCCAAAGGGACGGACGACGATAGGCTGGATCAGCCCGCGCGCGGCGATGGACTTGGCCAGTTCGGCCAGCGCCTCCTCGTCGAAATGGCGGCGCGGCTGCTCCGGATGCGGCTTGATATCCGCCACCGCAACCAGCCGGACGCCGGGAGAGCGGCCGTCATTCGCCGCAACCGGCTCCTCGCGCGCCACTTCGCCCAGCAGGGCGGAAAGGCCGCGGCCAAGGCCGGTCGGGCGCCGCTTGGACGGGGGGCGGGTTTCCTCGATGTCGCTCATGCCGCTTCCGCCTTGCGCGGCAGCCGGCCGATCAGTTCGCGGGCAAGCGCAATATAGGCCTGCGATCCGGTGCAGCGATAATCATAGATCAGCCCGGGCACGCCATGGCTGGGCGCCTCAGACAGGCGAACATTGCGGGGAATGACGGTATCGAACACCACCTTGCCCAGGCAGGTGCGGACATCCTCCGCCACCTGCTCGGTCAGCTTGTTGCGCCGGTCATACATGGTCAGCGCAACGCCCAGGATGGAAAGATCCGGGTTGAAGCGCACCCGGATGCGCTCGACGGTCTGCAGCAGCTGGCTCAGCCCCTCCAGCGCGAAGAATTCGCATTGCAGCGGCACCAGCAGCATCTTGGCAGCCACCATCGCGTTGATGGTCAGCAGGCCCAGCGAGGGCGGGCAATCGATAAGGCATATGTCCCACCGCCCGGCGGGCGCGTCGCGCAACGCGATTTCGAGCCGGTTGGTGCGCTGCTCATAATCGACCAGCTCGATTTCCGCGCCGGAGAGATCGACGGTGGAGGCGATGATATCCAGCCGGGGCACCTTGGTGGCGATGATCGCGTCGGTCAGCGTGCAATCGCCGGTGAGCAGATGATAGCTGGACCAGACCCGCTCGGACTGGTGGACGCCAAGCCCGGTGGAGGCGTTCCCCTGCGGATCGAGGTCGATCAGCAACACGCGCCACCCCGTCGCGGCCAGCGCGGTGGCGAGGTTGATCGCGCTGGTGGTCTTGCCGACGCCGCCCTTTTGATTCGCCACGCCTATGCAGATCATCGGGTTCCCTTCCGGCGAACATGACTGGCGACGATGATTGCGGAGTCGCGATCAGTGACGCTCTGTTCCACGTGGAACGTACCTTGCCATGCTTTGCGCGCTTCTTCCAGTTCGGAAACGGCGCTTCGGCCCTTTGGCAGCACCCATTTGACGCTCGATCCGCCCAAAACGGGACTGAGCGCGAAGCATTTGTCGAGCGCCGCGAAGGCGCGGGCGGTTATGGTATCGAACGGCGGCCCGGCATAGCTCTCCGCCCGTCCGCCATGGACGGCGACAGACCCCGCCAGACCCAGCATGTCGACCGATTTCCGAAGGAATTCGACCCGGCGGGCGCGCGTTTCGATCAGCGTCATCGGCGCGCCCGTGACGAGCGCGATAACGATGCCGGGAAAGCCCGGCCCGGAGCCGAGATCACCCCAGCGGCCGTCGAAATGGCCCAGCCAGGCGAGTTGCGCGGAATCGACGATGTGGCGGTTCCAGATCTCCGCCTCTGTGGGCCGGCCGATCAGATTCTGGTTGCGGTTCTCGGCGATCACCAACGCGGCGAACGCGTCCAACCGGTCGATTGTTTCACGTGGAACATTGCGCGCGCTGAGCCAATCGCGTGCTTCCGCCTCGGTCATGCCGCCTTGCGCTTCGAATGGGCGAGGATGATCGCCAGCGCCGCCGGGGTGACGCCCCTGATCCGTTGCGCGGCGGCGAGATCGCCGGGCCGCGCCGCTTCCAGCCGTTCGACCATTTCAGTCGAGAGACCGGGGATCGCCGCATAGTCGATGGCCGGATTTATGCTCAGCGCCTGATTGGCTCTGAGCGCGCGGATTTCCGCCTCCTGCCGCGCCACATAAGGCGCATAGCGGCCGTTCTGGATAAGCTCCTCGAGAACCGCAGGGTCAAGCGCGGCCAGCGCCGGATCGACCGCGAGAAGCTCCGCGAGCCCCACGTCCGGAAAGCAGAGCCAGCTTGCGAGCGTCCGGGATTCGCGGGGCAAGGCGGGAACGGACAGGCGGGCGGCGGGCGTCACCGCGTCCAGCCGATCGGCGCCCTCCGCCAGTGCCGCCTGGTGCCGGGCGAACCAGTCCAGCCGCTCCGGGCCGACGCAGCCGGCGGCGATGGCGATCGGCGTCAGCCGGGTCGATGCATTGTCCGCGCGCAGCCTCAGCCGATATTCGGCGCGGGCGGTCAGCATCCGATAGGGTTCGGTGACGCCCTGCAGCACGAGATCGTCGATCATTACGCCGATATAGCTATCGGTGCGGTCAAGGATCAGCGGCGCCCTGCCCAGCGCGGCCGCCGCCGCGTTGAGCCCGGCGACCAGCCCCTGCGCCGCCGCTTCCTCATAGCCGGTGGTGCCGTTGATCTGCCCGGCGCAGTAAAGGCCGCCCAGCGCCCGCAGTTCCAGCGTGGGCGCCAGCGCGCGCGGATCGATATGGTCATATTCGACAGCATAGCCGGGCTGGGCGATCTCGGCCGCCTCAAGCCCCTCGATGGTCCTGACGAAGGCCTGCTGCACGTCCGTGGGCAGGGAGGTGGAAATGCCGTTGGGATAGACCAGCCTGTCGTCCAACCCCTCCGGTTCGAGGAAGATCTGGTGGCTGTCGCGATCCGCGAACCGGACCACTTTGTCCTCTATGGACGGGCAATAACGTGGCCCCCGCCCCTGAATCGCCCCGCCATAAAGCGGTGATCGGTCGAAGGCATCCGCGATGATGGCGTGGGTGCGTGCATTGGTGCGGGTGATGCCGCAAGATAGCTGGGGCGCCGCGCGCCCCGCGGACAGCGGCGACATGGTCCATCGCTCGCCATCCGAAGGCTGGCGGTCGAGCCGGCTCCAGTCGATGCTGCGGGCGTCCAGCCGGGGTGGCGTTCCGGTCTTCAGCCGCGCGATCGGCAGCGCCAGGTCGCGCAGCTGATCCCCCATCCGCGCGGCGCTCGCCTCTCCCACGCGACCCCCGGCGGAAATGGATTCGCCGCAGAACATGCGCGCGTTGAGGAAGGTGCCGGTGGCCAGCACCACCGCCGGCGCGTCGATCCGGCTGCCGTCGCCCAGCATGAGGCCCGCGACGCGGCCATCCGCAATGACCAGCGCCGCTGCTTCGCCTTCGACGATATCCAGGCCCGGCTGCGCGGCGAGCAGATGCTGGATCGCGTCGCGGTAGCGCCGCCGGTCCGCCTGCACCCTTGGTCCGCGCACCGCCGCGCCCTTGGACGCGTTGAGCATTCGGTAATGGATCGCCGCATAGTCGGCCGCGCGCGCGATCAGCCCGTCAAAGGCGTCAACCTCGCGCACCAGATGACCCTTGCCCAGCCCGCCGATCGCCGGATTGCACGACATCACGCCGATCGACGCGCGCGAAAAGCTGACCAGCGCCACGCGCGCGCCCATGCGCGCCGCAGCCGCAGCCGCTTCGCACCCGGCATGGCCGCCGCCGACCACGATCACGTCATAATGCTGCGCCATGGGCGTGCGCCTAGGCCAGCCGTGCCCGCCTGTCAAAAAACTTCCCCCGCGCGGCCGCACTGTTCCACGTGGAACAACGGGTCATTTGCCGATGCAGAAAGCCCCGAACAGCGCATCGAGCATCTCCTCCGTCCCGGCGCTCCCGGTCAGCCGGTCGAGCACAGCGCGCGCCTCCCGCAGATGCTCCGCCCGGATCAGATCGTCGCCCGCTGCGATCACGCCGTCCAGTTGTGCGGCGACAGCCGCGACCGCATCGCGCTGCCGCCGGGAGAGCGCCACCTCGCCCTCGCCGGGCAGCAATGTCGCCGCCTCGTCCAGCACGATGCGGATCAGCCGGTCCAGGCCGGTGCCGTCATGCGCGGACAGAGGCAGCGCACCGGCGGGCGGATGCTCGCGCCCCGGCATGTCGCAACGCGCATGGACGCGGATGACGCGCGCAGCCCCGGCGGGCGGCTCCGCATCGCCCAGCCAGAGCAGGATATCCGCCACCGCCGCCGCCCGCGCCGCCCGGTCGATCCCGATCCGCTCGATCGCGTCGCTGCTGTCGTCGCGCAGCCCCGCCGTGTCGCTGAACAGGAAGGCGACGCCGCCAAGGCTCACCGGCGCCTCGACAATATCCCGCGTCGTCCCGGCGATGGGCGATACGATGGCTGCATCCCTGCCGATCAACGCATTGAGAAGCGTCGATTTTCCGGCATTTGGCGGCCCCGCGATGGCGACGCGCACGCCATCATGGAGCCGCTCCGCCGGAGGCCTGGCGAGAAGGCCGCTCAGCTCGCCGTGCAGCGCCCGCGCCTCCGCATCCACCCGGTCGTCGGAGGGCGCGACGTCACTCTCATCGGCAAAGTCCAGCGCCGCCTCGACGAGCGCGGACAGCACAAGCAGCTGCGCCTGCCAGCGCGCGACCAGCCGGCTCAACCCGCCGCCCGCCACTGCCTGCGCGGCCCGGCGCTGCGATTCCGTCTCCGCGCGCAGCAGATCGGCCAGCCCCTCGACCTCGGTCAGGTCCATCCGGCCATTTTCAAATGCCCACCACGTGAACTCTCCGGCGCGGGCGGGGCGAATGCCGGCCAGCCCGGCCAGCGCCGCCTGCACGGCGGAAACGACCGCCCGCCCGCCATGCAGGTGAAATTCGACCATGTCCTCACCGCTGACAGAGGCTTTGGCGGGAAACCACAGCACCAGCCCCCGATCCAGCACGTCGCCGCTTGCCGGGTGGCGGATCGTGCGCAGGGCGGCGTGCCGGGGCGGCGGACAAGGCCCGGCCATCGCCTCCAGCGCGGCCACGGCGTGCGGGCCGCTCAGGCGGACGACGGCGATCGCCGCCGGCGGCTGCCCGCTCGACAGCGCGAAGATCGTGTCCGCGCTCACGCCCGGAATCAGCCGCGCTTCCCGCCGATCTGGTCGAACATCTGCTGCCACAGCTTCAACCCGGCCTCGCCCATCGGCGCCCAGCCCTTCATCATGGTTTCCAGCGTCTCGGGCGCGATGCCGCCCTTCATCGTGTCGAGCAGCGACGAGACATAGGCGTCATGCACCGGGGTCAGGTCCGGCAGGCCCAGAAAGCGCCGTGCCTCCTCGGGCGTGCAATCCACCTCGACATTCACCTTCATCGCCGCTTCTCCTTGAGCCGCCGCCTTCGCCCCTGCTAGGCTCGGCGCTCATGACATATGCACATTCCCAGGCCCTTATCGCAACGCCCATCGGCATGGTCCGGCTGAGCGGCGACGGCAGCGTGCTGACGCGCATCAACATCGAATCGGGCACGGCGCGCGAAATCGCGGCTGGCGACCCATTGCTGGCGGAAGCGGCGGCGCAGCTGCGGGCCTATTTCACGGCGGGGCTGACTGATTTCGACGTGCCGCTCGCCCCGCCCGCATCGCCGCGCGGACAGGTGCTGCGCGATGCGATCCGCTCCGTCGGCTATGGCGACACGCTCGGCTATGGCGCGCTCGCCCGGCAGGCCGGGTCCGGCCCGCGCGCGGTGGGCCAGGCCTGCGCCCGCAACCCTTTTCCCATCATCATCCCCTGCCACCGCATCCTCGCGGCCGGGGGGCAGCTGGGCGCCTATTCGGCCGGAGACGGCCCGATCACCAAGGCCTGGCTGATTGCCCACGAACAAAAGAAAGGCGCACGAAAATGACCATGACCCGGATCGACACGCTCAACCATGACGGGGCCTTTTCCGCCTATATCGCCCGGCCGGAAGGGACGCCCAAGGCCGCGATCATCGTCATCCAGGAGATATTCGGCGTGAATCCGGGCATCCGGCAGAAATGCGACAATTGGGCCAGGGCGGGCTACCTTGCGCTTGCGCCGGACCTGTTCTGGCGGATCGAGCCGGACGTTCAGCTGGACCCCGACGTGCCGGAACAGTTCAGGACCGCGCTGGGCCTGATGGGCAAGTTCGATCAGGACAAGGGCATCGCCGATATCGAGGCGACCATCCACGCGGCGCGGGCGCTGCTCGGCGGACCGGGCAAAGTCGGCTGCGTCGGCTATTGCCTGGGCGGGCGGCTGGCCTTCATGACCGCGACGCGCACCGACATCGATGCGTCGGTCGGCTATTATGGCGTTGGGATAGACGGGCTGCTGGGCGAGAAGCACGCCATTGCCCGCCCGGTGCTGCTGCATGTGCCGACCGCGGACCATTTCGTGCTGCCCCCGGCGCAGGAGGCGATGCACGCCGGGCTGGACGATCATCCCAAAGTCGTGCTGCACGACTATCAGGGGCTGGACCACGGCTTTGCGACCGAAACCGGCAAGCGCCGCGACGATGCGGGCGCAAGGCTGGCGGACGGCCGCACCGAGGCCTTCTTTGCAGAGGCGCTGGCATGAGCGACTCCTGGCGGATGGTGGTCCGCGCGCCGGGCGGGCCGGAGGTCATGGAGCGGGAGCCCATGTCCATTCCCGTGCCCGGCGCGGATGAGATCGTCGTCCGCAACAGCGCGATCGATGTCAATTTCATCGATATCTATCACCGGACCGGCCTTTATCCCCGTGCCTACCCGTCCGGAATCGGGCAGGGCGGGGCCGGCGAAGTCGTTGCGACGGGTGCGAACGTCCACACCCTCTCCAAGGGCGACCGGGTCGTCTATCTGAACGACGGCAGCTATGCGACGCATGCTCTCGCCTCGGCGGATCGCGCCTTCCGGCTGCCGGAAGGTCTGGACGCGGAGACCGCGGCGGCGTCCCTTCTGAAGGGGCTGACCAGCTGGATGCTGATCGAAAAATGCGCGCGGGTCGTGCCGGGGCAGAGTGTACTCGTCCATGCGGCGGCGGGCGGCGTCGGCTCGATCGCGGTGCAGTGGCTGAAGGCGGCCGGCGCAACGGTGATCGCGCATAGCGGCACGGCGGAGAAAGCGGATATCGCATCCCGGCTTGGCGCGGACCACTCGCTCTGCGGTCCGCTCGACGCGCTTGCCCAGCAGGTCCGTGCATTGACGGACGGGCGCGGTGTCGACGCGGTGCTGGACGGCGTCGGCGCGGCAAGCTGGGATGCGTCGATCGGCAGCATCGCCAGGCGCGGCATCATGATCAGCTATGGCAATGCCAGCGGGCCGGTTCCGCCGGTCGCGCCGCTGGTGCTGACCCGGGCCGGATCAATCTTCCTGACCCGCCCGACCCTGTTCGACTGGATCGAGCGCGCCGGGGACCGCGACGCGGGGTGGCAGGCGCTTTCGGCCATGCTGGTCGGCGGAAACATCCGCATCGACATCGGCCAGCGCTTCCCGCTGGCGGATGCGGCGAGCGCGCACCGGGCGCTGGAGGCCCGCCAGACGATCGGATCGACCCTGCTTATCCCGTCCTGAACGGGGTTCAACCGACCAGCGTCAGCACCCCGACGCTGGGGTCGACCAGCCCGTCATAGATCATCTTGCCGGCGACATAGAGGATCACGAGCAGGCCGATATAGGCGATCCAGCGGTGCCGCTCGATATATTTGGCCAATATGTTCGCGGCGACGCCCATCAGCGCGACGGAGAGGATCAGGCCGATGATGAGGATGCCGGGGTGGTCGCGCGCCGCGCCGGCCACGGCCAGCACATTGTCCAGGCTCATGCTGACGTCCGCCACGGCCACCGCCCATGCGGCCTGGCCGAAGCTTTTCGCCTGGCGGATGCCGGAGCGTTCGTCGCCCTCGATCTCCGGCGAGCCCCCGCTGGCGCCGGCGGCGGCCGGGTGAAGCTCACGGTACATTTTCCACGATACCCAGAGCAGCAGCAGGCCGCCCGCGAAGACGAGCCCGACGATCTGGAGCAGCTGGGTGACGAGCAGCGCGAAGATGATGCGGAGCACCAGCGCGGCGCCGATGCCGATCAGGATCACCTGCCGGCGCTGGTGGGCGGGGAGGCCCGCCGCCAGTGCGCCGACGACGATGGCATTGTCGCCGGCCAGCATGATGTCGATCATCAGCACCTGGCCGAAGGCGGCCAGCGCGGCGGGGGAACCGATATTGCTGAAATCGGCGACGATGTGATCCCACATCGTGCCCAGCCCCACGGCATTGCTGATCAGCAGGTCAAGCATGGTCCGCCAACGCCCCCGACGATCAGGAGTTCATCGAATCGAAGAAATCCTCGTTCGTCTTCGAATCCTTCATCTTGTCGAGCAGGAATTCCATCGCGTCGATGGTGCCCATCTGCATCAGGATGCGGCGCAGCACCCACATCTTGCTGAGCTTGCCCTTGTCGACCAGCAATTCCTCCTTGCGGGTGCCGGACTTGCCGACATCCAGCGCCGGGAAGATGCGCTTGTCCGCAATCTTGCGGTCGAGCACGATTTCCGAATTGCCGGTGCCCTTGAATTCCTCGAAGATCACTTCGTCCATCCGGCTGCCGGTGTCGATCAGCGCGGTGGCGATGATGGAGAGCGAGCCGCCCTCCTCGATATTGCGGGCCGCGCCGAAGAAGCGCTTCGGCCGCTGCAGTGCGTTGGCGTCGACGCCGCCGGTCAGCACCTTGCCGGATGACGGCACCACAGTGTTGTAAGCGCGGCCGAGCCGGGTGATCGAATCGAGCAGGATGACGACATCCTTCTTGTGCTCGACAAGGCGCTTGGCCTTTTCGATCACCATTTCGGCGACCTGCACATGGCGCTGCGCCGGCTCGTCGAAGGTCGAGGAGATCACCTCGCCCTTCACGCTGCGCTGCATGTCGGTCACTTCCTCGGGCCGCTCGTCGATCAGCAGCACGATCAGGAAGACTTCCGGGTGATTGTCGGTGATCGCCTTGGCGATGTTCTGCAGCAGCACCGTCTTGCCGACGCGGGGCGGCGCGACGATCAGCGCGCGCTGGCCCTTGCCCTGCGGGCTGACGATGTCGATGACCCGGGCCGATTTGTCCTTGATGGTCGGATCGACCGTGTCCAGGCTCAGCTTCTCGTCCGGGTAGAGCGGGGTGAGGTTGTCGAAATTGACGCGGTGGCGGACGGCGTCCGGATCGTCGAAATTGACCGCGGTGAGCTTGGTCAGCGCGAAATAGCGTTCGCCATCCTTGGGCCCGCGGATCTCGCCTTCCACCGTGTCGCCGGTCCGCAGCCCGAATTTGCGGACCTGGTTGGGCGAGATGTAGATATCGTCCGGCCCGGCCAGATAATTGGCCTCCGGGCTGCGCAGGAAGCCGAAACCGTCGGGCAGCACCTCGATAGTGCCCAGCCCCATGATCTGCTCGCCATTTTCCGCCTCGACCTTCAATATGGCGAACATCAGGTCCTGCTTGCGCAGCGTCGATGCGCCCTCAACACCCAGTTTTTCGGCCGTTTCGACCAGTTCAGCGGGCGTTTTCTTTTTCAGGTCTTTGAGATGCATCGGTCGTCCCGGAAGATGGATGGATTTGACGCGATCGGATCGGATTGACAACGATGGCGAAAATCGAACGCGCAGCACGAACGGCGTCGCGGATCTACCGGCGTTAGGCCGCTGTTTTGGTCAAGTCAAGCCGGGGTCAGAAGGGCCGCACGATCACCAGGATGACGACGATGGCCACGGTGATGCCGGGAATTTCGTTCATCATCCGCAACCGCCGGTCGCTCATCGGCCGCTCGCCGCGCGCCAGCTTGCGGCCATAGCCGACCGCCCAGCCGTGGAATCCTGAAAACAGCAGCACCACCAGGAATTTCAGGTGAAACCAGTGCATAGAGAAAGCATCGACGTTCAGCGCCAGCGCGATGCCCAGCACCCAGACGATGATCATCGACGGGTTGATGATGATCTTGGTCAGCCGCCGCTCGCGCTCCGCCCATTTGCGGTCTTCTTCCGACCCGACGGCGCATTCCTGATGATAGACGTAGAAGCGCGGCAGCATGAACATGCCGGCCATCCAGAAAATCACGAAGATGATGTGGGCGGCCTTCACCCACAAATAGGATTCACCAAGGAAACCCGCCATCCTATGTCCCCCGGACCTGCGCGATCACCGCCGCGACATGGTCGATCGGCGTATCGGGCAGAATGCCGTGGCCGAGGTTGAAGATATGCGGCCGATCCGCGAAGGCCGCAAGGATGGTCGCGACGGATTTTTGCAGCGGCGCGCCCCCGGCGATGAGCGCCAGCGGGTCGAGGTTGCCCTGCACCGGCATGCCCGCCGGGATCTCGCCATTGGCCCAGACCGGATCGACCGTCTCGTCTATGCCGACCGCATCAACCCCGGTTTCGCGCGCATAGGCCGGCAGCTTGCCGCCCGCGCCCTTTGGAAAGCCGATGATGGGCGTGCCGGGGTGGCGCGCCCGCACCGCCGCGACGATGCGGGCGGTGGGCGCGATGACCCAGCGTTCGAACTGGGCTGGAGACAGGCTGCCGGCCCAGCTGTCGAACAGCTGCACCGCATCGACCCCGGCCTCGATCTGCCCGCACAGATAATCGACGGTCAGCGAGGCAATCGCGTCGACGATCGCCTGGAACGCTTTCGGGTCGCGATAGGCGTAGCGTCGGCTTTCCGCCTGTTCGCGGCTGCCCTGCCCGGCGACCATATAGGTGGCGACCGTCCACGGGCTGCCGGCAAAGCCAAGGAAGGTGGTTTCGCCCGGCAGGCCGCGGCGCACCAGCCGCACCGTCTCATAGACCGGCGAGAGCCGCTGCGGCACCGGCGCCAGCTCCGCCAGCGCACGATCGACCAGCGCCGGGGCGAGGCGCGGCCCCTCGCCCACGCCGAACGTCAAATCCTGCCCCATGGCGTGCGGGATGACGAGAATGTCGGAAAAGAGGATCGCGCCGTCGAAGCCGAAACGGCGGATCGGCTGCAGAGTCACCTCCGCGGCCGCCGCGCTGTCATGGACGAGTTCCAGGAATCCGCCTTTTTCGGCCCTCAGCGCGCGATATTCCGGCAGATAGCGCCCGGCCTGGCGCATAAGCCAGATCGGCGGCACATCGCGCCGTGCGCCGCGCAGCACGCCAAGCAGCGGGCGATCCGTCTCGCCGGCCTGCGCTAACCGAAGCTTCTCCATCTCTATCCTTATAGAATATTGAAAATTGCAGATGATAGTTGCGGCGTGGATGGCGGGATTTATGCGGAACGCCCGATAAAGCCAACAGGTTGACTCCGCCCGCGGTGCCGCGCGGCCCGGATTCGCGCAATTCGTCCCCGGTTTTCAACCACTGTGGATAAAAAAGCCCGCCTGTTGAAAAGCCTGTGCGGCAATGCGGCGGTGCGGGCATGAATCGATCGCTTGCGGCCTTCGCCCGACATCCGCTAGCTCCGTCCACTGACTTATCCACGGAGATGTTCGAGTGACGACGCGCCTGCATCTCCATCTCCTGTCCGATTCCACGGGCGAGACGCTGGAGAATATCGCAAAGGCGGCGCTTGCCCAGTTCGACGGCGTGGAGACCATCCGCCATTTCTGGCCGATGGTGCGCTCGGAAACCAATCTCGAACGCATTCTTGCCGAAATCGCGCAGAATCCGGGCCTGGTGCTGTTCACGCTGGTGAACAGCGAAACCCGGCGGATGCTGGAGGCGCGGTGCCGGGCGCTCGGCCTGCCGGCGGTCGCCGCGCTTGATCCGGTCACTGATGCGCTGTCCAGCCTGCTCGGCCAGACGGCAAAGGCCCGGCCGGGCCGCCAGCACATACTCGACGCCGCCTATTTCGCCCGCGTCGACGCCATCCAGTTCACCATCGCCCATGATGACGGCATCGGCGCTGAGGATTGGGAGGATGCGGATCTGGTGCTGGCCGGCATCTCGCGGACATCGAAAACGCCGACCTCCATCTATCTCGCCAATCGCGGCTACAAGACGGCGAACATCCCGGTGGTGGTGGAATCGCCGCCGCCGGAACGCCTCTACCGGCTGAAGAACCCGCTGGTCGTCGGGCTGACCACCAGCGCCGACCGGCTGGTGCAGGTGCGCCGCAACCGGCTGTTGTCGCTCAACCAGGCGCCCGAAACCGCTTATGTCGACCAGGATGCCGTCGCGCGCGAGATCAGCTTCGCGCGGCGCATTTTCTCCGACAATGGCTGGCCGGTGATCGATGTCACCCGGCGTTCCATTGAGGAGACGGCGGCGGCGATCATCAATCTGGTCAATGAGCGCGATGCGCGGACGGTGCGGCAATGACGCTGATCCTCGCCTCGCAAAGTGCCGGCCGCCGCGCGATGCTGAACGCCGCCGGGGTGCCGCATGACGCCATGGCGGCGGGCGTCGATGAAGATGCCGCCAAGGCGTCGCTTCGCGCCGGCGGCATCAGCGCCCGCGACCTTGCCGATGCGCTGGCGGAGCTGAAGGCGGTGAAGCTTTCCCGCCGCCACCCCGCCGCGCTGGTGCTCGGCTGCGATCAGACGCTGGCGCTGGACGACGGCCGACTGCTCGACAAGGCGCCGGATCGGGCCGCCGCCGCCGCGCAATTGCGGGCGCTGTCGGGGCGGACGCACAGCCTTTACAGCGCGGCGGTGATCGCGGAGGGCGGCGAAGCGGTGTGGCGGTCGGTCGATCGTGCGAAGATGACGGTGCGGCCGCTCAGCGACGCCTTCATCGACGATTATCTGGACATGGACTATGCCAATGCTGCGGGCTGCGTCGGCTGCTATCGCATCGAGGGGCCGGGCGCGCAGCTGTTCAGCCGGGTCGAGGGCAGCCAGTTCACCATCATCGGCCTGCCGCTGCTGCCGCTGCTCGATTATCTGCGTATCCGGGGGATGCTGACGTCATGACGACAGGGGCCATCCCCTATGCCGAGGTGATCGGGGATCCGATCGCCCACAGCAAATCGCCGGTCATCCATAAATTCTGGCTGGATGCACTGGGCCTGCCCGGCGATTATCGCCGCGCCCATGTGACGAGCGAGGGGCTGGCCGATTATTTCGCCCGCCGCGCCGCCGATCCGCAGTGGCGCGGCTGCAACGTCACCATCCCGCACAAGCAGGCGGTGCTGGCGCATGTCGAGGATCGCGGCGGCGTGGGCGACAGCATCGGCGCGGTCAACTGCGTGCTGCGCCAGCCCGACGGCGCGCTGATCGGCACCAACAGCGACGCCGCTGGATTCTATGCACCGATCGCCGATCTCGATCTTGCCGGGCGGCCGGTGGTGGTGGTGGGCGCGGGCGGCGCGGCGCGGGCGGTGCTGTTCGCCTTGTCGCGCGCCGGCGTCGGGCCGGTGACGCTGCTCAACCGCAATGTGCTGAAGGGCGCGGCGCTGCTCGCCCATTTCGCGCTGGCCGGCGATGCGCTGCCGCTCGGCGCGCCGCTGCCGCCGGCCGCGCTGCTGGTCAACGCCAGCGCGCTGGGCATGAGCGGATCGCCGCCGCTGGCGCTGGATCTCGCGCCCCTGCCCGATGACGCCGTCGTCTACGACATCGTCTATGCGCCGCTTGAAACGGCACTGCTCGCCGATGCGCGGGCGCGCGGGCTGGACACCATAGACGGGCTGGACATGCTGATCGGCCAGGCCGCGGTGGCGTTCGAGCTGTTCTTCGATGCCGCCCCGCCGCGCGAGCGGGACGAAGATCTGCGCGCGCTGCTCACGCCATGATCGTCATCGGCCTCACCGGATCGATCGGCATGGGGAAATCCACCGTCGCCGGCATGTTCGAGGCCGAAGGCGTGCCGGTGTTCGATGCGGACGCCGTGGTCCACCGGCTGCAGGGGCCGGGCGGTGCGCTGGTCGGGCCGATCGGCGCGGCCTTCCCCGGCACCGCCGGGCCGCAAGGGGTGGACCGGCCGGCGCTGGGCCGGGCGGTGTTCGACGATGCCGGGGCGCTGGCCCGGCTGGAGGCGATCGTCCACCCGGCGGTCTTCGCGGAGCGGCAGGCCTTTCTTGCGCGCCATGCGGAGGCGGTGGCGGTGGTGCTGGACATCCCCCTGCTGTTCGAAAAGGGCGGTGCGGAGGCGGTCGACCTGGTCGTGGTGGTGTCCGCGCCCGCCGCGGTGCAGCGCGCCCGCGTGCTCGCCCGGCCGGGCATGACCGCCGAACGGCTGGACCATATCCTCGCGCTGCAGGTGCCGGACGCGGAGAAACGCGCCCGCGCCGACATCGTCATCGACACCGGCGGCGCGCCGGAATCGACGCGCGCGGCAATTCATGCGCTCGTGACTTGTTTAACGCAGCACAGAAGCCGATATCATGAGGAATGCGTGAAATTGTCTTTGATACCGAAACAACCGGACTGAGCCCCGCCGAAGGCCACCGGATCGTCGAGATCGGCTGTGTCGAACTCATCAACCGCGTTGAAACGGGCCGCGTCTACCACGCCTATTTCAACCCCGAACGATCGATGCCGCCCGAAGCGCAGGCGGTCCACGGCCTGTCGGAACTGTTCCTTTCGGACAAGCCCCTGTTCAGCGACAGCGTCGAGGACCTGCTCGATTTCCTCGAGGACAGCCCGCTCGTCGCCCATAATGCGAGCTTCGATTTCGCCTTCCTCAATTATGAACTGGGCCAGTGCGGGCGGCTGCATGTCGGCATGGCGCGGATGATCGACACGCTGGCGCTGTCGCGCGCCAAAAATCCCGGCGCCAAGCACAGCCTGGACGCGCTGTGCAGCCGTTACGGCGTCGATCGCAGCCACCGGGTGAAGCATGGCGCGCTGCTCGACGCGCAATTGCTGTCCCAGGTCTATGTGGAACTGACCGGCGGCCGCCAGATCGGCCTGCTGCTGCGCGAGGAGGCGGAAGACATCGCCGCCGCGCTGACGCCCGGCTCGTCCTTCACGCCCCCTGTCGCGCCCATGCCCGCGCGCCCGCACCACGCCAGCCAGGAGGAGCGCGAACGGCACGCAGCCTTCGTCGCCACCCTGTCCGACCCGCTGTGGGCGAACGGGCCGATGGCGCTGGAGCGCGCTGGTTGACGGTATCCGGGGTGCGGCCTACACGCCGCCCTCATTTTTGAAGGAGGACTTGAATGGAGATCCGCGTTTCGGGCCATCGGGTCGACACCGGCGACGCGCTGCGCGCCCATGTCGACAGTCGGCTTCAGGCGATCGCCGACAAATACTTCTCGCGTGCGTTGTCCGCCCAGGTGACTTTCGGCAAGGGCCCGCACGACTATCGCTTTTCCTGCCAGATCGTCGCGCATGTCATGCAGGGCGTGATCCTGAAAGGCTCCGCCGAGGGCACTGAGGCGCATCCCGCCTTCGACGCGGCCGCCGACAAGATCGAAAAGCAGCTGCGCCGCTACATGCGCCGGTTGAAGGACCGCAATGCCGGCGCGCCGGTGCTCGAGATCGCGCTGCCGGAGGGCAATGCCGGCTACACCGTGTTCGATGGCGGCGATATCGAGGAAGAACCGTCGGATCACCCCGCGATCATCGCCGAAACGCGGGTCGACGTGCCGGATGCCAGCGTGTCGGATGCGGTGATGATGCTCGATCTGCGCAATACCAATGCCCTGCTGTTCAAGAATAGCGGCACAGGGGCGTTCAACATGGTGTACAGGCGTGACGATGGGACGATCGGCTGGGTGGAGCCGCAGCGCGCAAGCTGATCCACCGGCTTTCCGGTCGCATTTTGATGATCGCCGGGCCGTATTCCCAAGCTGAATATGGCCCGGCCAGCGGATTTGACATGAACGAACTTTCCGATCTCCTCCAGCCCGGCGCCGTCGTCGCCGACCTGCCCGTCGCCAACAAGAAGGGGCTGTTCCAGCAACTCGGCGCGATTGCCGAGCGCGTCCTCGAGGTGGAGGGCAAGCTGGTCATCGAGCGGCTGAGCGAGCGCGAACGGCTGGGCTCCACCGGCTTCGGTGGCGGCGTCGCCATTCCCCACGGCAAGATCGAGGGGCTGACCAGCGTGAAGGCCGCCTTCGTCCGGCTGGAAAAGCCGATCGATTTTCAGGCGATCGACGACATGCCGGTCGATCTCGTCTTCATGCTCCTTTCCCCGCCCGATGCGGGGGCCGAGCATCTGAAGGCGCTGGCCCAGGTCAGCCGCCGGCTGCGCGACCGGCCCTTCGTCGCCAAGCTGCGCGGCGCGGTGACCACCGATGCGCTCTATGCGCTGTTCGCGAGCACCGAAACGCGCGATGCCGCCTGACCCGGGCAAATTGTCCGCGGCGGGAGAAGCCGCGCATTTCCGGGCTCTGGAATCGCTTTATCAGGCCGCGCCGATCAACCGGCTGTTCGAATCGAAGCTGGAAATCCTTGAAAGCGGCTTTGCCCGCATCCGGTTTGAGGTCGACAGCCGGGTTCATCACGCCGCGGGGGCCGCGCACGGCACCAGCTATTTCAAGATGCTGGACGATGCCGCCTTCTATGCCGCCAACAGCCTGGTGACGGATCGCTTCCTCCTCACCACCGCCTTCAACCTTCTGTTCACAAGGCCGATCGTTGCCGGGCCGGTGGTGGCCGAAGGGCGCTGGGTCAGCGGCAGGCGCCGTGTCTATGTCGCCGATGCGCGGCTGATCGACGCCAGCGGAGAGGAGGCCGCGCGCGGCACCGGCACCTTCATGCGATCCCGCATCCCGCTTGCCTCCCTGCCCGGATACCAGCCGGCATCGTGAGCCAGCGCCTGACCAGCCGGATGCTCGTCAGCGCCCTGCTCCGCCGGGTGAGCGGCGCGGGCGGCACCGGGGCGGTCTTGCGGCGGGGCGACGAGCAGGCCGGCGCGGTGCTGCTGATGTGCATGGAGAGGGGCCGGCTGACCAGCCTCATCGAGCGGGTGGCGGACATGGGCGGCGGCTATCGCTGGGCCGATTGCGGGCCGGAGGACCGCGCCGACGGTTCCGCGGTTCAGGCATATCTCGACAGGCGGCAGGCGCGCGATCCGGATTTGTGGATCGTCGAACTGGATATCCCGCAAGCCGAACGGTTCGCCGCTGAAACGATCGTCGGCGCTTGACTTTGTTGCACTGCGACATGATTGCGCGGTCGATACCAATGCGTCGGATCATTGCGTCGTATTTTCTTCGCGGATGATAACGCAGTCGGGTGGAAGATCAGGGATGCCCGGTTTTTATGCATCCTCAGTCGATCGACCAACCGCAATATGCTGATGTTGAATGAGTTTCACCCTACGCGCCGCGAGCATCGCGGCTGTGGCACTTTCCATGCTGGCGGCCCTCGCGGCCACCGCGCCTTCTTTTGCGCTGGATTCGGCAACCACGCCGGTCAGCGCCCAATCCCTCAACGATGTGACGCGCGCCACGGTTCCGGCTCTGCCCGTTGATCCGGCCGCGATTTCCGGAAACGACAAGGTCGTTTTCGCCAGGACGTCCGAAGTCGTCCAGAGCATTTCCCGCGATGATGCAGCCGCCGCCGTCAGCCTGGCGTCGCTTGTCGCCAATTATGACATGAACACCCCGCGCGACCGGGAAGACGAGTGCCTGGCCGGCGCCGTCTATTTCGAATCGAAGGGCGAATCGCTCGACGGGCAGCTCGCGGTTGCGCAGGTGATCATCAACCGGGCGAGCTCGGGCCGCTTCCCGCGCTCGCTCTGCTCGGTGGTGTTCCAGCCCAGCCAGTTCTCCTTCGTGCGCGGCGGCGATTTTCCGCCGATCGACCGGTCCAGCCGCGCCTGGCGCGAGGCAGCGGCCATCGCCCATGTCGCGAGTGAGGATTTGTGGGACAGTTCCGTGTCGGACGCGCTGTTCTTCCACGCCAGCCATGTCTCGCCGGGCTGGCGCAAGCAGCGCATCGCCCGGGTCGGCAACCACGTCTTCTACCGCTGACGCGCGGCCGCCCCGGCGACCCGGCCTTTTCTTTGTTCCCGTGATGTTCTAGAAATCGGGCGATGCAGCGCCCGGTTTCGCCCGCCCTTGCCCTCTGCGAGTCGCCCATGCTGGCGACGGACGTTGCGCGCGGCGTGTGCCGGCTGCTGTTCCGGCACGATCTGATCGCCATCGCGGAAGTGCCGCTGGGCAATGGCCGGCGGGCCGACCTGATGGCCATCGATTCGCGCGGCCACATCGTCATCGTCGAGATCAAGGTGTCCCGCGCCGACCTGCTGGGCGACGCGAAATGGCCGGAATATCTGGATTATTGCGATCGGTTCTTCTGGGCGGTGCCGCAGGGATTCGGTGTCGATCCGTTCGAAACGCAGGCTTTCCAGCCCGATGTGGCGGGATTGATCATCGCTGATCGTTATGACGCGGCGATCATGCGGGAAGCGGCGGTCCGCCCCCTGTCGGCATCGCGCAGGCGGGCGGAAACGCTGCGCTTCGCCCGCCGCGCCGGCCGCCGGCTGATCGACCATCTCGACCCGGATTGCACCGCCGCCTGGCAGGACTAGCGCCGGGGCGGGGGGCCTTAGAGGCTCGGTCCCGCCGCCTTGGGACGCGGCTTGGCCTTGATCTCGTCCATCAGCTTCAGGATCGCCTCCGAACGGCCGTCGCGCTTGGCATAATCGCGCGCGGACATGCCGGCGATGGTGTCGGCCTTGTCCGGGTTGGCGCCGGCGGTGAGCAGCAGCCGCACCAGCGCATTGTCGCGCCGCTGGGCCGCCATGATCAGCGCGGTCTCGCCGCTGCCGTTGGTCGCATCCACGGCCGCGCGGCGGCCGATCAGCAGGTCCGCGCCCTCGGGAAAGCCAAGCTGGGCGGTGATCATCAGCGGCGTGTTGCCGTCATTATCCTTGATGTCGACGCGCGCGCCCTTGCCCAGCAAAAAGCCCATCCACGCGGTGTCGCGCCGCTTGGTGGCGATGTGCAGGGCGGATTCGCCGGTGGACTTGTCGCGCGTGTCGATGATCGACGATCCGCCGCTGCCCAGCAGATCGGTGGCCTTCGCCCCGTCGCGGTCGCGCACCGCCTTCAGGAAATTATAGCTGTCGGAAAATTGCGCCGCCGCGGGGCTGGAAACCAGAACGGCCAGCGCCGCCGCGCCCAGCGAAAACAGGCCGGCATAACGCCGCCAATATGAACGCACCGTCGCCATAAGCCGCAAACCCCGTCTTTCACCGCGCACTATCTTGCAACCTTGCGCTTAGCAAAGCATGGCTGGCGCTGTCATGAACGAACTTTTCCAGATCCGCCCGTTCGCGCGTCTCTGCGCGGTCGCCCTGATGCTTGGCGTGGCCGCCTGCGGCCAGCCGTCCGCGACCGGCGCGGGCGCGGAACCGCCGCTGGCCGGGGCCAGCATCGGCGGTCCCTTCTCGCTGATCGACCAGGACGGCAAGGCCGTTACCGACCGCGATTTCGCCGGCAAGTTCCGCCTGATGTATTTCGGATACAGCTTCTGCCCGGACGTCTGCCCGGTCGACCTGCAAAAGCTGATGGCCGGCTATCGCCTGCTCGAGCAGCGCGCGCCCGAGCTGGCGGCGCGGATCCAGCCGGTCTTCGTGACCGTCGATCCCGCGCGCGATACGCCCGCGGTGCTCAAATCCTATGTCGCCGCCTTCCACCCCAGGCTGATCGGGCTGACCGGCACGGAGGCGGAGATCGCAGACGTCACCCGGCGCTATGCCATCGTCTTCCGGCGCGACGATGCCAAGGGCACCACCGATTATCTGGTCGACCACAGCCGCCAGACCTATTTGTTCGGCCCCAAGGGCGATCCCATCGCCCTCATCCCGCAGGACGGCACGCCGGAGGCGATTGCCGACGAACTGCAACGCTGGGCCAAGTGACGACAGGGCGCTTCTGGGAAGACAAGCCCCTGGAGGCGCTGGACCGCGCGGAATGGGAATCCTTGTGCGACGGCTGCGGCAAATGCTGCATCCACAAGCTGGAAGATGACGAGACGGGGGAGCTTTACCCCACCAATGTCGCCTGCAAGCTGCTGGACCGGCATAGCGGCCGCTGTTCGGATTATCGCCACCGCCGCGCCTATGTGCCCGAATGCGTCCGCCTGACGCCCAAATTGCTGCGCGAGCTGGACTGGCTGCCGGAAAGCTGCGCCTATCGCCTGCGCGCGGAGGGCAAACCGCTGTACGACTGGCATCCGCTGATCAGCGGAGACCCGGAATCCGTCCACCGGGCCGGGCAGTCGGTGCGCGGCTGGACGATCTCGGAAATCGATGCCGGCGATCTGGAATCCCACATTGTCGACCGCCTCCTCTGAATTCCGCATCGGGGCGGACGCCCGGCCGTTGACCGTGGTGCGCAGCCGGGCGGCGCGGCGGATGCGGCTGAGCGTCGACCCGCGCAACGGCACCATCCGCCTCAGCCTGCCCGCGCGCGCGGGCCTGAAAGCCGCGCTGGTCTGGGTCGAGGCGCAGCGCCCGTGGATCGAGCGGCAACTGGGCCGCCTGCCCGCGCCCCGGCCGATCCTTCCCGGCGCGGAGATCGCGCTGGGCGATGAGCTTCTGGCCGTCGACTGGGCGGCGGACCGGCCGCGCGCGGTGCGGCGGGATGGCAGCCGCCTGGTCGTCGGCGGGCCGGAGGATGCGCTGTCCGGCCGCGTGCTGCGCTGGCTGAAGCGCGAGGCGCTGGACGTGCTCAGCCGCGAAAGCCGGGAATTCGCCGCGCAGGCAGGCGTGGAGATCGGCCGGATCGGGGTGGGCGATCCGCGCTCGCGCTGGGGGAGCTGCGCGGCCGGCGGCGATATCCGCTACAGCTGGCGGCTTATCATGGCGCCGGCCTTCGTGCGCCGGGCCACCGTGGCGCATGAGGTGGCGCACCGCGTGCACATGAACCACGGCCCCGCCTTTCACGCGCTGGTCGCGGATCTGCTGGGGAGCGATCCCGCCCCTGCCCGGCAATGGCTGCGCGTCAACGGCGCTGCGCTTCACTGGGTGGGACGGGGATCCTGAACCCGGGGCGTCGCCGCCTTGGGCGTGGCGGCGGGGGCCGGCGGCGGGGTTGACGGCGTCGGCCGCGCCTGCGGCTGGGGCCGGGTGCTGCGGCCGGTTACTTCGTCGATCCAGTTCTGGTCGAGCCGGCTCGGCGCGATGATGTCGCCCCCCTGCGGCGCGGCGACAGGCGGATCGGGCGGCGTGCCGACCGGCAGGCCATTCTCGTCAACCAGCTGGTTCTCGGTCGGCTCGCCGAAATAGGCTTCGTCGTCCGGCTCCTCCTGCCATTCCGGCAGGGTGACTTCGGTGTCGAAATTCTCCACCGGCCGCTTCGCCACCGCCGTCCGCATGAAATCGGCAAAGGCCTGCGCCGGCGCGCGTCCGCCCTGCAGGCCGGGCAGCGCCCTGGCATCGTCGCGGCCCATCCATATGCCGGTGGTGAGGCCGCTGGAGAAGCCCAGGAACCAGCCGTCCTTGTTGGAAGAGGTAGTGCCGGTCTTGCCCGCGACCGGCCGGCCGATCTGCGCCGCCCGCCCGGTGCCGGTGTTGACCGCGGTTTGCAGCAGGTCCGTCATCTGCGCGGCGACGGTGGGCGCCACCAGCACGCGCGACGTATCCACCTTGTGCTCATAGAGCAGCTCGCCGTTCAGCTTGGTCACCTTGGTGATGCCGAAGGGCACCACGGCGACGCCCTTGGCGCTCACCGATGCGAAGGCGCGGGTCATGTCGATCAGGCGGACGTCGGACGTGCCCAGCACCATGGACGGGTGGGTGTTGACCGGCGTGGTGATGCCGAAACGGCGGGCCATGTCGGCAATGGTGCCCAGCCCCACGTCCATGCCGATCTTCGCGGCGATGGTGTTGATCGAATAGGCAAAGGCAGTGCGCAGCGTCACCTCGCCGGAATTGCGGCGGGAATTGTTGCGCGGGCTCCAGCCGTTGATCGTCACCGGCTCGTCGACCAGCGTGTCGTCCGGCGTGTAGCCCGCCTCCAGCGCGGCCAGATAGACGAACAGCTTGAACGACGATCCCGGCTGGCGGACGGCCTGGGTGGCGCGGTTGTAGATCGACGACACATAGTCGCGCCCGCCCACCATGGCGCGCACCGCGCCGTCGCGGTCCATCGCCACCAGCGCGCCCTGTGCGCCGGCGGGCGTGTTCGCGCCGATGGCCTTGTCGGCGGCGCGCTGCATGGCGGGGTCAAGCGTGGTCCACACCTCGATCGGCGCCGTCGCCTCGTCGATGATCGTATCGAGCTGGGGCAAGGCCCAGTCGGTGAAATAGCGCACGCTGTTGCGGTTCGGCTCCTCGGCCAGCTTGACGTTGGCCGGATCGGCAGCCGCTGCCTGCGCTGCCGTGATCGTCCCGGCATCCTGCATCACCTGCAGCACCACGCCCGCGCGGCCCAGCGCCGCTTCCGCATCCGCGGTGGGGGAATAGCGCGACGGCGCCTTGACCAGCCCGGCTATTACCGCCGCTTCGGACAGGGTCAGGCGATTGCCCGGATGGCCGAAGAATTTGCGGCTGGCCGCGTCGATGCCATAGGCGCCGCCGCCGAAATAGACCTTGTTCAGATATAGCTCGAGGATCTGGTCCTTGGAGAATTTGCGCTCCATGGCCAGCGCCAGCAGCCATTCGCGGAATTTGCGGCCGAAATTGCGCGAATTGGTGAGGAAGATGTTGCGCGCCAACTGCTGGGTGATGGTCGATCCGCCCTGCACCCAGCGGCCGCGCTGCAGCCGGACCTTGGCCGACCGCGCGATGCCGATGGGATCGACGCCCAGATGCGACCGGAATCGGCGATCCTCCACCGAAACCATCGCATCCACCATCACCCTGGGGATGTCCTCATAATCCAGCCAGTCGCCGAAGCTGGGGCCGAGCGAGACGAGCACGCTGCCGTCCGCGGCGCGCACCCGGATCATCTGGCCGTTGGGCGAGGACTTCAGCTCGTCATAGGTGGGGAGCGACGATGCCTGGATGTAAACCGCGAGAATCAGGGCGATCAGGGCCGCCAACCCGGCGAAGAAGCCGATCTTGATGATCTTGACGATCACGCCCCGGGCCGGGGTTTTCTTGGAACGGGTTCGTGTCGCCATCGCAGGACAAGCGATTTACGCGTTATCACCGTCGCTCACAAGCGGCCTCTTGAAGTCACGCCGCGTCGCGCGGCTCGAACTCCAGCGAGGCGCTGTTCATGCAATAGCGGTTGCCCGTCGGCCCCGGTCCGTCGGGAAAGACATGGCCGAGATGGCCGTCGCACCGCGCGCAGCGCACCTCCACCCGGCGCATCCCGTGGGACGCGTCGACATGTTCGATTACCGCATCATCGGACGCGGGGGCGGTAAAGCTGGGCCAGCCGGACCCGGAATCATATTTGGTTCTGCTGTCGAACAATTCGGCGCCGCAACCGGCGCAAAAATAGGCCCCGTCCGCCTTCATGTCGTTGTAGCGGCCGGTGAAGGCGCGCTCCGTGCCGGCTTCGCGCAGCACATGATATTGTTCGGGGCTCAGGCGCTTGCGCCATTCGGTTTCGGAGAGGTCGAGCTTGTCCATGGCGTGAATGTGGGTTGCGCGGCAGGCGCGTTCAATGGCTCAGGCGTCGATCCGCGTGGCCCGCGCCAGCAGCCGGGCAAGCCCCGGTGCCGCCCGCATCGCCGCCGCCAGCACGGGCGCGACGGCGGGGCGTTCACCGATGGCGCGCAGCCCTTCCGCGGTGCGGACCGGTCCGCGCAGCCGCCGCGCCAGCGCGCGCTGATAAGCCTGTGCGGCGTCCGGCCCGCCGGTGATCAGCATGCGGGCGGCCCGGGTTCCGCTGGCGATGGCGATGCCCACCCCCTCGCCCGCCAATGACGCTATGACGCCAGCCTGGTCGCCCAGCCGGAAAAGCCCCGGCGCGGTGTCGCGCGCGCGCCAGCCATAGGGCACCGCGCCGACTGCATCGAAACCGGGCAGCGGCGGCGCGGCGGCCAGGCGCTCCGCCAGCGCAGGGGCCTCTGCGGCGATGGCGGCGAGCAGCGCCTCCGGCTTGCCCCCCGCCTCGGCAAGGCGGGATTTGCGGACGGCCATGCACAGATTGGCGCGGCCATCCTCCTGCAACAGCAGCCCGGCATAGCCGCGATCGAACAGATGCAGCTCGATCACGCCCCTTATCGCTCCCGACAGGCCGGACCCCGCCGCCAGATGGAGCCGCAGGCCGAGCGCGGGGTCGTCGCCCGCCGCCTCGCGCGGCCGGGGCAGGCCGCGCAGATCATGCTTTCCCGTCGCCAGCAGCAGCGCATCGGCCCGGATGGTGCCGCCATCCTCCAGTCGCACATGCCGCTCTGCATCGGCTTCGCGCACCGCCACCCCGCGCTCCACCCCGGCCCCGCTCCGCGCGGCAAGCGCCAGCAGGGCCGAATCGAGCGCATGGCGGGAAAGGCCCACCGCCCCCGCCGGCAGCAGGGCCTCCGCCCGGTGCCGCCCGGCGAACAGCCTGACCCGATCGATCGGCACGCCGCCCAGCGCGCCACGGTCCAGCCCCAACCTGTCGAGCGCGGCGAGGGTGTGCCAGCTGAGGAACCCGCCGCACAGCGCATCGCCCGCCTCGCGCTCCCGCTCGACCAGCAGCGGTTTCACCCCGGCGCGGGCGAGCAGGATCGCCGCCGTCGCCCCCGCCGGCCCGCCGCCGACGATCAGCGCAGCCGCGCGACGCACAGCCGGAACGGGAAATAGCGCACCGCCCGCGCCCCCGGCGGAATCCCGGCGGCGGCCAGCAAAGGCGGCCATTCGTCCGGCCGGTGGGATCGGGCGATCGAAAGCCGCCCGTCATGGCGGACGATGGGGTGCCAGCCGAACAGCGCGGCGAGCAGCGGAAAGCCATGATAGGCGAAGCGATGGCGGTGCAGATCGTTGATGAACCAGCCCAGCCGGCCATGCGCCTCCATGAAGCGCAGGAAGGCGATCAGCTGCTCCTCGCTCATATGATGGGCGACGAGGCTGCTGATCACCACGTCCCATGGCTCGTCCGCCAGCGCGGCATAATCGCCGGTGCGATAGTCGATCACCATCCCCGCGGGCGTCGCGGCGGCGGCGGACGGGGCGCTGTTGGGGTTCAGATCGATGCCGACCAGCGTCGCCGCGATGCCGCGCTTCTCCGCCCAGCGCGCGATGGCCCGCAGCATGTCGCCCTGGCCATAGCCGACATCGAGCAGGCGCAGCGTCGTGCGGCCCTGCATGGCGCGGGCCAGAAAATCCAGCGTCGGCCGCGCCGCCAGCGTCACCCGGTTGACCGTCGCCAGCCCGGCCAGCACCGCCGCATAGACCCGGGGATCGAGATCGGGCGCGTCCATCCGCTCCTCCTCGATCGTGCGGCGGGAAAGGTCGCGGCTCATGCGGCGGAAAACCGGAAACCCTCGGCGGCCAGGCCGGGGCCGAAGGCCAGCGCAAGGCCATGGGCGGGCGGCGCGCCCCGCATCAGCCGCGCCAGCACGAACATCAAGGTGGCGGACGACATATTGCCATTCTCCCTCAGCACCGAGCGCGAGGCGTCGAGCGCGGCGGGGCCAAGCCCCAGCCCATGTTCGACCGCATCGAGTATCGATCGTCCGCCGGCATGGACCGCCCATCCGTCTATCGCTGCCACCGGCGTCTCGCCGATCAGCGCGCGGCGCACCGGCGCCTCCGCCAGCGCCTCCGCGATCCGCCCCGGCACCTCGCCGGACAGGTGCATGGCAAAGCCCTGGTCGCCGATCGCCCAGCGGATCAGCCCGGCCGAATCGGGCAGGGTGAGGGCGAAGGGCGCATCCATGGCCAGCCCCGCTGGCTCCGCCGTCACCAGCGCGGCCGCCGCCCCGTCCCCGAATTGCAGCGCGGCGAGCAGCGGCTCGATCTCGCTCACATCCTGCAGGTGCAGGGTCGACAGCTCGACGGTGATCACCAGCACCCGCGCCGCCGGATCGGACCGGACGATGTGGCGGGCGCTGCGCAGCGCCGCGACCGCCGCATAACAGCCCATGAAACCGACCAGCAGCCGCTCAACATGCCCGCCCAGCCCCAGCCGATCCGCGACGATCTGGTCGATCCCCGGCGCGACGAAGCCGGTGCAGCTGGCGACGACAAGGTGGGTGATGCCGTCTAGCTCGCCCTCCAGCGCCGCGACCGCATCCAGCGCCAGCACCGGCGCCGCCTCGGCATAAATCGTCATGCGCGCCGATGTCGGCGGCAACGCGGAGGCGGCGTAGAATCCGCCGGGGGAAACCGGCGATCCGCCCCCGTCCGTGGGCGCCAGCACCGACCAGCGATGGTCGATCCCCGCCCGCGCGGCCATGCGGTCGAACAGCGCCCGCGCGCGCGGATCGCCCAGCCGCTGCCGCGCCCATGCGATGAACGGCTGGTGGATATCCTGTGCGGGAATGGCCGTCCCGATGGCATTGATGAAAGCGGGCACGCGACATTGTCCAGGCGGCAACCGGGCCGCGCCGTGGACGCGATAATGCCGCATTTCCAAAGGCATTGAAAGCGGAGGATGCGGGGCCGGCAAGCGGATGGCCGCGAGCCGACGGAGCGGGACGGTCTTACCTGTTCAACATCTTTGACGGCAGCTTCCGGACACCGGTTAAAGGCGATCCATTCTGAGCCAGCGCCGGTCGCCGAGCCAAGCTCGCGTGAGCGCCGCCTGGGCAGCCGCGGCCTCGGCGCGATGGCCGAGCGCGTGCTCGGTCTTGGTGAGACCATAGAGCGCCCACCCGTTATTCGGTGCGCGCGCCAGCGCGGTGCGGAATGCCGTGCGCGCCTCTTCGAACCGGCCGGCGCGGAAAAGGGCGGCGCCGAGCGACTGGTGCACGGGATAGTACCAATAGGGCGGCTCCATGTAGGGAATGCCCGCTTCGGTCGCGGCCGCGGCCTCGAAGGCCTCCACCGCCGCGTCAAGCCGGCCGGCGGCCAGCGCCCAGCGGCCCTGCGCGACTTGTTCGGCGAGGATCAGCAGGTCGCGCGCCGGAACGCCCTGATCGACCAGCGGCTGGACACTGGCCCCCGCCCTGATCGTGCGCAGGGCTGCGAGCTCGCGCTCGAATTCCGCCCGGTTCCGTGTGGCCGCCCGCGCCACCGCCCGCGCATAATGGCGGATCGCGACGACATAGGGCAGGCGGGCATCCGCCTCAGGCAGGGCGAGGATCTGCGCGGGCGCGGCGAACTGCGCGAAGGCCATATAAGGAGCGGCGTGGACCGGCTGAAGCCAGCCGAGCTGCACGGAGACGCTTGGGTCGAGGAGTTGCGCCAGCCGCCGCGCCTCGTTTGTCGCGGTCGCCATGTCGCCGGCCATCTGCGCCGAAGCGACGATGAAATGGACGTTATGCGGGTAATAGCCGAACCGATAGGCGGGGTTCGGCCCGGCCGTCGCCAGATAGGCTTCGTCGGCCCGGATGGCGGCAATGTTGGTCCGGATGGAATCCGCGAAACGGCCCAGCCGGAAATAGATATGCGACGGCATATGCACGAGGTGGCCGGCGTTGGCGATATCCGAGGCGGCAAGCCGGTCGGCGGCTGCCTCGGCGCGGGCGGGATCGGTCGCTTCGAGCAGGTGGATGTAAAGATGCTGCGCCTGCGGATGCCCGGGGTTTCGCGCCAGCACTGCCTCGACCTGCCGGATCGCTTCGCCGATCCGCGGCTTCGGGGTACGCCCGTCCGCCTCCCAATAGTCCCAGGGCAAGGTGTTCATCGCGGCTTCGGCGGCGATCACGGCGACGTCATCGTCGGCGGGAAAACGTCCGGCGGCGACGTGCATCGCATCGGCATAGCCCGCCTCGGTCCCGGCGCGGTCGTCGCCAGCATACCGGCCCCGCAGCGCCTCGATCAGCGCCCGCTCCGTTGCCGAGGCGCCCGCGCGCAATGCCATCGCGCGAGAAACCGCCGCGCGCGCCTGGGGCAGCGCCTCGGGCGTCATCGGCGCGTTGATATTCGGGCCGAGGGCATAGGCCTCGCCCCAGAAGCAGATCGCGCAGCCGGGATCGCGCCGTTGACCGGCCTGGAACTCGCCGATCGCCGCCTCGTGATTGAAACCATAAGCGAGCAGCAGTCCGCGCCGGACATGCTCGCGCACCGCCGGATCGGCGCTGGTCACCTCCAGCCGGATCGCATCCATGGCAGGAAAGGCGGAACCGGGCTCAGATGTCGTGCTCTGCGTGAACTGGGCAGCAAGGCGCAGCCGTGCTTTGAGTCCCCCCTCGCCGCCCGGGCGGCCGCACAGTCCGAGCGCGAGCCTGGTGGGGTCAAGCGCGGCAATCGTCTCGGATGAGATTGAACGCGCCGGGGAAGGCTGATCGCCCGTAAGGCCGACCGCGACGATGAACATGAAGGACGGCAGGACCAGCTTGTTCATCGTGGCTTCCCCGTTGAAGCAATCGACTCGCCTGACGGTAAAGCACATCGCATCCCAAACCAAGCTCGGTTGGCCTTCCCGACAGCCGCGACAACGGGCGCGTTGAAAATCGCCAGCCGCTCAAACGCAGCGAATAGGCCTTGGCGTTTTTCCTCGGTTACCGACCGGGTACATCCGGCCATTTCCGGACGCGCAAGTGCAATGGGTCGGAATCGCTGGCCCCATAGGCGTTCACGCTGCATTATCACCGGAAAAATACCAGAGAAGCGGACCCCGTAATCTCGATCCTGAAAGCGGGATGGAGCTGATTTATCTGGGAAAATCATTGGTCGGGGAGAGAGGATTCGAACCTCCGGCCCCTGCCTCCCGAAGGCAGTGCTCTACCAGGCTGAGCTACTCCCCGACCGATCGGGCGGTGGACCGCCCGAGAAGCAGAGGCGGGTCTATAGATGGTGGATCGCGCGCTTACAAGCGGCTCATTTGCCTGCGGGGGATCAATTGCCGCGCGCGGCGATCATTTCCGCGATGCCGGTGAATTTTTCACGTGGGCTGCCGGCGCGGGCGCGGGCGACTTCGGCGGCCTCGATCTTCTGCCAGTCGCGGAAGGTGACGATATCCACCTGCCGCGCATCGAGCAGCGCATCCAGCCCGGCGCGGCCGGCCTTGTCACCGCCGGCGCGGGTATCGGCGGCGATCGCGTCGACGATGGCATAGCCGTCCGGCCGGTTGGTGCCGATCGTCCCGGTCGGCCCGCGCCTCGCCCATCCGACGCAGTAGAGGCCGGGCAGGATCCGCCCCTCGTCATTGGCGAAGCGCCCGCGGCCATGTTCATAGGGCACGCCTTCGATGGGCGGGGTCCGATAGCCGATGCAGCTGACCACCAGCCCGCAATCGATGCTGTACGTTTCGCCCGTGCCCACCGACCGCATATCCTCGGTCAGCCGGGTGCGTTCCACGATCATCCGCTCCACGCGGCCGTCGCCTTCGATGGCCACCGGCATGGCGTAGAAATCGAAATCGATCGTCACCGGCTTGGTGGAGGGCGGCAGCGCGGCGAATTCGCGCAGATGGCCGACGGCCTTGCGCATGCCCGGCTCCAGCAGCGCATCGTCCACCGGCGACGGGAAATCGGCCGGGTCGACGCGGGGCGCGGCGCGTTCGAGATGGCCCAGCTCGCCCAATTCCTTCGGCGTCATGGCAATCTGGTGCGGCCCGCGCCGGCCGAGCACGCTGATCTGCCGGATGGACGCATTGCCCAGCGCCTCGAAAGCATGGGCGACGATGTCCGATCCGACGAACTCCGTCGGCGCCTTGGCCAGGATTCGCGCCACGTCGAGCGCGACATTGCCGTTGCCGATGATCGCCGCGCCATGGGTGTCCAGCGGCGGGGCGAGGTCCGCATATTCGGGGTGGCCGTTATACCAGCCGACAAAGGCGGCGGAGCCGATCACGCCGGGCAGGTCGCTGCCCGGAATCTCCAGCGGCCTATCCGCCGGGGCGCCCGTCGCCAGCACGACGGCGTCGTAAAGCTCCATCAGTTCCGCGATGCTCACGTCCGGGCCGACGCTGACATTGCCGACAAAGCGGACATTGTCGCTCAGCGCCACCGTCTCGTAGCGCCGGGCGACCGCCTTGATCGACTGATGGTCCGGCGCGACGCCGAAACGGATGAGGCCATAGGGCACCGGCAGGCGGTCGATCACATCGACGCGGACGGCGTCCCCGAATGCCTTCTGGCATGCTTCAGCGGTGTAATAGCCCGCAGGCCCCGATCCGACGATGGCGATGTGACGCATAGGCTGGCCTCTCCCGCGTTTTGGGGGATGCTAGCAAGAAGCGCAGGCGTGGCAAGTCGGTTGAAATGGAAGCCGGAAACGGCCGGAGCGGCGGCCGGGCATGGCCCGCACGCCGCTCCGGATCCGGTCCTTATTTCGCCTTCGGCGCCGCCGCGGCGGCATTTTCCGGAAGGCCGCCCAGCTGGGTCACCAGCTTGGTATAGGCGTCGAGATAGGCGAGCACGATCACCTGGCCGATCTCGGTATTCTGGTAGCCACCGCCGCCGGCCGCGGCGAAACCGCTCATCCAGCCGGCCCCGCCGCCGCCGCCGAAGCTGAGGTCGGACTTGCGGGCATAGCCCTCGACCAGCGCCTCTTCCTCGGTGGTGCGGGCGTTGACGACGGAAAGCGTGACGTTCGCTTCCTTCTTCTTCACCGAAATGCCGCCGGCGAGAGCGCCGAGCGTCGACCGGCCAAGGAAGCCGCCCAGCACCGCGCCCACGGCGTTGCCGCCGGAATTGCGGTTGGAGCTGACGATGTCGGGCTGCAGGAAATAATCCGCCGCCTTCACCTGGCCCTTGCCGAGGTTCGAGCCGGCCTGGAGTTCGCCGCTGTCGGCCATGGCGCGTTCCATATTGCGGCTGGCCATGCTGCGTCCGCGGTTGACCAGGCCGAAACAGCCGGATTTCTGAACGAAAACCTTGATGATGGCTTCCGGGCTGCCCAGATTCAGTTCGCGCCACCACTGGTTGTCGGGATCGACGATCGCGATGGTGCCGAGCCGCTTGGTGCAGATCGGAATTTCCTGCTGGCCCTTGTCCTGCGCCTGACGGCCGGATGAGCCCTTGCTGCTCTGTGCCAGAGCCGGTCCGGCCGAAAGCGCGACCGCGCCGGCCAGAAGAATCGCAATTGCTTGTTTACGCACCTTTTGTCCCCCTGCCTCGCGATCGAGGCGCCCACCGCCGTGCCTTGCATTTTTGCGCGAGTGCACGTGGTTCCAATACTGTGCGACCTTGCCTGCTTATCTCGCAACGCCGGGTCGAGTTCAAGCGGCGATCGACGGTTGGCTTTGGCAAGTCGCGCGCGCGATGCTATCGGCGGCGGCCACTCCTTGCCCGAAAGCGTAGAATCCATTGTCGACCCCGCTGAACAAGATTCGGAATTTCTCGATCATCGCGCATATCGACCATGGCAAATCGACCCTGGCCGATCGCCTGATCCAGACCACCGGCGGCCTTTCCGAACGGGAAATGTCCGCCCAGGTGCTGGACAATATGGATATCGAGAAGGAACGCGGCATCACCATCAAGGCGCAGACCGTGCGCCTGAACTACACGGCCGCCGACGGCGAGACCTATGAGCTGAACCTGATGGACACGCCGGGCCATGTCGACTTCGCCTATGAGGTGTCGCGCAGCCTGGCCGCGTGCGAGGGCGCGCTGCTGGTGGTGGACGCGGCGCAGGGCGTGGAGGCGCAGACGCTGGCCAACGTCTATCAGTCGATCGAGCACGACCATGAGATCGTGCCGGTCATCAACAAGATCGACCTGCCCGCCGCCGAGCCGGAAAAGGTGCGCGCGGAAATAGAGGACGTCATTGGCCTCGACGCATCGGAGGCGGTGCTGGCCAGCGCCAAATCCGGCATCGGCATCGGCGAGATACTGGAACAGATCGTCACCAAGATCCCGCCGCCAAAGGGGGACCGCGACGCCCCGCTGAAGGCGATGCTGGTCGACAGCTGGTACGACCCCTATCTGGGCGTCGTCATCCTCATCCGCGTCGTCGACGGGGTGATCAAAAAGGGCCAGCAGATCAAGTTCATGGCCACCGGCACCCAGCATCTGGTGGACCGGGTGGGCTGCATGCGCCCCAAGATCGAACCGCTGCCGGAGCTTGGCGCGGGCGAAATCGGCTTCATCACCGCGCAGATCAAGGAAGTGGCGCAGACCGCCGTCGGCGACACCATCACCGATGCAAAACGCCCCGCCGCCGAGCCGCTGCCCGGGTTCAAGGAAGTGCAGCCGGTGGTGTTCTGCGGCCTGTTTCCGGTCGACGCCAATGATTTCGAGAAGCTGCGCGAAAGCATCTCCAAGCTGCGGCTGAACGACGCCAGCTTCAGTTTCGAGATGGAGACGTCCGCCGCGCTGGGCTTTGGCTTCCGCTGCGGGTTCCTGGGGCTGCTGCATCTGGAGATCATCCAGGAGCGGCTGACCCGCGAATATGATCTGGACCTGATCACCACCGCGCCCAGCGTGGTCTATCATGTCGCGCTCAACCATGGCGGCGGCGTGATCGAGCTGCACAACCCCGCCGACATGCCGGACCCGAGCCGCATCGAGAGCATCGACGAGCCGTGGATCGAGGCGACCATCTATGTGCCCGACGAATATCTCGGGCCGATCCTGAAACTGTGCCAGGACCGGCGCGGCATCCAGAAGAACCTGACCTATGTCGGCGGGCGGGCGCAGCTCACCTACGAACTGCCGCTGAACGAGGTGGTGTTCGATTTCTACGACCGGCTGAAATCGATCAGCCGGGGCTATGCCTCGTTCGACTATCACCAGATCGGCCACCGGCAGGGCGATCTGGTGAAGATGAACATATTGGTCAATTCCGAGCCGGTGGACGCGCTGAGCATGATCGTCCACCGCGCCGCCGCCGAAGCGCGCGGGCGGCACATGTGCGAGCGGCTGAAGGACCTCATCCCCCGCCATCTGTTCAAGATTCCGGTGCAGGCGGCGATCGGCGGCAAGGTGATCGCCCGCGAAACCATTGCCGCGATGCGCAAGGACGTGACCGCCAAATGCTATGGCGGCGACATCAGCCGCAAGCGCAAGCTGCTCGACAAGCAGAAAGAGGGCAAGAAGCGGATGCGCGAATATGGCAGCGTCAGCATTCCGCAGGAGGCCTTCATCGCCGCGCTGAGGATGGGCGAGGAATAACCCCCGCCCGCATCAGTGCCCGGCGATGTGGCGCTCCAGCGCGTCGGACGCCGCGCCCGCCGCCGCCCACAGATCGGGCGTCAGCAGGTCGGCGGGGGCGATGCGGTCCGGCCACCAGCGATCGACCAGCGCCTGCAGCCCGTCTATCCGCGCCTCGCTGAGCAGGAAGGCCGGGTCTACGCCGTCCAGCGCGGCGCGCGGCATCGGCACGCGCAGCCGCAGGCAGGCCGGGCCGCCGCCATTGCGCATGCTGCCGCGCACGTCGACGACGATGGCGCGGCGGACCGGGTTGTCGCCTGCCAATATCCGTTCCACCGCCGCCCAGGCGCGGCCATGGTCCTTCACCTCGCGCGGCAGGATGAGCGCGGCGCCGCCTTCCGGCAGGCTCACCAGCTGCGAATTGAACAAATAGGTCTTCACCGCCTCGTCCAGCCCGATGCCGTCGATGCGGATCAGGTGCAGGCCGGGCATCGCGGCGCTCATCTGCGCTTCGGCCGCCGCGCCGTCCTCGAATGCGTCGGCGTGGAACAGCACCACCGTCTCGTTGGCGACGGCGACGACATCATTGTGGAAAGCGCCTGCCTGCACCGCGCGCCCGGCCTGCGGCAGGAACAGCGCGCCGCCCGGCTTCAGCCCGGCAAGCCGGGCCACGGCCTCGCCCGCGCGGCGGCTCTGCCGGGCCGGGAAATCGCCTTGCTGTGCCTCGCCATAGACGAAGATGTTGACGCCGGCCGCGCCATGGGCCGGGGCGATCCGCATATGGTTGGCCGCGCCTTCATCGCCCAGGTGCCGCGCCGGGCGCAGCGGGGGGTGGACGGCAAAGCGGGCGCTGTCGCGGAACACGCGGGCCAGCATGGCGAAGGTCTCGTCCGCCTCGACGGCGCGGTGCATCATCGTCGCCAGATTGGCGGTGACCAGATGGACCCGGCCGTCGCCGCTGTCCGGCGCGGCGATCACCGTGGCGGCATTGGCCGTCCACATCGACGAGGCGGAACTGAGCCTGACCAGCAGGGCGGGGTCTTCCCGCGCCGCCTGCGCGCAGCGTTCCGCGGGCGATCCGCCAAAGCCCAGCGCCGCCAGCCGGTCCGCCGCGGGCCGCCGCTGGGGCGGGAAAAAGCCCTGCACCAGCCCCAGCCGGATCAGCTGGCGCATTTTTTCCAGCCCCTCTATCGCCGCCGCGCGCGGCTGGGATTCGCTGCCGCCGTTGAGCGCGCTTGCCACATTGCCGGGGGACAGCGCGGCGAAATTATGGGTGGGGCCGACCAGCCCGTCGAAATTGACCTCGATATGGTCGCTCATCGCGCGCCGCCATCCAGATAGGCGCTCAGGTCCGGCGCGGCGCCGGCCAGCGACGCGGCCTCCGCGCTGGCCACCGGATAGGCGCAATAATCGGCGGCGTACCAGGCGCTCGGCCGGTGGTTGCCCGACGCACCGGTGCCGCCGAACGGCATGTTGGAGGCCGCGCCGTTGGTCGGCCGGTTGCGGTTGACCACCCCCGCGCGCGAGCGGGCGAGGAAACGCGCCCACAAGGCGTCGTCCGCGCTCAGCAGCGCGGCGGACAGGCCGTAGGCGGTGCGGTTTGCCGTGGCGATCGCGGTTTCGAAATCGGGGACGCGGAACAGCTGGAGCACGGGCCCGAAAATCTCCTCGTCGTCGCGCGCGGCCTCGCTCATGTCGATCAGCACCGGCGCGCGGAACGCCCGGCCGGGCAGCGCGGCGGGCGCATCGCCCAGCAGCGTGCCGCCCTGCGTGGTCAGCCGCTCAATGCCCCGGTCCACCGCCGCCGCCGCATCGGCGGAGATCAGCGACCCCATGAAGGGTTGCGGGTCCGCGTCCCACCGCCCGATCCGCAGCCGCGCGGCCAGGGCCAGCGTGGCGTCGACCGTCGCACGGCCCTCTGCACTGTCCGGCACGATCAGCCGGCGCGCGCAGGAGCAACGCTGCCCCGCCGTCAGGAAGGCGGACTGGACGATGGCCGCCGCCGCCGTCTCGGCATCGCCGTCCCACGCGATCAGGGGGTTGTTTCCGCCCAGTTCGAGCGCCAGCATGAAGCCCGGCCGCCCGGCGAAATGCTGCTGGAAATGCAACCCGGCGCGCGCCGACCCGGTGAACAGCAGGCCGTCTATCGCGCAATCGACCAGCGCCGCGCCGGTTTCCCGGCCGCCCTGGACGAGTTCCAGCACGCCATCCGGCAGCCCGGCCTCGCGCCACAGGCGGACCAGCATCTCGCCCACCGCCGGGGTCAGTTCGGACGGCTTGAACACCAGCGCATTGCCGGCCAGCAGCGCGGGGATGATGTGGCCGCTGGGCAGGTGGGCGGGGAAGTTGAACGGCCCCAGCACCGCCAGCACGCCGTGCGGGCGATGCCGCAGCACGCTTTCGCCAAAGGCGGCGGGGGAACGGCGTTCGCCCGCGCGCTCGGCCTGCGCGGCGATGGAGATGTCCACCTTGCCGGCGACGCCCGCCGCCTCGGTGCGGGTTTCCCAGAGCGGTTTCCCGGTTTCCCGCGCGATCAGCGTCGCCAGTTTCCCGGCATCGCCACGCACCAGATCGCCGAAGCGCCGGGCGACGGCGATGCGCTCGTCCAGCGGCGTTTCCGCCCAGCCGGGCTGGGCCGCGCGCGCCCGCGCCACCGCGGCGGCGCAGGCGGCCGCGCTGTCGGCCCGCCCCTCCCAAACCAGGCTGTCGTCCGATGGACAGGTCGATCTGAAAGGGACGTCCACGATTGCACTCCTCGGCCAATGATGTCACATTTCTAACAGCCTCGATCCGCTCATTTCCAACGAGATTGCGGCAATTGCTTATGAGGATATGGAATGAATGACCTGCGCCGCCGCCTGCTCCCGCCCATCGGCGTGCTGCAGAGTTTCGTGATCGCGGCGCGGCATGAAAGCGTGTCGGTGGCGGCGCGCGAGACGGGGCTGACGCAGAGCGCGGTCAGCCGCCAGATCGCGCAGCTGGAAGAGATTGTCGGCCGCCCGCTGTTCCGCCGCTCCGGCCGGCGCATCGTGCTGACCGATGCGGGCGCGGCCTATGCCGGCGCGCTCGGCCCCGCCATCGATGCCATCCGCCGCGCGACGGGCGAGGCAATGGCCAAGCGGCGCGACGGTGAGTTCACCATCGCCACCCTGCCCAGTTTCGGGATGCGCTGGCTCGCCCCGCGCCTGCCGCAGCTGACCAGCGCGCACCCCGAGATGGTGGTCAACATCGCCGCCCGTTCCGAGCCGTTCGAGCTGGCGGCGAGCGGTTTTGACGCGGCCATCCATTATGGCCGGCCGGACTGGCAGAACGCCGCGCACGACCTGCTTTTCCCCGAGGAGTCGGTGCCGGTGTGCGCGCCGGCCTTTCTGGCGGCCCACCCCATCCGGCGCGCGGCGGACCTGATCGGCTGCCCGCTGCTCGGCCAGTCGCTGCGCCAGTCCGCCTGGGAAGACTGGTTCGCGCTCAACGGGGTGACCGGCCCGGTGAAGCTTTCCGGCCGGTTCGACCATTTCATGATGCTCGCCCAGGCGGCGGTTTCGGGCGGCGGCGTGGCGATGATGCCGCGCTTTCTGGTGGAGCAGGAACTGGCCGGCGGGGCGCTGGTCATCCCGGTCGATCGGCCGCTGCAAAGCCGGCTCGCTTATTATCTGGTCTATCCGCACGATCGGCTGGGCTATCCGCTGTTCCGCCTGCTGCGCGACTGGATCGTGGCGGAAGCGGCGCGGATGCGGCCCGGGGCGGCGAGCGCGGGCTGAACCGCCGGGCAGGCGGCCGCCGGGCGCTGGTCGGGTTGCGGGGCACGCGGCGGTGGGACACTGGCCGGGTTGCCGGGTTGCCGGGTTGCCGCGTTGCCGGGCATGCGGGGACCGGGCGTAGTCCGGGCTGCCCACGGGCGGATGCGCCACTGGTCCCCACGCCCTTCGCCATCCCGGCGGGCGGACGATTACAGGCTTGCCAGCAAATGGACCTTCATGTCATAAAATTGACATGAGAGGGGAAAAGTCATTATGATATCCAGGCGCACGATGCTCGCGGCGGGAGCCGCATTGCCGGTTCTCGCAATGTCCCGCCCGGGCCGGGCGCAGCCTTTCGGGCCGCAACCCAGTCTCGCCGCCGCCATGCTCGCCGATTGCCGGGATTACGGCCTTCCGGGCATGGCGACCGCCACGCGCGACGCGGCGGGCGCATCCGCTTCAGCCTATACCGATGCCGGCTTCACCGATGCGACCCTGTTCGAGATCGGATCGATCAGCAAGTCGCTGGTGGCGATCGCCATCCACCGGCTGGTCGATGACGGGCGGTTGGCGCTGGATGCGCCGGTGCAGCCGATCGTGCCGGACCTGCCCTTGCCCGACGCCGCGATCACGCTGGTCCAGCTGCTCGACCATGCCGCCGGCCTGCCGGACGGCGCGCCGCTCTTTCCCCCCGTGCCGGGCGGGCGCTTGTGGACCGGCTATGCGCCGGGCGCGCGGTTCAGCTATTCCAACACCGGCTATATGCTGCTGGGCGCGGTGCTGGAGGCGGCGGCGGGCCAGCCCTTCGCGGTCGCGCTGCAGCGGCTGGCGCTGGACCCGATCGGCATGGCGTCTTCCGTCCCGGTGCTCCGCGCGGCGGACCGGGATCGCTTCGCCACCGGCCATATGATGGCCTTTCCCGCCCGCGCGGCCCGGCCCCATGCGCCGCTCGCCGTCGCGCCCTGGGTGGATATGGACGACCCGGCCGGATCGGTGGGGGCCACCATGCCGGACATGGCGCGCTACATGGCCTTTCTGGCGGCGGCGGCCAACGGGCAGGCCAATGGCGTGCTTTCGCCCCGCGCCACCCGCGATTTCGCGATGCGCGACGGCGTTGCCGATCCGGAGGCCGCGCCCGACGCGCGCTATGCCAGCGGGCTGATCCACCGCGTGATGGCGGGCCGCCGGGTGATCGAACATACCGGCGGTATGTTTTCCTTCTGCGCGTCGATGACCATCGATCTGGCGAGCGGGGCGGGCTGCTTTGCCGGCACCAACGTGTCGCTGGGCGGCTACCGCCCGCGCCGCATCTCCCGCGAGGCGAGCCGGGCGCTGGCCGGGCTGCCCCCGGCGGATGCGCCGCTGGCCCCCACGCCCTTCGCCATCCCGGCGGACTGGAAAGGCGCGGGCCGCTGGATCGCCGCCAATGGCGACGTGCTGGCGCTGGACCGCGGCGGCTGCAGCTTCGCGGGCAAGAGCGCCGGGCTGTGGAGCGGCGGGAGCGGGCTGGTGACCGACCATCCGGCGCTGGCCGACTGGCCGATCGAGACGGATGGCGACGGCCTGTGGTGGCGTGATCGGCGCTTCATGCGGTCGCGCCCCGCCCCGGCGCAGCCGACGCCGCCCGCGCTCGCCGCGCTGGAGGGCGTCTATGTCACCAACGATCCCTGGTATGCGGGCGGCATTGCCGTCATCGCGCGGCGCGGGGCGCTGCACATCGCCGGCGTCGGCGCGCTCGCCGCCCATGCCGACGGCAGCTGGCGCTTCGACGATCCGGCGCTGGCCTGCGAGCGTTTCTGGTTCGAGAATATCGTCGGCGGGCGGCCGCAGCAGCTCAATGTTTCGGGGAACCTGCTGCGGCGGGCCGCGCACCGGCGGGACTGGTAGCGTCCGCCGCCGGAACATGGCGGCGCAGGAAATCCTCGATCGCGCCGATATAGCGTTGCTGGTTGGCCATCAGCCGCAGCGCATGGGCCTCGCCCGGAAAGATCACCGCCTCCGGCGCATGGCCGCGCCGGTCCAGCTGCTGGTAGAGTTCGATGGTCTGGCGCAGCGCGGCGGATCCGTCTGCGTCGCCGTGCAGCAGCAGCAGCGGCTCATTGCCCCAATGGTCGAGCTGGCTGAGCGAACTGCTGGCCCAGGCGATGCGCTCCACCGCCATCCGTTCCGGCAGGTTCAGCGGCAGCGGGCCGCCGCTGTCGCTTTCCATCTCATAGACCCAGTCGGCGACGCCGGCGGAATCGATCCCGGCGGCGAAAATGTCGGACCGGGCCAGCGCCGTCGCCACGATATGCCCGCCATAGCTGTGGCCATAGGCGATCATCCGCCGGGGATCGACGAAGGGCAGCGTCTCGGCGGCCTGGCGCGCGGCGGCGATGAAATCGTCGACATCGTCATTGCCCTTGGCGCCGTAGGCGGCGGGTTCCCGGAAGGCGAGGCCATAGCCGGTGCCTGAGCGATAATTGACGCTCAGCACATGATAGCCGCGCGTCAGCAGATAGCGCAGCACCGGCGGATAGCCGAAAAAGCTCTGCCAGACCGGATAGGCCTTGTCGCGCGATCCGCCATGGGCGTGGACGATGAGCGGGGCCTTGCCGTCCGCCGGGGCCTGCAGCGATCGATAGAGGGTGGCGTGGACGGTGACGCCGTCCGGCCGGGCGACGGTCAGCGGCTGGGCGAGGCCGAGCAGGCCGGCGATGCGCGGCGCGGCGGCGCTGGGGGTGGAGACGGCCATGCCCGCATCCGCCAGCGCGCCGACGCGCAGATGTTCGGGAATGAGGGCGCTCGCCTCGCGCCAGGCGATCCGGCCGTCGTCCAGAAATTGCGGGCCGCTGCGCATCACGCCGCGCGCCGCCGGCTTGAGCGGCGCGGCGCTGCCCAGCCGGTAAAGGTCCAGACGGTCCGGGTCCGCGCGCGATGGGGCGGCATAGACCAGCGTTCGCCCGTCGGGCGACAAGGCGGCGCCGTCCACCTCCACCTGCGGGTCGCTGAGCAGTTTCGGTTCGCCGGCACCCGGCGTCCAGCCGTAGAGGGCGCGAAAGCCGGTGCGCTCCCACGGGAAGACCAGCCGCCCGTCCGCCATGCGGAACAGGTTGGCACGGGCGAACACATCCTCGCCCTCCGCCTGGAACCCGGTCGAATGCTGGCCGGGGCCGCGCGGCGCCTGCCACTGGTGCAGCATCGCGCCGCTCGCCGGGTCGGCGACGATCAGCGCGAACGGCGCATGGCTGCTGACATCCTCGAACCGCCATGCGCGCGGTTGCGGCGCCATCCGCATGAAGGCCAGCTGCCGCCCGTCGGCGGACCAGACCGGATTATGGTCGGCGCCCAGGCCCGGCGCCATGAACCGGCCGGCGCGGCGCGCCACGTCGATCACCGCGACGAAGCTGTAGTCGCCCCGGCCCGCGTCGGATCGATCGACGACATAGGCCAGCCGGCTGCCGTCCGGGGACCAGGCGAGCCCGCCCACCCGGCTGCGCGCGGTGAGCAGCCTTTGCGCGGCCGCCGGGTCGTCCGCCGGCATCAGCCAGATCTCCTTGCCGCGCGTGAACGCGATCTGCCGTCCGCCCGGCCCGGCCGTGAAGCCGCTCGCCCCGTCCATCGCCGGCACCGCCGTGGCGCTTCCGTCCAGCGTGACCAGATGGCTTTGCGGCTGGGTGGGGTCGGGCAGGTTGGCCGGGTTCTGGCGGCTGCCCCGGCGGAACAGGATGCGGTCCGGCCCGCCGAGGAACGCCAGCAGGCGGATCGGCTCGCCATCGTCGGCGCGGTAATCGGTCAATCGCGACACCACGCCGGACGGTGCACGGTACAGGATGTTTTCCGTGCCGCCCACGCGCTCCACCCAGGCGATGCCGCCGCCGGGGCCGGGCAGGCTTTCCGTCACGTCGGGGACGGTGAGCACCTCGTCCAGGCTCAGCGGTGCGCCGTCGATTGCCGCCGCAGCCCCGGCGGGCAGCGCCCAGAGCAGGAGGGCGGGCAGGGCCGCCCATCGCATGGTTCCACGATTGAAATATCTCATAGACACAGTTATGATATAAAAATGACATTCTGCCTATCCGAAAATTCACCCGGCCCGATCACGTCCGGCGCGGTTGCCGCCGGAATGCCCATTGCCGCCCTGCCAACCCCCATGCTGTTGATCGACAAGGATAAAATGGCCGCCAATATCGCGCGGATGCGCGCCCAGCTGGCCGGCACGGGCGTCATCTTCCGCCCGCATGTGAAGACGGCGAAGGCGCCCGATGCGATCCGCGCCCTGTTCGACGGGGCGACCGGGCCGATCACCGTCTCCACGCTGAAGGAGGCCCGGCTGTTCGCCGAGGCGGGGTTTGACGACATCGTCTATGCGGTCGGCATCGTCCCGGCGCGGATCCCCGACGTGCTGGCGCTGGCCGACCGCGGCGTGGCGATGCGGATCATCCTGGACGAGCCGGGCGTGGCGGCTGAGGTGGCGGCGCTGGTCCCCGCCGGGCAGGCCAATATCGGGATTTTGGCGGAGGTGGATTGCGACGGCCATCGATCCGGCGTCGATCCCGATGGCGACGCGCTGCTGCGGATCGGCGAGACGCTGGCGGCGCGCGGGCTGTTCGCCGGGGTGTTGACCCATGCGGGCGGCAGCTATCAATGCGCCGGGGCGAATGCGATCGCCGGCCATGCCGAGCTGGAGCGCGCCGGGCTGGCGCGGGCCGGGGAGCGGCTGCGCGCGGCGGGCCTGCCCTGCCCGGTGCTCAGCATGGGATCGACGCCGACCGCGCTGTTCGCCCGCTCCTATGCCGGGATGACGGAGGTGCGCGCCGGGGTCTATATGTTCCAGGATCTGGTGATGGCCGGCATCGGCGTCTGCGCGCCTGGGGACATTGCCCTTTCCGTGCTGTGCTCGGTCATCGGCTATCGCCCGGCGGCGGGGCAGATCGTGCTCGATGCCGGCTGGATGGCGCTCTCGCGCGATCGCGGCACCGCGGCGCAGGCGGTGGACCAGGGCTATGGGCTGGTCGCCGACGAAAATGGCGCGATCATCGACGGGATGATCGTGATGGGCGCCAACCAGGAACATGGGCTGGCCGGATATCGCGACGGCGCGCCGGTCGATCCGGCCCGTTTCCCCATCGGATCGCGGCTGCGCGTGCTGCCCAACCATGCCTGCGCCACCGGGGCGCAGCATGACCGCTATCTGCTGGTCGACGGCGGCCATGTCGACGCGGTCTGGCCGCGCTTTTCCGGCTGGTAAGGCGATGCGGTCGATCCTCTGCCCGGACGCGACGCCGCCGCACGGCCATTATGCCCATGCCGTTGTGCATGGCGGCGTCGTCTATCTGTCCGGCATATTGGGCAATGGCGCGGGTGTTGAGGGCGCGCCGCCGCCGCCGGTCGACGCGCAGGCCGCCTATTGCCTGGACCAGATCGCGCACATTCTGGCGGCGTCGGGATCGGCGCTGGACCATGTGCTGAAACTGTCCGTCCATGTCGCCGACCTTGCCGACTGGCCGCGGATCGACGCGCTGTGCCGCGACCGTTTCGGCGCGCATCGCCCGGCGCGCATCGTCGTGCCGTGCGGCGGCGGCCTGCGGCTGGGATCGCGCATAGAGATGGACGCAATCGCCGCTTGCATCGCCCCTCCGATGCTGTTAGAAAAATAACATCAACTTAAAGAAGTCGATTGACGTTCATAGGAGGGGTGGATGCGGAATTGGTTGGGATGGTGCGCCCTCCCCCTGGTGATGGCCGCCGCGCCATCCTCCGCCGCCGGAACGGGCGGCCTGCTGATCGTCCATGCCTCCATCGTCGACGGCACCGGCGCCGCCGCCCGCCCGGGCGCGGTGCGGGTGGTGGACGGCATCATCCGCTGCGTCGGCACATGCCGCGCCGCGCGCGGCGACCGGCGGATCGACGCGGCCGGGCTGGTGCTGGCGCCGGGCTTCATCGACACCCACAGCCATCATGATCGCGGGCTGGCCGAACAGCGCGACGCCGCGCCGGTGACGGCGCAGGGCGTGACCACCATCGTCGTCGGCCAGGACGGGTTCAGCGATTTGCCGCTGTCCGGCCAGTTCGCGCAGTTCGAGGCGAAGCCGTCTGCGGTGAACATCGCCTCCTATGTCGGCCATGGCAGCGTCCGCGAGGCGGTGATGGGCGCCGATTCGAAACGCCCCGCCCGCCCGGACGAGATGGAGCGGATGAAGGCGCTGGTCGCCGAGGCGATGGACGCGGGCGCGCTGGGCCTGTCCACCGGGCTTGAATATGAACCGGCAATCTATTCGACGCGCGAGGAGGTGCTGGACCTCGCCCGCGTCGCGGCGGCGCACCACGGGCGCTACATCAGCCATATGCGCAGCGAGGATGTCGGCCTGGACGACGCGGTGGGCGAATTGCTCGCCATCGGCCGGGCGACCGGGATGCCGGTGCAGATCTCGCACCTGAAGATCGCGATGGTCGACAAATGGGGGCAGGCCGGGGCGCTGATCAAGCGCCTCGACGCCGCGCGGGCGGAAGGGATCAACGTCACCGCCGACGCCTATCCCTATGCCTGGTGGCAGTCGGGCCTCGACGTGCTGCTGCCCGCGCGCGACTTTAATGACGTCAAGGCGGCGCAGTTCGCGCTCGATCATCTCGCCCCGCCGGAGGGGCTGGTGTTGTCGGAATTCCCGCCCGATCCCTCGCTGGTCGGCAAATCGGTGGCGGATGTCGCCAAGTTGCGCGGCATTTCCCCGGCGGAAGCATTCCTCGCGCTCAACCGCGAGGCGGCGGCCAAGGGGCAGGGCAGCAGCGTGATGGGCCATTCCATGGCGGACGATGACGTGGCGGCGCTGATCGGCTGGGCGCACAGCAACATCTGTTCGGACGGCCAGCTGGTCGACCTGCATCCGCGCGGATCGGGCTCCTTCCCGCGCGTGTTCGCCTGGCTGGTGCGCGACCGCAAGCTGCTGACGGTGGAAGCGGCGGTGCACAAGATGACCGGCCTCGCCGCCGAGCATATGGGCTTCGCCGATCGCGGCCGGATCGCCCCCGGCATGGCGGCCGATCTGGTGCTGTTCGACCCCGCGACCATCGCGGACGGGGCGACTTTCGAACATCCCGCCGCGCGCCCGGCCGGCATCCGGTCCGTCTGGGTCAACGGCGTGATGGTGATGGACAATGGCACGCCCACCGGGGCGATGCCGGGCCGCGTGGTGCGCCGTGCCGACGCGCCCGCAAAACGCTGAATGACAGAGGACCGAATGCGACCCCCATTTCTGCTTTTCCTGGGCGCCGCGCCCGACATCGGCTGGGCGAAGACCGCATCCGGCCTCGCGCAATGGCGGGGGGAGGATTGCGCCGGCCAGTATCGCCTGCCGGGCTGCGGGGTCGATCTGGGCCTGCCCGACATGGATTTCGCCACGGCGCGCGCAGCCGGGGTGCATACGCTGGTGGTGGGCATCGCCAATGACGGCGGCTTCATCGTCGATGCATGGGTGCCGCATCTGGTGGCGGCGCTCCATGCCGGGCTTGATCTCGCCGCCGGGCTGCACGAGCGGCTGGCCGACCATCCGGAGATCGCGGCGGCGGCGCGGGCCAGCGGCCGCTCCCTGCTCGACCTGCGCCACCCGGACCGGTCCTTCCGCCCCGGCATCGGCCGGAAGCGGCCGGGCAAGCGGCTGCTCACCGTCGGCACGGACTGCGCCGTGGGCAAGAAATACACCGCGCTCAGCATCGAGCGGGAAATGAGCGGCCGGGGGATGGCCGCCACCTTCTGCCCCACCGGGCAGACCGGCATCATGATCACCGGGCGCGGCGTCGCCATCGATTCGGTGGTGGCGGATTTCATCTCCGGCGCGGCGGAGTGGCTGTCCCCGGCCGCCGATCCTCAGCACTGGCACCTGATCGAGGGGCAGGGCGCGCTGTTGCACCCGGCCTATGCCGGGGTGACGCTGGGGCTGGTCCATGGCAGCCAGCCCGACGCCATCGTCGTCTGCCACGAGGCGGGCCGGCTGGAATTGCAGGGCTATGAGGGCGATTTCGCCTGCCCGTCGCTGCGCGCGGCGCTGGACGTGCATGTCGCGGCCGCCCGGCTCACCAACCCCGCCGCCCGGGGCGCGGGGGTCAGCATCAATACGTCCGCGCTGGACGAAGCGGCGGCGCGTGCCGCGCTGCGCCGCGCCGAGGACGAACTCGGCCTTCCCGCCTGCGATCCCGTGCGCTGGGGCGCCGGGAACATCGTCGACCATCTCGTCGAAAGCTTCTGACATGAACGATGCCACGGCCCAGGTGCAAGACGAACCAACCCTCCGTCCGCACCTGGGGTTATGGCACCTCATCGCGGCTGGGGTGGGCGCCACCATCGGTTCCGGCATCTTCGTCATCACCGGCACGGCCGCCGCCCAATATGCCGGCCCGGCCATCACCATATCCTTCGTGCTGGCGGCCATCGTCTGCCTGTGCACCGCCTATTGCTATGGCGAGCTGGCCGGGCTGCTGCCCAAATCGGGCGGGGCCTACAGCTATGCGCTGGCCAGTTCCGGCCCGTTGATCGGCTGGACGGTGGGCTGGTGCCTGGTGCTGGAATATCTCGTCGCCTGCTCGACGGTGGCGGTCGGCTGGTCCAGCTATTTCGTCGATCTCACCGCCAGCATCGGCCTGCCCATACCGGAATGGATCGCCGCCGCGCCGATCAATTTCGACAAGGCGGGCAATCCGGTGGCGACGGGCGCGGTGTTCAACCTGCCGGCCGCGCTCATCGTCGGGCTGGTGACGGCGCTGCTGATCGTCGGCATCAAGGAAACCAACCGCGCCAACATCGCCATGGTCATCATCAAGGTGGGGATCATCCTGCTCGTCGTCGGCTTCGGCGCGGCCTATGTGCATGCGGAACATTTCACCCCCTACATCCCCGACAATGCGGGCAGCTATGGCGAGTTCGGCTGGAGCGGGGTGCTGCGCGGCTCGGCGGTGATCTTCTACGCCTTTCTGGGCTTCGACGGCGTATCGACCAGCGCGCAGGAAAGCCGCAACCCGCAACGCGACATCGGCTGGGGCATCATCGGCGCGCTGGCCGTGTGCACGGTCCTCTATGTGGCGATGGCGCTGGTGATGACCGGCATGGCGGATTATCGCACGCTCAACGTCGCCAACCCGGTGTCGGTGGCGCTGGCGGCGGCGGGCGGCGATCTGGACTGGCTGCGCTCGCTGGTCAATATCGGCGTGGTCATCGGCCTCGCCTCGGCCATCCTGATGGGCCTCTACGGCCAGAGCCGCATCCTCTACGTGATGGCGCAGGACCGGATGGTGCCGCCCATCTTCGCCCGCATCGCGCCAAAATTCCGCACGCCCGCGCACGGCACGGTCATCGTCGGCGTCGCCTGCGCGCTGATCGCCGGGCTGTTCCCCATCGATATATTGGGCGAGCTGGTGTCGATCGGCTCGCTGCTCGCCTTCGCCTTCGTGTGCTGGAGCGTCATCGTGCTGCGCCGCCGGATCCCGGACGCGCCCCGCCCGTTCCGCGTGCCGCTGTCCCCGCTGGTGCCGATCATCGGCATCCTCAGCAACCTCTACCTGATGTTCAGCCTGCCGTTCGACACATGGATCCGGCTGGTGCTGTGGATGGCGGTGGGGATGGCCTTCTACATCTTCTATTCCCGGCCCCGGCGCCAGGCGGACGGCCTGTCCGCCTGACGTCCCACTCCCCGGCGGACAGGCTTTTCATCGGCCTGTCCGCCGGGCGGGGAAAGGGTTCAGGCCGCCTGCCTGTCCCAGCGTTCGCCGGCAAGGTCCAGCGTCGCGGCGAAGCGGGCCACCGCTTCGTCCGCTTCCGCCTCGCTGAGATTCAGCGGCGGCAGCAGGCGGACGCAATTGTCGCCGCCGCCGGCGACCAGCAGCAGCTTCTCGCGCGCCATCGCCATGAACTCGCGGTTGTTGCCGGTCAGCTTGACGCCGATCAACATGCCCTTGCCGCGCACGTCGACGATCAGCCGGGGGTAACGGGCCGCCAGCCCTTCCAGCCCGGCGCGCAGCCGGGCCGCCACCTCCACCGTCCGGTCGAGGAAGCCGGGGGCGGCGATCAGGTCGAACGCCTCATTGGCCACCGCCATGGCGAGCGGATTGCCGCCGAAGGTGGATCCGTGCGCGCTCACCCCCATGCCGCTGGCCGCTTCCTCGCTGGCGGCGCAGGCGCCGACGGGAAAGCCGCCGCCCAGCGCCTTGGCGATCGCCATGATGTCCGGCGTCGCATCGTCGAACCACTGGTGGGCGAACAGCTTGCCGGTGCGGCCCATGCCGGACTGCACCTCGTCATAGATCAGCAGCACGCCGGCATCGGTGCAGGCGCGGCGGACGGTGGCCAGCCATTCGCCGGTCAGCGCCCGCGCGCCGCCCTCACCCTGCACCGGCTCGACGATGACGGCGGCGGTGGTCGGCGCGGCGATGGCGGCGAGCAGCGCCGGCATGTCGTCGATGGAAAGCTGGATATAGCCCGGCAGATGCGGGCCGAAGCCGTCCAGATAGGTGGTGTTGCCCGATGCGTTGACCGCGGCATAGCTGCGGCCGTGGAAGGAGCCGGCGAAACCGATGATGTCGATTCGCTCCGCCCGGCCCTTCGCCGCCTGATATTTGCGCGCCATCTTCAGCGCGCATTCGATGGCTTCCGTGCCGCTGTTGGCGAAAAAAACGGTGTCCGCAAAGCTGGCGTCGATCAGCTTCGCCGCCAGGCTGTCCTGCCCGGGAATGCGGAAGATGTTCGAAATATGCCACAGCTTGCCCGCCTGGCGCGACAGCGCATCGACCAGCCGGGGGTGGGCGTGGCCCAGCGCGTTGGTGGCGATGCCGGCGACGCAATCGAGAAAGCGGCGGCCGTCGTCCGCGACGATCCACGCGCCCTCGCCATGGGTGAAGACGGGTTCCGCGCGATTATAGACGGGGAGAAGGGGTGTGATGGTCATGGCCGGGTCATCCTTGGTTCCGGGTTTGCGATAGGGGAATGGCCGCTGCCGCCGGGGCGGGCAGGAACTGGCTGGTGACGCGCGCCGAAAGCTGCTGCACCGCCGCCGGGGTCAGCCGCTCATAATGGCGGATGTTGCGGGGGCCGACGCCATGTTCCGCGCTGAAGCTGCCGCCCAGCCGGTTGACGACCATATCGAAGACGAAGGTGCGCACCGCGTCCGCCAGCCCGGCGGGCATCGGCCCGGCGGCGGTCGGCCACACCATGTTGAAATGCAGTCCGCCGTCCCCGATATGGCCGAAATCGTGGATTTGCAGCCCGGGCCAGCGCCGGGCCACCTGATCGATCAGCAGCGCGCGATCCTCCATGATCGCGCCGCGCCGCACCGCGATGTCGCAGGCGATCACCTGGCCGCGCGCGCGGATGCCCTCCGGTATGGCGTGGCGGATCGCCCAGTGGCGGCCGCCGCCGTCCACCACCGCGTCCAGCACCTGCGCGTCGGGGCCGGTCATGCGCGGCTCGCACCACAGCGCCAGCGCCTCCTCCAGCATGTCGGAATCGCACAGCGCGTTGCCGGACAGTTCGACCATCACGGCATAGGCGTCGGGCAGGCCGGGGAAGGGCGGGCGAAGCCCCGGCACATGATCGAACGCCGCCTGCATCGCGCGGGGGGACATGCCCTCGAACGCGGTCAGCAGTGTGCCGAACCGCCGTTCGGCATCGGCGAGCAGGGCCGGGGTGGCGCGCGGATCGGCCAGCGCCAGCATGGCCGTCACCTGATGCTGGGGCGCGACATCCAGCGCCACCGTGGCCCCGGTGACGATGCCGGTGGCGCCGCCCGCGCCGATGAACAGCTGTTTCAGGTCAAGCGCGCTATTGTCCTTCCACAGGCCGCGGCCGAGCTGCACCACCGTGCCGTCTCCGCACACCGCCTCCACCGCCAGAACGTGCCGGCGCATGTCGCCATGGCGCAGCAGCCGCGCGCCGCCCGTGTTGGTGGCGATCATCCCGCCGATCGCCGGGTCGGCGCCCAGGTCGATGGGCAGGAAAAGGCCGTGCGCCATCGCGGCGGCGTTCAGCGTGGACAGGCGCACGCCCGCGCCCACCTCCGCCGTGCGGTTCAGCCGGTCGATCTTCGGCGCGGCGTTCAGCCGGTCGGTGAGCAGCACGATCTGGCGGCCGCTCTCGTCGGCGCAGCCGCCACCCGACAGGCCGGTGCCCGCGCCGCGCGGCACCACCGCCGCGCCGTGCGCCCGGCACAGCGTCACCAGCCGCGCCACCTGGCCGGTGTCGCCGGGGCGGACGGCGCAGAGCGGCCTGCCGGTCGCGCCGCGCCCATCCTGCGCCAGCGCCGCCAGTTCGGCGGGGTCGACGATCACATGCCGCTCGCCCAGCAGGGCGACCAGCGCAGCGATGAGGTCGCCCGCCATCAGGCCGCCGCGCGGGTGACGGCAAAGATGCCGGTGGCGTTGCCGCTGTCGAAGGCCAGGTCGATCCGCCCGGTCGCCGGGTCGATGTCGCGGGTGATGAATTCGTAGAAGGAGCCGGGCACCTCGCGGTCCACCACGGCGCCGTCGTGGTCGCGGAAGCCGCGCAGCACCGGGTCGGCGCGAAAGGCCGTCTGGTGCACGCGGCCGCTGGCCGAATGCTCGACCGCCGCCTTGACCGGATAATCGAGCTGCCGCAGCCGGCGCGCCACCGCGTCGACATCGCTCACCCGTTCGGTCGCATGGTTGAAGGCATTGCCTTCCGTCGCGATCCACGCCGCCTCGGCGGAGCGGGATTTCAGCAGCGCATAGTCGGCAAGCGCGGGCAGGTCGTGGCTGCGCGAAAAGGCCGCCGCGATCACCGGCAGCAGGCCCTGCGCCTGCGCGAGGCTCAGCCAGCCCCGGCGCTCCAGCAAGGCCAGCACGGCCTGCGTCGCGGGGTCGATGGGGTCGCGGCTCGTCCCGAACAGCCGGGCCGCGCTTTCGCCGAATTCAGCGTCGAACTGCGCGACATGCAGTTCGCTGACGAAGAATTGCGGCACCTCCGCCGGCAGGGATTGGTGGCGAAAGGCATGGCCGGTCATGTGCAGGCGCGGCAGCGGATATGATTCCGCCACCCGGTAGCCCAGCGGCCGCAGGATGCGCGCAAAGGCGTCCGCGCCGCCCGGCAGCGCGCCGGTGCCCCCGGCCGGAAAGCGGATCGTGCGGACCGCGCCATGGTCCAGCGTCCGGCCGCGCCCGGCCGCCCGCTCCGCCATCACCCAGCGCCGCGCGGTCGGCACCCGGTCCAGCAGCTCGGCAAAGAGGACGATGTTCAGCGCCATAGCAATCATCCCCCCCTCCACCCGCTCCGGCGCGGCGTCGGTGAACAGGCTGTCGGCCAGCGCCAGCCCGGTCATCGCCCCGGCCGTCCGGTCCTTGCCCAGCACCGTGCCAACCAATGCCGCCAAAAGCGCCCTGCCGTCCTGAATCGTCATGAATGCCCCTTTCCTTCAGGCCCGCCCCGATGCGCCTCGCGCGGGCGGAAAGCCATCAATGGTTCGGCAGCTATTCTTTCCGTTTTGGAATATGCGAGGGGGCGGGCGGGAGCAGCCTTTCCAGCGCATCGGGCAGGGTGGCGCGCCACTGGATGATGTCGTGCCCGCCGCTATATTCGGAATAGTGAACGTCATAACCGTGCGCGCGCAGCACATGGTGCATCATGCGGTTGGGGATCAGCATCAGCGCGCCTTCCCAGCGCCCGACATTCATGTCGATGCGGATATCGGCCCGGGGTGCGGTGGCATAGCGTTCGATCAGCCAGCCCATATCGGCATCCGGCCCGGCGTCGATCGGCAGGTCCGCCTGCGCTTCGTCCCGGTCCGGTCCGCAGCAGGCCGGATACCACCAGAGCGACGCCGACTGGGCGATGACATTGCCGAATATGCCGGGATGTTCGAGCGCGCTGTGCAGCGCCGCCAGCCCGCCATAGCTGGACCCGGCGACCACATTGTCGGCCGTATCGGCGGACAGCGGATAGCGGGCGCGGACGAAGGGGATCAGCTCGTCGGCGATGAAGGCCTGGAAGGGCGCATTTGGCGGCAGATCGCGTCCGCGCCGCGCATCGTCCATGGGGCTGACCAGCAGTGCGACGGTCGGCCGGATGCGCCCGGCGGCGACCAGCGCGTCGAGCATGGAGGGCAGCCGCCCGGCGATGCGATAGCTTTCCCTGTCGAAGATCAGCAGCAGCCCCGGCGCGGCCGCGCGCTCGACGCCGCGCGGCACGTATACGGAAACGGCGCGCGCCTCGCCCAGCGCCTTGCTGTCGATCCGGTAATCGGTCCAGCGCCCTTGCGGCGGCGCGGCGAACAGCGCCTGCCGGTCGGCGGCGGCGGGGCCGGACAGCCAGGAAAGGCGGCGGATGCGGCCGTCTTCGCCCTGCTCCTCATAGCTTTGCCGCGCCATCGGATCGGCCAGATAGTCGCGCCCGCCATCCTCACCCTCGTCATGCCAGACCGCGTCGGGGCGGGGCGCGGCGCGCGCGGGCGTGACGAAATAATAGGAGAAGGCTGCATCCGCCGGCAATTCGCGGACCAGATAGTGGATGTCCGTCCCGGCCAGCCTTTCCAGCGGCGCGACGTCCCGCCGCTCATCCAGCAGAAAGCCCGCGCTGAGCGCGACGGCACCGTCCCCCGCCTGCCGCCACAGGAAGGTGACGCGCATCCGGTCCGGCTTGCCCGGCACCGGCTCGACCAGCGGCAGGCGGTCCGCCTGCGCACGCCAGAAGGCATCCGCCGCGGCCGGCATATCGATCCCCGCCAGCACGGCGGGCGGAGCCGCGCGCCCCGGCATGGTCGTCAGGGCCAGCGCCAGCGCAGCCAGCAACCCGGCCCGGCGGATCATGCGCCGCTCAGCCGGATGCGGCCGCGCCGGTCGATCGCGACGATCCAGTCCATATAGCCGCCGCGCGCGATGCCGTAGAGGCGCTCCGCCCCTTCGATGGCGACGAGCTGGACCTGCTCGTCGTCGGCCAGCGGCCCGCGCTCGACGGCATGGGCGCGCTGCTGGGCGGTGGAGCCGTCGCTGGCATAGCCGCCGGCGAGATGACGGGCCAGCCGGGCGCGGTCCGCGCGGGTGCGGGCCGGATCGCTGTCGGCGATCGGCTCATAGGGGGCCAGCGCCGGATCGATCAGCCCGGCGATGCGCGGCGCCCAGCCGGCCGGATAGCCGCGCTCCAAATTGGTGCAGGCCATGATCGCCAGCCCGTCGTCGGGCCAGCGGCCGATCCACGCGCCGAAGCCGTTCCACACGCCGCTATGCGCCACCAGCCGGTGCCCGCGCACCATGCGGGTGGCCAGCCCCGCGCCGTAATTTTCGAGCGGGTAATTGCCGTCGGGAAAGGGTGTCGCCGTCTCGATGGCGCGTTGCGCCTCGGCGGAGATCAGCCGGTTCGCGGCGACCGCGCCTTCCCATGCGATCAGATCGTCGGCGTTGAACAGCAGGCTGCCGTCGCCGAACTGGTTGATGCTGCGCGAGACGGGGTCCGGCCGCCGGGGCTGGCCGGCCTCGTCGCTCGCATAGCCCTGCGCCCGTCCCGGCAGGATGGCGTAGATGTCGTCCACCCGCGCGCTCGCCATGCCGGCCGGGGCGAAGACATGGCGCTTCATATAATCGGCGAAGCTCATCCCGCTCGCCTGCGCGACGATGAAGCCGAGCAGCACATAGCCGGTGTTGGAATAACGGAATTTCGTGCCGGGCGCATATTCCAGCGGCCAGGCGCCGACCGCGTCGATGAAGGCGTCCGGCGTCCATTCCAGCGCGATGCGGAAATCGGGAACGTCGTCATAATCCTTCAGGCCGGCGCGGTGGCGCATCATCTGGTCTATGGTGATGCCCGCCCAGCCGGCCGGCGCGCGCGGCAGGTGGCGCGCCACCGGATCGTCCAGCCGCAGTCGCCCGGCCGCCGCCAGCTGCATGATCGCGGTGGCGGTGAACATCTTGCCGGTGGAGCCGGAGCCGTAGAGATGCTCGGGCCGCGCCGGGGCGGCCAGCTCAAGATGCGAAAGCCCATAGGCCTTGCGGACCAGCACCCGCCCCTTCAGCATCACCACCAGCAATGCGCCGGGGATGTTCCGCTCCGCCATCGCGCGCGTCACAATGGCGTCCACCGCGGTTTCCGACAGCGCGCCGGCAGGCCCGTCCGCCAGCGTGGCGGCGATCGACGGCCCCGCGATCAGCGCGGCGCCGGCCGCCCCTGCGGATGCCAGCATGGCCCGGCGTGATATGTCTTTCACCCGTTTGCCTCCTCCCCTAAGCAAGGCATGACGCTTGCTTTACAGGCTTGTTACATTAATAACATCCATGGCACAATGTGCTGAATCGAGGATCGGATGCAGGACCTTTTCGCGCGACTTGAGGCGGAGAATGCGAATTACACCGCCGCCGAACGCCAGATCGCGCTGTTCCTCCTGAACAATCGCGAGCTGATCCCGTTCGAAACCGCCGCATCGGTGGCCGCCCGGCTTGACGTTAGCGCGGTGACAGTGGGGCGCTTCTGCCGGATGCTGGGGTTCCGCCATTTTCGCGAGCTGAAGGAACAGCTTCGCGCCTCCGCCAACCTGCCCTGGCTGCAGGGCGCGGACTTCCAGCAGTTCCTTTCCGTGTTCAGCGACAGCGATACGCGGCGCAAGACGCTGGAGCGCGAAATCGAGCTGACCGTGGCGGTTTACGAACGCTCGCAGAACAAGATCTGGCAGGACGCGGTGGCCGCCATCGCCCGGGCCGGGCGCATCCAGATCGTCGGATTCCAGACGGAACGCGGGATTGCCGCGATGTTGGCGCACAACCTGCAATATGTGCGCCCGGGCGTGGAGCTGATCGACGGATCGTCAGGCCATTTCGCCGACGTGCTGCTGGACGAGCCGGACAACCGCTGCCTGATCATGATCGATATCCGCCGCTATTCCAGCCAGTCGCGCCTGCTCGCGGAAAAGGCGCACGATGCCGGGCTGCCGATGGTGATATTGACCGACACGCTGTGCGACTGGGCACCGCGCCTCACCTCGCACGTGCTGACCGCGGACAGCGACGGTGCCCTGTTCTGGCAATCGTCGATGCCGATGGTCGCGCTGGTCAACCTGCTGGTCAACGACGTGGTGGGGCAGGGCGGTGGCCGTGATGTCGAGCACCGGCTGGAACGGGTCAGCAAGCTTTATGACGAATTCACCGGCTATGTCCGCGCCGGGCGCAACCGCGGCGGAGGCGCATGACCCGGCCGGAGGAAGCGAACGGCCCGCATTTCGACTGGGCGGGGATGCTGGAGGCGCGCACGCGCACCCGGCAGGCCGTGGCGGATATCGCGGCGGGCATCGAAGTGGGCATGGACGAGGACGAGGCGCAGCGGGTCGCCCGCGCCGTGCTGAAGGCGGCGGGGCTGCTGCGCGGCTGGCACGGCATCTTCGTGCGTTTCGGCAGCAATACGCTGAAATTCTACGGTGAGCCGTCGGAGCCGGGCATCAGGCTGGGCGCGGACGACATCTTCATCGTCGATATCGGCCCGGTCTGGCGCAAATGGGAAGGGGATGCGGGCGACACCTTCGTCACCGGCGGCGATCCCGACATGGCCCGCGCCCGGCGCGACGTGCGCGCGCTCTATGACGAGACGGCGGCCCATTGGCGGGCGGAACGGACCAGCGGCGCCGCGCTCTACGCCTTTGCGGAGGCGCGGGCGCGGGCGCTGGGCTGGCGCCTGAACCTCGATCTGGGCGGCCATCGCCTGTCCGATTTTCCCCACGCGCTGATCCACCGTGGCGAATTGAAGGATACCGCTTTCGTGCCCGCCAGCCGTGCGTGGGTGCTGGAAATGCACATCCGCCATCCCGAGCGCCCGTTCGGCGCCTTTTACGAGGATCTGCTGCTGGATTGAACGCAGCGATCCGCAATGGAGCGAATGATGATGATGGTCCGGCCCGCCTCGGCGCGGGATGTCGATGGAATGTACCGCCTGGCGCGCGCCGCCGGCCCCGGCCTGACCAATTTGCCGCCGGACCGCGACGCGCTGGCCGAGCGGATCGCCTGCAGCGAGCGGACGCTGGCCGGGGCGGTCGCCGCGCCCGGCGACCAGCAGGTGCGGCTGGTGCTGGAAGCGGACGGCGCGTTGCTGGGCGTCGCCGCGATCTGGCCGCGCATCGGGCAGGACCGCCCTTTCTACAGCTATCAGCTGAGCGAGCTTTCCCACCTGTCCCGCTCCACCGGGCGGCGGGTGGCGCACCGCATGTTGACGCTGGTCAGCACGTTGAGCGGCGCGAGCGAGGTCGGCGGGCTGCTGCTCGATCCGGCGGCGCGGGGCAGCGGGGCGGGCAAGCTGCTGGCGCGCAGCCGCTATCTGTTCATCGCCCGCCACCGGGCGCTGTTCGCTGACCGCGTCGTCGCGGAGCTGCGCGGCTATCAGGATGCAGAGGGCCGCTCGCCCTTCTGGGAAGCGGTGGGCCGCCCCTTTTACGATCTCGATTTCGAGGAGGCGGACCGGCTTTCCGGCATTCCCGACCATCCGATCATCGAGGAGCTCGGCCCCAAATATCCGCTTTATGTGAACATGCTGCCCCGCGCCGCGCGGGATGCGATCAACCGCCCGCACGACCAGGGCTGCGCCGCGCTGGCGATGTTGCGGGCGGAAGGATTTTCGTTCGGCAATTTCATCGACATCTTCGATGCCGGGCCGACGGTGGTGTGCGACACCGCGCAGATCCGCAGCATCGCCGGCGCGCGGGCGGTGACGCTGGAGGCCGGGCGGCCGGGCGACGGCGCGCCGGCCCATCTCGTCGCCGCCGGGGCGCAGGCGGATTTCCGCTGCACCATCCTGCCGGTCGACCCGACGGGGGCGGTGGCGCGGATCGACGGGGCGGCGCTGGCCGGGCTGGGCGGGGCGCAGGCCGAAGCCCACGCCCTGCCGCTCTGACCCGGGTTCAGAAACGCACGCTGCCGCTCAGCCAGAAGGTGCGCGGCCGCATGGTGAAGCGCGACACATAGGGGTCGCGATAGGGTGAGTTGGTCGCGTTGAAGAAGCGGCCGATATCGGCATAGGTGTCGAACAGATTGTCGACGTCCAGCCGCACCGTCCAGCGGTCCGTGCCCAGCCGGATGCCGGCGGTGCCGAACATGTAGGACCGCATCCGCAGGTAATTGTCGTTGGCGCGCAGGCCGCTTTCCTCGTCCGGGTCCGGCACGTCCGGCCCGAAATCGGCATAGCTTCTGCCGGTATAGGTCAGCACGCCGTTGAACCCGAATTTCAGGTCGCCGCCGACCGCCCGTTCATAATCCAGCGTCAACGATCCGGCATGGCGGGGCACGAAGGGCACCTGCTGCCCCTTCTGGCCGAGGAAATCGATGCTTTCCTCCAGCTTGGTGTCGGTGAAGCCGTATCCCAGCCCCAGCGACAGGCCCGGCGCGATCAGGTTCCGGCTGCTGATCTCCAGCTCGAAGCCCTTGCTCGACGCCTTGCCCGCATTGCCGCTGAGCGGAAAGCCGAGCGAGGTCTGCACCTGCGTCTGGATGTCCTTCCAGTCGATATAATAAGCCGCGCCGCTGACATAGAGCCGGCGGTCGAGCAACGACGCCTTCGCGCCCAGCTCATAGCTCCAGATGGTGTCCGGCTTGTACTGGAACTGGTCCGGGGTGATGCCGGTATTGGCGCCCACCGAATTATAGCCGCCGGGGCGGTAGCCCTGCGCCACCGTGGCATAAAGCAGCGCGTCGTCGGTCAGGTTGTAGGAGGTGTTGAACCGCAGCACCGTGCCCTTGTCGGCGGACCGGCCGTTGGACACTTCGTCGGGCAGCGGCGCGGTGCGGGCGGTGCCGCTTTCGTCCCGGGCATCCTCGCCGAAGAACTGGTCGATATTATAATCGTCGGAAAAGGACGAATAATCGAAATAGCGCAGCCCGACGGAAAACTGCCATTGCGGGGTGATGCGATAGCCGAGCTCGCCGAACAGCGCCCATTGCCGGGCGCCCGCAGACGAGACGCTGAGATATTCGGCGGGGTCGGTGAGCGCGAAGCCCAGTATATTGTCCTCGAAATCGCTCTGGCCGGCGAAGGGCAGGGTGATCGTCTCCTGCAGGTTCAGGTGGGTGCGCTCGCGGTTGTAATAGCCGCCCAGCACGAAGGAGAAGGGGCTGTCGCCCTTCGACACCAGCCGCACTTCCTGCGTGAAATGTTTCGATTTGTCCCGCGTCGCGGAGGTGATGTTGAATTCCGGCAGGTCGGCGGGGTCGAGGAAGCTGCCGAAGATGACGTCGCGGATATAGGTGGTGCTGTCGCGCCGCGTATGGCCGTTGAACCAGCGGTTCGACGTGGACGAGGTCAGCTGCGCGCGGCCGAGGTCGAGCGACACGGTGAGGTTGCCGATATGCTGGTTGCGGACATAGCGGCCCTCAAAGGCTTCGCTCACCGCGAAACGGCCGAGATCCTCGCCCACCAGGTTGCGCGATCCGGTTTTCAGGAACTGCCCGTAATAGGTGGCGGTGATGTCCAGCGTCTCGGTGGGTTTCAGCAGCAGCGCGGCGCGGGCAGAGAAAGTGCGGTCCCAGTCGACGTCCTTGCGCCCCGTCTGGATGTTGTCGACGAAGCCGCCATTGTCGAAATAGCCCAGGTTGACGCGCAGCGCCGCCTTGTCCGTGGCCAGCGGCAGGTTGACCATGCCGGCGGCCTTCCAGCTCTCGTCCCCGCCGCGCGTGGTGGCGATGCCGGCTTCGGCCGATCCCTCGAACCGGTCGAGCTGCGGCCTGCGGGTGATGTAGCGCAGCGTGCCGCCGATCGCGCCGCTGCCGTACAGCGTACCCTGCGGCCCGCGCAGCACCTCGACCCGCTCGATGTCGATCACGCTCAGGTCGAGATCGTTGGGAATCTCGACATCGTCGACATAGATGGCGGTGGTCCGCGAGGTCTGGTTGCCGCCGGTGCGCAGGCCGCGCAGCACCAGGTCAGACCCGGAATTGGCGCCGCCGTCGATAAAGCTCGCGCCCGGCACAGTGCGGAGGAAATCGACCATCCGCTCCACGCCCTGCGCGGCCAGGTCGTCGCCCGATATCGCCTGGATGTTGAAGGGCACGTCCTCGATGCGTTCATCGCGCCGGGTGGCGGTGACCACGATCTCGCCCGGATCGGCCGCCTGCTGGGTGGGCGTGGATTGGGCAGGCGCAGACTGGGCCTGCGCCATGCCGGGCGCCGCCCACGCCAGGAGCGACGTGGCCGCCGCCATGGCGATGCGCTGTCGATGCCGGGTGCGTCGATTGTCGATCATTGTTCATCCCTCCCCTTGCTATGCTCCTTGCCCGGCCGCGGTCTGCGCGCGGTCCGTAACGGTTGCATATCACTGTTAGAAAGATTACACCACCATATAAATGCTGTTTTTGTGGCATAGCCCGATGCCGAGCCCCGAGGAGTTGCGATGACCACCGCCAGCGCGCCCGCGCAATGCCCTTCTCTTCATATATTTGCGGAAAATCTTCCGCTGCATGAGCCGTTCCGCATTTCGCGCATGGCCTTCCATCACAGCCAGGTGGTGGTGGCGGAGATTTTGGCGGGCGACCATGTCGGGCGCGGCGAGTGCGAACCGCATGAGAGCGACCCTGTCGAGCGGGACCGGGTGATGGCGGCGCTCTGGGCGTTGTCCGGCGCCGTCGCGGACGGGCTGGACCGCGCCGCGCTGGCCGCCCTGCTGCCCGCCGGGCCGATCCGCAACGCGCTGGACTGCGCCTTGTGGGATCTGGAGGCAAAGCAGCGCGGCACCAGCGTCGCCGCGCTGGCCGGGCGGCCGGCCCCGGTGGCGCTGCCCACCGTCTTCACCCTTGGCATCGATACGCCGCGCGCGATGGCGGAAAAGGCGGAGCGCATGGCCGCCTGGACCCGGCTGAAGATCAAGCTGGGCGGCGAGGAGAATGCGCTGGACCTGGAGCGGGTCGCCGCCGTGCGCCGCGCCCGTCCCGGCGCGGAGCTGATCGTCGACGCCAATGGCGGTTGGACGATGGATATTTTGCGGCAGATGGCGCCCGCGCTGGCCGGGCTGGGCGTGGCGCTGATCGAACAGCCGCTGCCGCCGGGCAAGGATGCGCCGCTGGCCGGTTATGCCAGCCCGGTGCCGTTGTGCGCCGATGAAAGCTGCCTTGATCGAAGCTCCCTGCCGGCGGTGGTCGGCCGCTATGCCTATATCAATATCAAGCTGGACAAGACCGGCGGGCTTACGGAGGCGCTGGCGCTGTCCGACGCGGCGGAGGCGGCCGGGCTGGGCATCATGGTCGGCTGCATGACGGGCACCTCGCTGGCGATGGCGCCGGCCCATCTCGTCGCCCAGCGCGCGCGCTTCATCGATCTGGACGGGCCCCTGCTGATCGGCTGGGACCGGCGGCCCGGCATGCGCTATGAAGGCGGCATGGTCCACCCGGCGGAGCCTGCCCTGTGGGGCTGAGCCTGGCGGATTATGTCCGCTGCGACGCGACCGAGCTGGCGCGTCTCATCAAGGCCGGGGATATCGCCCCGGACGATCCCGCCAGGGCCGCGCGGGCGGCCATCGAAACCCTCAATCCCGCGCTGAACGCCATCGTGTCGATGGAGCCGGACCTGCCGCCCGATGCGCTCGACGGGCCGTTTGCGGGCGTGCCGATGCCGCTCAAGGATTGCGTCGGCTTTCTGGAAGGGCAGGCCTACAGCTTCGGCAGCCGGCTTGCCCGCGGCACCGTCGCCCGGCGGAGCAGCAGCATCGTCGCCCGCCTGCGCGCTGGCGGCTTTCACCTGCTGGGCCTCACCAACGTCCCTGAATTCTCGTCCGTGGTCACCACCGAATCGCTGCTGCACGGCCCGGCGCACAATCCGTGGAAACCCGGCTATTCGACGGGCGGGTCCAGCGGCGGCGCGGCGGCGGCGGTGGCGGCGGGCATCGTCCCCGTCGCCTATGCCAATGACGGGGCCGGATCCATCCGGGTGCCGGCGGCCTGCTGCGGCGTCATCGGGCTGAAGCCCAGCCGGGGCCGCATCCCCACCGGGCCGGACAAGAATGATTTCTGGCATGGCCTGATGGCGCATGGCGTGGTCAGCCGCACCGTGCGCGATACCGCCGCGATCATCGACTGGTGCGCCGGGATGGATGTCGGCGCGCCCTATGTCGCGCCGCCGCTGGCCCGGCCCCTGTCGGCGGAGATCGGCCTGCCGCTGGAGGGGTTGCGCATCGCGTGGAGCACGGCATCGTCCTACGGCACGCCGGTCGACCCCCATTGCGCTCGGGCGGTCGAGCGGCTGGCGGGGCAGCTGGAGACGATGGGCTGCGTGCTGATACAGGCGCAACCCGCCATTGACGGGCGTGCGATGCTGGCCGATGTCGCGACGCTGATCGGCATCAGCCTCGCGGCCGACATTCCCGATTTCGCGGCCCGGCTCGGCCGCCCGGCCGATGCGACGATGGTGGAACGCAACAATCTCGCCTGGGCGGAGCGGGGCGCCGCCACCCCTGCGCCTGAGCTGCAGAAGCTGCTCTACCGCTTCGGCGCCATCGGGCGGGCGTTGGGCCGTTTCTTCGCCGACGGCTTCGACATGCTGCTCACCCCCGTCACCGCCCTGCCCCCGCCGCCGCATGGCTGGCTCGACGCCAATGGCGAGGATCTCGATGTCTATATCGACCGCTGGTGGCGTTTCTCGCCCTTCGCCTCGCTCGCCAACGTTGCGGGCGCGCCCGCCATCGCCCTTCCCGCCGGCCGCGCCCCGGACGGCCTGCCGCTGGCGGCGATGCTGACCGCGCCCTACGGCGCGGACGGCCTGCTGATCCGCGCCGCCGCCGCGCTGGAGGCGGGCGCGCCTGCCTAGCGCCGGCTCCAATTGGCCGTCGCGGGCGGCCGACGCTGGCGGACGGGTTCAAAAAAAAGGAAAAATTTGCCGTCCGGCGTGGCCGGTGCTGTGCGCTTTTGCGTCTGGCACGTATTACCCATGCGATGTGCTCAAACGGAGAAGCGGGTCCTGCTCGGCAAGCGAAGCCTTGAAATCGATGTTGAGGTTCGGCGTTGGCGCCCCGCGCTCATGTCGTTCTTCCTCAAGCGCGTGCACGACAGGGCGGAAGCGGAAGACCTGACGCAGGACACGTTCGCGCGGCTGCTTGGCGGCGAGGCCCGGCAAAGCGGCCTGCACGCGGGCTATATCTTCCAGATCGCGGCCAACCTGCTGCGCGATCGCGCCCGGCATGGCCGGGTCCGCAGCGACCAGGCGGATGCGGTGCGCCAGCTTTACGGGCAGAGCGTCGATTTCCTCGATCCGGAGCGGATCGCCGCCGCCCGGAGCGTGATGGCGCAGCTGCTCCGGTCGCTCGGCGACCTGCCGGTGCGGACGCGCGCGATCTTCATCCTCAGCCGGGTCGAGAATATCGAGAAGAAGGCGATTGCGGAAAGCTTCGGCATCTCCCCCAGCGCCGTCGAGAAACATGTAGCGCGTGCAATGTCCCATCTCATGGCGTGCGCGAGGGGGATGAACAGATGAGCCACGCCGCGCCCCATGGCAGCCCGGACGAACTGGCGGCGATCTGGTGCCAGCGCCTGGAATCGGGCGACATGGACATTGCGGAGCATCGCGCCTTTGACGACTGGCTGGCTGGCGATCCCGCCAATCTGGCCTTGCTGGAGGAGGCCGCCATCATCTGGCACGGCGCGCGCGAATTCGCCGACAGTCCGGAAATGATCCGCTATCGCGCGGAAGCGGTGGAGGAACTGCGCCAGGCCAATGCCCGGCGCTGGTCGCGGGCGCTGGGCTGGCGGCGCTGGGCCGGGATCGCGGCCTGCCTCGTCATCGCGCTCGGCCTGCTCGCTTATGCCCTGCACGATCCCTATACGGCCTATACCACCGGCATCGGCGAGCGCCGGGTGGTGCTGCTCGACGACGGCACGCGGCTGACGCTGGACGGGTCGACCCGCGTCGACGTGCGGATGGACAGGGAAAGCCGCCGGCTGAGGCTGGTCGCCGGCCGCGCCAAATTCGACGTCGCGCACGATCCGCTCCGCCCGCTCAGCGTGCTGGCGCGCAACCGGCTGACCGTGGCCATCGGAACCTCCTTCAGCGTCGAGCTGTTGCCCGGGCAGGTCCGCGTCGTCCTGTATGAAGGGCGGGTCGAGGTGATGGCGCAGCCGGGTAGCGGGGTGCCCCGACCCATATTGACCCATGCCAGCGGCGCGGCCGGGCTGACCTCCGGGCGCGAACTGATCGCCTCCACCGCGACCGCCGCGACGCGGGTGGCGCCCCTCAACGTTCAGCAATCGCTGTCTTGGGAAAGCGGGATGGTCCATTTCGACGGCGAGCCGCTTTCGCTCGCGGTGGAGCGGATGAACCGCGATGCGCGCCGATCGCTGGTCATCGACGATCCGACGATCGCCGGACTGGCGGTGAGCGGCGTCTTCAACAGCCGCGATACCGACGCCTTCGTGGAAGGCGTGACCGCCCTGTACCCCATCGCCGCGCGCATGGAGGACGACCGCATCCTGCTCCGCTTCAAACCGGCCACGAAATAAATTTTCCCTTGCCGGTGAGCGCTTTGGGGGGATGAACGTATTACCCTTCAGCAGCCGGCCGGAATGGACGGGCGGCGATAACGAGGGGGAGGAAGAGGGATGCAGAAGTCCCTGCGCGTTTGTCTTTTGATGGCGACCGCCGCGATTGCGATAACCGCTCATCCAGCCACGGCCGCCGCGCAGGAACAGACCGTCCGCTTCAACATTCCGGCACAGGACCTTGCCGGCGCGCTGCAGGCGTTCGGCGAGGCCGCCCGGTTGCAGATCGTCTTCGACCGCGCCGACCTGCGCAGCAAGCAGAGCGCGCCGCTGGTCGGCACCTACCGGCCAAGCGAGGCGCTGTCCCGCCTGCTCGGCAATTCCGGGCTCGCCGTGGCGACGGGCCAGTCCGGGGTGCTCATCATCCGCCCGGCGCGCGCGGCGCCTTCGCCCAGGCCGGCGCCACAGGGGGCAAGCGCCCAGGTCGTCCAGCCGCAGGCCGATGCGGATCCTTCTCAGGACATCGTGGTCACCGCGCAGAAAAAGCGGGAATCGATCCAGGCGGTGCCGATCGCGGTGTCGGCCTTCTCCTCCCGGTCGCTGGACGAGCAGAAGATCGAGGGTGGATCGGAGCTGATGCGCGCCATCCCCAACGTCACCTTCTCCAAGACCAATTTCGCCAGCTATAATTTCTCGATCCGCGGCATCGGCACCAAGGCGCTGTCGGTCACGTCGGACCCGGCGGTGGCGGTCAGCTTCAACAATGTGCCGCTGATCCGCAACCGGCTGTTCGAGCAGGAATATTTCGACGTCGAGCGGGTGGAGGTGCTGCGCGGGCCGCAGGGCACGCTTTATGGCCGCAACGCCACCGCCGGCGTGGTCAACATGATCCCCAATTTCGCCAGCCCCGATGCGTTCGCCGGCGATATCAAGCTGGAAACCGGCAATTACGGCACGATGCGGGTCAACGGGATGCTCAACCTGCCGCTCGGCGACACGCTGGCGGTCCGTGCCGCGGGCGCGTGGACCGACCGCAACGGCTATGATTTCAACACGGTGACGGACCGGCGGGTCAACGGCCGCGATCTCTGGTCGACCCGCATCTCCGCGAGCTGGGAACCGAGCGACCGGTTCAGGATGACCGCCGCCTGGGAACATTTCAATGAAAAGGACGATCGCTCCCGCACCGGCAAGCAGCTCTGCCATAATGATCCGGGGCCGAGCAGCGCCGGCGGCATCGATATCAGCAACATGCCGCTCACGCGCGGCGAGCTGAGCCAGGGTTGCCAGGCGGGGTCGCTGTACGACGCCGACGCCTATGGCGTTCCCAACGGTTTCGCCCTGCCCTATGTGAACGCCGCCGCGTCGCTCGTCTCGCTGGGCTACCGGCCGGGATCCACCTTTACCGATCCGCCGCTCTACCTGATCAGCGGCGCCGAAGACCCCTATGCCGGCATCGTCCAGTCCCGCAACCTGCGCGAGATCGCGACGCTGTACGACCCGACCTTTCGGGCAAAGAACGACGTCGTCCAGCTGAACGCCGAATTCGCGCTGACGCCAGAGCTGAAAATCTACGCGCAGACGGCTTATTCAAAGGATTTCTACAATTCCACGCAGGATTATAGCCGGTTCAATTCAGGCCCCGTGTTCCGCGATTCGACCGGCCTGAACGATCTGTTCGGAAACCCGTTGCCGACGGCGGGCCTGTCGCCCGGCGGTTTCCTGGACGATCCGCAGCTGGGGCGGTCGAACGCCATCCTCGCGGTGGACGAGGTGCGTTCCAAAAGCCATCAATGGTATCAGGAACTGCGCCTGCAATCCGCCTTCGCCGGGCCGGTGAACTTCAGCGTCGGCGCCAACTATCTGCATTTCAAGATCGACGAGGATTATTTCGTCTTCAACAACCTGTTCACCGCCATCGCGCGCGGGCCGCTGGGTACCGGCAACAGCGGCGGCATCGTCACCGATTGCTCGACCGCGGCCATCCCGGACAATTGCGTCTATGTCGATCCCAATCCGCTCGGGGCGATCAATGGCGACGGGCATAATTATTTCCGCTCCAGGAACCTGGCCAAGACGCGCTCGCTGGCCGCGTTCGGCGAAATCTACTGGAAGGCGACCGATACGCTGAAGATCACAGCGGGCCTGCGCTATACCGACGACAGGAAGACCGCGACGCCGATCAACAGCCAGCTGCTGCTCGCGCCCGGCTTTTTCGGCAGCGGCTTCGTCAACCGGGGCTTCCGGGTATCGCCCGATATCGTCCAGAAATGGGGCCGGCTGACCGGCCGGTTCGTGGTCGATTGGGCGCCGCAGGTGGCGTTTACGGACGATACGTTGATCTACGCCTCCTATGCGCGCGGATATAAGGGCGGCGGCGCCAACCCGCCGGGCATCGACGCCAATCCCGCCCAGCTCCAGTTCTTCCCGCAACCGGCGACCTTCCGGCCGGAAAGCGTGAACGCCTTTGAAATCGGCATGAAGAACACGCTGGCCGGCGGCAGGTTGACCCTCAACGCAAATGCCTTCCTGTCCGATTACACCGACTATCAGGTTTCGCAGATCGTCGACCGGATGGCGCTGAACGAGAATTTCGACGCGAAGACTTGGGGGGCGGAACTGGAGGTGGCCTGGCGCCCGACGCCAAGGCTGCGGCTCAACGGCAATCTCGGCTATCTCGACACGCGCATCGCCAAGGGCATGCAGTCGATCGACGTGATGAACCGCACCCAGGGCAATGCCGACTGGCAGGTCGTCAAGCCATGGATCCAGCTGGCGTCGAGCTGCATCGCGCCCAAGGCGGTGGTGGACAAGATCGTCAGCAGCTTCTTCTTCAACGACGGCAGCGCCAACGCCTATCTCAGCCCGCTGTGCGGCGGCTCCTATATCGGCAGCTATGGACCGGGCGGCTTCCTGCCGCTGCTGTTCGGGGTCAATTATGATCCGGCCGTCGATGCGCCGAATCAGGGCCGGGGCTTCTATGCCGATCTGGGCGGCAATGAACTGCCCAACGCGCCGCACTGGACCGCCAACCTCGGCGCTCAATACACCATCCCCATCCGGGGCTGGGCGTTGACGTTGCGCGGCGACTATTACCGGCAGGGCAAAAGCTGGGCGCGCGTCTACAATACGGCGATCGACCGGCTGAAATCATGGGGCAACGCCAATCTTTCCGTCACGCTCGACAATCCGCAGCATGGCGTGACGTTCCAGTTCTACGTGAAAAACATCGCCAACGACGCGCCGATCACGGATGCCTTCATCAACAGCGACGACAGCGGGCTGACCACCAACGTCTTCACGCTTGATCCACGGATATTCGGATTCAGCGTCATGAAGAGTTTCTGATCGTCCGGCTATTCCTGCTGCTCCCACCCTCCTCGGGTAAACTATGGCGTCATCCGTCATGCGGGTGGCGCCACTTTGTTATGTAAATATCACGTATTTATAAATATTTCTGATGATTGAATCCAAATTCATTCTATGAAATTCTGAATTTATAATTCAAATACATGTCAATCCATTATGGATGCGAAACATATTGTTTCACATGATCAGTTAAATCACTGTTTCTCCAGAAATAAAATCTTCCTCTTTCAAGGAATCGCTCCGGAAAGGGAGTGGTGGCGCCCGCCGCGCATCTTCGTCGGGCGTGCAACGTGGGCGGGCGACCCGCCATAAAATGGAGAAATGTGATGAAAAGGCTCATGACAATCTGTGCTGCCACCATCGGACTGTGCGGCGCCAATCCTGCTTTTGCGCAACATGTCGCACCGGTCAGCACTCCCTTCACCGCAACGGGTGCCGCATCGCTGAACGGAACGCCCTGCACCCTCACCCTCAATGCCAACACCAATGCTGCGGGAACCGGGGGCACCATCACCGGCGGTACCAATACGGGCGCGGGTATTTGCCCGCTCATCACGATCGACAGCGGCGCGACATACACGATGGCCAGCTACAGTTCGGCCGGCAACGGAAGCGGAACCGCATCGTTGAGCGGCCTCGTCGTGCGCGTCGGCGGCGCCGTCGCCTGCACCCAGGCGGGAAGCATTACCATCACGATCACGAACAATCCCACCCCTCCGGGTGGCTCGACGATTACGGTGAGCGGCAATATCGGCACGTGCACCGTCTCGGCGAACCTGGCGACGCCGACTGTTCAGGCTGCCCCCTGACGATAAAAGTCGCCGAAAAGCGGCGCGTCGATATGTGGATCGCCGGTCAGGCAATGAGCGGAACCGGGCTGCAAAGAAGCTTCGGTGGCGGGTTGAATTGGGCGCCGATCGGTGTGATCCGGCTCGGCGCTGCGCTTGAACATGCGGACGTCGTACCATCGTTCGACCAGCTTGAGGCGCCGCTCGTCACAACGGTCGCGCGGGTTTTCGACTACACGCGTCGGCAAGTGGCAGAGCCGATCTGGACCACCGGCGGCAACCCGGGCCTTCAACGCGGCAGCCGGCAGACATTCACTCTTTCGGCGCTGCTGCAGCCGCTCAGCAACCAAGATCTGATGCTCAATCTTAACTATCGGCGGACGGTTGCGAGGGCCGGCGGCCAGGGGTTTCCGGAGCTGTCGCCGGCGGTCGAGGCCGCCTTTCCAGACCGTGTGACGCGTGATGTATCCGGACAGCTGATCGCGGTTGATGCCAGGGCGATCAATATCGTCCGGGACATAGACACGAGCCTGCTCTCCGGTGTCGCGCTGCATTTTGTGAGCGGTGGACGCGATGCTCTGCAATTCACACTCTCCCTCAATCACAACTGGCGCTTGAAGAGCGAGACGCTGATCCGTCCTGGCGTACCGGTGATTGACCGGCTGGGCGGTGGCGGCGTGTCCCGCCATATGCTGGACGTGCAGCTGGCGGCCGGAAAGCGTGGCATGGGCGCCAGTGTCAATATGCGTTGGAGCGGTCAGGCGAGCATCGACCAGGGTGCCGGCAATGACGCATTGCGGATCAGGCCGCCGGTAATTTTGGACGCTTCGGCCTTCATCGATCTGGATCGGTATCTACCCGAGTGGAAAGGCAGGAAGCTCGGCAAGAACTTGAACATATCCCTGTCCATCGCCAATCTTCTGAACGGCTATAGCCATGTCAGGCTTCAAGATGGGCACGCGCCGGCCGGATTCAGCCGCGACGAGATCGACCCGCTCGGGCGCACGATACGGCTTGCTGTCCGAAAGCGATTCTGACTTCGCCGTATATGTATCTTCGCACATGGGCGCACACTTCTGTCTCGTCCTGCGATCTGGCGAGATGATGGCGAGCAAGTGACTGACGATCGGCTTTTGGCCGGGAGCCATATGCTATGGAAGTCGCTTCGCAACCTATGCAGCCGCACGCTGTTCGTGACCGACGTCGATGGCGTCCGCGTGCGCTCGTCCCCTCGCTCCGCAGCTAAGGTCGCCGACGTCGGCCTGAGTAGTGCTGCCGGGCCCTTGCCGGTGCCCGGATGGGCGGTGTGCTGCCCGGCGAGCCTGAGGTAGGCTTCGGGCACGTCTTTCGGGGGCGTCGCCGCGGGCGGCGTTCCGCGCGGCTGGACCGCGAGGGTCAGCGTGGGCTCGTATTTCCGCCGCCGCAGAATCGCGGATATCCTGCGTGCGACCGCCTCGACGAGGGCGGGCGGAACGGCATTGCCGATCTGGCGCCTCGCCGTGCGGTAGTCGCCGGAGAAGCGGTAACCTGTCGGGAAGCTCTGCAGGCGCGCCATCTCGTCGATCGAGAGAAGCCGACTGTCCCAGTGGAACGGTCCGGTTGCGGGCCCGGGCTCGGCCTGGATGGTCCAGGCCGGGCGGTCTTTCGCCAACTTCAGCATGAACGACCAGTATCTAGTCCGCCATCCGAATAGCGGGAGGCCGCCCCCGCGGTCGGTGTGCCAGAGGTAATTCTGCCCCTCAGGTATCGTCGGCAGCAGGTCCGCCCATTTACCTTGGCTCGACAGGTCGTCCTTCCTGTCACCGCCCGGAGCATCAGCGCCGATGGCGTCCCAGGCCGTGGCGACGGGTCGGTCGCCGCGGTCGCCGGTCACCGGTTGGGGGGCTTGAACGCCTGCCCTTCGCGAAACGACACGAGGAAGGCGCGCTCCCGTATCTGCGGAACCCCGAACTCGGTCGCTTGGAGGTATCCGTAAGGAACATCCGTGGAACAGGCAAGGACTCGCCCTTGGAAAGTCGAAACAGCAATTCGTAGACTGTAAGGTCCGCTCTGCGATTCTGCGCTCCTAAAAGAAGCCATTCCGGAGTGTCCCTTGACCTGCCGGTGAGCCCAAATTCACTGATAGTCGCATGCCCCTTCCGCTGCGCGCATCACATCGTTGATCTTGCCCAGGCGCAGCCATTCCAATGGTTCGATACCACCGGTGATGCGATTAGGTGTCACCATCCAGTCCCATGCCGTGTCGTCGGCACCAAAATATTTCCGGACTTGCTACAATCCGTCGATGGGCGCCTTCCGCCCGAACTGCCGGATTGGATAGACGTAGTAGCGCCCACCGGTCCGAAACGAGAAGATCTTTTGCGCGTGGCGCCCGCTATCGACAGCGGTTCGCGACACGCCAAGACATGCTGCTATGTCCCCGGCTTTCAGCAGTTCGGATGCGGCCCATTCTTCTGGCCCAGTGACTGTTGTCAGACGATCGAGTTTTTCGCGAGCAATACTCTCGGGAAGCACTTCACCGAGGCCTCCTCCGACGATCCTGTCTACCCGTTTGAGATTTCTTGCCACAAGCCATCACCCTTACTTTCGCTGCGCGGATCCCGGTATCTTGCTCATCGATTTTATACCGTGACCCGAATTCAGAGCCGCCGAAGCAACCGCAGTGGGCTGTCCGGCAGCGGCTCGAACCCGAGATGTGCATAAAAACGGGCCGCTTCGGCATTCTTCGCATCAACGACCATGGCGTATGCCATGATGTCGTTCACTCTGGCCCGATCAAGCGCATCGGCAACCAAGGCACCGCCCAGCCGCTTTCCCTGATGCGATATCGCCACCGCTAGGCGCCCAAGCAGAATGGCCGGTATTACCGGATAGCGAGGGAGCTTCTTCGAACGCGCCGGCGGGAGATCGGAAAAGACTAGCCCGGTTGCCGCTATGGTATAGTAACCGGCCACACCGCCATCATCTGTCATTGCCACGAAGCAGGAGGCGATTCTGCGCTTCACATCCTGCGATGCACGCTCCCGGAGATAAATGTCGAGTACCTCTGATCCGCTCGTGAATGTCGCCCGATCATGAGGTCCGAGCGGCTCGATACGATAGCGTGTCACTGCGCAGAGTGAATTAGTTCATCCCATGCACGGCGTGCACGCTCAAGCGCATCGGACCGAGCTGGCGGGCGAGCAAGAATATCCGCGACCTTTTCCTGATCGGCCAATGTGAGCCGGATGACTTGTGTTTCCCGAATCGTTTCTTCGGCTGCTCGCCGCGCGGCATCGACGACGAAATCGCTAACACTGCGCCCCTGAATTTCAGCAGCGCGCCGAACGGCTGCGAGAGCTTCGGGAGCAATGCGCGCCTCTATGCGAGCGCTACGGGTTTGAACGTTGGCCATAAGTGACACCTTTCACCATAAATGTACGGAATATCACCGGACATTGCAAGGTGTCTCAGGCGTGGGAACGCAACCCCATGTTCTTGAATGAGCGCTTTAATGGGCACTTTCGCGCCACTATAACCTGCTCAGAATGTGGGAATATCCGTGGGCCCGCAATGCCGCAAAATGCCTTTTTATCGTGCGAAATCAACACGATAAAAAGGATTTGCTGGTGCCAGAAGAGCTTTCGGCCAGGCGACCTAAGCGATTGATTTCGCAGTCAAATCATAGACTTACGAACTCGCCAAGAGCATGAATAGCACGATCTGGATTCGTGGAAAAGGTTGGACGTGAATGGACAGGGCGGTTCGAGTCCTCCTGGGGCTGGACTCATGTCCGAAATAGGACTGCAAATTTCGGACAGTTAGCGGGTAGCCGCGAGGACTAGCGGTGCGGCGTGCCGAACTTTTTTGCTGGCGCGGGGAATAGATCGCGCCGGCCGGTGTCTAACCCAGCGTCCCTTGACCAACGGAGGCACGATGCGCCTATCCTTGCTCTTGCTGTCCCTGAGCGTTCTCCTCGGCGTCACCGCGCATGTTCGACTTCGCGCGCCAGGCGATCGTCGGCCGCGTCGCGCAGCCCAGTCCCTTCTGCCCCAACATCGCCGCGTCGCCTGACGGCAAACAGGTCTGGTACAGGCTGAAGGACGTCGGCAAGACCGTCGCGATCGAGGCCAAGCCCCCCTTCGCCACGCTCAAGGTGATCGATACCGGCCCGATCACCAGCCACGTCAACTTCGCGCGCACGTCGCAGGGGCTGTGATAGGCTGATGTCCGCTCAACTGAAAAACAAGGCATGACGCCCATGACCGAACCAGATGCCTTGCTGCGCTATCGTTCCAATCTCCAGGGCGAGGTCGATGGCGCGGCGATCTATGCGGCGCTCGCAGAGAGCGAGGCCGATCCCAAGCTCGCCGAAGTGTTCCGCCGGCTCGCGGCCGTCGAGGCGGCACATGGCGATTTCTGGCGCAGGCGCATCGAGGCCAATGGCGCGAATTTCCGACCGTCCCCCTCCGCCCGCGCGCATATCCTTGCCTGGCTGGCGCGGCGCTTTGGTCCCGCCTTCGTGCTGCCGACCCTGGCCGCGAACGAGACGCGCGACAGCGCCGCCTATGACGACCAGCCGGAAGCGCGGGAGGCGGGCTTGCCGGCCGACGAACGCTCGCACGCGCTGCTGATACGCGCGGCCGCCGGCAAGGGCGGCCTCTCCGGCCCGACGCTGGCACTGCTCGAAGGGCGTCATCGCGGCGGCGGTAATACGCTGCGTGCTGCCGTACTCGGCGCCAATGACGGCCTCGTCTCCAACATGAGCCTGGTCATGGGCGTGGCTGGCGCGGCGGCGGCCCAGCAGACGCTGCTGCTCACCGGTCTCGCTGGCCTCGTTGCCGGCGCCTGCTCGATGGCGATGGGCGAATGGCTGTCGGTCACCAGCTCTCGCGAACTCTACCAGAGCCAGATCGCGACGGAGGCGGAGGAGCTGCGCGACGTTCCGGACGAGGAGCGCGAGGAGCTGATCCTGATCTACCAGGCCAAGGGTATCGAGGAACCCCAGGCCCGCGCGCTTGCGGACAAGCTGTTGAGCAACCAGGGAACCGCGCTCGACACGCTCGCGCGCGAGGAACTGGGGATCGATCCCGACCAGCTCGGCGGATCGGCGTGGACCGCCGCGATTTGGTCCTTCCTGCTCTTTTCAGCGGGAGCCATCGTCCCGGTCGCCCCGTTCCTGTTTCTTTCCGGACGTACCGCTCTCGGCGCCAGCCTCGGTGCGAGCGGCGTCGCGCTGGCGCTGATCGGCGCGGGGACCAGCCTGTTCACCGGACGGAACGCCTGGTTCTCGGCCGTGCGCCAGCTCCTCATCGGCCTCGCCGCGGCCGGGGTTACATATGGAGCGGGCTCCATCGTCGGAACGTCGCTCGGCTGACGCATTTCCATCACTTCAGGCTGCCGTCAGAACGACGAACGGCCGCATGGCGTGCGGTCATCAGGCCCTTTCGCCGAGTGCGATGGCCGAAAGGTCGGTCGCCGGATCGACCGGCACGCCGGCTGCCTTTCGCTCGGAATAGCGGTCGACGAGCTGACCGGCGTGCGGTCGCAGCAGCACGGTGAACCGCACCAGTTCCTCCATCACATCGACGATCCGGTCATAGTAGCTCGACGGCTTCATCCGTCCGGCCTCATCGAACTCCTTGTACGCCATCGCCACGCTCGACTGGTTGGGGATGGTGACCATTCGCATCCAGCGGCCGAGCAGGCGCAGCGTGTTGACCGCATTGAACGACTGCGAGCCGCCCGACACCTGCATCACCGCGAGCGTGCGCCCCTGGGTCGGGCGCATGCCCTTCATCTCCAGAGGCAGATGATCGATCTGGGCCTTCATGATCCCGGTGACCTGGCCGTGGCGCTCGGGGCTGCACCAGACCATGCCCTCCGACCAGAAGGCGTGCGCGCGCAGCTCATGAACGGCGGGATGATCATCGCCCTTCACCTGATCGGGCAGAGGCAGGTCGGAGGGATCGAAGATCCGGGTCTCGGCGCCAAACAGCTCGAGCAAGCGCGCGGCTTCCTCGGTCGCGAACCGCGAGAAAGACCGTTCGCGCAAGCTGCCGTAGAGCAGCAGGATGCGCGGCGGCGGTAGATCGGCGCCGAGTCCGGTTGCGGGACGCGAGTGGACGAAGCGCTGGTCGAGCGCAGGGAAGCGATCGGAATCGGCAAGGGTTCGCAAGCGCATCATGCCGCGGCTCCGCGCTCGTACCATCCTCGCGAGCGTTTCACGATACTGACCACCGACAGCATCACCGGCACCTCGACCAACACACCGACCACCGTCGCCAGCGCGGCGCCAGAATTAAGGCCGAACAGGCTGATCGCGGCGGCGACCGCCAGTTCGAAGAAATTGGACGCGCCGATCAGTGCGGCGGGCGCGGCGACGCACCAGGCGACGCCGAAGCGACGGCTCAGCCAGTAAGCGAGACCGGCGTTGAAATAGACCTGGATGAGGATCGGGACCGCGAGCAGCGCGATCACCAGTGGATGAGCGATGATCGCTTCGCCTTGGAAGCCGAACAGCAGCACCAGGGTCGTCAGCAGGGCGACCAGCGACACTGGTCCGAACAGGTTGAGGAGGCGATCAAGGGTCAGCTTGCCCCCGCGAGCGAGCACGGCACGGCGGATCAACTGGGCGACGATCACCGGCACGACGATGTAGAGCAGCACCGAGAGCAACAGCGTATCCCAGGGCACCGTGATCGAGGCGACCCCGAGCAACAGGCCGACCAGCGGCGCGAACGCGAACACCATGATGACGTCGTTCAGCGCGACCTGGCTCAGCGTGTAGGTCGGGTCGCCCTCGCACAGGTTCGACCAGACGAACACCATCGCGGTACAGGGCGCGGCGGCAAGGAGAATGAGCCCGGCGATATAGGAGCTGATGTCCGCTTCCGGCAGCAGGGGCCGGAACAGCCAGCCGATGAACACCGTGCCGAGTAGCGCCATCGAAAAGGGCTTCACCGCCCAGTTGATGAACAGGGTGACGCCCACGCCCTTCCAGTGCTGCCGCACCGAGCCGAGCGCGCCGAAGTCGATCTTGAGCAGCATCGGAATGATCATCAGCCACACCAGCGCGGCGACCACGAGATTGACGCGCGCGACCTCGGCCGCGGCGATGGCCGCGAACAGGCCCGGCAGCGCATAGCCGAGCGCGATTCCGGCAACAATGCACAGCCCCACCCAGACCGAGAGATAGCGCTCGAAGGTGCCGATCGCCGGCGGCGCGGCGGCTGCGGTGCCGGTCATGCTCCGTGCCTCAGGCTGTGCGATTGCCGGAGGCATCGACGACCAGCTCACCGTCCTCCTTGGCGAAGGCGCCCTGTTGGGCAACGGGCAGGAGATCGAGCACGACCTCGGACGGGCGGCAGAGCTTCACGCCCAGCGGCGAGACCACGATCGGACGGTTGATCAGGATCGGGTGCGCCATCATCGCATCGATCACTACCTCGTCGGACAACGCCGGATCGTCGAGGCCAAGCTCGGCATAGGGTGTGCCCTTCTCGCGCAGCAGCGCGCGTGGCGGGATTCCCATGCGCTCGATCAATGACACCAGCATCCCACGCGATGGCGGCGTCTTCAGATATTCGACGACATGCGGCTCGATGCCCGCATTGCGGATCATCGCCAAGGTATTGCGCGACGTGCCGCACTCGGGGTTGTGGTAGATGATGATATCGACAGGGTTCATGCCGGCTCCGTCTGGCAGCAGGGCGTCAGGTCAGCGATGAGCGGTTCGCACAGCTCGGATCGACCGCCGCAGCAGTCCTTGACCAGGAACAACGTCACCGTGCGCAACGCATCGAGATCAGCGCGATAGACGATCGAACGGCTGTGTCGCCGCGCCTTTACCAGACCTGCGCGGGCGAGAATGCCGAGATGCGCGGACATGGTATTCTGCGGCACATCGAGCTGGCGCGCGATTTTGCCGGCTGCCAGCCCTTCGGGTTCATGGCGCACCAGCAAACGGAACACGTCGAGGCGCGTGGACTGCGCAAGCGCGCTCAAAGCAAGGATAGTCGACTCGGATTCCATATATCCAGCATAATGGATATTATGTATCTCGCAACCCGCAGGCGATGACCTCGATTAGACGCCCTTGAGCGCTATATAGCTGCCGACCAGCATAACGATGATCGCGAAGGAGCGCTCGAGCAGGCCCTTGCGCATAGCAAGCCGGACTCCCAGTCGGATCCCGCCGAATGCGCCAACGATCCCGCCGAGGACGAGAAGCGCCGCCATCGGCCAGTCGACATAGCCTGAGAGCGCATAGGAGGTTGCGGTCGTCAGCCCGAGCGCGGTGACGACGACCAGCGAAGTGCCGACTGCGAAGCTCAGCGGCATCGCCGTCGCTGCGATGAGCCCGGGAACGATGAGGAATCCGCCGCCGATCCCGAAGAAGCCGGCCGCCAAGCCAACGCCGAGGCCGATCGGCACGAGGCGCGGCATCAGCGCCGATGCGGTTTTGCGGGTCAGGCGTATGTCCGGGGCCTCGCTCTTGCGGCGTTTCCGGAGCATCGACACGCCGACGCCGATCATCAGCAGGCCGAACAGCATCAGCAGCCGCTCGCCGTCGAACGCCTTGCCGATCTCGGCACCGATCGCCGCACCGATTACCCCGGCTGTCGCGAAGACCGCGGCGCATCGCCATTTGACCTTGCCCGCGCGTGCGTGGCCGACGAGGCTTGCAAGCGCATTCGCGGTGACGGCCACTGCGGCGGTCCCGATCGCGGCATGGGGCGATCCCACCCCGACGAGATAGACGAGCAGCGGGACCGCAAGGATCGAGCCGCCGCCGCCAACCAGCCCCAGCACGACGCCGATGACTCCACCCGATGCGAGCGCGAGCAGGATGTGGCTGAGCGTCATCGCCGGATCAGGCCGCCAGGGTCCGGCGGTTCCACGGAAGTCGCCGCAGCAGCGTCGCCATTCCGCACCATCCGGTTGCGCCGGCCACCATCAGTCCGGCACCGACAAAGGCCGATAGCCCGAAAAAGAGGGGTGTCATGAGAAACCCGAGGATGACACCGAGCAGCACCAGTCCGCCCGCAGCAAGCTGGACCTGCCGCATGATCTCGAGCGGCTGGCCCCGGTCGACCGTGGTGGGCAGGCCTTCCGTGCGCCAGGCGTCGATGCCGCCCGCCAGGATGTAGGAAGGCGAGCCGGGCACAGCGTCCGCCAACCGGGTGGCGTTGGCTGCTGTGCGCATCCCCGAACGGCAGTGGAATATGACCGGACCGGACGGGGCGGGCATATCCGCGATCCCGGCCAGCGGCATGTTGAGCGCGCCGGGGATATGCTCCCGCGCATGTTCGTCGGCATCGCGGACATCGACGAGCGTCGCGCCGCCAGCGACAAGCCGTTGCGCTTCGAGGGGTTTGAGCGAAACAGGCGTCATCGATCAGCTTTCCTTGCAATAGAGTTGGTAGAGGGTGGCGAGCAGCGTCTCGGTCCTGGGATCGGCGATCCGGTACCAGAGTGTCTGGCTCTCGCGACGGAAGGCGACGAGGCCCTCGTCGCGCATCTTTCCGAGATGCTGCGACAGCGCGGATTGCGACAGCGCGACTTCGCGTGCGAGATCACCGACCGTCATCTCGCCATGTTCGACAAGCTTGCACAGCACCATCAGGCGGCGAGCGTTGCCCATCGCCCTGAGCAGGTTCGATACCTCGCCAGCCTTCGCTTCGAAGGTGGCGAGATCCATGGGAGGCTTGAGCATCGCCGCTTCCTTACATTAGATATTGCTTATTTAGACACTACTAATATATTGTCAAGCGACACAGGAGATGCCGATGCCCGCCAAACCCATGATCGAGGCTTTCTTCGACGAGCCGACCAACACGATCACCTATCTCGTCGCCGATCCGGCGACGCACGACGCTGCCATCGTCGACCCGGTCCTCGACTTCGACCTTGCAAGCGGCGAGGCGGATACGCGCTCAGCCGAGCGCGTCCTGGCATTCGCCGCCGCGCAGGACTGGCGGATCGTCATGGTGCTGGAGACGCACGCGCATGCCGACCATCTTTCCGCCGCGCCCTATATTAAGGCCAAGACCGGAGCCGCGATCGGCATCGGCGAGCATATCCGCGACGTGCAGAAGATATTTCGCCCGGTCTTCGCCCTGGATGACCTTCGGACCGATGGGTCGGACTTCGATCAGCTGTTCCGCGATGGCGACCGGTTTCCGATCGGCGAGCTGGAGGTCGAGGTGCTCCACGTACCCGGCCACACTCCGGCCGACGTGGCCTACAGGGTGGGCGATGCCGTGTTCGTCGGCGACACGCTTTTCATGCCTGACTATGGCACGGCGCGCGCCGACTTTCCCGGCGGGGATGCGCATCGGCTGTTCCGGTCGATCGGGCGCCTGCTCGCGCTCCCGGACGAGACGCGGCTGTTCCTTTGCCACGATTACAAGGCGCCTGGCCGGGAAGACTATCGCTGGGAAACGACCGTCGGCGAGGAGCGCCGCGGCAATGTCCATGTGCACGAGGGCGTGAGCGAGGAGACATTCGTCGCCATGCGCGAGACGCGGGACGCCGGGCTGCCGGTCCCCAGACTGCTGTTGCCCGCGATACAGGTGAACATCCGGGGTGGACGCCTTCCGGCGGCGGAAGCCGACGGCGTGCGGTTCTTGCGCATCCCGGTGAAATTCCGGAAGCCCGCCTAGCAGCGTGAGAAAACGGCGTCCGGCCGCGCGGAACCGGACATCTGCGAATGCGTGGGGAGAACCGCTATCGATGCTCGAAACGGTCGCCGGACGGCAGGGTCGCGCCGAACCGGGCAAGCTCGGAGAGAGCGGCCGCGTCGCCGAGGAGCGTCGCGCGCCAGAACAAAGTGGTCGCCGCGATCACGGTGTCGCGGATGTGGGGCGTGGCGGTTGAAGCCGGCCCCCGCAGCCCGTCCTGGGCATTGAACACCATGTGGTTCGCGCCACCGAGCACCAGCAGATATTTGCCGTCCGGCGGCATCGCGCGGAACGGACGCTCCCGGTCCTTGGGCGTGATGCTCGGCGTGATCTGCGCAGCGTCTTCGGTGCCGGTGATCGAGAAAAACGGGATCGCGATGCCGCCGAATGCGGCGCTGTCCGATCCCCGCATCGGCGGCGAAGGGCTGAACGCGATCGCCGCCTTCACGCGCGGATCGGCGGCAATCCCGGCGACCGGAAAGCGCTGACCGGCGATCGCCTGGGTGGTGTGCGCGCCGAAGCTGTGCCCGGACATGCCGACATGGGCGAGGTCGGCCCGGCGCAGGTCGCACGCGCCCTCGCGCGGGCGCCGGCCGAGCTCGTCGAGCACGAAATGCACGTCGTCGACGCGCGCGACGAGCTGCGCCGGCGCCATCGCCGCACCGATGCGTCCCTGGCCGAGGATCGAGCGGTCGCTGCCTGGGTGCTGGAGATTGACGACGATGAAGCCGGCCTTCGCCCAGGCCACCGCCCAGTTGGTGCCGCCGTCGAGCGAACCGCCCAGGCCGTGGCTGAACAGGATCACCGGCACCTTGCCGGTGCCGGCGGGCATGCGGATACGCACCGGCACATCGCGGTCGCGCGCGGCGTCGCGCCACGCGGCGTCGCAGGTGGTGACCGCATCGGCGGGCGCCGCATGCACAACCGCCGGCGCGAGCAACGCGGCAGCGAGAAACATTGTCCTGATCATGGAAATTCCTTCATTCGCGGCATCGCGAACAGCGCATGTGCTTTTGCGCGCCATCCCCGCGCATCGCGCGCGTCGCCCAGCATCATCGCCCATTCGCGGAATGCGAGCCGGATCGGATTGGCCGTCGCCGGACGATGCGCGAGCCCGTAGTGGATCGGTTCGCCGGCCTGTTCGTGCGCCAGCGTGCCGAACAGCCGGTCGAACAGGATCAGCACACCGCCGAAATTCTTGTCGATATAGGCGTCGTTGGAAGCGTGGTGCAGCCGATGGTGCGCGGGGGTGTTGAACACCCATTCGAGCGGCCCGAGCTTCCCTATGGCTTCAGTGTGCAGGAAGAACTGGTAGCGCAGGTTGAGCGCGAGCAGCGCGACCAGCACGAACGGCGGAAATCCCGCGAAGATCAGCGGCACGTAGAACACCCAGCCTGCCGAGAACAGGTTGGTCCAGCCGAGCCGCAGCGACGCGAGCAAGGTCATCTGCTCGGCCGAATGGTGCACCGAATGCGAGGCCCAGAGCCAGCGTATCCGATGGCTCGCACGGTGGAACCAGTAATAGGCGAACTCGACCGCGAGGAACCCGCCGGCCCAGGTCGCCCAATGGTTCGCCGGCCAATGGACCGGTGCCGCCGCCCAGACCGCGCCGAACACCAGGCTCAGCACGGCTGCATTCATTGCCGCGAAGGGCAAATTACCGAGCACCAGCCCCAGCGTGGTCAGCGCCGCGCGGCCGTCATATCCGTCTGGGCGTTGGGCTGGATTGTCCGAAATATGGCTACAAATTTCGGACAAGTGAGGGGATCATCGCATTCCCTGAACACGATAACCTAAAAATCGTGCAGCAGAAAAACCTAATGGCTGCGCATGACAAGGTGAACGTGGCGACCACTCTCAAAGGAGGTTCGCTGACGCGCTCTTTGCGCCTCGCACGTTCCGGAGAGCAGCCGCGCGATGTGGGCGACATCGACCAGAGCAATGTCGCGTGATGATCATGCGGCCGGTTCGTTCAATGAGCGCTGGAGCGTTTCGACGGTTGCGAGGACGGCATCGAAGTCGGGCACATCACCGAAGATCATGCCGGCCATGGCACCATAGTCGCGGCGGAGGTCAGCGATCATCGCGTCGGTCGGCGTCATGGAGAAGCTGCCGGGCTCAGCATGGGCGAGATCGAGGTCGCGGCTATTGAAGAACATCCGGGCGTGCGCGACGCAATCCCTGCCGAGCTCGGGTTTGGCCATCGCTGAAGCGCCCGTTCCGGCGATCATCAGTTGATGCACGTCGTAATAATGGCGTGAGACGCGCTGGCCACCCGCACGCAGAACCTGCCGGGCGTCGAACCAGCGGCGCAGGCCATGGAGAATGACGACCTTGTCCCAGAAGGTGCGTTCCGCATCGACGATGGTCACGTTGGCGACTACCAGATCAAGGGCGGGCAGATCGTCGGCGAGATAGGGAACGACGCTATGGCGGGCATGAGGGTCGAGAGCGGATTTGGCCCCGGATTCTATTTTGACGGCTTTGCGGATGTAGCCGTCGGACTCGGCGGTCACGCTTGGATACCAAAGGAGAAGGCTCTGCGCGCTTTCATCGTCCCGATCGAGCTCGACCTTCGCGCCTGCCATGCCCTTGCCCACTGCACCGGCCAGTGTCCCCGAAAGCTGGGCGAACAGGTCTCCGCCTATGAAGGCTTGGCATGCCGCCTTGATGGCATCGAGCTTGGCCTGCCGCTTCTTGCCAGACATCCCCTCTAGCGCCTCGACGCTTGCATCCTGGCCGATGTCTTCGCGAAACACCGTGATGTCGATGTCCTCGGAGAAACGCTGAATCAGGCCGAAGCCCTTCGACAGCGACGTACCCCCTTTGAACAGGAAGCGCGGGCCATGGGACGCCGGACCGTTGAACAGTGCATCGAGGGTCCAGCAGACCCAGAAATCCTTCTCGATATTCTGGGGCGCTGTGCCGAGCCGCTGGCCGGCGCCGATGAACACATCCCGTCGATCCGTGGGATCGGCCGCCAGAAACTGGGCGTAAGCGGGATTCATTGTCATGCTCGCTTGGTCTTCAGGCGGTCAGCTGACGAGGTAGCCGGCATCGTATCGCGCAGGATATTCTGCATCCACAGCGGGAGCGTCAGCATATCTGCCTGGAGGTCGTTGACGATGTCGGTGCCGTGATCAGGGTGGGCGAAGATGGTGCGCAGGCGCTTGGCAACAGCCGGATCGGTGTCGCCCCCGGCGTCATGCAACCAATGCAAGGCCTGGACTACACGCATGCCCGGCCGGCCGGCCCAGTGAAGCCGGCTGGGCGCGGTGGTTTTGAAATCGATCCGGAGGTTGCCGAGCGTGATGGGCTTCAGCCTGGCGTCGGTATGCACTACGACGCGAGCCGGTACGGCATCGGAGAGACCAAGATCGTTGGCCGCGGTTACGCCATCGACGAGGATACGGGCTTGGTCCCGGCGAGCCAGTGCATCGACGACGGCGCGCGGATCGGGGTGCGTGGGCTTGCCCGTGAGGTGGTTGAGTTTCGGCTTGTCATAGAGACCGCGGGCAATCCTGCGAACGTCGCCATTGCGGGTCAGTCGATGGAGCACCTGATCGACGGCGTCGCGAGAGCCGAGGTCGAGAAAGTCCTGCGGCGTCCAGACTGAAGGCACGCCTCCGGAGACCATTCGGTCCAATATGGCACTTTTGAGATCGAGGCCCGGTCCGCGCATGCTAGTCCCTTTGTCAGAAGCGTGTATACGCAATTCTGACAAATTGCAAAAAACATTTGTCAGATTGATGAAGCATTTATCTGACAAATCATAGGAGGGAACAGGATGGAGGGGTCTAGAGAGGTGGAAACCCTCAAGGACTCTCTTGAAACGCTGGTGACACCCTTCGAGACCGAACGCATGGATTCCTCGGCCTATGTATCGCCCAACGAAGCGATGCAGAAGCGCACATCACCGGCCTCAGTCGCTCGCGGATCTACGAGCTGATCCAGTCCGGCGACATCGACACGGTGAAAGTCGGTCGCTGCACGCTGGTGCAGTTCGAGAGCCTGAAGGCATTAACGCGCAGTCGGGCAGAGCCGGATGGCTGAATTGGACACAAGTCATTCGATGGAGGCACTGTCGGCCCGGGCGTAGAGTTCGGGACGTGTCCGGGCGAAATGCAGGCGCGTCGCCCGGGCCTCGGCGAGACCAGGCGCATTAGCCTCCCATGCCGCGACTGCCGCTACCAACTTGCCTGAGCGTTGAAGCAGCTGGTCTGCGAGCGCGACCACGACCAGATTCGGAGTGACCTCGGGCCTGACCGCCAACAATCGCTCCAGCGCCTGCACCTCGTACTTGCCGTGAAAGCGGAACGCGGTGCGGACGCCGCATCTTCATTCGCTCGGCCGGAATGAACCAGATGGCCTCGTCGAAATCGATGTCGGTCCACTCGGCCTGTCGGAGTTCGCCGGGACGCAGCAGCACATGCGGCGACAGGCGCATGGCCATGACAGTCACCTTGTGGCCCGAATAGCCATCGATCGCCCGGAGCAGCACGCCGACTTCGGACGGCCGGGTGATGGCAGCGAAGTGCTTCACCTTCGGCACGGCGATCGCGCCGCGAAGGTCGGCGGCGACGTCCTTGTCGCACCGGACCGTGGCCACGCCATAGCGGAACACGCGGCTGAGGACGCTGCGCATGCGACGGGCGCTCTCGTAGGCGCCCGTGGCCTCGATCTTGCGCAGGACGGCGAGCGCCTCATGGGGCGTGATCTGGGCGATCGGGATGTTACCGATCATTGGGTAGGCCTTGTCGAGCAGCCAGCTGATCTTTTCGATCGTCACCGGCGCGAGGCCGTCCCGTTCGCACTTCACCAGCCATTCCTGGGCCACAGCCTCGAAGGTGTTCGCCGCAGCATGTTTGGCGGCGATCCGTGCGCGCTTCTTTTCCAGCGCCGGATCGATCCCGTTGGCGACCAGCTTCTTGGCGTCGTCTCGCCGCGTCCGAGCATCAGCGAGGCTGATTTGCGGCCAGCCACCGAGGTGAAGGGTCTTTTGTCTGTCGAGAAAGCGATATCGAAATCGCCAGAGCTTCGAGCCGTTCGGCTGGATGATTAGGTAGAGGCCTTGAGAATCGGACAGGCTCCAGGCCTTGTCCCTCGGTTTTGCGGCATTGATCTGGATGTAGGTCAGCATGGTCGTTTTCCCAGCAAAGCCGGGTCGATCCGAGAGCCCCAAAAAGAGCAACATTTGTTGCTGCTGCTGGTGCTCTTAGCCGGATTTCGCCGGACGGTGTCTGGCGATTCTCGGTCTAAAAATGCTGTGAAACCAGCCGCTTACTGGACGCTGCTGGACGTATCCAGAGCCAGTATTGGTGCCCAGAAGAGGACTCGAACCTCCACGGCCTTGCGACCGCCAGCACCTGAAGCTGGTGCGTCTACCAATTCCGCCATCTGGGCACGGGGTAGGCTGGGGCGCTTAGCGGGGGCGGTCGGCGCTTGTCAACCGCGGTCGGCATGGGGCAAGGGGGCGTGGCGCAAAAAGGAGGCGGTTGAGGCATGAAGGACAAGCTGGTCACCCTGTTCGGCGGTGGCGGATTCCTGGGCCGTTATGTCGCCCGCGCGCTGCTGCAGGCGGGTGCGCGGGTGCGGATCGCCCAGCGTGCGCCCCGGCAGGCCTATTTCGTGAAGCCGCAGGGCGGGTTGGGGCAGACCCAGTTCGTGGCGGCTGACGTGACGCGCGCGGACAGTGTGGCGCGGGCGGTCGCGGGGGCGGATGCCGTCGTCAACCTGGTCGGCATCCTGCGCGGCGATTTCGATGCCGTCCACCGGGCCGGGGCGGCCAATGTGGCGCGGGCGGCGGCGGATGCCGGGGTCGGCGCGCTGGTCCATCTCTCCGCCATCGGCGCGGATCCCCGCTCGGCTTCCGCCTATGGCCGCTCGAAGGCCGCCGGCGAGAAAGCGGTACGCGAAGCCTTTGCCGGCGCCACCATCCTGCGCCCGTCGGTTGTCTTCGGGCGTGAGGATCGGTTCGTGAACCGCTTCGCCGGGTTGATCCAGCTTGCCCCGGTGGTGCCGGTGGTGCGCGGCAAAACGCGGTTCCAGCCGGTATTCGTGGGCGATGTCGCCCAGGCGGTGGCGACGGCGCTGGCTGATCCGGGCCGCTTTGCCGGCCGCGATTTCGATCTTGGCGGGCCGGAAGTCGTCGACATGGCATCGCTCAACGCGCGAATCGCCGAATGGACCGGGCGCGAGCGCGGTTTCGCGCAGGTGCCGGACGGCGTGGCCGCCGCCATGGCGAAGGCCCTCGGCTGGCTGCCGGGCGCGCCGATGACATGGGACCAGTGGCTGATGCTCGGCGCGGACAATGTCGTCGCGGCCGGCGCGGACGGGCTGGATGCATTCGGCATCGTGCCGACGCCGATTGCGGCGGTGGCGCCCGGCTGGCTGGTGCAATATCGGCGTCATGGCCGGTTCGGCGGGGTCAAGGCCGCCTGATTTCCCTTTGATCGTGTCGAGCGAAGTCGAGGCGCGCTGATCCCGAATCCGTCCCTCGATTTCGCTCGGGGCGGGGTTGGAAGGACGAGGCACCCCATGGGTCTGATCACTATCATCTTGCTCGGCATCGTCGAGGGACTGACCGAGTTCATTCCGGTGTCGTCCACCGGCCATCTGGTGCTGGCCGGCGCGCTGATGGGGGTGGAGCAGGACCATGGCACGTTCGACATCGTCATCCAGCTGGGCGCGATACTGGCGGTGGTGGTGCTGTACTGGCGGCGCTTCTGGAATGTCGGCAAGGGGCTGCTGGGGCTGGAGCAGGGGGCGGTCGCCTTTACCCGCAACATCCTGCTCGCCTTCCTGCCTTCGGCGGTGATCGGCCTGTTCGTCTATAAATTCGTCAAGGCGATGCTGGGGTCGCCCATCATCGTCGCGGTGGCGCTGATCGTTGGCGGCGTGGCGATCCTGGTGATCGAACGGCTGGTCAAGCAGCCGACCACGCCGAGCGTCGAGGCGATGAGCTGGAAGACGGCGCTGGGCATCGGCATGCTCCAGTGCCTGTCGATGATCCCGGGGGTCAGCCGCTCCGGCGCGACCATCATGGGCGCGTTGAGCCTGGGGGTGGAGCGCAAGACGGCGGCGGAGTTCAGCTTCTTCCTGGCGGTGCCGACGATGATCGCGGCCTCCGGCTACGATCTCTACAAGAGCAGCGCCGCGCTGGGCGCGGACGACTGGCAGGCGATCGGCCTGGGCTTCGTCATCTCGTTCATCGTCGCGCTGGTCGTCATCCGCTGGTTCATCGGCATCGTCTCGCGTTACGGATTCGCGCCCTTCGCCTGGTATCGAATCGTCATCGGCAGCGTCGCGCTGATCTGGCTGCTGGCCAAATAGTATCAGATCGGACCTATTGACTGGGTAGATGGAGCGAGAAAAGGCAGGAAAACCGGGAAGTCGTATTTTTTAAGTCAATATAACTTACCTAAAATGCGTTTCTTGCATGACTCGGCCGGGCTTTTGCGCCTATGGCTGCGCGCATGGCTGACAATCCCATGCTCAAATTCGTCACGGCGCCGCAGGATTATCCGTCCAAGCGGAGCGCGGAAGACCGCCGGGCCGATTTCCGCGAGATCGCGGAACGCTATGCCGCGCCGTCCGCGGAGGCGCAGGCCGCGCGCTGCTCGCAATGCGGCGTGCCCTATTGCTCGGTGCATTGCCCGCTGCACAACCACATCCCGGACTGGCTGCGCCTGACCGCGGAAGGGCGGGTGCGCGAAGCCTATGAGCTGTCCAACGCCACCTCCACCATGCCGGAGATATGCGGGCGCATCTGCCCGCAGGACCGGCTGTGCGAGGGCAATTGCGTCATCGAATTTTCCGGCCATGGCGCGGTCACCATCGGCTCCGTCGAGAAATTCATCACTGACACCGCCTGGGAGGAAGGCTGGGTGGAGCCGATCCGCCCGCAGCCCGACCGTGGCCAGTCCGTCGGCGTCATCGGCGCGGGGCCGGCGGGGCTGACCACCGCCGAATATCTGCGCACGCTCGGCTATGCGGTGCATGTCTATGACCGGCACGACCGGCCCGGCGGCCTGCTGACCTACGGCATCCCCGGCTTCAAGCTGGAAAAGCAGATCATCACCCGCCGGGTGGAGCGGCTGCGCGACGCCGGCATCGTCTTCCACGAGAATTTCGCGGTGGGGCGTGAGGCGACGCTGGACCAGCTGCGCAACAAGCATGACGCGCTGCTGATCGCGACCGGGGTGTACAAGCCGCGCGCTATCCGCGCGCCGGGCGTCGGCGCGCCGGGCGTGGTCGACGCACTGGATTATCTCATCTCCTCCAACCGCAAGGGCTTTGGCGATGCCGTGCCCGCGTTCGACGACGGATCGCTCGACGCCGCCGGCAAGCATGTCGTGGTGATCGGCGGCGGCGACACGGCGATGGATTGCGTCCGCACCGCCGTCCGCCAGGGCGCGGCCTCAGTCAAATGCCTCTACCGCCGCGACCGGGCGAACATGCCGGGATCGCAGCGCGAAGTGGCCCATGCCGAGGAAGAAGGCGTCGAATTCGTCTGGCTGTCCGGCCCCGAGGCGTTCGACGGCACGGACGCCGTCACCGGCGTGCGCGCCACGCGGATGCGGCTGGGCCAGCCCGACGCCAGCGGCCGTCGCGCGCCGGAGCCGGATGCGGGCAGCGCGTTCCGGCTGGAGGCCGATCTGGTCATCAAGGCGCTCGGTTTCGACGCCGAGGACCTGCCCCGCCTGTTCGACGCGCCGGAGCTGGGCGTGACCCGCTGGGGCACGGTGCGGGTCGACCACAAGACGATGATGACCAGCCTGCCCGGCGTGTTCGCGGCGGGCGACATCGTGCGCGGCGCCTCGCTGGTGGTCTGGGCGATCCGCGACGGCCGCGACGTGACCGAGCATATGCATGCCTGGCTGAAGGCCAAGGCGGCGCGCGAAAGGATAGCGGCATGACGCGCATGACGAAGCGGGCATCGCTTGTCCTCGCTGCCTCGCTGTTGCTTGTCGGGGCGGGTCCGGCCCGGGCGGCGGATGCGCCCGACGCCGCCGACCGCGTGGTGGCGTCGCTGAATCTGGAACCGCAATGGGACGAGGGGTTCTCCGCCGTCCTGCCGCTGGTGTCCGACAACATCATATCCACGTTCGAGCGACAGAATTTCGGCAATGTGCAGGAACTGCTCGCCAATGGCCGGGGCGGGCGGGATCGGCTTCAACGCATCCTGTCCGAAGAGATCGCCCGCGCCTTCCGGCTGCAGTTCCCGCAATTGCGCAAGGAAGTGGCCGAACTTTATCGCGCGCGGTTCAGCCCGGCCGAACTGGCCGAGGTTGAAGCCTTCATCGCGACCGACGTGGGACGCAAATGGTTTGCCGGGCAGCTGGAGATCGGCCGCGCCATGACGAAACTGGGCGAAAAGGCCGGAATGCGTGCGGGCGGCGAAGCGATGACGACCGCGCTCCCCCGCGCAGAGGCCGAAATGCTCGGCCCGGACGGCAATGCCCCGGCGAGGAAGAAGTGATGATCAATCAGGCCGAACGCGAACGGATCGCCCGCGAGGGCATGTACCGCCCCGATCTGGAATCGGATGCCTGCGGCGTCGGGCTGATCGCCGCGACGGACGGCAAGCCGTCCCGCCGCGTGGTCGCCTGCGCCATCGATGCGCTGAAGGCGGTGTGGCACCGCGGCGCTGTGGACGCCGACGGCAAGACCGGCGACGGCGCGGGCATCCATGTCGACCTGCCGGTACGCTTCTTCGACGATGCGATTGCCCATGGCGGCCACCGCCCGCTGCCCAACCGGCTGGCGGTGGGCATGATCTTCCTGCCGCGCGCCGACCTGAACGCGCAGGAGACGTGCCGCACGCTGGTGGAAAGCGAGATCATCGACGCGGGCTACACCATCTACGGCTGGCGTCAGGTGCCGGTCGACGTCTCCGTGATCGGCGACAAGGCCAAGGCGCTGCGCCCGGAGATCGAGCAGATCATGATCGCCGGGCCGATGCCGGACGAGCAGGACCTGGGCGAGTTCGAGAAGAATCTCTACCTGATCCGCCGCCGTATCGAGAAAAGGGTGATCGCGGCGCAGATCCAGGGTTTCTACATCTGCTCGCTGTCGTGCCGGTCGATCGTCTACAAGGGGCTGTTCCTGGCCGAGAGCCTGGCGGTCTTCTATCCCGACCTGCGCGACGAGCGGTTCGAGAGCCGGGTGGCGATCTTCCACCAGCGTTATTCGACCAACACCTTTCCGCAATGGTGGCTGGCCCAGCCGTTCCGCACCCTCGCCCATAATGGCGAGATCAACACCATTCGCGGCAACAAGAACTGGATGCTGAGCCACGAGATCAAGATGGCCAGCCTTGCCTTTGGCGAGCATAGCGAGGACATCAAGCCGGTGATCCCGGCCGGGGCGAGCGACACGGCGGCGCTGGACGCGGTGTTCGAGGCGATCTGCCGGTCCGGCCGCGACGCGCCGACCGCCAAGCTGATGCTGATCCCGGAAACCTGGCAGAAGGGCCAGGACATGCCGGAGCCGCATCAGGCGATGTATGCCTATCTCGCCTCGGTGATGGAGCCGTGGGACGGCCCGGCCGCGCTGGCGATGACCGATGGGCGCTGGGCGGTGGCCGGGGTGGACCGCAACGCGCTGAGGCCGCTGCGCTATACCCGCACCATCGACAATCTGCTGATCGTCGGATCCGAGACCGGCATGGTGGTGGTGCCGGAATCGACCATCGTCCAGAAGGGCCGGCTTGGCCCGGGGCAGATGATCGCGGTCGACCTGGCCGAAGGCGCGCTGCTGGAAGACCGCGCGGTGAAGGACCGGATTGCCGGCGAGCTGCCTTATGGCGACATGGTCAACGGCTTTCTGACGCTGGACGACCTGCCCGATGGCGGGGGCGCGGCGCTGTTCGACTGGGACCGGGCGGAGCTGACCCGCCGTCAGGTCGCCGCCGGGCAGACGCTGGAGGACATGGAGCTGATCCTCGCGCCCATGGTGGAGGATGCCAAGGAGGCCGTCGGCTCGATGGGCGACGATACGCCGCTGGCCGTCATCTCGATGAAGCCCCGGCTGATCAGCCATTTCTTCCGCCAGAATTTCAGCCAGGTGACCAACCCGCCCATCGATTCCCTGCGCGAGACGCGGGTGATGAGCCTGAAGACGCGCTTCGGCAACCTGGCCAACATATTGGACAAGGACGCGCAGGCCAGCGACGTGCTGGTGCTCGATTCCCCGGTATTGTCCGGCACGGGCTGGCAGCGGCTGAAGACCTATTTCGGCAATCTCGCGGCGGAGATCGACTGCACGTTCAGCAGCGAGGGCGGGCCGGAAAGGCTGCGCGCCGCCATCGCGCAGGTGCGCAGCGAGGCGGAAAAGGCGGTGCGCGAGGGCCGCACCGAATTATTCCTGACGGACGAGAATGTCGGCCCCGGCCGCACGGCCATACCGATGGTGCTGGCCGCCGCCGCCGTGCACACCCACCTCGTCCGCAAGGGCCTGCGCAGCTATGCGTCGATCAACGTCCGCGCCGCCGAATGCCTCGACACCCATTATTATGCGGTGCTGATCGGCGTCGGCGCGACCACGGTGAACGCCTATCTGACCGAGGCCGCCATTGCCGACCGGCACGGGCGCGGCCTGTTTGGCGAGCTGACGCTGGACGAGTGCCTCGCCCGCCAGCGCAAGGCGGTGGACGACGGCCTGTTGAAGATCATGTCGAAAATGGGGATCGCGGTGATCTCCAGCTATCGCGGCGGCTATAATTTCGAGGCGGTCGGGCTGAGCCGTGCGCTGGTCAACGATTTCTTCCCCGGCATGCCGGCCAAGATCTCCGGCGAGGGCTATGCCTCGCTGCACCTGAACGCCCGGCTGCGCCACGAGGCGGCCTATGACAGCGCGGTCGTGACCCTGCCGATCGGCGGATTCTATCGCCAGCGCCATACCGGCGAGACCCACGCCTATTCGGCGCAGCTGATGCACCTGCTGCAGACCGCCGTCGCCACCGACAGCTATTCCACCTACCTGCAGTTCGCGCGCGGCGTGAAGGACCTGCCGCCCGTCTATCTGCGCGACCTGCTGGAGCTGAACTACGCCCGCGAGCCGATCTCGATCGACGCGGTTGAGGCGATCACCGAGATCCGCAAGCGGTTCGTGACGCCGGGGATGAGCCTGGGCGCGCTCTCGCCCGAGGCGCATGAGACGCTGGCCATCGCCATGAACCGCATCGGCGCCAAGGCGGTGTCGGGCGAGGGCGGCGAGGATTCAAGCCGGTTCAAGCCCTATCAGAACGGCGACAACGCCAATTCGGTGATCAAGCAGATCGCATCCGGCCGGTTCGGCGTCACCGCCGAATATCTGGGCGCGTGCGAGGAGATCGAGATCAAGGTCGCGCAGGGCGCGAAGCCCGGCGAGGGCGGGCAGCTGCCCGGCTTCAAGGTGACCGACATGATCGCCAAGCTGCGCCACGCGACGCCGGGGGTGACGCTGATCTCGCCGCCGCCGCACCACGACATCTATTCGATCGAGGACCTTGCCCAGCTGATCTACGACCTGAAGCAGATCAACCCGCGCGCCCGCGTGTGCGTGAAGCTGGTCAGTTCCGCCGGCATCGGCACCGTCGCGGCGGGCGTGGCCAAGGCCCATGCCGACGTCATCCTGGTTTCCGGCAACACCGGCGGCACCGGGGCCAGCCCGCAGACGTCGATCAAATATGCCGGCACGCCGTGGGAAATGGGGCTGAGCGAGGTCAACCAGGTGTTGACCCTTAACGGCCTGCGCCACCGGGTGAAGCTGCGCACGGACGGCGGGCTGAAGACCGGGCGCGATATCGTCATCGCCGCGATCCTGGGCGCGGAGGAATTCGGCATCGGCACGCTGTCGCTGGTCGCCATGGGCTGCATCATGGTGCGCCAGTGCCACAGCAACACCTGCCCCGTGGGGGTGTGTGTGCAGGATGAGCGGCTGCGCGCCAAGTTCACCGGCACGCCGGAAAAGGTCATCAACCTGATGACCTTCATCGCCGAGGAAGTACGCGAGATCCTGTCGCGGCTGGGCTTCCGCTCGCTCGACGAGATCGTCGGCCGCACCGAATTGCTGCGCCAGGTGAACCGCGGCGCGGAGCATCTCGACGACCTCGATCTCAACCCAATCCTCGCCAAGGTGGACGCGCCGGACCATGAGCGCCGGTTCAACCTGCCCACCTTCCGCAACGAGGTGCCGGACGGGCTGGACGCGCAGATGATCGCGGACGGCAAGGCCGTGTTCGAGCGCGGCGAGAAGATGCAGCTGACCTATAATGTCCGCAACACCCACCGGGCGGTGGGCACGCGGCTGTCCTCGGAAGTGACGGCGCGGTTCGGCATGTCGACGCTGGCTGACGGCCATGTCCACATCCGCCTGCGCGGCAGCGCCGGCCAGTCGCTCGGCGCCTTTCTGTGCAAGGGCATCACGCTCGAAGTGTTCGGCGACGCCAACGACTATGTCGGCAAGGGGCTGTCGGGCGGCATCATCTCGGTGCGGCCGATGGTGTCCAGCCCGCTGGAGAGCCAGAACAACACCATCATCGGCAACACCGTGCTCTACGGCGCCACGTCCGGCAAGCTGTTCGCATCCGGCCAGGCGGGCGAGCGGTTCGCGGTCCGCAATTCGGGCGCGACGGTGGTGGTCGAGGGCTGCGGCGCCAATGGCTGCGAATATATGACCGGCGGCACGGCGGTGATCCTGGGCGCGGTGGGCGTCAATTTCGGCGCGGGCATGACCGGCGGCATGGCCTTCGTGCTGGACGAGGCGGGCGATTTCGATCGCCGGGCCAACCCGGACAATATCGTCTGGCAACGCTTCGGGTCGGTGCATTGGGAGGCGCAGTGCCGGGCGCTGATCGCCGAACATGCCATCGCCACGGACAGCCAGTGGGCGCACGCCATACTGGACGACTGGGATCGCTGGCGCGACCGTTTCTGGCAGGTCTGCCCCAAGGAAATGCTGACCCGGCTGGCCCATCCGCTGAACGACGATCTGGAAATGGCGGCGGCGGAGTAGCGAATTTATCTCCGCCGCCTCTGGCACTCCGGGCGCGGGGCGCTAAGGTCGTTTTTCCATGTGGCAGCTTTTTCAATTTCCGCTCTGTCCCTATTCGCGCAAGGTCCGTCTGCTCCTGGGGGAGAAGGGCGTCGGCTATGAGCTGGTGCGCGAATCGCCCTGGGAAAGGCGCGACGAATTCCTCGACATGAACCCCACCGGCCGCACGCCGGTGATGGTGGAGCGCGACAAGAACATCACGCTCATCGATTCCGCCGCGATCTGCGAATATTTCGAGGAGACGGTGAACAAGGCGCCGATGATCAACGGCACCGCGGTCAACCGCGCCGAGATCCGCCGGCTGACCAGCTGGTTCGACGAGCAATTCTATGCCGATGTCGTCGCCCCGCTGATGCACGAGCGGATGAAGAAGCGGATCGTCGACCGCGCATCGCCCAATGCCGGCGTGCTGCGCGACGCGATGAAGATGGCGATGAACCATCTCGATTATACCGATTATCTGCTGGACCATCGCAACTGGCTGGCCGGCGCGACGCTGAGCCTGACCGATCTCGCCGCCGCCGCGCATATCTCCGTGGCGGATTATCTGGGCGGCATCGACTGGCGCGGCCACCCGCAGACGGAACGCTGGTATTCGGGGCTGAAATCGCGCCCCAGTTTCCGCCCGCTGCTGACCGAGCGGATGGAGATCGTCAGCCCGCCCGCCCATTATGACAAGGTGGATTTCTAGCGCATAGCGCCCTTGCGGTGCGCGTGCGCAGGACGCGCGCTGCGATCCGGGTCACGCAAGACCCCCCGTTTCCATCACCTCACCGTCCGCATGGCGCGCCTTGCGCGGTGCCGGCGTTCAGGCGCGCACGGCGGTGATGAAATAGTCCATCCGCATGTCGTCCGACACGACGAAGCCGCGCGCGGGCGAGAAGGACAGGCCGGCCATGTCGATCACCGCCAGCCCGGCCCCCTCGACCAGCGCCTTCAGCTCGTCCGGGGTCAGGAACTTGTCCCAGTCATGCGTGCCCGGCGGGATCCGCCCCGTCCCTTCGCCGATGGTGATCATCGCCAGCCGGGAGAGCGCGGTGCGATTGGGGGTGGAAAGGATCATCAGCCCGTCCGGGGCGAGCGCGGCGGCCAGCCCGTTGACGAAGGCGGCGGGATCGCTGACATGTTCCACCACCTCGAGCGAGGTGACGAGGTCGAAACGCGCGCCCGAAACCGCATCGACGCTGCCGGCGCGATAGGCGATCTCAAGGCCCTGCGCCCCGGCGTGGAGCCGGGCCGCGGCGATGTTTTCCGGGGCGGCGTCGATGCCGGTCACCCGCGCGCCCAGCCGGGCGAGCGGCTCGCACAGCAGCCCCGCGCCGCAGCCGACGTCAAGCGCCGTCCGCCCGGTCAGCGGGCGCCGCGCCTGCGCGTCCAGCCCCCAATGCCGGTCGATCGCCGCGCGCAGATAGCCGAGCCTGACCGGGTTGAGCCGGTGCAGCATGGCGGAGGACCCCTTCGGGTCCCACCAATCCCTGGCCAGCGCGCCGAAGTGGGCGGCTTCGCGGGGGTCGATCGTGGTGGCGGCCGTGCTTGCGTTCATAATATCGTCACCCTATCAGGGCCGCGCCCGCTTTCCCACGGGCTTTCTGAGGGGCAGACGCAAGCAGATCCATGGCGCGCATCGTAATGAAATTCGGCGGCACATCGATGGCCGGCATTGAACGAATCCGCAGCGTCGCGGCCCGCGTGAAACGCGAGGTGGACGCAGGCAACCAGGTGGCCGTCGTCGTTTCCGCCATGGCGGGCGAGACGGACCGGCTGGTCAATTTCTGCCGCGAGGCATCCACCCTCTACGACCCCTATGAATATGACGTGGTGGTGGCGAGCGGGGAGCAGGTGACCAGCGGCCTGCTGGCGATGACGCTGCAGGCGGTGGGCGTGCCGGCGCGCAGCTGGCTGGGCTGGCAATTGCCCATCCAGACATCCGCCGCCCATGCCAAGGCGCGCATCCGCACCATCGACACCGAGGCGCTGGACAAGGCGCTGGCCACCGGCCAGGTCGCAGTCATCCCCGGTTTCCAGGGCGTCGACGACGACGAGCGGGTATCGACGCTGGGCCGGGGCGGATCGGACACGTCCGCCGTTGCGGTGGCCGCCGCGATGAAGGCCGACCGGTGCGACATCTACACCGATGTCGACGGGGTCTACACCACCGATCCGCGCATCGTGCCGCGCGCCCGCAAGCTGCAGCAGGTCACCTATGAGGAGATGCTGGAACTGGCGAGCGTGGGCGCCAAGGTTCTCCAGACCCGATCGGTCGGGCTGGCGATGAAGGAAAATGTACGCATCCAGGTGTTGTCGTCGTTCGACGACCGGCCTGGCACGATGATCGTCGGCGATGCCGAAATCGGGGACAATAATATGGAAAGCCAGCTGATCACGGGCATCGCCCATGACAAGAACGAAGCCAAGATAACCCTGACGGCGGTGCCGGACCGGCCGGGCGCGGTGGCGTCCATCTTCGCGCCGCTCGCCGAGGCGAACATCAATGTCGACATGATCGTCCAGAACGTCGCCCATTCGACCGGGTCGACGGACGTGACCTTCACCGTGCCGGCGACCGACCTGGCCCGCTCGCTCGACGTGCTGGGGCAGGCGAAGGAGACGATCGGCTTCGTCGAGATCCTGCACGACACCAAGATCAGCAAGATCACCGTCGTCGGGGTGGGGATGCGCAGCCATGCCGGCGTCGCCTCCACCATGTTCAAGGCGCTGGCCGAGCGCGGCATCAATATCCTCGCCATCACCACCAGCGAGATCAAGGTCTCCGTGGTGATCGAGGAGGATTATACCGAGCTGGCCGTCCGCGTGCTCCACACCGCCTACGGCCTGGACGCCGAAGAAGAGAGCGCCGCGTGAGCTCTGCCGCGCTTGCCCGCCTGATGGCGCGGGGGGCGGCATTTCTGGGAACCGACGTCGCCATCATGGCGGGGGCGATGAGCTGGGTGTCGGAACGGCATCTGGTCGCCGCCATTTCCAATGCCGGCGGCTTCGGCGTCATCGCCTGCGGCGCGATGACGCCCGAACTGCTGGATGCGGAGATCGCCGGCACCCGGGCGCTGACCGACAAGCCGTTCGGCGTGAACCTCATCACCATGCATCCCCAGCTGTTCGACCTGATCGGCGTGTGCGCGAAGCATCGCGTCGGCCATGTCGTGCTGGCGGGCGGGCTGCCGCCCGCCGGCAGCCTGGATGCGATCAAGGGCAATGGCGCCAGGCTGCTCTGCTTTGCGCCCGCCTTGTCGCTGGCCAAGAAGCTGATCCGATCCGGCGTCGACGCGCTGGTGATCGAGGGGATGGAGGCGGGCGGCCACATCGGCCCGGTGTCCACATCCGTCCTCGCGCAGGAGATTCTGCCCGAGATCGCTGACCAGCTGCCGGTGTTCATCGCCGGCGGGATCGGCCGGGGCGAGGCGATTGCCGGTTATCTGGAAATGGGCGCGGCCGGCGTGCAGCTGGGCACCCGCTTCGTCTGCGCCACCGAATGCATCGCGCACCCCGCGTTCAAGAAGGCGTTCATCCGCGCCTCCGCCCGCGACGCGGTGGCCAGCGTGCAGATCGACCCGCGCCTGCCGGTCATCCCGGTGCGGGCGCTGCGCAATGCGGGGTCTGACCTGTTCACCGTCAAGCAGCGCGAAGTCGCCCAGCTGCTCGACGAGGGCAAGGTGGAGATGGCCGAGGCGCAGTTGCAGATCGAGCATTATTGGGCGGGCGCGCTCCGCCGCGCGGTGATCGACGGCGATGTCGAGAACGGCTCGATGATGGCCGGCCAGTCGGTCGGCATGGTCAAGGCGGAAGAGCCGGTGGCGGACATCATCGCCGCGTTGCTGGCGGAGGCGTCCGCCGCGCTCTCCGCGCGCTCTGCTGCCTGAGTCGGATAACTTTACGTTAACCACATTATTTTACCGGCCGTTCGTCACGCAAATGGCTGGATTTACGCAAGTTAATCGAATTGGCTGGAATCTTGCTTTGAAATCGCCCAAGAAGGTGGCGCCGGTCCGGCGCTCGGGGAGATTTTACATGGTGACGTTCAAATCGATCGCCGGGATCACTTTGGCGGCAGCCGCGATGGGCATGGCGGCGCCGGCCGCGGCCGAGACGGTGCTGTTCAATTTCAACGGCAACACGTCGGTCAACGGGCCTTACGGCAACAGCAAGCAATATAGCGTGACCGTCAACGGCGTGACGGTGAACCTGCTCGCCAGCGCATGGACGGCGACGCCCAAGAACGGCGGCGGCTACACCATTTCGAGCGCCTATATGGGCCGCTATTCCCATGGCCTGGGCGCCACCGCCGCCAATGACAGCAATGGCGGCGGCAACCTGCACACCATCGACAACAAGGACAGTTTCGACTTCATCCTGTTCCAGTTCGACCAGAGCGTCAGCCTGGTGTCGGCGATTTTGACGCCCTTCTCGATCGGCAATAACGGCTATGTCGATAATGATGCGTCGATCGGCTATGGCGATACCAACCAGCCTTGGAACACTAAGCTGAACCTGGCCAATTCGTCGGTCTATAACGGGCTGTTCGACCAGATTTACAGCGTCAAGGGCACCGGCAAGGCGGCCGATGTGAACATGGCGATCAACCCGAACGAATATTTCGGCAACACCTGGATGATCGGCGCCGATTTCTTCGGGGTCGATTCGCTGGGCCGCAAGAAATTCGGCTATGACAGCTTCAAGCTGAACGGGTTGACGCTCAACACCGCCAATGCGGTGCCGGAGCCGGCGACCTGGGCGATGATGATCGCCGGTTTCGGCCTTGTCGGCGCCGGCCTGCGCCGCCGCCGGGCGGTGCCCGCGACTGCCTGAACCGTTTCAGCACTATCGCTTGATGAAGGGGCCGGCGAGCTTGGGTTCGCCGGCCCTTTCTGTATGTCGCGGCGGCCCGCGCGCACGTTAACCATTTTCGCTGAGTGCCATAAATATCTGATTTATAAATGAATTTTTCTTAAAATCTGGAAATCCGTGAATAAACGAGCAATAACAACAAGGTTACCGGAACCTTAACCCATCGCGACTCTCCAATGTCATGCGCCCCACCCCGGGCGCATTGGGGAGAAAGTCCATGAAATTGCTCACTATGATGACCGGGCTCGCGGCGACGGCCGCGCTGTTCGGCATGGCGGCGCCTGCTTGCGCCGAACAGGTCAACATCAACACCACCGGCTTCACGCCGCCCTTCGGCGCGGTCGGCAATTCCGTCGCCTTTTCCGGCACGGCGAACGGGGTGACGGTGAACGTCCTCGCCAGCGGCTGGACGGCCAGCCGCGACGCCAATGGCGGGCTGGTGTTCGCGCCCTCCTATATGAGCCGCGGGCCGCTGGGCCTGGGCGTCACCTCCGCCGAGGAGTTGAAGACCAACGGCATCAACAGCTTCGATCGGCTGGACAATTTTGAAGGCTTCGATTTCGTGCTGTTCCAGTTCGACCGCAACGTCACCATCACCTCCGCCGTCCTGAACGAGACTTCGGTGCTGAACGGTGTCAGGGACAATGAATCCTCGGTCGGCGCGGGCATGTCCGCTCTGCCGTGGAACAGCAGGCTGGACCTGGCGAACGGCGCGGTCTTCGACGGCCTGTCGATCGATTTCAACGATGTCGCCCGTTACCTTGCGCCCAATATCTTCACCCGGCCCGACGTGCCGTTCAACCTGGGCGGGCTTGCCGGCAATGTCTGGATGATCGGCGCCAATCTGAACAATGACGACACGGTGACGATCGGCAACATCACATCGCCGTCCTACGATGCGTTCAACATCCAGCGGCTGACCGTCAACACCGTGGACGCGGTGCCGGAACCGGCCAATTGGGCGCTGATGCTGGCGGGCTTCGGCATGGTCGGGCTGGGCCTGCGCCGGCGCGGTCAGCCCCGGCGGACCACCCTCGCCTGATCGGTGGAGCCGCGTTTCCCGCCGCCCATTTTGCGGCGGGAAACGCGATTCCGGGCGAGACGCTGCCGCCTGCGTCTGTTAGCAAGGCGGGATGGAACTCAGCGCCGCCGCCTCAGCCCGGGAAATACTGACCCGCCTTCACGACGTGATGGCCGCGCGCACCAACGCGCAGGGCAAGCTGAACCGCGTCGTCCAGATCATCGGCGAGGCGCTGCACAGCGAAGTCTGCTCGGTCTATCTGCTGCGCGACGGGTTGCTGGAACTCTACGCCACGCGCGGGCTGAACCAGGATGCGGTCCACGTCACCAAGCTGGCGCTGGGCGAGGGCCTTGTCGGTACCATCGCCGAGGATGTCGAGACGCTGAACCTGGATGAGGCGACCGCCCATCCCAATTTCGCCCACCGGCCGGAAACCGGTGAAGAATTGTTCCACAGCTTTGCGGGCGTGCCGATCGTCCGCCGCGAGGAGGCGGTGGGCGTGCTCTGCGTGCAGGACGCGCAGCCGCACCGCTATGAAGAGGTGCAGATCGAGGCGCTGCAGACCGTCGCCATGGTGCTGTCGGAGCTGATCTCCAACGCCGGGCTGGTCGACAAGCAGGGCACGGTCAGCGGCCGGGTTCTCGACACCACGCCGGTGCGCCTGCCCGGGCAGAAGCTGGTGCAGGGCATGGCGCGCGGCCACGCCGTCTATCACCAGCCGCGCATCCACATCGAACATACCGTCGCCGAGGATATCGAGGCGGAGCGCCACCGCGTCTATTCCGCCTTCGACAAGATGCGCGAGCAGATCGAGCGCATGACCAGCCAGGCGGAATTCGGCACCGGCGGCGAGCATGAGGAAGTGCTCGAGACCTACAAGATGTTCGCCTATGACGAAGGCTGGTCGCGGCGGATCAACGAGGCGATCGACAGCGGCCTGACCGCCGAGGCGGCGATCGAGCGCGTCCAGCAGCGCACCCGGATGCGGATGCGCCAG